>CALUPO010000010.1 GCA_944322675.1 Candidatus Gastranaerophilales bacterium | reverse complement strand
TGTTTCTAATGTTGTACCAAACTTTTTAAATCAAAATAAAGGTCTTTAAAGCCTCTTTTTCTCCGCCATAGAGTTTCTGCTATTTTATAATTCAGGTTATTGGCATTTGTGTTATGAGTCAGGTTTCTTGACAGGTAACAGTATATTGTTGTAAATTCAGCTTTTTCCTTAGATGAAAAATTTCTGTCATTTTCTGATTTTAAAAGAGTTTCGGATACAAAAATTTGATTAGAATAGAAATACAAATAAACTTCCTTATCGAAAAATTTTCTGTGTCGAGCTTTTTGCGGCTGTTTTGAATAATATGAGTCAAGTTGTATTTTCTGTCTTTGATAAATCAAGGTTCTAAATATTGTATAAAATTTCTGCACCTGATCTTCACCTATATTTGCAATATTAGATGCCTTTATTGTTTTAATGTCTTCACAAAAGCACCTGATAACAGTATCCGTTACCACGGCAGGATAAAGTTTAAATATTGAATGATTCTGTATGACAGGATTTTGTTTGCAATATATGTATTCACCATTTTTAGTTATCAATTTGCCTTCCTTAACAAATTCATCCAGTAAAGGTAACAAGTTACTTTTCGGAATTTCTGACAATATTTCAAGATTCTCAAGCGAAAATTTGTTTAGACGTTTGCAAAGTTGTAATATTTTGTCTTTCACTCAAAATACTCCTTAGATTTTTTTCGTTAAGTTCTGTCAGTTCATTTGTTTTGACGAGTTTTTCAATTTTATTAATTAGTTTTACTATCTGCCTGAACTGATTATGTCTTGTTGCTAGGTACTCCAAGCCGTCATTTGTAATCGGGATTTCAGATAGTTCCGATAGAATTTGCTTAATATCCTGTTTATCATAAGGTTCAAACTTAAATGCTTGATAAATCCTATCTTTCAAATGTGGATACCTTGATAACTTCTTGTCAATATTTACCATTCCAACCAGTATCATCGGACACCCCGTCCTATCATGTAAATCTCGCAGAATTTCAATAACATTATTGTTTACAAGGTAGTCAATCTCATCAACAATTATTACTTTGGGATTTAAACGCAAACTCTTTTCAATCAATTCAAAATTATCCTGCGTGTGCCAGTAAGGTTCTTCTCCAAGTTCCTCCACAATTTCAGATAAAAGCCATCTGCTCGTCATACCCTGAGTTGCACGAACATATACAGAATCGTTTTTATCCGCCCACCACTGGATTGTCTGAGATTTTCCAAGTCCATGGTCGCCGTAAACTAATGCAAGTTTCGGAATATTTGACGGAAGTTTCTGCAACTCGTCCATCAAAGCTACAAACCGCTTGACGTTTTTTGTTTTAATAAATGTTTTCTTCATCGTTTTCGTCTCCTTCTTGGTTGCTCGCATTAAACGGGTCTACGAACGAAAACTCACCGTTTCCGTTCTCCGCCCTCTGCTCGCAATCCGCATATATATTTATATATTCATCACTTCTGATATAATTTGCCAACCATTTCCGATCTTCGGGATTAGTCGTTCCGTTTGTCATCAACCACTCGTATTTTTCATAATTTGAATTAAACATCGGAACATTCATCTGCTGTTCACGAGGGGTTTGTTTTCGTTCACTTTTCGGCTTTGGCTCAGGGAGTTCTATAGTGTCAAATTTTTCATTTACATTTACCCCTTCAATTTCAAAAACCTCAGCTTTTTCACTCGGAAAATATTTCAGGAATTCTTTTTTAGCCTTCTTAAACTGCCGTTGCTGCCTTTGGTACTGCTGTTTGTATTCTTCCATATCTTTTACAGTACCGAGAACATTTGCCATCGGGTGAACTTTCTGAACCCTATGTGCCACGCATAAAAACTCGCCTTTCATCGAATAAACATGAACTTTTGAAAGGTCAAACAAGCTGTATCGTACATAGACCTTATCCCGAAGTCCAAGAATAACATCACTCCTGTAATGCATTCCGAGAAACGTTATTCCATGTTTATTTATCGTCCGAGCCTCAGTTTTCATCATCAGGTCGTTCAAAATATTTTTATCTATATCCTGTTTTTGAATGTCGTTTAACATTTCCTGAATAGTTTTTGAACGGTCATTAGGACAAGGTTTTGAATTGTGAAACTCAAGCCAGCAATCAATAAATTTAATAGCCTCCTGAACTGTCGGAATATAGTTTTTAGTTAGTTTTTTGTGCATATCTCTGTGGAGTTTTTCACCACGTTTCAGCCACGCAGGTTTATCCTCAATACTTGTACCGATATAACTTGTCATCATTTTTTCAAACTCTTCTTGAAATTCAAGGAAAAATCGCTCTATGACTTTTGCACGTGCATTGTATGGTTTAGCAAAAACGGAGCGGATACCTAAATTGGCATACACTCCGTTAAAGCCCTCCTCGTCAAAATCACAAGATTGAAAATACTTTGCCTTAAATGCTTTACCGTTATCTTGATACACAACTTTCGGGATCATTCCAAGATTTAAAATTGCGTTCCTTAATGCACTTGCAATACATTGAGTATTTTCCGTCATCATAATTTCATAGCCGACTAATGCTGTTGATTTCCAGTCTAAAAAACCGACCAAAGTTGCTCTGGTCGGTTTTCCTGTGAACGGATTTATTACTTGAAAGTTGAGAACATGTCCGTCTGCGATTAATACATCTCCAACATTAAGGACTGAAATATCCCTCTCGATATACGCTTCCACTTTATCGTGGTAGGCTTTTTCTCCCTCTCTGAATAAAATCCATTGTGCATAATTATTCTTTTTATAGTGTTCAGCGAATCGTCTGAATGTCAAAACACAGGGAATATCTTCAAATCCACGTTTCTCTAAAATATGTCGTGTAAGTTTAATAGCCTTGCCAACACTGAATTTATTGGGGTGCATGAGGAATTTAATAAATATATTTTTCATCTCCTGAGTAAGGATTGTGTTGTATTCGTTTTGTTTTGAATATTTATATCCCGGCAGCAACACTCTGTAATCCTCACAATCTTCATAAGCCCAAAGCCAACGGTGAAGTGTGCCGATAGAAATACTTCCGAGGAATTGATACACTTTAGGCAAAAGCATTCCTGAATTATACAAATCTAAAAATACCGAATCCGCCTCTTTTTTAGTGTTGTATTTGGCTCTAATATTCTGTAAAGCCTTAACAACATCCACTCTTGCCAATGCTGTTAATTTTGCACTTTCAGCAATAAAGGTCGGATATTTCGGTTTAGTATCAAGCGGAACTAATGCTGTGCATTTTGATTGAGTTGCATCTTTAATTAGTTCATCTTGGAGTTTTTCCTGCACTTCGGGTTCTAAACTTGAATAAAGAATTTCATACGAGGTGCCGCCGAAAACCTTTACTTCACGTGCGATATATTTACCTTTTTGAATCGCAAGCCTTAATGAGCGATTACTCGTTAAACCTTTTATTTCAGCTATTTTATTAATATTTATATATTCTTCAGTCATCGTACACACACGATAACTCTGAAGACAAAGGATTGGAACTCCACTTCCGAGCTTTGGCAACAACTCTTAACATACTTACGCAATCAAAGATTGCTGGTATGTTAGAGTGTTGCATCCATCATTCTAAGGCTCGCTAAAGCTCGCTAAGAATGAATGTATGTCGGTTTCGTATCAATTCCAAGTACCAAACGTTTCTTTATACAATTGCTGAATTTTGCTGTCCACACCATCAAAACCTTTCATAATATCTTCAAAAGAGATTTCTGGAAATACGGACATAAATTTAGCGACAGCTTCAACTTTTAATTTGTCTTGTTCATCTTCTGAAAGCCCATCGATGTTGTAGAAAACATTATGTAAAAGAACATTACCCCTTAAAAATCTTATTTCTAATATCTTTTCGTCATCTTCTTCAAATGTATTATATTCAATTCTGATTGAAATTTGTGTCATTAATATACCTCTATGTTTTATATATTGTATATTAAAATAAATAGTTTTCCAACCTTAAGAAAAAAGTTCCGACCTTGTTTCAAATTCTCAAACCTTATGATATTTTTGTAAAATTTTGGGGAACTGGACTATTCCGAAATAATCAAATTATCCGTACAGTTCAAATTTGGTGCGTATCTCACTGATAATATACAAATCTCAATCTATCCGTACAGTCCAGAAAAAGTCCAGTTTTCCAGTTTGATTTTTTTGGAACACTTAATTTTTCCGACCCGAAAACGCCCACACAAAGCCTACTTTACCAAAATAATCTATCTAACCGTACAAATCAACCTGGACAAAAAACTACAAAGGATGTAATTCATTTTAACTAATGGTCACATAATGGTAATTAAAACTTATTACATCCTCTGAAATTGGTTGCGGGAGCTGGATTTGAACCAACGACCTTTGGGTTATGAGCCCAACGAGCTACCAGACTGCTCCATCCCGCGATATAATAAAATTTACATATATATTATTAAATGCTAAAAAAAAAAAATCAAGTATCTTGAAAAAATACTGGTAATATGTGTTAAAATATTGTATACTAAAAAAAAACTTATGAAGGAGTTAATATGTTACCACTTGTAAGTGAAGAACATTCATCATTAGCTTTTGCTGAAATATTTCAAGATGTAAATGCTTTTAGGAAGCAAATGATACATTATATTAAGGAACAAAATCCTGAAATTAATACTTCAATTATTGAAATAACAAACAATACAGACCTTGATCCTAAAGCTGTTGCACTTGGAGCTTATATGACATATAGATTGCTTGAAATTGCAAGCGAAGATTCTGTTAATTTAGATGACAATTTGATTGAATAATTATTTTATAGCTATGTTTAAAGCATTATCTAAATCACTAATTATATCATCAATATTTTCTATGCCAACGGAAAGTCTTATAAAATCATCACCAATACCACATTTAATTTTATTCTCTTGTGATAGTTGTTTATGTGTAGACACTGATGGATAGGTAACAATTGTTTTTGTATCACCTATATTGGTAACGTGAAAAGGTAAAGTTAAGCTTTCAACAAATTTTATGCCTTGCTTAAAACCACCTTTTATTCCAAAACTTACAATCGATGAAGCACCTTTTGGTGTATACTTTTGTGCAAGATTATAGTTTTCATCAGTTTCTAACATCGGGTATTTTACCCAGGCGATATTTTTGTTATTTTTTAAATATGTTGCCACTTTTAAGGCATTTTCACAATGTCGTTGCATTCTTAAATGTAGAGTTTCAAGTCCAATAAGTGTTAAATAGGCATTAAATGGACTCATTGTACAACCTAAATCTCTTAACAATTGCACACGTGCCTTTACAATGTATGCTGCTTTTTTAAAACTTTCAACATAACTCACACCATGATAGCTTTCATCAGGTTCAATAAGTTGAGCAAATTTTTCTTTATTTTTTGTCCAATCAAAATTTCCGCTATCAATTATTGCTCCACCCATTGCATTTCCGTTACCTGAAATATATTTAGTTGTTGAATAAACAACAATATCTGCTCCAAAATCAAACGGTCTTAAAAGATAAGGTGTTGCTATTGTATTGTCGATAATTAACGGAATATTATGTTTGTGTGCAACTTTTGCTATATTTTCAATGTCACATATTGATACTTGTGGATTTGTGATACTTTCTACAAAAATACATTTTGTTTTATTTGTAATAAGTTTTTCATATTCATTTGCATCATTTGAGTTGCATAATATAGTATTAATTCCATATTTTTTTAAAGTAACTTTAAATAAATTAAAAGTTCCTCCATATATTGAAGAAGAAGCTATAATTTCATCACCTTGATTTGCAATATTTAAAATGCTTATTAAGCTTGCACTTTGACCGGATGATACACACAATGCACCAACACCACCTTCAAGTTCATTTAATCTTGTCTCAAGTATTGAAGTTGTAGGGTTTGATATTCTCGTATATATATGACCTTCTTCTTTTAAATCAAAAAGGTTTGAAACATGCTCAATACTTTCAAATTCAAATGCTGTTGTTTGATATATTGGTGGGCTTATGGCGTTTTGACTATCTTTTGGATTTAAACCACCGCTTACGGCTATTGTTTCAATATTCATAATTCATACCCTTTTAAATTATATTTATTATTATATTTTATAATATAAATAAGTTTTATTTGCAAATTGAATATATAAAATGTAACATGTCAATATTGTAATAATGTTTGATAAATTCTCCTTTAAATGTCATACCTATTCTTTTTGCAACATTTTGGGATTTTTTATTTGTATCACGAATAATAGAAAATATTTCGTTGATATTTAAATTATTGAAAGCATAATCTTTACATGCAGCTGCCGATTCAGTTGCATAACCATTATGCCAGAATTGTTCTTTAAATAAATATCCTATTTCATAAACCTTAGTATCATTAATATTTTGAATTGTTATTCCACATTGTCCAATTTCTTCATTTGTTTCTTTTAAAATAACTTTTAGAAGACCAATATTATGTTCAAAATAACTATTAAGCTGCTTTTGAAGCCATGATTTAACTTCATCATCTGAAAAGGCATGTTCATATGCATACATTACATTTGGATTTTTTAAAATAGAACATAAAAAATCATAATCATTTATATCCATCTTTTTTAAAATTAATCTTTTAGTTTCAATATACATTTTTTATATAATATAGAATAATAAAAATAACTTAAAAAATATTACCCTTAATGACATTTGATACCCAGGGTACATAAACATATTTACCTTTCAATGTACCAATTGATAAGTATATTATAAATAAAAATATAAAAATATTAATAATTGACATATGAAATGGACCAATGTGTACAAGTGATATATTTAAGAAGAAATTTAAAGTACTTATAATTGCATTAAAAAATGGAACATAGGCTAGTATATTTAAAATAAATATTAATAAATGTGCAATTAAATAATATAGAAGCATTAAAAAAATAGATTGCATTATATGATATTTTAAAAACGGTTTTAAATTTGACTTAACAAGAGCACCTATCAAAAGCCATATAATTCCTACTATACCACTTGTTATATAGGACAAAACGGCTATTATACGTTCTGGTATTGTTGGTATATTATATTGAGATGAATAATATGACATTGAGTTTTAACTCCCATTATAGTTAAATAAATACAAAAAAACTTAATTACAAAGAATAATTAAGTTTTTTTGTAAGAAATTTAATATTAATTATCAAGAACATAACCAATAATTGATGCTTCACGGGCACGTTTAATGGCACGTGCTATCATTCTTTGGTGTTCAGCACAAGTACCTGTAATACGTCTTGGTAATATTTTACCAGCTTCAGTTAAATATCTTTTTAACTTTTGTCCGTCTTTATAATCAACACTTGTTACTTTATCTGCACAAAATGTACAATTTTTTCTTTTTTTCTTTTCTTGTTGTTCTCTTGCCATTTATTTTTCCTTTATTTAACTTATTACTCTTACGATTTTATAAAACTAATTAAAATGGTATTTCATCCTCACCCAATAGTTCGTCATTAAATTCTTCTTCACTAAATTTAATTACTTCATCATTACTTGAGGAATCATTTTGATGAATATTTGAAGAATCTGTCGCAGTTAAAGTGTTTGAACTTTGGATTTTTTCAAACGAACTTATATCTATTTCAGCAACTTTACGTTCAGTTTGTCCATCTTCTGACTTAATACTAATCATTAAAAGTCGACCTTCAACAACAACTTTATCATTTTTCTTTAACTGGTCAAATACCTTTTGGGCAAGATTACCAATTGCCCTGACATAAATAATATTTTGCTCATCTTGTACTTCAGCAAAGTCAAGCGGAAAGGATGCTATTGCAATATTGTTTGATGTAAATCTTTTTTCCGGAGCTTTTATTATTGTGCCTGAAATTGTAGCTTTTGCTAAACTCATTTTTTAAACCCCGACTTTTGAAATTTCCATAAACATTGTTCTTATTATTGCATCATTTAAACGTAATTGACGCTTAAACTCTGATACTTTTGATTCAGGAATGGATAATTGTATTGCTGTAAAATAAGCATCTCTAAACTTTTGTACCTCATAAGCAAGTTTTTTACGACCCATTTTGCTTATACTCTTTACTTCACCATTATATGATTTTATTAATTCACCAAGCTTATCAATTATGTTGTCAACCTCTTCCGAGTCCATATTTGGCTTTATAATTGCCAGTAATTCATATGTTTTCAATGTTTTATCTCCTTTACCATTAATTTATTATTTTTATTATAATACACCTATAATATAAACTTTAACACAAACAAAAAAATTATACAAATTTAAAATTTATATTGTTACAATTTTGTTAATTTGTAATATAATCTTATTTATAAAGTAAAATTTTATTTGAAAGGTGTAATATATTATGGATTATTTAATTGAAGTAGGAACAGAAGAGTTACCTTATAAATTTATACTGAGTGCTAAAAAACAACTTGAAAATGCTTTTCAAAAGCTTTTTAAAGAAAATCAAATATCATTTGATAATATTTTGTTCCATGCTACACCAAGACGTTTACTTGTCATTGTTAAAAATATTGCTCAAAAACAAGAAGATGTGCAAAAAATAGTTAAAGGTCCAAAAGCTTCTATATTTTATGATGAAAATAATAAACCAACCAGTGCTGCTTTGGGATTTATGAAAAAAAATAATATTACACTTGATGATATTTTTGTTGAAGATAACTATGTTCAGGCTAAAGTTAATATAAAAGGACGTTTAACATCAGAAATTATAACTGAAAATATTGAAAAAATATTTCTTTCATTAGAAGGCAATCACTTTATGAGGTGGGCAGATTTATCATATAAATTCCAAAGACCTATTCGTTGGATTGTGTCATTGCTTGATAATAAAGAATTGCCTGTTTCTATCGCACAGGTAAAATCTTCTCAATATTCTCGTGGACATCGATTTAAGTCAGATTCTTGTTTTATACCTTCTATTGATGAATATGAAAATATTTTGCTTAAAAATAATGTTATTGTTGATGAAAGCAAGCGTAAACAAACTATTGTTGATGAAACTATAAAACTTGCTAAAACTATTGATGCAGAAGTTGTTTTTGATGAAGAGCTTTTGGAAGAAGTTTGTGAACTTTGTGAATGGGTTAAGCCTGTGTTGTGTTCTTTTGATGAAAAATATCTTTCAATTCCGGAAAAAGTTGTAGTGACTGTCATGGCAACTCATCAAAGGTATTTCCCTCTTTATAAAAATGGTAAATTGTTAAATAAATTTATTACAATTGCTAATTATATTGGTGATGATGTTTCAAATATTGTTGAAGGAAATGTGCGGGTTATTAAAGCACGACTTGAAGATGCTATTTTCTTTTATGAAGACGATATTAAAACTAAACTTGAAGATAAACTTGATGATTTAAAAGGGATGACTTTCCAAAAAAATTGTGGAAATATGTTTGATAAAACTATGCGTTTAATTGAACTTTCAAAATTTTTAACAACAATGCTTAAGGCCGACAATAAAAAAGATGACATTTTAAGAACAGCCAAACTTGCAAAATGTGACCTTGCAACAAAACTTGTTTTTGAATTTACAGAACTTCAAGGATTTATTGGACAAAGTTATGCTGGATTATCTTGTGAAAAGGAAAATGTTGCTTTGGGGATTTGTGAACATTATTTTCCTCTTAACGCCAAAAGCGAAACACCCGGTCAAATTGAGGGACAAATTGTTTCAATAGCAGATAAAATGGATAATATTGTTTCAATATTTGCTCAAGGGAAAAAACCGACAGGGTCTGCTGACCCCCTTGGTGTTCGTCGTCAGGTTTTAGGAATATTAAGAACTATTTTGGATAATAAATTAAATATTGATTTAGTGTCTTTAATTGACAAAACTATTGAGATATCACCTTGTCAAATAAATGATAAAATTCAACTTAAAAATCAAATTGTTGAATTTATTGAACAAAGACTTAAAATATATTTAAATGAAAATTATCGTTATGATGTTCTTGATTGTGTTTTATCCGGTGACAACTCTTTAAGAAATATTAATGATGCTATATTAAAACTTGATATTGTTACAAAGTTGACTCAAGATAGCGATTTTAATATATTTTGTGAAAATGCAAATAGAATAATTCGCATATTAAAGGATGTTAAAAATGATAGTATTGATATTTCTTTATTTACAAGCGAAAGTGAAAAAGAACTTTATAACAAATTAAATAGCTTTATTGAAAATACTCAAGATTATAATAAGCTTGCTTTATTTTTAAAAGAATTAACTCCACATATTGTTAAGTTTTTTGATAATGTTCTTGTTATGGATAAAGACGAAAGTGTTAAAAATAATCGTATAGCACTTTTGACAAAGGCTAAAAATATTTATTCTTTACTTGGCGATTTTAGTAAGATTGTTTTTTAGATAATGTTTTGTAAATTATTTCAATAGTTAGATATATTTATTAATTATTAAAAGTATTGTAAATTTATAAATTATACTATGAAGTATATTTTCTTAGTTTATTATATTAAAGATAAGACTTATTTGAAAATAAAAATAATTTTGTGCTAGACTTGTTATATAATGAAAAAAAAGAAAAAACGTGTAAAAAAAAGAAAAATAGCTCTTGTTAGTGTTCTTCTTGCAATTTTTATTGCATGTATTTGGGCTTTTGTTGCAGCCAATATTATAACAAAAAATATAAAGCGTGATATATCTTCAAATGATTTGGAAAAGCAGGTTGTTGCAATTGATAGTCTTTTACTTACTGAAACTAAAGAAGGGAAGAAACTTTGGGAATTATATGCCGATAGTGGTGAATATGATAGTAGCAGTAAAATAATTATATTAACAAATATTATAGCCAATTTCTATCAAGATGGGGCTGTTATTGCATCCGGTAAGTCAACACGAGGCACGTATGATACTGAAACAAAAAAAGTAATACTTTATAATGATAGTTATATTGTTTATAAAGATGGTACTTCAATTAATGCTAATTTAATGGAATGGGAAGGTAAAGATAAAGACGTTAAAGCCAGAGATAATGTTATTATTATAAAACCTAATGAGTATATTATTAAAGCAAAGAAAGCAGTTTTAACCAATAACATGACTTTATTTCGTGTTATTGGTGATGTTGAAACAAAAGTTTATGGTAAGGGGAAAAGCGGGAATATTTTAAAATGAAAAAAATAATTTGTATATTTTTTCTAATTTTTTTATCGATAAATGTTGTATTTGCAGCAAATTTAGTGATTGATGCAAATAAGCAGGAGCTTGATGTTCAAAATAATCAAATTAATCTTGAAGGTAATGTTAAAGTCAAAATGAATGATATAACTTTGATTGGGCCAAGAGCTGTTGGTAAAATTAATCCTAAAACTAATAAACTTGAAGAGGCTATATTTCCTGATAGTCCTTATGCTTTCCAACAAAACGGGAATAAAAAAAGTGAAATAAAAGCAAAAATAATAAAAGCATCATTATTAAATAAAATTGTGCAGGCAAGTGGTAACACTCAAAGTGTTACTATGGTAAACAATCAACCTGTTATAATTATTAATGCTGACATGCAAGAATATGATACACAAATTGAACAAATGAGAGCAAATGGTTCTGTTATTGTTCATTATCAGGATATTGTTGCATATGGTGATAAAGCTGTTGTTGATGTTACTAAAAAAGGTGATGTTAAAAAAATGCAATTAATTGGTAATGCCAAAATAAATCAAAAAGATAATAAAGCATATGCTGATAAATTTATTTATACAGCATCAAATGAGGAAATTGTTTCAATCGGTAACACTTATTCAAAAATGATTATGGATGATGGAAAGCAAATTGAAGTGTGGGCACAATATCAACAGTATAATAAACCGGCTAATACAATACTTGCAAGCAATAAAGTAACTATATATTATGATGATTATAAAGCTTATGGACCTAAAGTTACTGTTTTCCCTGATAAGAAAACAAATAAATTTAATAAAATAGTTTTTTTAGGCAGGTCTCGAATTGTAGAAAAAAACCGTTCAATTGATGCTGATAAGATTGTTATAACTATGGAGCCTAAGAATTTTACAGCTATTGGTAATGTAAAAACTATTATAACGGATATTGATTTAAAAAATGACAATTAATAATAGAACTAAGGGGGCAAATGGTGAAAAAATAGCTGTTAATTATCTTATTCAAAATGGATATAAGATTGTATGTACAAATTATCATTATTCAAAATTTGCAGAAATTGATATAATTGCTCTTAAAAATGAAACTTTAGTATTTATTGAAGTCAAAGCTCGTTCAACTTTAAAGTACGGTCATCCTTTAGAATCTATAAATCATGCCAAACTGGAAAGATTATATATGGCTATTATGGATTATATGGAAATACATTCTTCAATGAAATATTCAAAGTTTCAACTTGATGTTATTTCAATAATCGGGTTTCAAAATCCTAAAATTGAACATATAGAAAATGTTAGTTTGGATTAACTTTTAAACTTTCTGCATCATTCTTGTTGCAATTTTTTTATATCATCATCATTAATAAAACCTTTATTTTTTGCAAGATTGATAAGTTCTTCTAAATTAGAGCATGTTGTGCTAATTGTTGAATTTTTTAATCTTTTTATAATATCTTGTACAAACTCTTTATGTTCTTCGTTATTATTTATAAGACCACATTGAATTGCAGCCTTAAGTGCCAATGCCACATTATCTGCGTTGCCTTTTGTTATAACATCCTTTTCATTAAATTTGCTTAAAATACCTTGTACCAACTGTTTATGTGTTGAATTATTTATATCAATAAATCTTCTATCAATTGCGTAAAAAAGTACGTCTGCCACATCCCTTGCGTTGCCTTTTTTTATAACATCCTTTTCATTAAATTTGCTTAAAATACCTTGTACCACACCGTTATTATTATTCTTATTTATAGACTCAATTAGAATTATATGTTCAAGTGCCAATGCCACATCCATTGCGTTGGCATTGATACAACGTTTTATCATCTCGTTATAAGTAGTAGTATCATCATTAACAACGCCATTAGTTTTTGCAATAATAAGTACATAAGCCACACTATATGTGTTTTCTGTTGTTATATTTTCTTTTAATTGTGTTAAAATACCTTCTACCAACTTTTTATCATCATCATTCTCATTATTTATAAAACCATGTCGAATTGCACTATTAAGTGCATCTGCCACATTCCTTGCGTTTTTTTGTGTTATAACATTATTTTCTTTAAATTGTGTTAAAGTACCTTGTACCAACTGTTTATCATCATCATTATTATTATTTATAGAACCACCTTGAATTGCAGCATTAAGTGCATCTGCCACAGCACTTGCTTTTTGGGATTTAGATAGTGGTATTTCAGTGTTAAAAATGTTCCATGCTGCATTAAGTTCCTTAATGTATGTTAATGGTTGTGATGTTGCTAATTTTTCTAATTCTTCTAGTTCTTCTGCTTTTGGTTTTTCTTTGATTACATAGTCGTCCGGTGTTTCTTCCGATATTGTCGATTCCTGTCGTGTCACACTGCCGCCAGTTGTGTTTGATGTGGGCGATGTCGGTTCTGCCGGTTGGGTTGGTTCTACCGATTCTACCGGTGGATTTGGTGATGGCACGTCGCTGTCACTGTCGCCGCCGATGTCGCCGCTGCTGCCCGATAGGGTCAATGGTTTTGATTCTTCTTCTTTGATTACATTGCCGCCCGATGGGTTTGATGTGTTTGATGGGATCGGTTCTTTTATTATATTCTCTAATATTTTATCTAAATTAGTACCATTAATTTCCTTTGTATCCTCTTTCTTAAAGCCTTCAATTTGAACACTATCATCTAAACGTTGACGAAGTTGGTTTAAAATAAAAATTATTGCAGCTTGATTTTCTTTATTTTCTTTATTTTTAATATTCTTTAACTTTGTTGCCACAGCTTGAAGTTCTCTTTTTGAAATATTACCTTTTTTTATCATATCACTTATTGTATGACCGTTAAATGACTGACTACTAATTTTTAAAGTTTTTAAACTTGTTTCTAAATTTAGAACATTTTTTGGAGCATTTGAAGCTGTTTTTGAAGCAGTTTCTCCGGTTTTATCTTTGATTTTATCTGAGGCTTTTTTAAACCAGCCTTTGTTATACCCGATAACACCTAAAATAGAAACACAAAGTAAGCCTGCACCTCCAATAATAACGCCTTCCCATTTTTGCCAGAAGCTTTTAGTTTCCTTATTTGATGAAGAAGATTCAAAGCTATCATAGTTTTGACCATTTCCAAAACGAACATTATAATTTAAGGCACCATTATTTTGATTTGCCACATTTTGCCTTGAATTTATTCTATTATTTAAAAAAGGATTTATATTGTTCATTTTTTACCTATGATTTTATAGCTACAATTATAACACTTCTGTATATATAAAACCCAAAAATTTTTATTTTTGCTAGGGGGGAGGGACTAATTGTTACAAAAATTTACAAAATGGAATTTAAAAAAATAAAATATATTTTATTATCCCCAAAATAATGCTCAAAATAATTAGAAATATAGGTCCTTTTTTTAAGAATATTGCAAATAGACCAAAAATTATACAAATAAATAAATTTTCGTAATTTACAAAAAATACTGACTTTTGATTAAAAATTAAATCATAAATTAAATCAAATAATACTGATGCTAATAATGCACATCCTGCAGGTTTTAAGGCATATAAGATACTTTTTACATAAAAATTATCACAGTATTTGTTAAAAATTTTTGAAACTATAATAACATTTATTAGTGAAGGTAATACAATAGCAGTTGTAGCAATAATTGAACCAAAGAAACCTGCTGTCTTGAAACCTGTAAATGTTGCCATATTAAGACCTATGGGGCCTGGTGTAACTGATGAAACTCCAAGCATCATCATAAGTTCTTGAGGGGTAAACCAGTTATATTTTTGAGATAAATAAAATAAAAAAGGTAAAGTTGCAAGACCACCTCCTACTGAAAATAAGCCTATTTTAAAAAATTCATAAAATAATAATATAATTTTCATTATATTTTATTAACTCCCATTTGTTTTTTTATAATGGATATTATAAGACCTAAAATTATACTTATAAAAATAACAATAAAAGGTGACAGCTTTATTTTTATTATTAAATATAAACATAATAAAAATAAAAAGGTTGTTGTTTTATCAATAATACTTTTTTTTAACATGTCTTTTAAAGTTAAAAGAATTAAAACAATAACGCTTAAATTTACATATTCAAAAATATTTGTAACAATTTTATTATTAAATAAAAGAGATATAGTATTTGCAAGTGAGATGATAATAATAAAAGCACTTATAGTTACACCTATTAAAGCAGATATTGCTCCTAAAATTCCTTTAAGTTTATATCCTATAAATAAAGCTGTATTGGCAACAATAATGCCTGGTAAACATTGCGATAAACAATATTTATCGAGAATTTCATCGTAATCCATCCATTTTTTTTTCTCAACAATTTCACTATTTAAAAGCGGTAAAATAATATACCCGCCACCTACTAAAACAATACCTATTTTTAGAAATACATAAAATATATCAAAAAGTTTTATTTCGTTGTTTTTAGTTGTCATAATGAAATTAATTATTAATGTTTAACTTTAATTGACCGTCAACTTTAGATTTGCTGCTTAATATTTTTTTACTTTGCATTAAATTATTTGAGTAACTTTTTTGCATGTTAGTCATAATACTATTGGCAAAACTAATTACTTCACCGGGAAGTCCTGCCATTTTGGCAACATGGATACCATAACTTTTTGACGCTTGTCCTTCGACTACTTTTCTTAAAAATTCCACTTCTCCGTCATTTTCGGCAACTAAGACTTTAAAATTTTTAATTTCAGGATACATATTTGCAAGCACATTTAATTCATGATAATGTGTGGTAAAAATAGTTCTGGCTTTTATTTTTTGGGAAATATACCAGGCAACTGCATAGGCAATAGCAACACCATCATAAGTCGATGTTCCTCTTCCTATTTCATCAATTAAAATCATACTTTTTTTCGTTGCTGTATTAAGTATATATGCTGTTTCAGACATTTCAAGCATAAAAGTTGATTGTCCTATTGATAAATCATCACTTGCACCAACCCGGGTAAATATTTTATCAAAGATACCTATTTTGGCATATTTTGCACTAACATATCCACCCATTTGTGCCATAATTGCTATCAAGGCATTTTGACGCATATAAGTTGATTTACCCGCCATATTTGGACCTGTAAGCACCATAAACCTTGTGTTTTCACCATATTTGTTTAAATTAAAATCATTTGCGATATATTCTCCCATAGGGATCATTTTCTCAACTACGGGATGTCTTCCTTCAATAACTTCAAATTCATATCCTCTTACTATTTGTGGTTTTGTGTAATTATTTTCAATAGCCACTATTGCAAGTGAAATAATAACATCAATAACTGCAATTTTTTGTGCAAGGTCAAGAATGGATGATATAAATTCTTTTGAATATTCTTTGAGATTATTATAAATATCAATTTCTAAGTCAATAGCTTTCACTGATGCTTGAACAACAGCTGTTTCATGTTCACGTAATTCTTGTGTTATAAATCTTTCTGCACCTTTTAAAGTTTGTCTTCTTATAAAATAAGGAGGCACATTTTTTAAAAGTGAAGTTGTAACTTCAATAAAATATCCTGCATTACGATTATAATCAATTTTAAATTTAAAACCTAATTCATTCTTTAATTTTTCTTCATATTCTTTTATAAACTTGTCTGAATTATTTAATTTATCACGATAATAATCAAGTTCTGCATTAACGTTTGGTTTTATGATATTACCGTCTTTTAAAACACTTGGCGGGTCATCATTAATTGTCTTTTCAAGAATATTTGCAAAATCTATTAATTCCTCAAAACCTTCAATGCAGTTTAAAATTGGTGATTTTAAGTCTTTTAAAATGTTCTTATAATCTTCAATTAACATTAATGTATTTTTTAAACCGATAAAATGACGCGGATTTACCGTATTATTGGCAAGACGCATTCCCATTCGTTCAATATCATTTGTGTTGGATAATAATTTTTTTAGTTTTGTTCGAGCATTACTATTTGAAATGATTTCGGTTATTGCATTTTGGCGTGCTTTTATGCTTTCAACATCAAGTAGAGGTTGTGATACCCATTTTTTTAGCAATCTTCCTCCCATGTTTGTTGAAGTTTTATCAATTGCCCAAAGGAAGCTGCCCTGACGTTTTTTTTCCCTCATTGTTTCTAATATTTCTAAATTGCGTCTTGTATTTGAATCAATAATCACATAGTCTTCAAGATTGTATGGAATTATTGTTGAAAACGAAGGAAGATTATGCATTTGCATTCTTAATAGATAGTAAATGATAGCAGATGCTGCTATAAATCCTAGTTTACATGTATCAATGTGAAGAGCATTTATATTTTTAATTTTAAATAATAACTCTAAGTTATCTTCTATATTTTTAATATTATAAGCTTCATATGGAACAGTAGTAATATTATAAAATTGTGTTATACAATTTGGAAGTAAAATTTTTTCATCAGGTATAACTTGAAATGGTTTTAATTTTTGTGGTATGCCAACAGCAAGCACTTCAGATGGGGAAATTCTTGATAATTCTGACATTAATTGATTTAAATTTGTTTGAGTACATTTAAATTCACCTGTTGAAATATCTGTATATGCAAATCCAAACAAACCTGTTTTTTCATCTTCCCAAATGGAGGCAAGGTAATTATTTGAATTTGAAACAAGCAAATTATCTTCAGTTAAAGTTCCTGCTGTAATTATTTTTACAATATCCCTTTTTATTATGCCCTTTGCATCTTCCGGTTTTTCAAGCTGTTCACATACGGCAACTTTTCGTCCCTTTTCTAAAAGTTTTGCCATATAAATATCTATACTTTTTACGGGAATTCCGGCCAAAGGAACTTTGCCTATTTTACCTGCATCTCGTGATGTCAATACAATATCAAGGTCTCGAGATATTAAAACGGCATCTTCAAAAAATGTTTCATAAAAATCACCCATACGATATAAAAGAATTGTGTCGGGTTTTGATTTACGTTTTATTTTGATATATTGTTTCATCCCGGGTGACAATTTTTCAATATCAACTTCGTATGAATTTAGGTCAATATTATTGATTTTATTCTTTTCCATGTTTATAATGTTATCATAAACATATTATTTTTAAAAGATATGGAATATAAAAAAGGTATATGATTCGTTTTATTTTTAAGTTAATATTATTGATAATATTATTAGTCGGGTTAAATCATTTTGGTGTTTTTAAGTACTTTACCCAAAAGAATGTAGATAATGCAAAACAAATAGAACGTTCATCAAGTATTATTAACCTATCAAATATAAATGATGAATTTAGAATAAATTATGTCTTTAAGTTTTTACAATATAACCTGATAAGTATTTCGCACATTGGTGCAAATCAAAAATTTTATATTATAAAGTGTCCAAAAAATAGATTATTTAAGGAAATTGATTTTAAAAACGGTGTTCTTGAGAAAAAAGTTACCGAATTTAATAAAAATACACAAACATGTTTTATACATTTAGAAAATTTTAAGTTTATAAAAAAAGATATTTTATCCGGTAAAAATATTAAATTTCCATATGCTTTATTTCAATCGGAGGTTATTAATATGCCTGCTTATGGCAAAATAAGGGGTATTATAGGTGCAAGTGATAGTTTTCAAGATGCTAATTTGGTATTTGTAGCTTATAATGATAATCAAAAGTATTCAACTATTCTTACTAATGAATTTTTTAAGTCAATTGAAACAAAAACTGGAAAAGTTACAGATAAAACTAAGAAATGAAAAATTATAATTATTTTATGAAAAAGTGTATTTCTCTTGCATTAAAAGGCAGCGGTAAAACATTGCCTAATCCTATGGTTGGTGCTTTTGTGCTTGATGAATATGATAATGTAGCAGGTTTTGGCTATCATAAATATTATGGTGCAAATCATGCTGAAGTTGAAGCTATTCAAATGGCAGGTTCAAGAACAAAAAATGGAACATTGATTGTTAATTTGGAGCCTTGTTCGCATTATGGTAAGACGCCTCCATGTGTTGATTTAATTATTAAATCCCGAATAAAAAAAGTGGTTATTGGAATGCTTGATCCAAATCCTATTGTATCCGGAAATGGTGTTAAAAAATTAGAAGAAGCCGGCATTGAAGTTGTTAAGGACGTTTTAAAAGAAAAATGTGAATTGTTGAATGCTGCATTCATAAAAAATATGACAAAAAATAAGGTTTTTGTGGCTATAAAAACAGCCACAACATTAGATGGTAAGATTGCAACTTCAAATAATTCTTCAAAATGGATTACAAGCCCAAAAGCAAGAAATATTGTTCAAAAAATAAGAAACAGTTATGATGCAATTTTAACAAGTGCAAATACTATAATAAATGATAATCCGCATTTAAATTGTCGTGTTAAAAATTATAAAAGTCCAATTCGTGTCGTTCTTGACTCTAATTTGAGAACAACAAATGATTATAATGTGTATAATGATGACGGAGTGAAAGTATATATTTTTACATTAAATGATAATTTCCAAAATTTTAATTTTAATAAAAATGTAAAGATTGTTAAAGCTCCTTGTGACAAGTCAAAAAAACATATTGATTTGGAATTTGTACTTGATTTTTTATATAAAGAGGGTGTTCGAAATGTCCTTGTTGAAGCAGGCGGAGTATTAAATGGAGCTTTTATTAAACAGAATTTATGTGATAAACTTTATCATTTTATAGCTCCTAAGGTTATATCGGATAATAAAGCAAAAAGTTGGGCTTGTGGATGTGATGTTTTTGATATTAATCAAGCAAGGAATTTAAATATAAAAGAAACAAGGTTTATTAATCCTGATTTACTTATTATTGCTTTTTTTGAACAATTAAGCTAAAATAAAGTCTAAATGATTTTAAACTAAGGAGTGAGGAAAATTGGACTTTATTGCTGAATTTATACAAAATAATGCGATGGTTGTTTCAAGTGTTATACTTATAATTGCATATTTATTCATAGCTATAGAAAAAATACCCAAAGTTACAATTGCATTGCTTGGAGCAGCTTTTACAATACTTTTAGGACTTGTAGCTCAAAGTCGTGGAGCTGGTGAAATTAATCCG
Source organism: Candidatus Gastranaerophilales bacterium (assembly GCA_944322675.1). Taxonomy (GTDB): domain Bacteria; phylum Cyanobacteriota; class Vampirovibrionia; order Gastranaerophilales; family Gastranaerophilaceae; genus UMGS1477. The sequence continues at coordinate 49,889 of CALUPO010000010.1, read as the reverse complement.
CATTATTTTGCTAATTTTATTGATTTTAATGTAATATTTTTACTTGTTTCAATGATGATAATTGTTCATATAGCATCAAGAAGCGGGATGTTTAATTTTATGGCAAATGAATTATTAAAACACACAGGCGGCAAACCAATGCAAATTTTGGTTGTGCTTGGTATTTTTACAGCTATTGCCTCAGCTTTTTTAGATAATGTAACAACTGTCATTCTCGTTATGCCTGTCACTTTTGCTATAGCTAAACAGCTTGATATTGATCCTGTACCATATTTGATTACTGAAATTTTGGCTTCAAATATTGGTGGTACGGCTACTTTAATTGGCGATCCTCCAAATATAATAATAGGAAGCAAAGCCGGCTTTTCGTTTATGGATTTTGTTTATGAACTTACTCCTGTTGTGACTGTTATAATGATTGTTACAATTACAATTTTAGTTATTATAAATAGAAAACGCTTGACTACAACAGAAGATAAGATGGAGGCTATCACAAAGCTTGATAATAGCCATACCATAACCGATAAAAAGCTTGCAATAAGAGCAGGTTTGACACTTTTACTTGTAATTGTCGGATTTGTAACACATGATATAACTCATATTGAAACATATCTAATTGCAATGTTAGGTGCAAGTTTCTTGCTATTATTTGAAAAACCAAAAGAAATTTTTGAAAGTGTTGAATGGAATACAATATTTTTCTTTATCGGGTTATTTATAATAATTGGTGGTTTGGAAGCATCAGGTGCAATAAAAGTCATGGCTGATTGGCTTTTGAATGTGACAAATGGTAGCGAAAGTGCTACTGCTATGATTATTTTATGGGGCTCCGGTATTTTATCCGGAATAATAGATAATATACCATATACTGCTACTATGGCACCTTTAATTTATCATATACAACAAGTTGAAGGCACAGCTTATGCTCATCCTCTTTGGTGGTGTTTGTCTTTAGGGGCTTGTTTAGGTGGTAATATGACAATAATTGGGGCAGCAGCTAATGTTATTGTTTCTGAAACATCTAATGCTGAAGGGTATAAAATATCCTTTATGAGATATTTAAAATATGGTGTGACTTTTACTTTTATAGCTTTAGTTTTAAGTTCATGTTATATTTATTTTAGGTATTTAATTTAGTTTTTCTTGAAAGAATAAATAAAATGGCTATTTTTGAAGATAAACCATCATCTAAAATAAAGCAAAATAAGAGTATTTGCGTTAGCAATATTGAAAAAAATAGTGATTGTGCTATTTTGTCAAAAATGGTTTATGATAAAAGTTATGAGAATAATATCCGTCCTAAAGGTTTTAATGATTATATAGGTCAGGATGATATAAAGGTATCTTTAAAAGTTTCAATTGATGCCTCTGTCAAGCGTAATGTTCCTCTTGATCATATATTGTTTTATGGTCCTCCCGGGCTTGGTAAAACAACACTTGCACAGGTTATTGCTTATGAATTAAAATCAAATATAAGAATAACCTCAGCACCAACGTTAGAAAGACCAAGGGATATAATTGGAATTTTGATGAATATAGAAGAGGGTGATATTCTATTTATTGATGAAATTCATCGTATGAATAAAATTACCGAAGAGATATTATATCCGGTTATGGAGGATTATGTACTTGATATTGCATCTGGGAAAACTCAAACTTCAAAAATAATGAGGTTACCTGTTAAAAAATTTACTTTAATAGGTGCAACAACAAAAGTAGGTGCTATATCAGGCCCTTTAAGAGATAGATTTGGTATAATACACCGTCTTGAGTTTTATAATGAAGATGATTTATCAATGGTTGCAAAAAGGACAGCTGGTGTTTTAAAAATAAAGATAACTAATGATGCTGCTTATGAAATAGCACGTCGTTCAAGAGGCACTCCACGAATTACAAATAGATTTGTAAAAAGAATATGTGATTATGCTATAGTAAATGAACATGATGAAATTAATGCAAATATTGTAAAAAAGGCATTAAAAACCTTAAATGTTGATGATTATGGTTTGGATAGTATAAGCAGGAAATTGCTTGAAATTATTATAACTAAATTTGATGGTGGCCCTGTAGGCATTGAAACACTTGCAGCGTCTTTATGTGAGGATGTTAAGACAATTGAAGAAGTTTATGAACCTTTTTTAATTCAAAAAGGACTTCTTGAAAGAACAAGACGTGGGCGATGTGCTTCTAAGCTTGCTTATAAACATTTAAATATTAAGAATAATAAGTGTACATTATTTTAAAGTTTTGTTTGATTTTGTCGATATATAATTATATATTTATATATAAGTATAAATTGATAAGGATTGATGATATGCCTATCGGGTTTAATAATTTTAATGCAGGTTTTAAATCTGGCGGAATTAATAGTGCAAGCGGCAAAAAAAATGATGGCGGCTCAACTGGTGGCACAGGTTATATGCAGCAACGTAAAAAACAAGATGATGAAAAAGATAATGAGCTGGATATGAATGGTAGTATTTTTGGCAATGATGGCGGATTTGATTTGCATATGCCAAGTGATGAAGAACTTGAAAAAATGATGAAAGAAACCAAACGAGAAAATAGTGATTCTAAATTAAAGAAAAATGTGGAAAACTCAGCTTCCGGAAGTGATAATATAAAGAATGAAAAAGATACTTCCGCAAATAATTTTTTTAATGCTGATTTTGAAAAAAATGAAGGAAATTTTTTTAAATAATATTTAAAAGTTTATCAATATATACTTTTAAATCTAAAAATGTAATATTTTTAATACAAAAATGTTGCTTTTTACATCTATGTGGTTTTTTGCAAGGTGAACATTCAAGATTAAGTGAAAAATTAATGCTTTTTTTACCTAATAATCCCCACTGATTTATAGATGTGTGCCCGTAAATTGATAAAGTAGATATATTAAATGCACTTGCAGCATGGCAAAAACCTGTATCAATTCCAATTGCCATATCCATTCGATTTATAAGTGATATACATTGCTTAAGATTTAAGCTGCCGCAATAATTGTAAAAACGTAAATTAGAATTTAATTTATTTGCTTCATTTATTATATTTTCATAATATTTTTTTTCTTTATCAAGACCAATAAAGTAGAATGAAAAATTCTTTTGTCTTGATAGATATTCAATAATTTTAACCCATAAATCAACTTTAATTTCTTTATCCTCACGTGTAGATTTAGCAATGATAAGTACTTTTGGATTTGTTTCATCTTTATTTAATAGCTTATAAATTTGATTTTTTGCAGCAATGTCTTCATACAAATTTAAATTTAGGTCAGAAACAGGTATATTTATATTATAAAGTAAGTCAAGAAAAGCAAATGCTTCTTGTTTTTCTCCTTTTTTGTACTTGACGGGATTTGTTAAAAATGGTCTTCTAAATTGTGTATCAAATCCAATAATCTTTGAAGTATTTGTTTTAAAAGTCATTAAAGCAGCTGATAATGACCTTTTTAGAAGAAATATTGTATCATAATGTTGCTTTTTAATAAAATTACGATTTGTCAAAATTCCTTTATTAATAGAATCATAAACATTATCTATATATGGAAAAAGTTCGTATATAGATTTTATATTACTTTTTGTAATGACATCAATTGTTGAATTTTTGTAGTATTTTTTCAAATTTTTGAAAAATATTTCACTTAAAATACTATCCCCTAAAAAATTTGGAGTGATTACAAGTATTTTATTTGTTTTTGGAGCGTTTGTCATAGTATAATTTTATAATAAAAAATTATAAATTACAAAGTAATACACTCTTTTACTTTAAGCTTAACATCCTTTAATTTTAAGTTGACTTTTATATATTGTTTTGTTATCTTAAAAATATTATGAAAGGTAAGTTTAAACAAAAGAATTTAAGTTTATATTTAATTAATAAGAAAAGAGAAAAATAACACTCGTTACTTTTCTCTTTTTTTTATATTCTCATAAATAGTTTAAGGAAAATAAATTATAAAAATGTCAATTGGAAATAAAAATAACTTAGGTATAGTAAAATCAAATAAAGAAGTTGCTTATAAAACTTATAAATTGGAACTTGTTTCAGAAGGATTAAATGAAATAAATCCAGGGCAGTTTATCTCAATATTTTGTCCTAATTTGACTTTAAGACGTCCTTTTTCTGTTGCTGATTTTGATGAAGACAAAAAAGTTATAACTTTATATTATAGGAAAAAGGGAGAAGGAACTGAATATTTAACAAAACTTGAAAATAATAATGAAGTTATGTTTTCAGGTCCATTAGGAAACGGTTTTAATGTTGAAGTTGATAAAAAAAGTCTGCTTATAGGTGCAGGAATTGGTGTTGCTCCTTTGTTTTATCTTAAAAAAAAGCTTTTAAAAAGTTTTTTTATTGCAGGATTTAAGTCAGAAAACGAAGTTTTTAATAAATATGATTATGTAAAAATAGGTGGCAGTATCGTTGAAGATGTTGAAAGAATTATATGGGAAAATAATATACAAAAAGTATATTCCTGTGGACCTTTGATCGTATTAAAAAAGGTTTACGAAATATGTAAAAAATCAAATGTCAAAGTTGAAGTTGCGTTTGAAAAAGTAATGGCTTGTGGCATTGGTGTTTGTAAAGGGTGCACTATAAATATTAAAGATGGCAAAATAATAAAAAATGTGACTGTGTGCAAAGATGGTCCTGTGTTTAAAGGAGAAAATATAATATGGTAAGTTTGGAAACAGATTTAAACGGGTTAATACTAAAAAATCCCATAATAGCTGCTTCCGGAACTTATGGGTATAATTTTGAGTATAATGCATTTAATGATGTAAAAAAACTTGGTGCTATTGTTACAAAAGGTGTGACACTTGAAGTTAGAGGCGGAAATCAAGGTGAACGTCTTTTTGAAACTTATGGAGGTATGATTAATCGTATTGGGCTTGAGAATATAGGTATTTATGAATTCTTGAAAAATCAACCTAAAAATCTTGATTATATTTTGAATATAGCTGGAGCATGTGTTGAAGATTATATTACCTGTGCAAAAATATGTGAGGAAAATCATATAAAGGCTATTGAATTAAATGTAAGTTGCCCAAATGTTAAAGCAGGTTGTATGGAGTTTGGAACGGATGAAAATCTTTTATATGATTTAATAAAAAAATTTAGGCAGGAATACTCAGGCTATTTAATAGTTAAATTGACTCCAAATGTTACTTCACCTGAAAAAATAGCACAAGCTGTTCAAAAAGCAGGTGCAAACGCAATTTCAGCAATAAATACCGTAAAAGGTATGGGGATAAAATTAAATTTTGAGAATGGTCGTTTTGTGAAGTCAACTTGTGAAGGCGGTTTATCCGGTAAGTGTATAAAACCTATTGCTTTATCTTTTATTAATCGTATTTCAAAAGTTGTAAATATTCCAATTATAGGTATGGGGGGAATTTATACATTAAATGATGTTTTTGAATTTTTATCCGTAGGGGCAAGTGCTATTGAAGTTGGAACTGCAAATTTTACACAACCTGATGTGTGTTCAAAACTTGTAGACGAACTTTATGAATTTATGAAAAAAAATAAGTTTAAAACAATCGAAAGTTTATGTGAGGCATTGAGAAATGGATAATAAAAATAATAATGACAATAATAATGAAGTAATGGAAATATTAAAAAAATATGAAGGTGTTTTAAAGGGTCATTTTTGTTTGACTTCAGGTCTTCATAGTGATACTTATTTTCAGTGTGCAAAGTTGTATCAATATCCGCATGTTGTTGAAAAACTTGCAAGGTTGTTATGTAAAAAATTAAATGACTTTGATATAGATACAATTATATCACCTGCTATAGGAGCTGTGATTTTTGGTTATGAGGTTGCTAAAAATTTAAATAAACGTAATTTATTTGTTGAAAGAAAAGATGGTGCAATGCAATTGCGACGAGGATATAGTTTGAAAAATAATGAACGTGTTTTTATTATAGAAGATGTCGTTACAACTGCTAAAACTATTGGTGAAACAATTGATGCAATCAAGCAATACAATGTTAATGTTGTAGGATATGGTTGTATTGTTGATAGAACATGTGATAAAACTCCATATAAGTTTGTATCACTTTTAAAACAAACTCCTATGGTTTATGAACCCTGTGATTGTCCTTTGTGTAAAGAAGGTATTAAAATTGTAAAACCCGGAAGCAGGTTTGAAAATAAGGGTAGTATTTAGTATGATTTTGAATAATTTATATGATATAAATAGTTTGACAATAAGGCAAATTGATGAAATTTCTAAAATGGCCAGGGATTTTCAATTGAATAAAATAGAATCAACAGTTAAAGGAAAAAATGCTGTTATTTATTTTGATGAAAATTCGACAAGAACACGTTTTAGTTTTGAAGTTGCCTGTCGTAATCTCGGAATTAGGGTATTTAATTTTAACAAAGAAACGTCATCAATTCAAAAAAAAGAATCATTTATTGACACAGTAAGAACACTTGAAGCTTTGGGAATGGATGTGTTAATTATAAGGACAGGAGACGAAAGATTATTTAATGAAATTTTAAACAATAAAGATTTAAAAATTAAGTTTATTAATGCAGGGTGTTCGACAAAGTCACATCCAACACAAGCATTGACAGATTATTACACTTTAAAAAGGCATTTTAGTTCATTAAATGGAAAGACTATATCAATAGTTGGTGATATTTTACATTCAAGAGTTGCTAGGTCTGATATTGAAATTTTTCGAAAATTTGATATGAATATTAATCTAGTTGCACCTGTTTATTTTCAGGACATAAATATAAAAAATGTAAATTGGTTTGATAATTTATATGAAGGATTGAAAGATGCTTGTGCTGTTGTTGCATTAAGAGTTCAGAATGAACGTATTGATACTACTATACCATTGATTCATTATGTAAAAAATTATCGTCTTGATATTAATAATTTTCCTCAAAATGCTCTTTTACTTCATCCCGGTCCTCAAAATCGAGATATTGAAGTTACGGATGAATTATTAAAGTCGAAAAATGCAAATACTATTTTAGAACAAGTTACTAATGGTGTTTATGTTCGTATGGCAATACTTCAAAAAATGTTAAGTGATAATGAGATTGTTCAAAAATGATAATAAAAGCAAAAAATGTTATAATTAAAATAGAAAATGGTAAAATCGCTCAAGTTGGAAACGATTTATTAAAAGGTGCTTTAAATGTTTATGATGTGAGTCAATATACTATAATTCCCGGGATTATTGATATGCATTGTCATTTAAGAGAGCCGGGATTTGAGTATAAAGAAGATATCAATTCAGGTATTGAATCAGCATTAAATGGCGGTATTGTTGGTATATGCCCAATGGCAAATACAAATCCAGTTAATGATAATATTTTTATTTTAAATAAAATGATTGAAAAAGCCGATAAAAAAATCGGTTTTTTTCCTATTTGTGCAGTTACAAATAGTCTTTATGGTGACACATTGACTGATTTGAAAAAACTAAAAGAAAATGGAGCAATTGCTTTTTCTGATGATGGAAAGCCTATATTAAATAAAGAATTATTTAAAAATGCTTTAAAATCAGGTGAACTTATTATTTCTCATTGTGAAGATGAAACAAATGAAGTTAAATGGCAGCTTGAAATGTTAAATGAAGTTGGCGGGAAACTTCATTTTGCTCATATTTCAAAAAAGGAATCTGTTGATTTAATTCGCGAAGCAAAAAGGAATGGGATTAAAGTTACTTGTGAAACGGCACCTCATTATTTTACTTTTAACAAAGATGATTTAAACAAAGACCTTTTCAAAAATGGTGTATACAAAATGAATCCTCCACTTGGCACAAAGGAAGATATGGAAGCTATTATAAATGGTTTGCTTGATGGCACTATTGATGTTATTGCAACAGACCATGCACCTCATTCAAAAGATGAAAAATTAAAAGATTATAATCATTCCCCAAATGGTATTGTTGGATTTGAAACAGCTATTGGAGCAGTATTGTCTAGGTTTAGTTCAGACTTACTTGTTGAAAAAATGGCTTTGAATCCTGCTAAAATTTTAAATTTGAAAGATTTTAACGATTTAAAAATAGGGTCATATGCTAATTTAACAATTATTGATGAAAATAAAATATGGAAAGTTGATGAAGAAAAATTTAAATCAAAATGTAAAGTTTCGCCTTTTAATGGAATTGAATTTAAAGGTAAAGCTGTTGGGACTATTATAAATGGTAAATTGAACATGATAAAATGTTGTGAGGATAAGTAATTATGGATAATAAGATATTAGATGAAGTCAAGGAAAAAATTGTGCTTGCACTTGATGTTGACACTATTGATGAAGCAAAAAAGCTTATCAATGAATTAAAAGATTATGTTGGTGTATTTAAAGTCGGGCTTCAGCTTTATACAAAATGCGGTAATGATATTGTTAAATTTATGAATGATAACAATATTAAATATTTTTTAGATGTAAAGCTTTATGATATTCCAAATACAGTTAAAGAAGCATCCAGAAATATAATTGAATGTGGGGCAAGTTTTTTTAATGTCCATGCTCTTGGCGGATATAAAATGATGAATGAAGCTGTTAATGCTGCAAATGCTGCTTATTTTAAAAAGACAAATCAAAATAAAATTAAGCCTGTTGTTTTAGGGGTTACCATTTTGACAAGTTTAAATGATGATGTTTTAAAAAATGAGTTTCATATTGAAAATAAATCAGAAAATTTGGTTTTAACTCTGGCAAAGTTGGCAAAAGAAGCTGGTTTAACAGGTGTTGTGGCTTCACCACTTGAGGTAAAAAAAATAAAAGAAGCTTGCGGAAATGAATTCAAAGTTTTATGCCCGGGCATTAGACCCTCTTTTTCAGTAGTTAATGATCAAAAAAGAATTTCAACACCACGGGATGCTATACAAAATGGTGCTGATTATATAGTTTTAGGACGTGCTGTTACAAAAGAATTAAATAAAGTTGAAACAATGGAAAAAATATATAAGGAAATCTTAAACAATGGTAAATAAAGCATATATTATAATTGAAGATGGAACAATACTTGAAGGAATCTCTTTTGGAGCAAATGGAACATATTATGGTGAGCTTGTTTTTAATACATCACTTGTTGGATATACAGAAATTCTAACTGACCCTTCTTATGCTGAGCAAATTATTACTTTGACTTATAGTGAAATAGGTAATTATGGCGTAAACTTTGAAGATTTGGAATCAGAGAAAATATATGCTAAAGGATTAATTATTAAAAATTTATGTGAACACGAATCACATTATAAATCAGAAAAAAAGTTAAAAGATTTTTTAATTGAAAATAATATTATTGGTATATCAAATGTTGATACACGATTTATAACAAAAAAACTTGCATGCGAGGGGTCTAAAATGTGTGCAATAACAACTCAAAACTGTGATTTTGATGAAATATTGCATAAAGTAAAACAGTATAAATTTCCAAAAGATGTTGTAAGTTATGTTTCAACTCGAAATATTATAAAATATGAAAAAAATAATCCTAATACTATAAAATTAGGTATTATCGATTTTGGATGTAAAAATAATATAGTAAAAGAAATTTTAAAACGAGGTATTGATTTAACTATATTACCTTATAATACAACTTCAGATGAGATATTGGCAAATAATTTTGATGCTTTATTGTTGTCAAACGGACCTGGTGATCCTAAAGATTGTACTTTAATAATTGAAAATATAAAAAAAATAATAGGTAAAATGCCAATATTTGGTATATGTTTAGGTTATCAAATACTTGCACTTGCATTAAATGCAAAAACAGATAGACTAAAATTTGGACATCGTGGAGGAAATCATCCGGTTATTGATTTGAGGTCAGGAAAAGTTTTTATGACTTCTCAAAATCATGGTTATAAAGTGATGGATGAAAATTTGCCCTGTGATATTGAAGTAACACATCGAAATTTAAATGATAACACAATTGAAGGATTTGAATCAAAAAAATATAATATAAAAGCTTTGCAATTTCATCCTGAGGCATCCCCCGGCCCATTGGATGCTTCTTTGATTTTTGATAATTGGGTAAATGATATAATTAATAAAAAGGAGAATATATATAATGGATAATAGATTTGTACAGCTTAGTGATTATGATATGAGAAATAAATTTAAACATGCAAATATTAAAAAATTTTTTATAAGTAAAGAGAACAAATTAAAAATTACAAGTTTGCGTCCCAAGTATAAAAAACATATTCAACTTGAGGTTTAGAAAAAATAGAGGGAATAAAAAATGCCGCTTAATAAAGATATAAAAAAAGTATTGGTAATAGGTTCGGGGCCTATAATTATTGGTCAGGCTGCTGAGTTTGATTATGCTGGTGTTCAAGCCTGCAGGGCTTTAAAGGAAGAGAATTTAGAAGTTGTCCTTGTAAATTCAAATCCTGCTACAATAATGACAGACGAAATGATAGCTCATAAAGTTTATATTGAGCCTTTGACTTTGGAGTCATTAACTCAAATTATAAAAAAGGAAAAACCACAAGGACTTATTGCATCTTTAGGCGGACAAACAGCATTAAATCTGGCTTGTGAATTGGATAAAGAAGGTGTTTTAAAGGAATATAACGTAAAAGTTTTAGGTACGACAATTGATTCAATAAAAATGGCAGAAGATAGAGAACTGTTTAAAAATCTTATGCTTGAAATAAATGAACCTGTTCCTGAAAGTGCTATTGTTTCAAGCTTTGAAGAAGCTGATAAATTCTATCAAAAAATAGGGTTGCCAATTATTATTCGTCCTGCATACACTCTTGGCGGAAGTGGTGGCGGAATTGCCAAAACTTATGAAGAATATGAAAAAATAGTTAATATTGGATTGTCTCAAAGCCCTATAAATCAGGTTTTGGTTGAAAAGAGTATTGCCGGGTTTAAGGAAATAGAATATGAGGTTATTCGTGATTCAAATGACACTTGTATCATAATATGTAATATGGAAAATATTGACCCGATTGGTATTCACACAGGTGACAGTTTTGTTGTTGCTCCAAGCCAAACTTTAAACAATAAAGAATACCAAATGCTTAGAAGTTCAGCTATAAAGATAATTCGTGCATTAAAAATAGAAGGCGGATGCAATGTTCAATATGCTTTAAACCCAACGTCAAATGAATATTATGTAATTGAAGTCAATCCACGTGTAAGTCGTTCATCTGCACTTGCTTCAAAGGCAACAGGGTATCCTATTGCAAAAGTTACAACTAAAATAGCAATTGGCTATAATATGCATGAAATAAAAAATGCAGTTACTAAAAAAACAGTTGCAGCTTTTGAGCCTGCTATTGATTATGTTGTTACTAAAATTCCCAAATGGCCTTTTGATAAATTTGCTTATGGTGATAGAATTTTAGGCACAAAAATGAAAGCAACAGGCGAAGTTATGGCAATAGGCAGAACTTTTGAAAGTTCTTTTAAAAAGGCGATAACTTCACTTGAGGATAAAAATACAGGTCTTTTAAATCGTGGGTTTGAGTGTTTATCAAATGATGACTTATTTGAAGCTTTAAAAATTCAGGATGATATGAGGATATTCCGTGTTGCTTGTGCTTTGTATCGAAATTTTGATATTAGTGCAATTCATGATGTTACCAAAATTGATAACTGGTTTATATTTAAAATTAAAAGTATTATTGATTTATATAAACAACTTGAAACTTGTCATTTAGACTTTAATCTTTATAAAAAAGCTAAAGAATGTGGTTTTTTGGATGATGAAATTATTAAGATTACCGGAGTTGATGAAACAATAATTGAAAAGTTAAAAGAAGAAAATAATATTAAGGCTTGTTTTAAAATGGTGGATACTTGTGCTAGTGAATTTAATGCTGCTACTCCATACTTTTATTCAACTTATGGTGAAGTATGTGAGTTAAATGACATTTTGAATAGAAGCGAAAATAAAGATAAGCAAAATATTATTGTTTTAGGTTCTGGTCCGATACGTATTGGGCAAGGGATTGAGTTTGATTATTGTTCAGTTCATGCATCCTGGGCTATAAAAAATAATAACTATCAATCGGTTATGATAAACTCAAATCCTGAAACTTTGTCGACTGATTTTGATATTGCTGATAGATTGTATTTTGAGCCAATGAATATTGAAAATGTAATGAATATTGTTGAAAAAGAAAAACCATATGGAGTTATGGTTCAATTTGGGGGACAAACAGCAATAAATCTTGCTTCTCAACTTGAGAAAAGAGGGGTTAAAATACTTGGAACATCATTAAGTTCAATAAATGTTGTGGAAGATAGAAAACAATTTGAAAAGTTGTTGTCAAAGCTTGAAATACCTCAACCTAAAGGGATAGGTGTTTATAGTTTAGATGAAGCAAAAGATATTGATACAAATATTGGTTTTCCTGTTCTTGTTCGCCCGTCTTATGTTATTGGTGGACGTGGTATGCAGGTTGTTTATAATCAAAATGAATTGGAAACTTATTTAAATGAAGCATTTAAGTTTTCAAACGGTCATCCTATATTAATTGATAAATATATAGAAGGTCAAGAAGCTGAACTTGATGCTGTATCCGATGGTTATGATGTAATAATCCCCGGAATTTGTGAACATATTGAAAGAGCCGGTGTTCATAGTGGCGATAGCATTAGTGTTTATCCAGCAATAAACATAAATCAAAAAATAAAAAATAAAATGGTGGAATATACAACCAAGATAGCTCGTGAATTAAAAATAAAAGGTTTAATGAATATACAGTTTATTATTCATAATGATATCCCTTATGTTATTGAGGTTAATCCACGAGCTTCACGTACAGTTCCAATTATGAGTAAAGTTACAAATATTCCTATGGTTGATATTGCAGTTAATGCAATTTTAGGTAAGTCAATAAAAGAACAGGGATATAAAACAGGTTTAAATAAGAAGACATCGCTTGTTTGTGTAAAAATGCCTATATTTTCTTTCCAAAAGCTAAATCGTATAGATCCTGCTTTAGCACCTGAAATGAAATCAACAGGTGAAGTTTTAGGCGTTGATTATAGTTATAAAAAAGCACTTTTAAAAGCATTTATAGCTGCAAATTATAAATTTCCGGAAAACAAACAAAGGATTCTTGTGTCTTTAAATGATCATTATAAGAAACCGGCACTTGATATCATTCGAGGGTTTTATGATTTGGGATTTTTGATTATGGCAACCTGGGGAACACATAAGTTTTTAGAAAAAAACGGTGTACCTTCAAAAATGATTGAGAAATTTATGATAGACAAACTTCAAAAACGTATGAAAGAAGGAAGACTTTCTTTTGTCATAAACACTCCAACATTGGGCAAAGACTCTCAAAGAAGCGGGTTTCAAATTCGGACAATTGCCGAAATGTATCAAATCCCCTGTTTCACTTCAATTGATACAGCTCGAGCATATTTAGAAGCATTTCGATATAAAGAAAAAAATTATAAATTACGTTACCGTACCATTGACAGTTATCGTAAAAGTTTTTTTGATTTTTTTAGGTAAAGAAACCGGTGATATTTAATCTTGCCATATTTTGTATGTTTACAAAGAAACATCTGTATTTAGTTCTTTTTCTTTTCTTTTTCTTTTTATTTCTATTATGTCAATATCATCCGGTACGAAACCATATTTTACCTCGAAATATGCACATAATAGATTAAACATAATCCATTCTGCTTGACTTGGATGGGTGGATTCATCTAAATATGGTTTAATGTTATATAAAGCATTCAAGGGCACTTTATTTTCTTTTATAAACTCATCTTCATTTTTATATTTTTTGTCGTTTAGTGTAAATTTATTTGCAAGATTATATAATTTAAAACTGTTAATTTTTTCTTTAATATCTTGAATTGACATATCAGGTGTTTTATTTTTTATATCTTTATTTATAAAGTCAGGTATATTTATTTGTTTTAATGCATTTTTATATTTCCTTTTCTTTTTTGCTTCACTTAATGGCTCTTTTCCCGTCAAAATATAATTTATATTGCTAATAAGTGTATATATAAACAAAAGCATAGTTAAAGGTATAAGTGTTTTCATTATTTTATTTGGCAAAAAATCTTTTTTAAATTTTTTAAAATCTTTTAAAGCCAAGTAAGTTAATAGTATTAAACAAAAACTAGTTCCAATAATAAACTCTAATGGGCTTAGCGTTATGTTATTTGTTAAAAAAAATTTTTTCCCCATACGTGCTTTTATAGTGTCTTGTTTTAATTGGTGAACAAGATTTTGATTAGTTTCCCATTTTGCACCTGTGCTATTAAAATCACTTGCAACACGATATAAATAATAATTTGTTGCAATATTTGGATTTTTTAAAAGATGATACGAATAATCTAAATCTTTTGGACTGTGAATTATTGTATCATCCTGATTATTATTGTTTTTAAAGGTTATGTTATTGTTTATAGAATTGATTTTCAACTATCTTTATTTTTATTCTCCTTTTTAAAATTATGATATGCAATAATGTTATTTGCTATACTTGCTATTGCACCCAATCCTGTAATAATACCAAGACCAACGTTCATTGTTTTTTTATTGGGTAAATTTCTTTTGCTTAAGTTATTTATAGCAAAACATGAAAGTAAACTAAAACTTAACTCTGTAAATTGTTTTAATGCAAGCATTCCCTTAACTTTTTTTAGATTATTTTCTTTATTTTTATTATCTTTCTTTATATTAATTTCGCCAATATTTGCAAATCCAAAAACTATTGAGGTTAATATAACAAGGGTTTTTAAAAATTTTTCATCCTTTTTTAAACTTGAATATGCTGATATTGCTATTGGCAAATCAATCAATATATTTTTACCGTAATGAAACGGATATTTTAATTTAATATCCGCTTCATTATTATTTAAACTTTGTGTTTGATTATTTTTTTTATTTTGTCCAAAAGTATTATATTTATTATAAATTTGCATATGGTTTAAATTTATCATAATAATTTCTCCCAAATAGCCTAATTTCTTTTACGGACAATTTTTTTGCAAGCTTTTATTGTATCTTCGCCTAATATTTTTGTTAATGTACTAGCTGTACCTGATTTTACAATCGGACCAAAAAAAGGAATTGCACCAACAATTTCTGTTGCAGTCGCAGCAGCGGCATTTTCACCTGCTTTTTTAGCAGCATAATCAACAGCCATCATTGTACCACCACCAATACCGGTACCAACTTTTGCACAAATGTCTACTTTTACCTCTTTTCCAAGTTCTTCTAATTCTCTTTCTGATAAATTATAAGCATCTTCGCCTATTTCTCGTACCATTTTTGTTTGTGCAGCGTATAAAGGTATGGCATCAAGTCCTGTAACTTGACCAACAGTTAAAGCACATACGGCATTTCCTGTTGTATAAGTGTTAACAATTTGCCTTGCTTCACGTTCTCGTGGAATGCTTGGTTCATCAATAATTGATTTTACACCCTCATGTATCTCATTTGAAATCCAACCTATTGGAGTACCTATAAACTTACCGCAAAAACCAGCAACATCTTGGGTGAAATCCCACAAATCATCCAAAAACGGAACTCCAAAACTAACCTTATCCTTTTGGTTCATGGTTTGGTTATTTATCTTCATGCCAAAACTTGTTGCTTGCTTCATACCTTTTTTTACTCTAGAAGCTATGTTTGTTTGTTACTTCCAAATTAATACTATTGATTCTCATGCCCTTTTCCCTCCTATTTTTCTTAAAACACAAATATTTATACTCATATAAAAACCGTAAAAAAATAATTTGCTATTTAAATAAGGAAATGTTAAGGAAAATTTACATAAATGTTAGACTAAACAATAATATTACTTTTGCTTATCATATATTTTTTTCAAATATTCACCTGTAAATGAATTTTTGTTATTCATTACTTAAAATCCCGTATGTGTATTGTGTTTTTAATTATCTTTATTCTCCTTTTTAAAATTATCTTTTAAAAATTTATCTATTCTTTTACCTGTAAATATATAACATGTATTATCAATTGACATAGTAAGTCCACCTAAACAAAATAAATATAAAAAGACATTATTAAAAGTATCATTTTTTTTAGGGAAAATTTTAAAATTTTTCTTTTTGAAGTATACTGTGATAGGTATTGTACTCAATCCCATTAAAATATTAAAAAATGGAATAGAATGACTTTCAAAAAGCCCCGGATTAATTTTTCCTGTTACTCTTGCCCAAATTGTGTCTTGTTTCAATTGATGAACAAGCATTGGATTATTCCGCCAGTTTGGATAAGCAAGATTAAATCCTTTAGCTTCATACTTAAGAAAGTCGGGAGCTGATGAAGGATCATTATAAATTTTATAAGCATAATCATTATCTCGCTTATGTCTTACATGTTCTTTATATTGTTTTCTTCTTTTATCTTTATAATTTTCATCCGAGCTGTGGAATGAAAGATAATGAAAATTTTCAACTATCTTTATTTTTATTCTCCTTTTTAAACTTATCTTTTAAAAATTTATCAAAATTTTTACCTGTAAAAATATAATAAATACTATCTAATGCCATATTAACTCCAAGTAATGATATTAATATATTTATTACATGATTAAAAGTATCACTTTTTTGAGGAAAAATTTTCCATTTTTTTTTCTTCATAATTATAGGTAAAGGAATCATTAATAAACTAAATAAAACTTCAAAAAACGGAATAGAATGATATTCAAAAAGCCCCGGGTTAATTTTTCCTGTTACTCTTGCCCAAATTGTGTCTTGTTTCAATTGATGAACAAGCATTGGGTTATTCCGCCAGTTTGGATAAGCAAGATTAAACCCTTCAGCTTCATACTTAAGAAAGTCGGGAGCTGATGAAGGATCATTATAAATTTTATAAGCATAATCATTATCTCGCTTATGTTTTACATGTTCTTCATATTGTTTTCTTCTTTTATCTTTATAATTTTCATCCGAGCTGTGGAATGAAAGATAATGAAAACTATTTATTTGCATTAATTAAAATCCCATGCCTTTCATAATATTTTTTAAATATCGACACATTGCATCAATTAAACATCTGTAGGTGTTAAACTTCAAGTATATTTAATGAAAAATAAATGCATCTTTTTACAGATAAAAGTTTTTTGTTTTCTTATTTTAATTTTATTCCACTATTTCTTGCCTATTTTCCTTTTTATAATTATAATAAGCAGTTAAGTTATTTATAATGCTTGCACCCCAGGCAGTTATGCTTAAACCTATTAGCCAAGGTTTTGTTTTTTTATCATAACTTTTATTATTGATTCCATCTGCTAAAAGTAAAGAACCGGCACTTAAGCTTATTGCTTCTCGTATTTGTTTACTTATCAGGTATTCTTTTACTGATTTATCTTTACTTTTATTCTTTTTAATTTCAATATAATGTTTATGAGGTGCATAAATTGTAGATGTCACCCCTAATAAAAGAATACTAAATGTATCCCAAACTTTAGAATTATTTTTTTGTTTTTGTAAGATTGGAAAAGAGATATTTGACGCAATAAGAAAATTCATAATTGGTGACACAGGTGTTTTAATCATAACAAAATTATTATTTTGTTCATTTGATTTGAAATTTGTTTTTTGATATTTTTGTTTTAAAATTTTAGGATTATATAGATATAAATTATTATTAATTTTCATTTATTATATCCTTCCAATTATTAATGGCGTGGTTTTGCTTTTTTGCATGCTTTTATTATATTTATCATATATTGATTTATTAATTAATCCACTCAAAAGACAATTTAAACCTGATATAATTCCTACACAAGCTAAAGTTTCTTTTACATTATTTTTTATATTTTCTTTTTTACCGGTTACCATACAACCTAAGAATACAAGTGTTGGCACTAAAAGGGTTTCAAAAAAAGTATTTTTAATTAAAGCTTTTTTGACTGTTTCTTTTTCATTATTATTATTATTATTAATTTTTATTTCCTTTTTTGTTTTTTTACTACCAGACTTCATAAAAGCCAATGTCATAGCCAATAAACTACCTCCAATGGCTTCGAATGGTGTCAATTTTTTTAAACTCTTAAAACCCGAATTTGCAACTTTAATTGTTGCAAATTCAGCTGCAAAAAAAGCAACATCTTTTAATATTTTTGTTTTAGGTTCTTCTATTGTGACAATTTTTGAATTTTGAGATTTGAAAGTATTAATATTATTGTTTCTAGAATTATTTAAAGAATTAATCATAAACATTCAACCTCTCTTCTGTCTATGCATGTTTTTTGCAATATTTTATAGTTGCTTCACCAATGGCTTTTGTGCCTGTTGTGGCAATAGATGTTTTTATAATTGTGCCAATTCCGGGAATTTGACTTGCAACTTCTGAGGCTGTTTCAGCGACTCCTCTTGCAGCAACTTCTTTTGCTCCCTCTTCAACAGCTTCTAATGCTTCTTTTGCAAGATTACTACCAACAAGACTTGCACCTAATCCTACATTCTTTAGTACTTTTGGTAACTCTCTTTCATTCATATGATATGCATCCAACGCGATTTCTTTAACCATTTCTTGTTGTTGATTTGCAAGAAAAGCAGAATCAGCAAATGGAATTTGTCCTATAGTTGCTGCTGTTGAAAAAGACTTTGTTGCATATTTATTAACAATTTGTCTAGCTTTTCTTTCTCGTGGAGTACTTGGTTCTGTAAAAATCTCCTTTATTCCCTCATGAACGGATGCAGTTAGTTCTCCAAAACCACCAGCGACATCATCTAAAAATGATAAAACATCATCAAAAAAATCAAATGGTGCACCAAACGAAACTTTATCTTTTTGATTCATCGATTGATTATTCATCTTCATGCCAAAACTTGTTGCTTGCTTCATACCTTTTTTTACTCTAGAAGCTATGTTTGTTTGTTACTCCCAAATTAATACTATTGATTCTCATGCCCTTTTCCCTCCTATTTTTCTTAAAACACAAATATTTATACTCATATAAAAACCGTAAAAAAATAATTTGCTATTTAAATAAGGAAATGTTAAGAAAAATTTACATAAATGTTAGACTAAACAATAATATTACTTTTGCTCGTCATATAATTTTTTTAAATATTCACCTGTAAATGAGTTTTTGTTATTCATAATTTCAAAAACAGAACCTTGTGCTATAACTTCTCCACCATTTATTCCGCCTTCGGGACCTAAGTCTATAATGTGGTCAGCTATTTTAATTAAATCTAAATTATGTTCAATAATTAAAATGCTATTTCCCTGGTTTGCAAGTCTATTTAATATCTCAATAAGTTTATCCAAATCAAACCAGTGAAGGCCAACGGATGGTTCATCTAAAATATATAAAGTTTTGCCGCTTGCTTTTTTATTTAACTCAGAAGCTAATTTTACCCGCTGTGCTTCACCACCTGATAATGTTGTTGCACTTTGACCGAGTTTTATATAATCCAAACCTATATCATATAACGTTTGAAGACGGCTTTTTATTGTAGGAATATTTTCAAAAAACGATAACGCTTCCTTTACATCCATATTTAAAACATCAGAAATATCTTTGCCTTTATACTTAACTTCTAATGTTTCACGATTATATCTTTTGCCTTCGCAAACGGGACATTTTACGTATACATCAGATAAAAAGTTCATTTCAATTTTATTGACACCATCACCTTTACAAGCTTCACACCTGCCGCCTTTAACATTAAAGCTAAATCGTCCAGGTTTGTAGCCTCTAAGTTTTGCTTCGTTTGTTTTGGAGTATAAATCACGAATATAACCAAAGACATCCGTGTATGTAGCCGGGTTTGACCTTGGTGTTCTTCCTATTGGACTTTGGTCAATATCAACAATTTTATTAATATTCTCAAATCCTAAAATATCATCAACACCTTGTGGTTTCGGCTTATTGCCGCGAAGTTTATGAAGTGCAAACTCATAAACCAGATCCTGAAGTAAACTCGATTTGCCACTTCCTGAAACACCTGTAACTGCAACTATTTTGCCTAATGGTATGTCTACATTGATATTTTTTAAGTTATTTAAATGTGCGTTTTTAACTTGTAAATACTTACCATTACCTTCTCTTGGTGTTTTATTAAACGGGATTTTTAATTTTCCGCTTAAATATTGGCCGGTTAATGATTCTTTTGATTTTTTTATA
Source organism: Candidatus Gastranaerophilales bacterium (assembly GCA_944322675.1). Classification (GTDB taxonomy): domain Bacteria; phylum Cyanobacteriota; class Vampirovibrionia; order Gastranaerophilales; family Gastranaerophilaceae; genus UMGS1477. Next base: position 29,800 of record CALUPO010000010.1, on the reverse strand, counting down.
TCATTTAAATCACCTTGAGCTACAACTTTTCCACCATTTATACCGGCATAAGGACCAATATCAACAATATAATCGGCATTTTTCATTGTGTCTTCATCGTGTTCTACAACAATTAAAGTATTTCCAAGGTTACGAAGTTTTATAAGGGTTTTAATAAGTTTATCATTATCCCGTTGGTGAAGTCCTATTGATGGCTCATCAAGCACATACAAAACACCTGATAGTCCGCTTCCAATTTGTGTTGCAAGACGAATCCGCTGGGCTTCACCGCCTGAGAGTGTTAATGCCATTCTTGATAAATTTAGATATGACAAACCAACATCTGTTAGGAATTTTAATCGATTTCGAATTTCATCCAATAACTGTTTTGCAATATTCATTTCATAATCATTTAATGTTAAGTATAAGTTTGATATAAATTCTAAACTTTTATCAATACTCATTTGAGTAAGCTCATAAATATTTACTCCGTTTATTTTAACTGCAAGCGGAAAATCTTTTAATCTTGCTCCACCACAAGCTTTGCAAGGGATTAATGTCATATACTTTTGTATTTCTTCACGAATATCATCCGAGTTTGTTTCATTATATTTTTTCATATAATATGGAATTACACCAACAAATGGTGTATTTCTTATATCATATCCGTCTCGATTAAAACTTTGATAATATAATTTTACTTTTTCCCCTTTTGAACCATATAAAATTATATTTTGTTCTTCTAATGTTAAATCCTCAAATGGTTTATCCATATTTATGTTAAAATGATTACAAACACAAGTTAAAATATCAGTATAATATGGGTTACCTGTTTTTGCCCATGGATATATGACACCTTGACGAATGCTTTTTGTTTTATCGGGAACTATCAAATTTTCGTCTATTTGAAAATGAGCACCTATACCATTACAACTTTCACAAGCTCCATATGGTGCATTAAAACTAAATATCCGTGGGTTTAATTCTTCAAAACTTAAATTACATTTTGGACAGGCCAATTTTTCCGAAAAAATTATTTCACGGTTTTCATCAACTATATCAACAATAACAAGTCCTTTTGACTTTTGTAAAGCAAGCTCTACACTTTGTGTTATACGACTTTTTGCCTCTTCTTTAACAACAACTCTATCTATAATTATGCTTATTGTATGTTTTTTAGTTTTTTCAAGTTTAACGTTATCTTCATCAAGCAAGTATATTTCGTTGTCAATTTTGACTCTTAAAAATCCTTCATCTTTTAATTCTTTTAAAAGGTTTGAAAATTCGCCTTTTTTACCTTTTACTATTGGCGAAATAATTTGCAATTTTGAATTTTGAGGTAAGTCTAAAATTTTATTTATTATTTCATCAATAGTTTGTGGTTTTATTGGTTCACCACATTTTGGACAAAATGGATGACCAATACGTGCATATAAAAGTCGCAGATAGTCATAAATTTCAGTAATTGTTCCAACAGTACTTCTTGGGTTATTGCTTGTTGATTTTTGATCAATAGATATAGCAGGTGAAAGTCCATCGATTGATTCAACATCAGGTTTATCCATTTGACCTAAAAATTGACGTGCATAAGTTGACAAGCTTTCAATATAACGACGCTGTCCTTCGGCAAAAATTGTATCAAATGCTAGTGAACTTTTGCCGCTTCCTGAAACACCTGTAAAAACTATAAGTTTGTCTTTTGGTAAGTTTAAACTTACATTCTTTAAATTATTTTCTTTTGCGTTAACTATTTTTATTTCATTATTCATTTTGTTTATACTCACAACAATACATACAACACACAAAATTATGTATATAAATAATTATACATTATTAAAATATTGTTGACGAATATTGTTTAAAATAGCTGGGCGGCAGCCGACATTATTTTAATTAATTATCGCAAATTTGTCGGCTGCCGCCCAAAAGCATTATATATTAAACAAAGTTTGGCAAATCGCCTTTAACTTCGGCTATTTCATCACTTCCTAATTCAAAAGTGGAATGAAGTACTTGTATTGCTTTTTTGGCATCATTTTTATTAACTAAGCAACTTATTTTTATTTCACTTGTTGAAATCATTTTAATATTTATATTTGCTTTTGCAAGTGCATTAAACATAGATGAAGCAATACCTGGGCGGTCTATCATACCTGCACCAACAATAGACACTTTTGCTATATCATCGTCAACAAATATATTGCTAGCATTCAATTCTTTCTTAACATTTTCGAGAATTTCTAATGTATTTTTTAAATCATTTTCATCAACCGTAAAAGCAATATCATTAGTATTAAGATTATGTCGTGCATATGATTGTATAATCATATCGACACTTATGTTACTTTGAGCAAGTTTTTCAAATACTTTACCGGCATTTCCGGGTTGGTCTGGAACATCACATATTACAATACGAACTTGTGTTGTATCTGCAGCTACACCCGTTACATTTTTACTTATTTCCATTTCATTAACCCCTATAATATATGTTCCTAAGTTTTCTAATTTAAAAGTGCTGCGAACTCTAAGCGGCACATTATAAACCTTAGCTGTTTCAACAGCACGTGGATGAAGAACATTTGCACCTGTTCTTGCCAGTTCAAGCATTTCTTCATATGATACTATTTCCAAACGACTTGCATTTGGCACAATACGTGGGTCTGTTGTATAGACACCTTCAACATCTGTATATATATCACATCTTTGTGCTTTTAAACTTGCTGCAATTGCCACAGCTGAGGTATCAGAACCGCCACGACCAAGTGTTGTAATTTCACCATCTTCTGTTACCCCTTGAAAGCCGGCTACTACTATTATTTTCCCTTCGTTTAATATCTTATTTAATTTATCAGTTTTTATATCAATAATTCGAGCGGTTGAATGAACTTTTTCAGTAATTATACCAACTTGTGAAGCATTTAAGCTTATAGCTTCGTACCCTTCTTCTTGTATAGCCATTGTTAATAAGGCTATTGAAACCTGTTCCCCTGTTGATAAAAGCATATCCATTTCACGTTTGTTTGGATTTTTGGATATTTCACTTGATAATTTTACAAGATAATCAGTTGTATGCCCCATTGCTGAAACAATAACGACAACATCATTACCATTATTTTTTTCTTTTATTACAGCTTTTGCTACATTTTTTATTTTATCTGTATCAGCTAATGATGTTCCGCCAAATTTTTGAACTACAATTCCCACTTTTTTCGCCTCATTCATTTTATTTTAAATTTGCAAATATTATTATCCTTTATTTTGTAATAATAATCAAGTATTTTTTATATTTTTATTAACTTTTTTTGAGTTTCATATTCATTAGTGTCTAAAATAGATTCGACTTCTTTTAAAAATATATTGGCTTCATTATGTTTATTTAAACTCACTAAAACCCTTAATTTGCCAAATATCGCATCTTTGTGTAACTTATTTATAACTAAAACTTCTTCATATTTTTCAATAGCAAACTTTGGATGATGAATATTTTCAAATATATTTCCATAAATGTAGCAAACTTCTTCATCTTTCTTGTTAATTTTATATGCTTTTCTTATATGTTTTAAAGCAGTTTCATAGTCATTTTTGTATATATATATTTTTGCTATTTCTTTTAAACTTTTAATATCTTCAGGCATTTTATCAAGACTTTTCTGATAATATTTAATTGCATTATCAAAATCATGTTTTAAAAAATAGGCACTTGCAATATGATTTTCAATATTTATTACATTATCTGTAATTTCTAAGATTGAGTTTAAAAGAATAATAGCTCTATCATATTGTTGCATATTTATTGAAATTAATCCCATATTTATTATCGCATTTATATCATTTGGGTTTAATGTTTTAACTTTTTCAAAAAATCTATATGCTTCTTCTAATTCGCCTTTTTCCATATACAAACAAGCAAGACAATAATATGAAGCTGCATTATTTTCATCAAGCTCAATGGACTTATTTAAATATTTTAATGCTTCATCATAATTTTTATTTTTCATTAAAGCTTTTGAATATAAAATATAAAATTCACAATCTAAACTGTTTTCAAATTCTTTTAGTGCAGTTTCATAAACATTTAATGATTCAACTATATTATTAATTTCAAGCAAACTTTGAGCTATTATTAGAAAACTTTGAAGATTTTTATTAACTTTTAAAAACATATTTGCATAATAAATAGCTTCATCATAATTTTTTATTTTTAAAGCACAGTATGAAATAATATTTATTGCATCATAGTGATTTGGAGAAATATTTAATAATATCTTTAGATTTTCATAAGCATCTTTATAAAGTCCGAGTTCTGTTTGTGTGACACTAAGTAAGAAAATGGCAGGTATATTTTCGCTATCATAATTTACTGAAAGTTTAAAATAATTAATAGCTTCAGTTTGTTTGTTAAGTTCTAATAAAGTAATTCCCCATTTTAAGTATAAAAGTGAATTTTTAGGACTAATTTTTTTAGCTTTTTCGTAATATTTAAAAGCTTTTTCATAATCCTTTTTTTCACTCATTGTATACCCGAGCATAATATATGCTTTTGCATTATGCTTGTCAAGTTTTATAGCTTCATAGAAATTTTTACAAGCTTCATCAAATTTGCCATTTTGTAAATTTGATATACCATAATTTATATGTGCATTAGGACAGGCATTTGCCATATTTGATGATGTTTTAAATGTTTCATATGCCATTTTATATTCGCCAAGTTCAGTAAGTGCAATTCCTAAATTTACAAATGAATATGAAGGTAAAAACACTTTATTTGACGAATCTTCATATAGTTTTACCGAATTATCAAGTTTTTTTATTTTTGCAACAAATTTTTTAAGAAAATTTTTCATTATTTATAATAACCTCATCAACCAGATGGCGAAAAGCTCCAGTTCCATTTTCATTTTTTTCAATAATTTGAATATTATCAACTTTTTTGACTTTATAATTTGCATTTTTAACTGTAAACTTATTATTTACAAATTTTAAACATTCTATATCATTAATATCATCACCAATATAAGCAATATTATCTATATTAATATTATATTCGTTAATTATATTTTTTAGAATATTTAACTTATCACGTATTCCTTCGTATACAATAATTTTTGGAAATTTATTTTTTAAATATGAAATTGCACCATTTTTTTCACCTGAAATTATAGCAAATTCAATATTGTTTTTTATAAGTATTGAAACGCCCATAATATCTTGATACGATAATTTTTTATATGAAGTTTGTCCGTCATCACTTATGAATATTGAACCATCCGTAAATATACCGTCAAAATCGGATATGATTAATTTAATTTTATCTTTAAATTTTAAATTGCTAGACATTAACTGTAATTTTCCTGCGAAGTTTTTTTATTATAGGTAATTCAGAATTATAAACCTTTTTAACACCATCACCTGAAACTATAGGCACCTGACGAATATCTCGAACAAGACGATACAATCCTTGAGGTTCAAGACTTGCAACCTGGTCACTTCCAAACATTGTTCTATCAAGTGTAATATGTCGTTCAACACTATTAGCACCATATGCTACAGCTAAAACACTTGGCATAACTCCACGTTCATGACCTGAATAGCCAATTGGACAATTATAACGTTTTTTGAAGTCTTTTATTACATTAAGATTAATTTCTTCTAAATCTGTTGGATAAGTGGATGTAGCATGATATAAAACTAAATTATCTTCGCTTAAAATGCTTACAGCATGGTCTATTTGTGATAAACTGCTCATTCCGGTTGAAAGTAATATAGGCTTATTCTTACTTTTTATATATTTTAATAAACCATCATCCGTTAATGAAGCAGATGCTACTTTATAGCAAGGAACGTCAAATTGTTCAATAAAATCAACAGATGCTTCATCCCAACAAGAAGCAAACCAAATAATATCTAGTTCTTTACAATATTTATCTATTTCATAATATTCTTTATAATCGAGTTCAAGTCCTTCTTTAAGCTGTCGATTGGTATTACCAAAAATACTTTCACGAGGAATATCAAGCTCTTTTTTAGTATAAACAACATCAACGGTACGTTTTTGAAATTTAACAGCATCGCATCCCATGGTTTTAGCAACATCTATCATTTTTTTTGCTATTTCAATAGAACCATTATGATTTATTCCGATTTCAGCAATAATAAAACACGGTTCATTATTGCCTATTATTTTATTTCCAATTTTAACTTTTTTTTCCATATAGTATATTTTATCCTTATTTATAAATATTTATTGCATATTCGAATAAGTTCATTTAATTCATCAGCTGAAGACTTTGTATTTTGTTGTTCCTTAGTTTCTTCTTTTTCTTTACTATTTATAATACTATTATTACTTATTTTTACATTATCTTTAATTTGAACATTTTTATACGATGTTTGTGTATTTGTACTTAGCTCTTTTATTAAAGATATATTGTTTTCACAAACTCCTAAAAGCAAAGTTTTACCATTTATTTCAACCACATATAAGCTCTTATTATTACCCAGAGGTAAAGATGAAACAATGTTTAATTTATTTTTATCTATAATCTCTTCTTTAGTATTATTGATTTTTTTTGATGTAACCATTGTTAATTTTTTATATAAAAAAGCACTTAAGTAAATTAAACCAATAACAAGTCCAAGTGATATAAATGACTGTAAAATATAGGTTATATCAGGACTTGTTATTATGTTTTTTATCATTAATTGAACTTTATATAAAATTGGATAATCTACCATATAAGCTTTATTTTAACATATAAAAGCATTATTATTCAACCTGTTTTTTTTAGGGACTTATATACAACTTTACACAAAGTTTCTCCGTCCGGAGGATATTAAAATATTTTTAAATAATTTTTTGAAAAAAATTTTAAATATTTCGTGTGTGGGGGATATGGGGGGAGGCAAAGCCTCCCCCCCCCATATATTACTAATTCCCGCCGTAGGAAAGACGCCCGATTGAAATGAGGGCGGATACCACAGGCGGGAAAAAAGCCGAAGCCGGCAGCACGAAGTGCGACAGGCGAAGTGCTTTGAGCTTGAAGGAAATTCAAGAGAGTAATAAATGTTCGTGCCTGCGTATGGGTTACATTTTTTGACTTTATTCTAAAACTGTTTAATTTTTTGAAAAAAATAAATACAGTTGCCCCGTCCGGAGGACGTTAAATTTCGTGTAGGGGGATATGGGGGGGAGGCAAAGCCTCCCCCCCCCCCCCATATATTACTAATTTCCGCCGTAGAAAAGACGCCCGAATGAAATGAAGGCGGATACCTCAGGCGGAAATAAAGCCAAAGCCGACAGCACGAAGTGCGACAGGCGAAGTTAAACAGAGTAACCCCGTCCGGAGGACATTAAAATATTTAATTTGTTGAAGTTTAACAATTTTGACACCCTCACCATGCCCCCACGCTTAAAAGGGAAGGGTGGAGATATTAAAGAAATTTGATAATATACAATTTTTCACAAAACTTAGTGTAAACTTATATATAAATCCCTTATTTTATTATTTATTTTTTTAAGTCAAATATTAAGAATTGTAAAATTTATTGTTATTTTAATCAATTTTTTTGAATATATATTTTTTATATATATAGATAGATATATATTAAATAGGAGATTCAATAAATGGCATTTGTTTTAGATGAAGACTTAAAAAAACGTTTAGGCGAAAAAGTTGATTTTGAATTAATCGAAAGAAAAGATAGACAAATGAGATTTCGTAATTCAAAAGACCCTATCTATGGTGCTTTTAATGTTGTTGACAATCAAAGCGTGTCTAAGTTATTCGTTGAATTTATAAAAGATATAACATTTGATGTAAAAAATGCTATAAAAAAATTATCAGAAGATACTTCTATATAATAAAATTTATTAAGTAATTTATTTTTCATATTCCTGACTTAATAAAGGTATTGATAGGCTTAGAAAAATTGTATTTGTAGGTTTATCAAATAAGAATTTTATCTTGCCATTGTGTTGTTTAACTATTTTTTTAATTATTGATAAATCCGCAGATTGACTATTAAAATAATATATATCATTACTTGTTGTAAAGTCTGAATCTATGTATTTATTCATTTTATTCTTAAATTCTAAATAAAAATGCCTCTTATCAATATAAGATGTAACATATATGACATCGTTATCATTTGCAAATTTTATCATGTTATTTGCAAGTGAAAAAATAATTTGATTAAATTTAGTTAAATCAGCAAAAATATCATGTGCAATAATTGAGGTAATAAAATTAATATTACGTTGTTTAATAAAATCATCAAGAATATTTAAAGTATATATTATTGCATCACGAGAATTAAAGGTTGTTAATTCCGGTTTTGTAGTTTTAAAATCTTCATTTGATAATGCAAATATATTAGTGATTAGATTTTTTAAGTACGTAACATTTTTCTCTATATAATTTATATAATTTTGCTTTTTCTTTAAAGAAAGAGTTTTATGTAAATTTAGTAAACTTGCATATTCTAAAATATTATTTAACATTGGTTTAAATTCCCTTGAAATATTTTCAATTAAATTTAATTTACGCATATTTGCAACTTCAAGTTTATTATAGTAATTATAATTTGTTAATGAAAGAGAGTAACTATTAACAATAACATTAAATATATTATTATCCATATCGGAAAATTTATCTTCCAAAGAATGTGTTAGGAAGAAACCAATAACTTTCTCATCCTGTTTGATAAAAAATATATTATATTCAGGTGCAATATTTTCACATATAACTTCTTTATTATCTTTTATAATATAATCGTTATTTTTTTGTATAAAATCTTGTATATAATCCTTGTATAATTTAAATTTGTCATTTGAATGATATGAATAGTTAAATTTTTTAGTATATTTTTTTCTTAAATACACAACATAAAAATCAATACCAAAAATCCAATGCAAATCATCCTTTATTTCTTTATGAACGACATAAGGATTTTTTTCTGTCATAATACGGCTAACAATATTATTAACCTTTTGCCATTTTTGCAAATTAACAAAATAAGAATTTACATATTTAATAAGCTCATCTTCAAGTTGTTCTTTTTTTAAACCGGATATGTTCATACTTTTTTCCATCTTTTATTATCAATATATAATATTATATAAAATTATATTATAATACTATTTAAAATTATAATACCATACATATTTTCACATATTCCCCAAATGTATATTAATCAACTAGATATTCGATTTTTTATTTAAAATTTGTTATAATTTTTTTATGAATAAAATTCTTAAAATTGAAAATGCACAACTTAAATTTAAGGTAAGTGATAATTTTTTAGATAATAAAACTGAATATATTAATATACTTAATGGCATAAATCTTACATTAAAACGAGGGCAAATTGTAAGTCTTGTAGGTGAATCTGGTTGTGGAAAAACAACTTTAGGGAAATGTATTTTAAAAATGCTTAAACTTAATAGTGGGCATATTTATTATAATGGCGAAGATATTTATAAATTTAACAAACAGCAACTTTTTGACTATAGAAAAAAAGTTCAGCTTATCTTTCAGAATCCTTATGCAAGTTTAAATCCCAAAATGACTATTTTTGATATTTTAAAAGAACCACTTTTAATTCATAAAAAGGATAATAAAAATAGCATTAAAGACCGCATCTATGAAATTTGCAAATTAACAGGAATTGATATTAAAAGTTTAAATCGTTATTCAAGTGAGTTTTCAGGTGGACAAAGACAAAGAATTGCAATTGCAAGGGCTTTAATATTGAAGCCGGAACTTATAATTGCAGATGAACCGGTCTCCGCACTTGATGTTTCCATCCAGGCACAAATTATAAATTTACTTCTTGATTTAAAATCAAAGCTTAATTTAACAATTTTATTTATTTCTCACGATTTATCAGTTGTTAATTATATTTCAAATTATGTTGCCATTATGTACTTAGGCGAAATAGTTGAATTCGGTAAAAAAGATGATATTTTTACAAATTATAAACATCCATATACAAAAGCACTTATAAATTCTATACCCAAAATAGAAGAAAAGTATAATACTGATGAATCATTAATATCAGGTGAAATTCCATCGTTAAAAAATTTAACTTCAGGATGCAAATTTTATACCAGATGTCCGTATTCATTTCCAAAATGCAAAGATTATTCACCTTCAAATGTTTTTATTTCAAATTCTCACGAAGTTAAATGTTTTTTATATGATATTAACTAATCAACGCATATAAGTTATAAATAATGAATATCATACAATTTAATAGATACATACATTGATGTAACAGGATACTAAAATTCACAACACAACTTAATAATTTCCGAAACAGAATAAAAATCTTTAATAATATGAATTTTAGAATTTAGTTTTTCTTCCAAATCTTCAACTGTCATATCATCTAAAAAACTTGTTGTGTATGGTTTTAGCATAATTGAGGGTAAAACTATATTTAAATTTTCCTGATTTTTTAACGTTTTCAATATATCATTACCAACAATTAAACCGGACACATTTATATCATCGCCAAAAAATTTACATTCAACAATAACTTTAACAACATTTAAATTTTCAATTTGATTTAATCTTTTAACAATAATATCAAACGCCTTTAAGCTTGATTTTGACAAAATAAAATGAAAGGTTTTTTCTTTTTTTATTTTCTTTGGCAATTTTTTTTCATATTTTGCAAAATCATCCAGGATGATTCTTGTTGTACCAACTCCATCATCAAGCTGGGCATAATGCTTATAGTATTTTTTATCAGGAATATCACTATGAGTTAAAATAAAAAATTCATCACTTAGTTGTGCAAAATTAGTTTTTTTTGTCAAATTAAAATCATTTACAATTTCAATAGTTCTTTTTGCAACATTATAATCAACTTTTTTTAAATCATTATTTTGACGATATTTAGTAATTCCCACAGGAACAATAGCAACTGATTTTACTATTTTTTTATATTTATACAAATCATTTAAAGTTTTTATCAATTCCTGATTATCATTATACCCCGGGCACAAGACAATCTGGCAATGGATAGGAATATTTATTTTTTTTAACCAATCAAGCTCATTTAAAATTTTGTAAGCGTTTTTATTGTTTAACATTTTTTTCCGCAACTCACCATTTGTAGTGTGCACAGAAACATACAAAGGTCCTAAATTCAATTTTTCAATTCGTTCTTTATCTTCTTGTTTCAAATTTGTTAAAGTTACATAAGTTCCCTGAAGATAAGAAAGTCGATAATCATCATCTTTTATATATAAAGTTTTACGCAAATTATGAGGTTGTTGGTCAACAAAACAAAAAATACATTTATTGAGACAACGTTTTACGCCATCAAAAACAGCCGATTCAAAAACAATTCCAAGTTCTTCATCATCATCTTTTTCAATTTCTAAAACTTCAATTTCTCCCGTATCTTTTTTTTCAACAGTTAACGTATACTCGTTTGATGTAGTTTCAAAATTAAAATCAATTAAATCCAATAACTCTTTATCATTAACTTTAATAATTTTATCACCAGCTTCAAGTTCAAATTCCCAGGCTATTGAATTTGGTTTAACTTCACTTATTATTGCTCTCATCAAAATTATTAAACCTTTCAATATGTTTTAATAAATTTTCAAAAACACTTATTTGATATTTTATTAAAGTTTTTTGATAAAAATCTAATTTTAAATATTCGTCATCTAAAGTGTTTTTAGCATCAATTATAAAAATATTTAAATTTTGAACAGCATTATTTATAAAAATAACACGCTCTTCATTTTTAGCCATACTAAAAACAGCAAGTTTGAGAAAAACCTCATTTAAAAAAACATTTGGATTATTTGATAAGGGTTTAACAAAAATTTTTGAAAAATATTTTAAGCTATCTTTATTTAAATAAAAATAACTTAACTTTTTGCCGCCTTCTGTTAAAATTTTCTTTTCATCAATAACCCTTTTTTGAACAAGTTTTTTCAAAAGCGGATGCAACCCACCGCTTGAAGGCTGAATAAAAGTACCAAACTTTTTTGTTATTTCTTTTTTTATTGAATATCCGGTTTTTTCAAAGGTATTTAGAGTATATAACACTAATAACTCAAGCATAGTTTATTTAATATAACCCCATTTCAATAACTTTTTGAGCAAGACGAACTGTATTTAAAGCGGCCCCAATTCGCAAATTATCAGCAACACAAAATAAGGTAATACCATTTTTAAACCCGATGCTTTTACGAATACGTCCAACATAAACAGGATCTTTACCCTCACAATCTCTTGGTGTTGGGTAAACATAGTTGTCAATATCATCAACAACTTCAACACCATAAGTGTTGCTTAAAATTTTACGAACTTCATTAACATCAACATTTTCTTCAAATTCAATTTCAACAGCTTCACTGTGTCCAACAAAAACAGGAACACGAACAGCAGTGCAAGATATTGGAATAGATTCATCTAAATGCAATATTTTGCGTGTTTCGTTTGTAACTTTCATTTCTTCTTTTGTATAACCATTGTCACAAAATACGTCTATTTGAGGTATTACATTATATGCAATAGGCTTTTTAAAATTTTTATTTTCAAATTCTTCACCCTTATTAAAAGCTTCAACATTTTCCTTTAGCTCATTTATAGCAGCAAGCCCTGCCCCTGAAACAGCTTGATAGGTTGAAACAAGAAGTCTTTTTATTTTATATTTGTCATTTAACGGTTTTAATACAAGCATTAATTGAGATGTTGAACAATTTGGATTTGCAATAATTCCATTGTGTTTTTTTAAATCATCATCATTAACACCTGCAATAACAAGCGGAACATCTTTTTCCATGCGAAAAGCTGATGAATTATCAATATAAACACAACCTCTTTTTTTTGCTTCACTTGCAAGTTTTAAACTTGTAGAACCACCTGCTGAAGCTAAAACAATATTTACTCCTTCAAACGCTTCTGGTGTAGCTTCAACAACTGTATGTTCAACGCCATTAAACATTATTTTTTTGCCTGCACTTTTGCTGCTAGCCAAAAATTTTATTTCATTATACTCAACCTTATTTTCTTCTAATATACTTAAAATACGGCTTCCAACAACACCTGTTGCACCTAATACTGCTAAATTTGGTTTTCTCATTATGTATATTCCTTTTCTTATTAATTATTTTATTTTTTTAGTTAAAACTTAAAATATTTTCCAACCCGTAAACAAACTCTTTATGCTTATAAACATAATCTATTGAAAGCAAGACCCCTTTCATATAGCATTCACGATTCATTGAATCATGTCTTAAAGTTAAAATTTGTCCGTTTTCACCAAAAATCACTTCCTCAGATGCAATAAATCCAGGCATCCTAACAGAATGAATTCTCACATTTGAATCTGCTTTGGCTCCACGGGCACCTTTTATAAGTTCAACTTCTTCACAATTTCCATTTTCAAAATTATCTTTAACAGAAGCTATCATCTTCGCAGTTTTAATTGCAGTACCCGATGGTGCATCTTTCTTTTGATTGTGATGAAGTTCAATAATTTCAGCATTATCAAAATATTTTGCAGCCATTTTCGAAAACATCATCAATAAAACAGCTCCCGTTGAAAAATTTGGAGCTATTAAAGTTGAAACATGATTTTCATATGTTAAATTCTTTAATTCTTCAAGCTGTTCATCATTTAAACCTGTTGTACCAATAACCAGGTTAACTTTTGAATTTAATATTTTTTTTGCATTATTATATATACTTGAAGGTTGAGTAAAATCAACAACTACATCAACATCTTTTGATTCAATAGCATGACATAAATCTGATTCTATTTTTACATCAATTTTTTTATTAAGAACTATTTCACCAATATCCAATCCGACATTAAACATATCAATGGCTAAAACAAGTTCCATAGACTCATTATCAAAAACAGCCTTGATGACTTCACGTCCCATTTTGCCCAAAGCTCCGACAACACCAACTTTAATATTTGACAATTCAATATCTCCTTAATCTTTCAAATTAACCTACTATGTTACAAACCATGTAAATTATACTTTAAAAAGTTTACTTTTCAAGTTCTTTTGTAATGCCAAGCTTAATTTCCAACATATCAACACCCATATCATTTAATATTTTCATAGCAACACACTTAGGTTCACCTGTTATAGCAAGAAGTAAATGTTCAGGTCTTATTTTATTAACATCATACTTACGTGCTATTTTACTTGCAAGGCTCAATACGTTTTTAGCCCTTTCAGATAACTTAAGATTTTTACTTGCATAATCATCAGATGGTGTTATTATCTTTTCAATACTCATTCTAACTTCTTTTAAAGTTACTCCAAGTTTTAAAAGTACCTTTGCAGCAATAGATGTTCCTTCAGCAACAATACCAAGCAAAAGCAATTCGGTTCCAACTATATTAAGACCTAAATTATATGCCTCTTCATGAGCAAATCGCATAATTGTTGTAACCGCATTCATCTGTCTTTCCACCGGTTTTATTATATTGGAAGCTATTAAATCAAAATCAACATTTAATTCCTTCATTATACGATAAGCAATACCTTTTTGAGATTTAAGCAAAGCCAAAACAAAATGTTGCGGCATTATTGTTAAATCGCCAAATTCTTTTGCCGTTTCATAAGCAACAATTAATGTCTTTAAAGCATTTGGAGTTAAAACAACCTGTTTTTCTTCAAATTCTTCATTTCTATTTGTAATTTCGGATAACTTATTTAAGTATTTTTCTAAATTTAAACCTGTTTTGTTAAGCATTTGAGTAAAATCAGAACTTTTATCTTCAAGTATTGACTGCATAATTTGTTCAGTACCTAATATTTCATAATTTGAAGCAGTCAACTTTGCAATTGCAGAATTAAAAATACTTGAATTTTTAAAATCCTCAAAAACCGCTGCTATTTCAGAACTTCCATCTTTATTTTCAATTGAAAAATCTTCCTCAGGGTGTATATTTTCTGTCTTTTTATTTCGTTTTATTAACCTATACATCAATGCTTTATTTTTTTCAATATCAAACTCAAGTTCATTTAAAATTTCAGAAACAGAACTTTTTTCGTACTCTAAAAGTGCAATAAAGATATGTTCCGGTGTTACATAACTTTGAGTATAAGTTGTAGCAAGAGAAATAGCATTCTTTAATATAACTTTAGCTTGAGTGCTAAAAGAAACATTTTGTATACTATTTTCATCACATTTTTTATCTTCAAGTTTCTTTTCAACTAAACACACAAGCTTTTGAAAAGTAACATTTGCAATATTTAAAAGCCTCCCGGCATAACAATACTTTTGAGACAACAATCCAAGAAGAAAATGCTCTGGATATACTTTTTTATGCTTTAAAGAACAAGCTTCAAACTGAGCTTCAATAACTACATCAACAGCAATTTGGGTAAATTTTTCAAACAAATTTTCTTCCTTACATTTTTATTTTAATTATAATTGCCCTTTAAATAAAGTCTTCTTTTACAATAACACTGAAATGTAAAAATTTCAATAATGTAATTACCTAAATTGCTTAGATTTTTTGAATAAGTTCTAAAAACTTATCTTTTAAAATACAAAAATTTTCTTTTAAACACCTTGATTTTGCAACAAAAATAAGTGAAACAAAGTTATTGATATTATATTCACCTTTATTTAAAACAAAATTACGATAAATTTCTCTCATTTGTCTTTTTATTTTATTACGTTTTGATGCAAGCTTAACTGATTTTTTAGAAATAACGAAGCCAACTTTTGTAATTTCTTCATTTTTTTGTTTTAATTTGCCTGCATATAACACAAAAAAATCGTTATTCACGACTTTTTTGTTTAAATATGTATTTATAAATGCACTCTTTTTTCTAAGTCTAAACTTTTTAGCAAGCATTATAAATAAAAAAAACCTTCTTAAGCAAGCTTTTTAGCAACAATAGCAAGTCTATGACGACCTTTTGCACGACGACGATTGATTACGCCACGACCACCGGGTGTTGCCATACGAGCACGGAAACCGCTCACTTTTTGTCTTTTTCTTTTTGTTCCCTCTAATGTTCGTCTCATTTTATTCTCCTTTTTATATTTATTTTTATTTTATGTTATTCTTATGATAGAATACACATGCATTTTAGTCAAATAATTATATTAATAAAGGTAAATTTATATGAACAAAAAATTAGGTTTTATTGGTGCCGGTAAAATGGCAAATTCTATTATGAATGGTATTTTTAACTCAAAATTATTTAATAATTTTTCATTTTTCGATGTAAACGAAAAAACTGTTGAAGAAATTAAAACAAAATACAATGCAACTTTTTATAATTCAATTCAAGAAGTTGTCAAAAATAACGATATAATTATAATATGTACAAAACCTTTTATAATTAATGAAGTTTTAGATGAAATTAATAAAGAAATTAATGATAAAAAACTTATAATTTCAATAGCTGCCGGTGTTTCATCACAAAAAATAGAAACAAAATTAAACAATAAAGCAAAAGTAATCCGTGTTATGCCAAACACCCCTGCACTTATAAACGAAGGAATTTCAGGTTTATGCAAAGGTGCTTATGCAAATGATGATGATTTAGCCTTAGCTCAAAAAATTATGCAAAGTGTTGGAGAAACTGTTATTGTTGATGAAGACAAAATTGATATTGTAACAGCACTTTCAGGCTCAGGCCCCGCTTTTTACTATTATATTATTAATGAATTTGCAAAATCCGCTTATAATCTTGGATTGGATTATGAAACCGCATTAAGATTATCAACCCAAACGGCTATTGGTGCAGGCAAAATGATTTTAAATGGACTAAAAAATAATATTAATGTCGAAAAATTAATTGAAAATGTCACAACAAAAGGCGGATGCACAGAAGTTGGAAATAATGTTTTAGCAACAAGCGACATTAAAGATATTTTAAATAAAACAATTGTTGATACTATGGATAAAGCTAAAAAATTAGGAAATTAACATAATAAAATAAATATCAAGTGTTTTAAAAGCTTAAAAATAAAACTAAAATGCTTTATACATTTTAGTTTTGTTAAAATTTAGTTTATCATTATCTGCACTTAAACTTCTGAATCTTAAAACTCCATATAAAGACTATTTTCACGAAAATCAAGCACACCATATATTTTTGGTAAACCTAAATCATTATTAAGTTTAAGATTGGCAGAACCATCTGTAATAACTCTTAATAGACATGGGTCTCCTTCTTCTATATTGTGTTCATCTTCCCCAAAACCCATATAAGAAGCAATTTCAACAACATTATTTAAAGTGGAATTTTGAACATCTAATAATATATCCGGAATATCAGTTATGAAAAGCTTGTCAATCTTTATACCTGAAATTTTTGCTCCATCTTTAGCTTCAATTTTTATATGATCTAAAAACCGACCATCTTCACCATAATCATTTATATCAAATTCAACAAGCCCCACATTACCAAGAGATAAATCGCCTATTTTAAATCCGACAACTTCATTATTTCCTTCTTTTGGTACAACATAAATACTTGAATCAGTATGCCCTTCATTGGCATTAACACTAAGTATAAATGAATTATTATTAAAAAAAGTTTCATTTATTAAATTATTAGAAAATCTAAAAGCTTTATCCATATTTCCTTCATGAAATTTATCCAAATGCTGTATTAAATATAATTTTCCTTCATTTCTTTTGATATCTTCAGGATTATCAAGCCTTATTGTTAATAAAACAGAACTCAAGTTTCTAGCAAGTTTCGGCTCTTTATCCATAAGCCTTACAACATTTGTTACAAGATTACTTTTAATATTTTTTAAAAATCTTTGCTTCAAAAAAAATGAAGGAGCATTGTTTGCTAATCTTGGTTCTTGTATTAATTCGCCAGAGTTCTCATTATTATTGTTAATGTTGCGTGCAATAACATCATTTACACTTCTCAAATGTTCTGCTCTATTATTCAAATAATGTCTAACTTCAGCTGATACAATAAAGTTTGGTGCATTATTTACCCTTCTTCTATTTAAATTAAAAAAACGGTTTGGTAATGCAGTACCAAAAGCAACATTTTGAGTTTTTAAAGCCTCAGAAGCATTTTTTGAGTATACAAAATCACTTGCTCCAAGATTTAAAGTACTGCTGTTTTGCACATTGTTTTTTTTACTCTTTAATCCAAAATTTACTTGATTTTTGTTAATTGTTTCAAAAGCACCTAGTGTAACTTTCATTTTCTTTTTTTACCTCCAAATTACTACATCGTAATTATAATAATATAAAAAAATAACAAAGCAAGATGCGCAAAAAATAATATACGAATACTTGTTATACAGCTATACTTATGTTAAATTTTAAATATAATATTAAGAGTTGATTAAAAGTACAAAAATTTTATATATATCAACCAATATTGTTTAACAATAATCAAGTTATGTAAGATATACAAAAATTAATTTGGAGATTAAATAAAAGATGACAAAAATTGAACGACAAAGACCAAAAGAACAGGATAAAAATATAAGACGCAGCAATTTTGAAGCTGTTGAGAACAATCTTCTTCCGGACCAGGCAAGGCTTGAAGCTTCACGTTGTTTAAATTGTAAAAATCCACGTTGTGTTGAGGGTTGTCCTGTAAACATAAATATTCCAGGCTTTATACAAAAGGTAAAAGAAGGTGATATTGAAGCAGCCGGTGAAATTATTCGTGAAACATCAATGCTTCCTTCTGTTTGTGGTCGTGTTTGTCCTCAAGAACGTCAATGTGAAGGGGCTTGCGTTTTAGGTATTAAAGGTGAAAGTGTCGCTATTGGAGCACTTGAACGATTTGTTGGTGATAATTCAAAAGCAAAAGAATGCAAAATTATATCAAGCGGTAAAAAAGTTGCAATAATTGGTTCTGGATGTGCCGGCATGACTGCAGCTTGTGATTTGAGAAAAGCAGGTCATGATGTTACAGTTTTTGAAGCATTGCATAAACTGGGCGGAGTCTTAAGATATGGTATCCCGCCATTTCGTCTTCCACGTCAGGTTTTGAATCGCGAAATAGACAACTTAAAAGAATTAGGTGTAAAATTTGAAAAGAATGTTGTTGTTGGAAAATCCATTACAATAAACCAATTAAAAGAAGATGGGTATGATGCTATATTTATTTGCTCAGGTGCAGGATTACCAAAAATGCTTAACATTAAAGGTGAAAATCTAAATGGTGTATATAGTGCAAATGAGTTTTTAACCCGTGTCAATTTGATGAATGCAAATGATGAAAATTCTCCAACACCATTGAGAGTTGGCACAAAAGCTGCTATTATAGGCGGAGGTAATGTTGCAATGGATGCAGCCCGCACAGCTGTTCGTGTTGGGTTTAAAGAAGTTTATATTGTTTATCGTCGCACAGAAGCTGAATTGCCTGCACGTTTAGAAGAAATTCGCCATGCTAAAGAGGAAGGTGTAATATTTAAACTTTTGCATTCTCCACATGAAATAATTGGTGAAAATGGTTATGTAAAAACTTTACAACTTGAAGTCATGGAATTAGGTGAGCCTGATGAATCCGGTCGCCGCCGCCCTATTCCAACAGGAAAAATTGTTGATATGGATGTTGATACAGTTATAGTTGCTTTAGGAACAGGGCCAAATCCTATCATTCAATCATCGGCAAATGATGAAGGTTTGGATTTGAATACTGACAAACGCGGTTATATAGTTATTGACAAAGAAACCGGTAAAACATCAATTGATGGTGTATACGCTGGCGGAGA
Source organism: Candidatus Gastranaerophilales bacterium (assembly GCA_944322675.1). Classification (GTDB taxonomy): domain Bacteria; phylum Cyanobacteriota; class Vampirovibrionia; order Gastranaerophilales; family Gastranaerophilaceae; genus UMGS1477. Next base: position 10,109 of record CALUPO010000010.1, on the reverse strand, counting down.
TGTTGCTCCAAACGGTGAATCAAACGCTATAAATGCTATGGGTGCAGGAAAACGTGCTGCAAAAGCAATAAATGAATACTTAAAAGAATGCAAATAACAGGCGGTCAATTTAACGGACGAAAAATTATAACTCCAAAATCTTTATCGGTTCGACCAACTTTATCTAAAACCCGTCAAAGTGTTTTCAATGTCCTCAATAGTTTAATTGGTCATTTTGATGATAAAAGTTTTTTGGATATGTTTTCAGGCTCCGGAATTATGGGGCTTGAAGCATTATCAAGAGGGTTTAAGGATGTTGTTGCTTTTGAAAATGACTTTAAAACAGCAAAAATAATCCAGGAAAATTATAAAAACTTAGGTCTTACTCCAAATTTATTTATTAAAAATTCTTTAAACACAAATTATAATCAAAGTTTTGATGTAATATATGCAGATCCTCCATATTTTAAGGGACTTTATCAAAAAATTATTGATAAAGTGAAAGATGATAATTTATTAAAAGATGAAAATTCTATTTTAGTGCTTGAAACAAGTATTAATGTGACAGTTGATTTTAATTGTTACAAAGTTTTAAGTGAGAAAAAATATTCAGATACAAAAATTATCTTCTTAAAACTTAACATTTAAGCTAAAAATAATGAATATCATGTTAAAATCCTTTAAAATATTTATATGGACATCATGAAATTGATTAGGGATTATAATTTTGATGAAGAACAAATGCGTTTTGTTGAGTATTTGCGAAACGTTGAAGATATCTTATATTGTGAAGAAGAAATAAAAAACAGTCAATATCTAAGTCAATATTATAAATCAAAACATGAAGATTTAAATATTTATAACAACACTATGCCGGGGTCGTCCCCAAAAAGGCTTGAGATGTAAATGCACATGGAGTATAATATTTAATATATAAATACTTTCTTGATTTTGTTGTTATTACTGATTTAAAATATTTATTAAGACCATATTGTACTAACAATTTTTCGACATTAGTTTTATTTTTTTGTGTACAATTTAACCTCATATTCTTCTGCAAGTTTTATTATAAATTCCTTTTCATTTTTTAAAACATCTTGAAAACTACCCCAAATATGTCTTTTGTAAGCAAACAAATCATTATCAAGATTTAAAATAATAGTTTCTTTTTTTTGCTTCATAAAAATTTACCTATATTACTATTTTGTTATAATATAATAATAACTTTTTGTCCAATAAAATGTATATAATGTTATTATATATATTTTGTTGGAAAAGAAATGCATAAAAAACTTCGTAATATAGGAAATAGCTGGGGATTAATTATTCCAATATCGATTTTTGATTTATTAAAAGTCAATCCTGTAATTGACGAAGTTGAACTTATTGTTGAAAAAGATAAATTAACAATTCAAAAATATAAAAAGACTGATAAAGACGATTTGTCTTAATTTATATCCATTTAAAACTCTGTTTATAAAGAATTGAAAAAATTTTAGCTTATATTATATCTATAAAAATGTTTAGTCTTTAACAAAAAACATAATTATTACCATTTATTAATCAACACCCGGCTCAAAAGTTTGATAATAATTTTTGGGATTTATATATAAGTTTACACTAAGTTTTGTAAAAAGTTGTATACAAGTTTCAATATTTTGATGTCTTCCGGATAATTTTCTCCCTCCATTTTAATCGTGAGGGTTGGATAAGAATAAGTCTTATCCTTTCTCTCTCTAAAGGGAGAGGGTGGGGGTTAGGGTGGTTTTAATGTCGAACTTCAACAAATTAAATATTTTAACGTCCTCCTGACGGGGTTACTCTGTTTAACTTCTCCTGTCGCACTTCTTGCTGCCGGCTTTGGCTTTTTCCCGCCTGAGGTATCCGCCCTCATTTCATTCGGGCGTCTTTCCTACGGCGGGAATTAGTAATATATGGGGGGAGGCAAAGCCTCCCCCCCCATATCCCCCCCCCCACACGAAATTTAATGTCCTCAAGGCGGGGAAACTGTGTTTTACGATTTTTTAAAAAATACTAAACAGTCGTAGAATAAAGTCAATAAATGTAACCCATACGCAGGCACGAACAATTATCACTTAACGAAACAACAACAGGCAGCCGTCTGTTTGAGTGCGAAGCACGAGTTAAGGCTGCTTGGGTTGAGTTTAGTGAGAATGTGAGTGACAAGTCGGGTTACGGTTTTGGGCACTTTGTCCACACAAAGTACCTCCGCCTGAAAGGCTTTATATTTTTATTATTATTTAAAGACTATTACTCAAACCTGCGTATGGGTTGCCATTGTTGACCTCATTCTCCAACTTTTTTATTCTCCCTTTCCATTTTAATCGTAAAGTTTGGGGTGAGGGTGATAAAAATTAAGTTTAAAATTAATTTAATGTCTTCCGGACGGGGCAGCTTTGTTTAACTTCGCCTGTCAGACTTCGTGCTGTCGGTTTTGGCTTTTTTCCGCCTGTGGTATCCGCCCTCATTTCATTCCGGCGTCTTTCCTACGGCGGGAATTAGTAATTTATGGGGGAGGGAGGCTTTGCCCCCCCCCCATATATCGGAATTGTTAACATTTCATTGCCATATTAGGCAAAATAATGTATAATATTCTTAAGAGAAGGAGGTTTTTAATGTCAATATGTCCCCATTGCCAAAGCAATAAAGTAAGAAAAAACGGTAAAAATAGAGGAACCCAACGTATGCTTTGTACAAATTGTGGCAAAACATTCCCGCTTGAGCCTAAACGTTACACAAAAGAAGATAAATACAAAGCTTTAATGATGTATTTAAACAATGTAGGTATACGGAAAATAGCACTATTTTTTGGAGTAAGTGCCACTGCTGTATTAAAATGGATAAAAAATGCACACGTATTATTACAAGAGTTATTGGCTAACTTTAATCCTTTGATTTTAGAGAAAGCTCATATTATAGAATTGGATGAAATATATACCTATGTAAAAAAAAGAAAAATAGAGCAGTCGTATGGACTGCTTATTCTAGACGACAGATGCGTGTTATTGCATTTACCATCGGAGAAGGACTGAAACCTGCTGCAAAAATATACTTTAAAGTTCATTCTATGACCGGCAAATGCTATTATCAATTTTTATCTATTATTGTTTAACATATCTTTAGTTTTTTTATTTACATCTAAAATAAATGGTATTTGGAAAGAGAATAATGTGCTTATTTTATCAACACACATATACTTACATCCCATTTTTAGATTTAAAAATGGGATTTTTTATTTTTCAATTACATTTTTTCATGTCCATTCTGTGTCCACTTGATACATTAATTCGCATAATTAGGATTTAATTTATAAGGTGAAAAGCATTGATTTTAGGCTCAATTTATTTTAGAATATATCTTATACAATGGTTCAAATCCTGTCATTCCAATATTTTTTTGCTTGATATTATTGGATTTGAATCTGTTATATAATTTCTCCATATATATTATTCATCAATTTATAACCTGTAAATATTAAAAACTTTTTGTATAATTAATAGTTCTTTCAAAAGATACCCAAATTAAGTATTTAAAAATATCAAACTTAAATTAATTTATATACTGAACGAGTTAAATTTTTTATATAAAGAGTTAGAAAAATTGAAATTATTGTTTCTACATAATTTAATAAAAAAATTAAATCCTAAAATTGTAAGTGTAACATTATTAGATATTGTTTTTTTATTTGATAAAAATAAAATTATAATGTATAATTAATAGTAATTTATATAGGAGAAAATCAAAATGGATAAAAATAATAATGATAATTTACAATTTAAGGTAAAAAAAATCAAATTTTTTCAAGAAGATGAAGAAAAAATGGTGAATATGTCAGAGGATGAGAAAATTGAATATAAATTAAAACTTAAAGCAGAAAATCGTTATACAATTGTTGAAGACTAGAAACTTATCCTAATTTTAACCAGGCTTTTATTTTTCCAAATATTCCGTAAGCTTTTACATTAGTTAATTTTAAAATTTTATTATCTTTTGTCGCAATATAAATAGTTCTGTTCTTATCAAATTTAACAATTTCTCCTTCTTTGTATATTTTTTTATTTGAATTATCAATTATTTCATAATTTTCAAAATAAAAGAATTCATTTTTTAAATATACGTAAACTTTTGAAAAAGGAAGAATTGCTCTAATTTGACAATCAATTTCATTTGAATTACTTTTACTAAAATCAATTATAACATCTTTTTCTTTAATTGCACTTTGGTATGTTGCCTTATTTTCATCTTGTATTTTAGGTATAATATATTTACCGTTATTAAATTGCGAAATAAGATAAGGAATTTTATTTTTAACAATAGCACAAGTTTTATTTTTTAATGTTTTACTATTATCAAAAGTCTCTATTTTAATTTTTTCCTGTAATAATATAGGACCGGAGTCAAAATTTTTATCCATAATATGAAAAGTTACACCTGTATATTTTTCATTATTTAAGATTACCTGTAAATATGGATTTGGACCACGATATTTAGGTAAAAGCGAAGGATGTACATTTATTGTAGCTATTTTGGGAATATTAAATATTTCTTCTTTAAATTTTTCGCTCCAGGAGCCGACAAATATAATATCAGGATTTAATTTTAATAATTGTTTTTGAAATTCACAACTATTAACGCTTTTTCCTTTTAATATGTTTAAATTAAGACTTTTTGAAAATGTATAGTCTTGTGAAGGATTAAAAATATTTTTAAAAAATAACTTTAGTGGACTTAACTTTATAAGTTCATCATAAAATACCCCAACGATTTTAACATTTGAATTTAAACAGCCTTGAATTATATTAGCATACATTTCTCCATAGCCAATAATTACAACCTTAATCATAACATACACTATAATTTTAGTTTTTTTATACAATTATCACATATAAAACCGGTTTTACGACCAGGTTTAAATTCACTACCACAGCGAATACATTTGACGGTAAGTATATCACTTATTTGCACAAACTTAGCACTATTAAAAAGTGTTTCAAATTCTCTTGAATTAATATTAAATTTTTCCATAATATCTGTCATGGAAACATTTTCACTATTTAAAGATAAAACATAATTACATATTTCTTCGGCTAGCTTATTTTGGGCTTCATAACAAGCATCACATATATCACGATTTTTTTTTAAAAACAACTTGCCACATTTTTTGCAATTAGAAAGTGACATTTTTAACTCCATTTTAATATATAGAAACTTACTTAAAGTTTACTATATTTTAATAATTTTAGCAATAAATATAAAAGAAAAAAAAATAGATATTAAACTTAACATATCTTAATAATTTAAAAAAATATCTAAAGATTTAATTTTTTCTACCGATTATATATGTAGTATAAAATAATATAAATTAAGGAGTATAAATTATGGCAAATGGTGTTAATGGTTTTGGAAGAATGCAAGAAATTGGAGGTAGAACAAGAACAGATGGCTCTCTGAATGATACGTATATTCCAGCAATGTATCAAGAACAAAGAGATACTGTTACACTTACTTCAACACAAAAATCAAAACCAACACTTTTGGATCGATTTAAATCAATATTTCACATAAAGCCTCAACATCAAAAATTAGAAAGAAATGGACAACCCCTAAGCAAGACAGAAATAGAAGAATTTATAAATCAACATTTTGGTTACGATGATGATGATAATGATGAAATAACATTAAAAGATGAAACATTAAATAAATTAAAAAATTCTAAATTCGAGGCGTTTGTAAAGTATTATACTAATCCTGACCCAATTCTCTGTAAAAAATTTAATAGCGTGTCAAAAGATATGATAAAAGAGGTAATGAATTCATGTAACGGAAAATATACTAATGATTTTAAAAATAACCCGATTTCATTCTATATGTTCTGTTGTTTTATGAATAGTTGTATGATTTCTGATGATTTTAAAGCATTGGACGAAAATTTAAAAACTGCTATTATCGAAGGAACATTTCCAATTGAGAATTTTACTAAAAAAGAACTAGACTCTGTTTTGGCATATAAAACTCATTCAAATGATATAAATGGAATATTAAGCAATAAAAAAAATGAAGAATCTTTGACAGCTAACGGAGTTGATAAAAAATTTATCAAAGAAAATATTAAAAATATTAACACTTTAACACAAATTCTTCAAAGTGCAACAATACCAAATGATGTTCAAGTTTATAGAAGCGAAGGAACAGGTATATTAAGTCGTGGTATTGATTCTATTTCATTGGATGGCATAGATGGAAAAAAAACACCCGGAGAATGGATTAATGATGTAAATGATTTGTTAACGGAGGCAAAAGCAGATAAGACAAGTGAAAGTTACAAAAAAGCATCAGAAATTATCGATAAATTAAATGCCGCATATGCAGATAATGTTTTAACAGCTACACAAGAACGGTTTATGTCAACATCTATTGAGAAAAGTGGAGCTGAAGGTTTTCTTCATAATGATGGTATGGCTTGGGAGATTAAGTTACCAGAAGGTTCCCACGCTTTATATGTTGATACTTTAGATCGGGAACAATCATTCGGAAATGAACACGAAATTGTTGTACAACGTAACTCAGAACTTATAGCTAGTAACTTTAAAATAGAAAAAAGAGATAAAGAAACACCTTACCGTAATACTTTTTTTGTAATGGTGGAAGCTAGAATTAAAACACCGGATGAGTGCCCAAAAGATATTAAAAAATAATGAGTAAGATGAATAAAATAAGTTTATGTTTATGCCAATATTTTATAATATAAGAAAGAAAAGGAAACTAAAAATATAATGGAGCATGTTAATGTAAGCGGAAAAGAAATATTTTTATTAAGCAAGAATAATAAAACAATAATAAATATAAACAAAGGAATTATGCCAAGAATTGCAGAACTTAAAAAGTTATTTAATAATATTACATCACGTTTTTCATAATATAACCACATAATTGATAGGATAATATTTATTGGTAATACAGCGATTATACCACCCATAAGTGAACTTTTTTTTGCAATTTCTGTTATTAATATGATTGTTATTGCAGAAGTTATTGCTTTAATTATTAATAACATATTTTATCTCCTTATGTAGTGTCACTAAAACAATGTTTGACATAACTAACTTTATTGTTACATAAATTAAAAAAATATGCAAGCTCCTGTATAATATAAATCATATTAATTTTTACAATTAAATAAATTATTTGGAAGCTTTATTAGTTTTAATAAAAAGATTATTTAACCAATCACCTGTTTTTATCATTGTTTTTTTAAATTTAGTATCTTTTGCAATATTATCTTTTGTTAAGTTAATATCTTTTCATTTATTTTTACGCATATAGGCAGATAAACCAAGGAAAGCAGCTGCACCAACAATAATTGCAGAAGCTATAAGTGATATTTATTTTTTTATTTAAACTATAATTGTTTAAATCTTTAGTTAAATTTATTTGCATTGATACTTTCTTTATAAAAGCTAATAACCATTTTAACAAATAATTCAATTATTATCACTTAATCTAACATTTAATATAATTCCAATTTCTTTGTTACATAATTTTACAATACTTTTAATATATTGTTTATTAATGTAAAATATACTTTATTATATATTTATAATGTAGGTAAGATGTTTATTGAAAATTATATAAAAGAAACAATATTAACAAAAGAAAAAATATTAAATAGTAAGAGCATAAAAAATACAATTAACGAAATTGTAGAATTACTACTTAAAAAGTATAAGACTAATAATAAAATGATAATCGCTGGCAACGGAGGTTCTGCAGCGGATGCACAACATATTGCATGTGAAATGATATCGAAATTAAATATTAATAGAAAAGCTTTACCAGCCTGTGCATTAAATACAAATACATCAGTTATAACATCAATAGGAAATGACTTTGGATTTGATTATATATTTTCAAGACAAATTGAAGCCATAGGAAAGCCTGGAGATCTATTTATTGCCTTATCAACATCAGGAGAATCAAAAAATATAGTAAATGCTGTTGTTGAAGCTAAAAAAAATGATATAATAACTTTGTCAATAACAGGTGAAAGAGAATGTTTACTTGATAAAATATCTAATTATAAAATAAAAATTCCATCTAACAAAACACCAATTATACAGGAATCACAAATAATGATAGGGCATATTATATGTTCTCTTGTTGAAAAGAATTTGTTTCAAGATAATAAATGTAAGGAAATTAAAAAATATGAAATTAATTGCTGAAAATATTCATGTAATATCAAAAATAACAAAAGAAGCTTTTTTAAATCGTGATGAAGATTATATAAAAAACATAATGTTAAAAATTATAAAACAAAATCCTGACTGGATTGATTTAAATGTTGGACCTTCAAAAGGTAAATTTGAGGGAACTATTGAATGGTTAACAAAAATAGAGCAACAACTATGCAATATACCTTTGTCATTTGATTCGACAAATATAGAAGAAATAGAGAAAGGTTTAAAACTTATTCAAAATACACAAAGTTGTATTATAAATAGCACTAATGCAGATGATATTCGATTGGAGAAATTTAGTTCAATAGCTGCAAAATATAATACCAGTTTAATTGCACTTACTTTAAATAGTGAAACAGGTATTCCAAAAGAAGCTGAAGAACGTTTAAATCTTGCATTTAAAATAATTGAAACGTGTGAGTCAAAGGGTTTAGGACATAATAAGATTATTTTTGACCCCCTTGTTTTACCTGTGTGTATAGAACAGTCACAAGCAAAGGTGAGTCTTGATGCAATACGTATGTTAAAAGAAAGTTTTGAACCTCCTATCTTAACAACAATAGGATTATCAAATATTTCAAATGGAGTGCCTAAGCATTTACGTTCTCAAATTAATATAGTATATTTAGTTATGGCTATGGGTTCAGGACTTGATAGTGCTATTGTTGATATTTTTGACGAAGAACTTTTACGAGTTCATAAAATGATACAGGAAAATACCCCTAAAACTTCTTATGATGAACTTTATTTAAATATATTTAACACTTTTCAAAATTATGGAGAAATTGAAGAGCTAGTTTTTGATAAAAATGATGAAAATCAGATAAAAATCATTAAAACAGCAAAAATACTAATGAATAAGGAAGTGTATTCTGCTTGTTACATATAAATAAAAAGATAATCAATTTATGATTTTACTACCTTCATCCAAATTTTTTACACTTGTCTTTTTTCAAAAGTTTTTCCCCCTTCCTTTTAGTGTGAGGGCGGGGGTGAGGGTGGCAAAATTGTTAAACTTAAACAAATTAAATATTTTAATGTCCTCCGGATGGGGTTACTCCGTTTAACTTCGCCTGTCGCACTTCGTGCTGTCGGTTTTGGCTTTTTTTCCGCCTGAGGTATCCGCCCTCATTTCATTCGGGCGTCTTTCCTACGGCGGGAATTAGTATTTATGGGGGGGGAGGCAAAGCCTCCCCCCCCCATATCCCCCCACACACGAAAATTAATGTCCTCCGGACGTAGTTCCTCCTCTCCCTTGAGGGAGAGGGTGGGGGTGAGGGTGTCAAAATTGTTAAACTTCAACAAATTAATTAATATAATGTCCTCCGGACGGGGCAGCTTTTACGCAAAAGCTGCACAAAACCTCAACCCACTTGGTTTTCGTATATTCACACGACTCAACTTAAGCCTCCTTAACTCGTGCACTATGTGCACTCAAACAGAAGGAGGCTTTGACAATGTTTCGTCTGTGACTATTACTCAAACCTGCGTATGGGTTGCCATTGTTGATCTCATTCTCAAGCTTTTTTATTTTCCACTTTCTCTTTTAGTGTGAGGATTGGGTGAGGGTGACATCTCATGCCCCCTCTCCCTAAAGGGAGGAATTGTTAACATTTCATTGCCATATTAGGCAAAATAATGTATAATATTCTTAAAAGAAGGAGGTTTTTAATGTCAATATGTCCCCATTGCCAAAGCAATAAAGTAAGAAAAAACGGAAAAAAATAGAGTAACCCAACGTATGCTTTGTTCAAATTGTGGCAAAACATTCCCACAAAAGCCTAAACGTTACACCAAAGAAGATAAATATAAAGCTTTAATGATGTATTTAAATAACGTAGGTATACGGAAAATAGCACTATTTTTTGGAGT
>CALUPO010000009.1 GCA_944322675.1 Candidatus Gastranaerophilales bacterium | reverse complement strand
TTATCCGGAAGTCATCAAAATATTGAAACTTGTATACAACTTTTCACAAAACTTAGTGTAAACTAATATATAAATCCCTAATATTATATAATACTATGAATATAGAATTAAAAAAAAGACATTTCTAAGCATAAGACCTGATTTGCTTAAAACATGCCTTTTGTGAGTTGAAAATGGGAATGAGAAATTGATAAACTTAATAAAAGTTAACAATTTTATTATTAACCGGAACAAAAAATATATTTTATCGACTTTTATAAAAAACTTTAGTTAATTATGAAGCATAGGATTTTTTATTTGAGATGGTACTGCAAAAAATATAATGTAAAAAATTAATGCAAAAATAATTAAATTAATTAATCCCATAATTTAAAGACCCTCCATTTGTATATTTATATTATTCCCCAAATTAAGAAATTTGAAACAAATATATTAATAAGTTAAAATAATAATAATAATAATAATAATAAATAAGCGATAATTTTTTTGAGTGATGTGGATATGAGTATTGATAAAATTAAATTAAGACAATTATTTTCAAATATGTGTTGTTCAAATTGTAAAAATGACTTTGATGAAAATGCAATAAATATTGTTCGTGAAGAAGAAGGAATGTTTGTTTTTAAAATAATATGTCCAAATTGTCAAAAATCTTTTGGGCTTGCATTTTTGGGTTTAGATTCGATTGATTTGAAAAAGAATTATACAAATGATGAAATGGAATTAAACTTTATTGATTATGAACCTGCACCTATAAATTATGATGATGTTATTGATGCACATAAATTCATTCAAAATCTTGATGAAACTTGGATGAAGTATATAAAAAAATAAAAAATCTATAATTTTAGTATGATTTTTCTTATTCTTTTATATAATTTACTTTATAATAAATAAGTTTATAATAAAATTATGCTTGTCAAATAAGATTAGGGATAGTTTAAAATATGCTCGGTTTGTTTTTACAAATCGAGCATATTAATAAGCTTAAAAAACGACTATTTAAATAAATAAAATTATTTTTTCAAACTTTAGTATTAGAAAAATTAAACTTTTTTAGAATTAATAGATGATAAAAAAAAGTTTAATATAAAAATATAGATTAGGTATTAGTTTTTATATAAAAATAAATGTTTATATATGGATATGTAGTTTAGTTAAAGGATTAGGAGAAAAATTATGGGTATCGTTGTTCAAACAAACACATTGGCATTAAATTCACAAAAGAATTTAAACAAGGCCACAAGTTCTATGAATCAAGCAATGGAGCGTTTATCAACAGGTTACAAAATTAATAAAGCGGCTGATGATGCAGCCGGATTATTTGTTGCAACCACAATGACATCACAAATTAGCGGTTCAGAAAAAGCAAAAGAAAATGCCAATATTGGTATAAATTTATTACAAACTGCTGAGGGTAGTTTGACAACTATTCAGGATAATTTACAAAGAATTAGAGATTTAACCGTTCAAGCTGCAAATGAAGTTTATTCAAGTGAGTCCCTGGCTGCTATGAAAATGGAGGTTGATGCACGATTAGCTGAAATTGATCGTATTGCAAGTGTGGCTGAATTTAATGGAATAAAGTTACTTGATGGTACTAAAACTTCAATAACATTACAAATTGGTGCGAATTCAACTGCAGCAACAAATGCTGTTACTATTGAAAATGTATTTAAAGATACAAAAAGTGCAACACTCAACGTTGATAATTCAAACTATAAAAATGCATTTACAGGTGGTAATGCAGACCAAATAACAGATGCTCAAGCCTATTTAAGTAATATTTCAGCAGCTTTAACAACAATTTCAACACAACGTTCAAACATAGGAGCGTATCAAAGTCGTTTAAATTCTGCTATTGATACACTAACTGTAAATATTGAAAACCTATCAGCAGCACGTTCAACAATTCAAGATGCTGATGTGGCGGTTGAATCGTCAAATTATATTAAAAACCAAATACTTCAACAATCAACAACAGCAATGCTCTCAGCTGCAAACCAGGCACCTTCTATTGCATTGAGTCTAATTAGCTAATTTTAATTATATATTATATAAATGTCATAGTTATTTCTTTATTTACCCGTGGGAAAAAGTTTTAAATAAACAAATAATTCTTTTTCCTATGGGGATTTTCTTATATTTTTTTATACAAAAGTTTGAGAAAATTCTAACTTTTTTATAATTACAATCTAAGTAAAAAATTTGTATTATTAAACTATAATAAGCCTCAAAAGCAAAGCCCTTACAGGGCAGGCTTTTAGTGCTTTTTACAAGGATGTAGTAAAAATAAAGGATTAAAAGGAGAAACGACTATGGCATTAGTGGTACAAACAAACACGTTATCATTAAATTCACAAAAGAATTTAAACAAAGCTACAAGTGCAATGAATCAGGCAATGGAGCGTTTGTCAACAGGTTACAAAATTAATAAAGCAGCTGATGATGCTGCAGGTTTGTATGTTGCAAGTAATATGACATCACAAATTGGTGGTTCAGAAAAAGCTCGTGATAACGCAAACATTGGTATTAACATGTTACAAACAGCAGAAGGAAGTTTAACAACTATTCAGGATAACTTGCAGCGTATTCGTGATTTAACCGTTCAAGCCGGTAACGAAGTTTATTCTGCAGAATCCTTAACAGCTATGCAAATGGAAGTTGATGCTCGTTTAGCTGAAATTACACGTATTGCAGATGTTGCTGAATTTAACGGTTTAAAATTGTTATCTCATGATGGTTCAATGGGTGATGTAACACTTCAGGTTGGTGCAAATAGTAATGCAGCTGAAAATACAATTACTTTATCAGATGTATTTACAGACACAACAGTGACAGCAGGTGGTTTGGATGTAGGTTCAACTATATATAAAAATGCATTTACAGGTGGTAATGCAGACCAAATAACAGATGCTCAAGCCTATTTATCTGCTATTGATATAGCTTTGGAAACAATTGCAACAAAACGTTCCAAAATTGGTGCTTTCCAAAATCGTCTAAATTCCGCCATTGACACATTGACTGTAAATATTGAAAACTTATCAGCAGCACGTTCAACAATTCAAGATACAGATGTGGCTGTTGAGTCTTCAAACTATATTAAAAACCAAATACTTCAACAATCAACAACAGCAATGTTGGCAGCTGCAAACCAAGCACCACAGGTAGCTTTAAGCTTAATAGGTTAATCTTTGATTTCTATTTAATAATATTAAAAACACATCATTTAAGTCAGGATTTACAAAATAAAATCCTGACTTTTTTTATTTATTTTAATATAAAAATTAAGAGATTTATATTCAACTTTATACAAAGCTTAGTGTACCAAAATTAATTATAAATTCTCTTACCGGTGTTATAATCAAAATAATAAAAATCACAAGGATTTAATTTTAATATAAACTTATCATTTTGATTATAATCAAACTTTCCTTTAAAGGTGCATTTTTGTCCGTTTATTTCAAAGTATAGTAATTTTTCATCACCTAAAACTTCAATAAAATCAACTTTAGCATTTATATCAATATAATTTTCATTATTTTCAAATACTTGACCAGGACGAAATCCAATTGTAATATTATTTTTATCATAATTAAAAGGCAATTTAAATATAGAGCCATTTAGTGTTATATTATTATCTTTAATGTCAACATCAATAAAATTCATAGGATAAGAGCCAATAAATCCTGCTGTAAATTTATTTTTAGGATTATAAAATATTTCATCCGGCGAATCGGTTTGCATAATTTCACCTTTATTTATAACAGATATTTTATCTCCCATAGTCAAAGCTTCAATTTGGTCATGAGTTACATATATGAAAGTTGTATCAAGTTCTTTATGCAATTTTTTTATTGAAGCTCTCATTTCGACACGAAGTTTTGCATCTAAATTGGATAAAGGTTCATCTAGCAAAAATACTTTTGGCTTTCTAACTATTGCTCGTCCTAAAGCAACTCTTTGTCTTTGTCCGCCTGAAAGTTGTTTTGGTTTGCGATTAAGTAAATGTTCTATATCCAATATTTTTGCTGCATCAAGGACTTTTTTTTCAATATCATTTTTTCTCATTTTTTTCATCTTTAAAGGAAATGCAATATTTTCAAACACTGTCATATGAGGATACAAAGCATAAGATTGAAAAACAAAAGCAATATCACGATTTTTAGGTTCTTCATTATTGACAAGATTATTATCAATATATATTTCACCACTTGTTATACTTTCTAATCCTGCTATAAGCCTTAAAATTGTTGATTTTCCACAACCTGAAGGTCCAACAAGCACATGAAATTCTTTATCTTCAATATCTAAAGTTATATTGTTTATTATGCGATTTTTATCAAAATCTTTTATTATATTTTTTAAAGTTACTTTTGACATTTTACACCTTTAAGTTTTTTATTTCTGCTTACTTATCATCAAGTGATGACATTTCAACATCAACATATTCTCCATATTTATTTTTAATATCTGTTATAAATTGATTTGTAGTCTGAATCCAAAAACAAGATGATGTTAAAATTGAAATATTGTTTATGATAAAAATCAAAGGATCTTGACCTTTATATTGAGCTAAAAAATCTTTTAAATCAACAAGTTGTTCATATTTAAGTTCTTTTTTTATTTTCAACTTAATAAGATTACTATTTTCAACAGGCTTAACAGAGTCAATTACAATTTGTAAATTTTGTTCTTCTCGCTTTTGAATTTTACCTGAAACAATTATTTTTTGTCCAGCTTCTATAAAAGACCCGCATTCAAGAAGTGTTTTATTAAAAGCAACAAAATCTATTTTTGAGGTTAAATCTTCAATTGTTCCCATTTTTAAAAATTTTGTCGGGTCTTTTTTTGTTGGAATTTGTCTACAGTTTACAACAAGTCCACAAATTATAACAGATGTGTCATTCTGCATATTTTGTAAATCTACAATATTATGAGTTGTCAAAAATGGTAACTTATCAATAATACTTTTCAAAGGATGTGATGTAATATAAAATCCTAAAAATTCCTTTTCAAAATTTTGAATAATGGTATCAGAATAATCATCACCCACATCCAAAAGTTGAAGTTTTTCAATTGTAAATGTATTTGATTTTTGAGTGTTTGAATTTGGTGTTAAGGCAGCAAATAAACTAACCTGTCCTGTTTCACGTGACTTAGCTTCATTTTGAGAGAATGTTATAATATTATCAATATTTTCAATAAGTTTCTTACGGTTTGGCTCAAGTTCGTTAAAGGCACCGGTTTTAAAAAGACTTTCCAATGTTTTACGGTTAACACATTTTGAATCAAGCCGTGAAGCAAAATCAGCAACGGATGTAAATAAGCCATCATTTTGACGTTCTTTTTCAATAATTTCAATAACGGCCTGACCAATACCTTTAACCGAGCCTAGACCAAATCTTATATTATTGCCATCAGGTGTAAAATCAGAACTTGAAAGATTTATATCAGGAGGAAGAATTTTTATCCCGTATTTTTGAGCTTCAGCAATATAAGCTTGTGTTTTGTCCTGGTCATTTTTAACGCTTGATAACAATGCACACATATATTCAACAGGATAATGAGCTTTTAAATATGCAGTTTGATAGGCTACAAAAGCATATGCTGCACTATGTGACCTATTGAAACAGTATGCAGCAAATTTTGCCATTGTGTCAAATAAATCATTAGCTATTTTTTCGTCGATATTATTATTTTTAGCACCTTCAACAAAAATCGCTTTTTGTTTTTCCATAACATCATGCTTTTTCTTTCCCATAGCTCGACGCAAAATATCAGCTTGACCAAGTGTATACCCTGCCATAGCTTGAGCTATTTGCATAATTTGCTCCTGATAAACAATTGTACCATAGGTATCTTTTAATATTGGTTCAAGGCAAGGATGCGGGTATTTTATTTCCTGACGCCCGTGTTTACGTGCTACAAAATCATCCACCATGCCAGAATCTAAAGGTCCAGGTCTAAATAACGCTACTAAAGCACCTAAATCTTCAAACACTGTTGGCTTTAAATCTCGCACAAGTTTTTTCATGCCGCTTGATTCAAGTTGAAAAACACCATCTGTCTCTCCTTTTGAAAGTAATTCAAATGTCTTAGCATCATCAAGCGGTATTTTATTTATATCAAATGTAACTCCCTTCTTTTCCTTGATTAAATCTAAAGTATTGCGAATTGTAGTTAAGTTTCTTAATCCAAGAAAATCCATTTTCAACAAGCCAAGCTTTTCAATATCACTCATTGCAAACATAGTTATAACAGAATTTTCTTTTGATAGCTGAACAGGAACAATTTCATTTAGTGGTAAATGTGAAATTATAACACCTGCTGCATGTGTTCCTATATTTTGTTTCAATCCTTCAATAGGAAGAGCCATATCAACAATTTTTTTGACAGTAGCATTTGTATCATATAATGTTTTTAATTCCATCCCCTCAGCAAGAGCATCTTTTAATGTTACTCCGGGACCTGAAGGTATAAGACTCGACCATTTATTGGCATCAGCAAAAGGAACATTATAAACGCGAGCTACGCTTTTGAAGGCATTTTTTGCAGCAAGTGAACCAAATGTAATAATCTGACAAACATGATCCTCTCCATATTTTTTATTTACATAATCAATAATTTTACCGCGACCCTCAATACAAAAATCAATATCGACATCAGGCATACTAATACGTTCAGGATTTAAAAAACGCTCAAATAATAGATTATGTTTTATAGGATCAAGAGCCGTTATTCCAAGAGCATAAGCAACAAGACTTCCTGCTGCCGAACCACGACCCGGACCAACCGGCACATTTTCTTTATGAGATTCATTAATAAAATCCCATACAATTAAGAAATAGGGAGCAAATCCCATTTTATTAATTATTCCAAGTTCATAGCGACAACGATTTTCTAAATTTTCATTAATTTCACCATATCTTTCCTTTAAACCTTTATGGACTAAATAGTCAAGATACGTTTCAGCAGTATGAGGCTTTGGAACATCAAAAGGCGGCAAAAATGATTTTCCAAGTTCTATTATTAAATGACACTTATCAGCAACTTTAACTGTATTTTCTATTGCTTCATTAAAGGTCTCACTATCCAGCCACTTAAAAGATTCACGAAGCTCATCAACTGTTTTTACATAAAATTCATCATTAGAGAACCTAAAACGATTTGTGTCATCTTTAAGCGAGTTAGTTTGTATACAAAGCAAGGTATCATGCCAATTTGAATCTTCCTTTTTTAAATAATGGCTATCATTTGTTATGACAAGTGGAATATTAAGTTCTTTTCCTATTTTTATAATATCAGGATTTGTTCTTTTTTGTTCAGGCAACCCATGGTCTTGAATTTCAAGATAATAATCGTCATTAAAAAGTTCTTTATAAAATTTTGCAACATCTAAAGCTTCTTTATAGGATTGTTTAAGTAAAGTTTGACATATTTCACCCTGAAGACAGGCTGAAAGACAAATTAGACCTTCATGATATGTTTTTAAAAGTTCATGGTTTATTCGCGGTTTGTAATAGAATCCGTCAATTTGAGCAATAGAAACAAGTTTTATTAAATTTTTATATCCGATTTCGTTTTTAGCAATTAAAACAAGGTGAAAATATTCCCGATTATTTTGAGACTTGTCTTTTATATCACCTGTTGTAACATAAAATTCACATCCTATAATTGGCTTAATACCTGAATCTTTAGCATGGATATATAAATCCAATGCTCCATACATGACACCATGGTCTGTTATTGCAACGGCCGGCATATTATTTTCTTTTGCAAACTCACATAATTGCCCGGTTCGTATAGCTCCATCAAGCAGACTATACTCGGTATGTAAATGTAATGGAACATATTGTTGTTGTGACAAAGTGTATCTAGTCTCCATTAAATATCTTCTATAATATTTAACTTAACATAGATACACTTTTATAAAAAGTATTTTATGGCATTTATAACTTTTTTTTAAGCAGCTATTCCAAATTGTAAATTCTTACGAAATTCAGACTCAATTCCACGTGCAAAAGGATTATTTCTTTCTTTAGGTATATCAATTGATTTTTGACTTTCGTCTTTATTCTCATTTTTTAATTCTTCTTTTAAATTATTTTCTTTTGTATTATCAGTATATAAAAAAGTATATAAATCTTTACTTTTATTATTTTCAAGTAATTCAACAGCTGCATGACTATTTAAATACCTTATTGTATCTTGAAAAGATGTTTTTTTAACATCAATACCAGAATTTTGACGTGTAAGATTTAAACTTACATTATTTGGCATAACATTTCCATAGAAACTCACACCTCCATCAACACGTCGAAAAGCAGATAAATCGGATTTTTTAATATCTATTGAACTTTGTTGTTTTTCCTCATCTGCACGTTTATTTTTTGCATTATTTTTAATAAAGTTTGAAACTTGCCCAATTTGAGCATGATCTATGCCGAAATTTCCCATACCCATAATCTGATTCTCCTACGTTTTAACCCTTCCTTATAAATTGTATATCGGCATTTTTTAATTATACTTTATACTTTTTCATTATTTTTTTACAAATCGTTACATAAAAATAAAAAAACCTCAATATTTTTATTGAGGTTTTCTACTTATACAAAACATTAAAAACACTTATTACTTATTAACCATTTCTTTAAACTTTTTACCAGCTGAAAAAGCAGGAACTTTTTTAGCTTCGATTTTAATAGTATCACCTGTTTGAGGGTTACGTCCTGTACGAGCAGCACGCTTACGAGCTTCAAAAGTACCAAAACCAACTAAGGTAACTTTCTTACCTTTTGATACTGCATTTTGAATTGATTCAACTAATGAAGTAACAACTTCTGCAGCTTTCTTTTGTGAAATGTTTGTTTTTTTTGCTAATTCTTGTACTAATTCTTCTTTATTCATGGTTGTTAAACCCCTTTCCTAAATCTCTACATATTTTATTATATTGATATTTAATAATTTTGCAAGTATTTTTTTTTCTAAAAAGCTTATATTTAAAGGATTTATTTATGTTTCATTGTCGGAAAAGCAATTACATCACGTATTGTAGGCGAATTAGTAAGAAGCATAACAATCCTATCAATACCAATACCAAGACCGCCGGCAGGTGGCATTCCATGTTCTAATGCACATATAAAATCTTCATCTATATCACAAGCTTCTTCATCACCTTGAGCTTTTGCAAGTGCTTGTGCTTCAAGTCTTGTTCGTTGGTCTATAGGGTCTGTCAATTCAGAAAATGCATTTGCAACTTCCCAACCATTAATTCGTGTTTCAAACCGTTCTGTCAACCGAGGATTATCACGATGAACTTTTGCAAGAGGTGAAATATCACGTGGATAATCAATAATATGACAAGGTTGTATTAAGCCAGGCTCAACTTTTTCTTCAAAAATTAAATCAAGCACCTGCCCCCAATTTTTACAGTCTTCTGGATTTATTCCAAGTTCTTGAGCTTTTTCTTTTGCTTCTTCAACTGTAAATATTTCACCAAAATCAATTCCGGTTTCTTCTCTTATAGCACCTATCATAGTTTTTCTATCCCAAGGAGGTGTTAAATCTATTTCTCTATCGCCAAATTGTATTTTATAGCTGCCATTTACTTCCTTACAAATTGTTGAAATCATTTGTTCGGTTAAAACCATCATATCATTATAATCGACATAAGCTTGATAAAGTTCAAGCATGGTAAATTCAGGATTATGTCGTGGTGAAAGTCCTTCATTTCTAAAATTTCTGTTTAATTCAAAAATTTTCTCACTTATTCCGCCAACAAGAAGTCGTTTTAAGTGCAACTCGGGTGCAATTCTTAAAAACATTTCCATATCTAATGCATTATGATGTGTAATAAATGGTTTTGCAGTAGCTCCACCTGCTTGAGTTTGAAGCATTGGTGTTTCAACTTCCAAAAATCCTAAATTTGTTAAATATTCTCTTATTTTTTGTATTATTAAACTACGTTTTTTAAATGTCTCACGAACATTTTCATTAACAATTAAATCAACATATCTTTTACGATAACGTGTTTCAACATCGGTTAATCCATGAAATTTTTCAGGCAGTGGAAGAAGCGATTTTGTTAAAATTTTTACTTCAGTTGCTTTTATACTTAACTCTCCACGTGGTGTTCTGCGCATTGTACCATAAAAACCTACAATATCACCAATGTCAAGAAGTTTTAATGTTTTTAGACTTTCTTCATCTAAATTTTCTTTATGTGAAAATATTTGGATTTTTCCACTATCATCCATCAAATCAATAAACATACCACTATTTCTCATAGCCATTATACGCCCGGCAACAGCATATCTATCGTTTGTTTCTTCACCATTTGGCAAATTTTTATATTTTTCTTGTAAAAAATTTGCTTTTGCATCTCTATCAAATGAATATTTATATGGATTTACTCCATTTTGTGCAAATGTTGCAAGCTTTTGTATACGTGTATTACGTATGTTATTTTCATTGACTTCTTTATGTTTTGTTTTTGACATATCTTCCATTTTTCATTTCCCTTTACTTTATTTAACTTGTTTTATTTATTATTTTATCATTAAAAAAACTTAAATAATAAAAATGTTAATATACCTACAATAAAGCAATAATATGCAAATATTTTTAAAGAAAATTTTCCTAAAAATTTCATAAAATATTTTATACATAAATACCCAACAATAAACGAAACCAAAAAGCCCATTATTAAAGCCTTTATATTGAAGGTTTGAAGTTGTGCAAAATCTATTTCTAAAATTGGGTAAAATAAAGACGCACCAATAATTATAGGAACGCTTAAAAGAAATGAAAATTTTGCTGCCTTAACTCTATCAAGACCTAATATAAGTCCTGTCGATATTGTCAACCCGGAACGAGAAAATCCTGGAAATATAGCCATTCCTTGAGCAAAACCTATTAGGGCTGATTTTTTCCAACTTAAATTGTCATTATTATCTTTATTCTTTTGTGATAAATATTCAGCAAAAAATAATATAAAACCTGTACCTATTAAGAATAATGATGTGATATAAGGTTCTTTCATTATATTTTCCACAACATCCTTTAATGGAAAACAAAAAGCAACCGTAACAACTGTTCCAAATAAAATATATAAACTTAACTTCTGGTCTTCATTTTCTAACTTTTTGGTTTTAAATATTGAAAAAAAGTCTTTTATTATTTTTATAATATCATTTTTAAAATAAAGTAAAACAGCAATTAATGTTCCCAAATGTATAATAATTGCAAAAAATATTTCTTGAGGTGAATTCCCGGCCAAATCTTTATGTGTAAAAAATTTATATAAAGCATTAACAATAACAATATGTGCTGAACTTGAAACAGGCAAAAATTCAGTCAAACCCTGAGCTATACTTATTAATAAACATTGTATATATGTCATGTTCTTTATTCCCTTCTATTCTAACATTTTTTAATTTTCAAAATAACTTGCACAAGCGTTGCTTGTTTCCCAAACCGAAACCTTTTTTATAATAGGTATATTAGTTTTTAATTTTTCATATATATATTTTGATATTATTTCACTTGAAGGACTTATGTCTTTAAAATCATCCAAAGTATTTATATCCTTATGATCAAGTGTCTTTATAACATCATTAACATGCTTTTTTAGCACTTTAAAATCCATTAATATATTTGATTTATCAAGTGTGTCACCTTCAATGTAAACTTCTACTTTCCAATTGTGACCGTGTTGATTTTCGCATTCACCATTATAGTTTAATAAATGATGTGCTGCAGCAAAATTTGTTTCTACTTTTAATTCCCACATAAACTTAAACCCTGAAAACTATTTTATATTTTTAATATTTACACAAGCATATAGTTCTATCAAGATTAAAAAATGTAAAAAAAAATTTACATTATTTTAATAAAATATTAAAAATTTCTTAATTTTCTTGTACAATTTAATATCGCATTTTTAATACGCATAAATTCTTCATTTTCTGGTAAAAACACTGCACATTGAATGGGACAAATTTTATAATCATCCATTTTTTCACAAATATGTCTTTGTAAAAAATCGTGTCCTGTTATATTTTGAATATCATCAGTTAGGTCACTTAAAAAATCTTCATCCATATTTATATATGGTGATTCATCAGAATAGATATAGTCAACTATTTTATCTTTACTTTTTTGTAAACAAGATTGATCATCTAATAAATTATGTGAATTAAATGCTAAATGGTAGATTATTGAACTTGTTTTTGGATAACCAAGAATAAGTCCAACCATATCTGATACGGTATTTATATCATTGTTTAACAATGGACTTTTATTTGAATCTGACAACAATTCGTATATTTCGTCACTTGATTTTCCATGTGCGTTTAATCTTGTTTCAAAAAGTTCTTTATTGTCATCAATAATTTTTTTAACTTCTTTAGTATTTAATATATAACATCTTGTTAGACCATTCTCAAGTTTTTTTCTTTATAACCTTATGGTCTTTTATATTATTTTTTATATCAATATCTTTCTTATCAAATATTAAAGTTGCCGGTTTATTATCTGTTATTGTAAGTAAAAATTCATCAAATCCATTAAAACTTGCTAATGTTGAAGTTAAGTTTTCTCGTTCTTCTGATGTTAAGTTACTTAGTTTTGGTATATTAGCTAAATTTGTATCTTGGAGATGTTTAGATAAAGTTTTAAAAGTCATTATATCTTTATGATTTAATACATGCGAATAATCTTTTGGTTTATTTATATAAGATAAAGTACCAAGTTGTGAAGAAGGAATGTCATTAAGTTTTATCATCTTTTCTGCATTTGTTTCATTATAAGTTTGAGAACAAGATATCTCACATTCATTGCGTTTTGTTGAACATGGTTTTTGCACTGGAGATGAATTTACTGGATTCATAATTTTTACCTTACTTTAAATACTATATATTATATAAAGTATTAAATCTTGATAAAATTTCAACAAATATAGATTTATTAAACTATCTTAATATTTTCAATAATAATTTTTTTTATTAATGTTAAAATTGTTCACTATCTTGTACAAATTTATTAATTTCATTTATTATACGTTCTTCTGCTTCATCTTCACGGATATATATTTTACATTGAAATATACACTTACTATCTTTAAATATTTTTTGACCAAAGTCTTCTCCATAAGTTTTTTTATTGCGTAATTTAGGATTGGATCTCATAGATGTACTTTCTAAAAAATCACCTTCATAATTATTAAGTGTATTTATTAATTTATTTCTAAGTTTTTCATTGTTTTTTAATTTATCACATTTATTATCATTTAAAAGTTGTACAAAAGTATTTTTATCTGTGTAGAAGCTCTTAAAATTTGATTTATCTTCTTTAGTTCTAACCTCACTGCATAATACGTCATAAATTATACTACTTACAGGAGGATATCCCAAAAATATTCCTGTAATAGCTTCATTCATTGTTTTATAATTTTCTATATCATAATGTTTAAGTAAAGGATTTGTTTCCTCATCATTACTTGTCACTCGTTCAAATATATCTTCTTTAGTTAAATTATCGTCATTAAATAGTAATTTAAGCCATTTATAATTATCATTTATTACATCTTTCGTTTTTGCTTCATTTAAAATGATACCACCTACATTTTTATAACCTTGAGGTAAAGAAGTTATCTTCATTTTTCTTAAATAAACACCATCCATAAGATAAGCAGGCTTATTGCCTGTGGCAAATAGAAGAAATGTATCATCCATACCTTCTTTCATCGTTTTTCTTATTAATCCTCTATTAAAATCACTATTGTCACAAATATGTTTTATAAAAGGTATTCTTTTATATACATCATTTCTTTGAAGTTTTTTTTACTGCATATTTACAAGCTTTACTTAGTTTCCCAGGGTCTTGAATTAAAAGCTCATTTCTCTGTCTTAAAGGCTGCATTCCTAACTGTATTGTACATTCTGAAGGAATTCTCTTAATTTGCTTAGTTGAAAAACTATTATTTGTTGTTTTGCCATTTAAAGGACTTGCTTGTTTTAACGTATCTAATGATATTCTACTCCTTTTATTTATAAAATTATAATTTGATACAACTTGCTTATTGATACTATTCATACATTTATTTTCCTATTATCTTTACAAAAACAATCTACTATAATTGTAAAATATAGTCAACATAATAAAAAAATATTTTTACATATGTTAACATAATTTTTATCAAGAAATAAAAAATAAAACTCCGATAGTAACCACAAAGCTAATTTAAATCTATGAGATTTTGTATAAAATAAAATAAAATAAAATATAACATTTTAGATTTAATAAGTGGATAAATTAAGTTAAATAATATTTTAAAAAAAATTTTTTAAACCTACATTATTAATTTTATGTTATTTTATCTACTGATAATATGTATCAACATCTTTTGCAAAATTATCAAGTTCTTCTATAATACGTTTTTCTGCTTTTGGTTCATGAATATAACTTGTACAATAAAATGGTACTAAAATATTAATATCATCCACGGTATTTGTAAATACCGTATTAGCAAATCTTTCGCCATATAGTGTATTTTTTATTGTTAGATCAAGTTTATTGAACATTGCATACTGTATAGCATCTGTAGTTTCATCTTTTATAAAATCATCAGGATATTCTTTAAGAGTTTTTATCAATTTATCTTTAAGTTTTGGTTTATTTTTTAATTTTGTAATATAACCGCTTTCTAAAAGTTCAATAAATTCATTTTTATTTAAATTTTTTTCAAGTTTATTTTCAGGATCCTCACCTTTATTTTGAGAAACTGTTAAATCAAAAATTATACTACTTATCGGAGGATATCCTAAAAATATTCCTATTAAAGCATCCTTCATTGTTGGAATACCTTCAGCATTTTCCTTTTTATATAAGGGATTCTGCTCTAAGTCAGAATTTATAACGCAATTATAAATATCTTCTTCATTTTCTATATTTTCATCATTTAACAATAATTTAAGCCATTCAAAATTATCCTTTATTACTTCTTTTGTTTTTTCTTTATTTAAAATGATACTATCACCTATGGCTTTATAATTATCAGGTAAAAAAGTTATATCCGGTTGAAAAAAAGAACAAACAAGAAAGCCCGGTTTATGACCTGTGGCAAATAGCAAGAAATCACCATCCGCTGTTTGCTTACCATTAGAAAAAGTTTTTTCAAGTTGAGTTTTATTATTTTTTAAAATTGACTTTATAAAAGGTATTTTCTTATAATTTTCATTTTTTAAAAGTTTTTGTACAGCATATACACTTTTTTCGCCTATTTTATTTATTTTATTTTTATATATTTCAATTATTTCTGCCTGTTTTTGTAAAGGTTGCATTCCAAACTGAATTGTACACTCAGGAGGAACTCTTTTAATTTCTGTATTTGACATATTATTTGTTTGTCTATTATTTGAATGACAAGTTTGTTTCAAAGTATTTGGTAGTGTATTACCATTTTTGATTGTAAAATTGCGGCTAGATGTTATTTTATTGTCCATATAAATATCTTCCTATTACTCTTATATAAACATATTGCTACAAATATAGAATATATGTCAAGATAACAGAAACATATTTTTACATAAATTAATATAAATCTATCCGCAAATAGAAAGCAAAACTCCAGCAGCTACTGCAGAACCAATTACTCCAGCCACATTTGGCCCCATAGCATGCATTAGAAGGTAATTTTGAGGGTTTGCTTCAAGCCCAACTTTGTTAACTACACGTGCTGCCATAGGAACAGCTGATACACCTGCGGCTCCAATAAGTGGGTTGATTGGTTCTTTTGAAAATTTATTCATTATTTTACCAAATATA
The DNA here is from genome assembly GCA_944322675.1 of Candidatus Gastranaerophilales bacterium. Classification (GTDB taxonomy): domain Bacteria; phylum Cyanobacteriota; class Vampirovibrionia; order Gastranaerophilales; family Gastranaerophilaceae; genus UMGS1477. Next base: position 66,073 of record CALUPO010000009.1, on the reverse strand, counting down.
ACACCCATTGCTGTTGCAAATGAAAATGCAAGAAGACCCAATATTAAAATATATAATGTTTGAACTGTTAAAAACTGTGTTGCTTGCAATTTTGAACCAACTGATAATCCAAGCAATATTGTAACAATATTTATAAATTCGTTTTGTAAAGTATTTGAAATTCTATTTATTACGCCGCATTCTTTTGCAAGGTTGCCAAAAGTTAAAGCTCCAATCAATGGACAAGCATCTGGCAAGAATATTATACACAAAGTTAAAACCAGAAGTGGGAAAATAATTTTTTCACGTTTTGTAACAATGCGAAGTTGTCTCATTTCAATTTTCCGTTCCTCAACTGTAGTCAAAGCTTTCATTATTGGAGGTTGAATAATTGGAACTAAAGCCATATATGAATAAGCTGCAACAGCTATTGCTCCAAGCAAATGAGGAGCCAATTTTGACGTTACAAATATTGATGTAGGTCCATCAGCTCCGCCTATTATACCAATTGACGCGGCTTCAGGGATATTAAAACCTAAAAATAGAGCAAGGAATAATGTTGAAAAAATTCCAAACTGAGCTGCACCTCCTAGCAAAGCTGTTTTAGGATTTGCAATTAATGGACCAAAATCTGTCATAGCACCTACTCCCATAAAGATAAAAAGTGGGAAAAGACCTGATTGTATACCCATTGTATAAATGATGTGTAAAAATCCGCCCTCACCTGCTATATTGGCAACAGGTATATTTGCAAGCAATCCGCCAAATGCAATCGGAACAAGAAGTAACGGTTCAAACTGTTTTTTTATGCCAAGATAAAGTAAAAATAAACATACAACTATCATTATCGGCATCCCAAACATTTGAAGATATTTTTCCAATCCAACTACATTTGGTTGAGGCGTTGTTATAAAATTAGCCAAACCTGTTGAATGCCAAAGACCTGTTAAACTTTCCATTATATCCATTAATTACTCTCCTTTATTCAATTTCAATCAATACTTGACCTGTTTGTATCTGATCACCTTGTTCAACCAGAATTGATTTTACTATACCTGAGAATGGAGATTTTATTTCAGTTTCCATTTTCATTGCTTCAATAACTAATAAAACATCGTTTTCATTTATCGTATCACCAACACTAACTTCAATCCGCAAAACATTGCCGGGCAAAGCTGATTTGACCTCTTTTACTTCACCTGTGTTATTTGAAACAGACAATGTTTCTGTTCCTTCTTTTATATTTATATCATATGTTTTGCCGTTTACTGTTGCTTTTTTGTCGTTTTCTAATTTAACATTAAAGTTTTTACCGTTTACTTTAACACAATATGTATCTGATTTTTTGATTGAAGTTGGTTCTTTATTTTCACCACAGTTCTTCCGAACACCAATATGTGCTTTACCTTGAAGGAATAAAATCCCTTTATCTTCACAAGCAGCTGATATAAATATATTTTCATCGTTAACTTCAATATTATTGTCAACTAAACGTCTTTTTGAAGCTTCAACACCAATATCAGGGTTTTCATCATTCATTTGAAGCGGTGTTTTATTCGTTGGTTCAAGATGCAATTGTTCACTTGCAATCTTGACTATTTCACTATTAGGTTCACAAGGAGTTTTTCCAAAATATCCAAGTACCATTTTTCCATAACCTTCAGCTATTTTATTCCACGGGCCAAACATAACATTGTTAAACGCTTGTTGGAAATAAAATTGAGAAACAGGTGTAACACTTGTGCCATAACCACCTTTTTCAACAACTTCTCTCATGGCTTTTACAACGTCATTATACTTATCTAAAACTCCATTATCTCTCATCATTTGAGTATTTGCTGTCAAAGCACCGCCGGGAAGTGGTGAAAAAACTATCATAGGATTAACGGTTGTTGCTTCAGGAGGCATAAAATAGTCTTTTAATACTTCTTTTAACACATTTTCAGCCTCAATCAATTTTTCAATATCATATCCTAAATCATAATCAGTTCCTTTTAAAGCATGCCACATAGTAATATGGTCAGGTTGACAGGTACCACCAGATAATGGTGCCATTGCAAGGTCAAGCCCATCTGCTCCTGCATCAAGTGCTGCTTTATAAGCAATAACTGAAACACCTGCTGTTTCATGTGAATGAAAACGAATAGGAATATCATTGCCCAACAAAGCTCTTGCCTGTTTTATTGTTTCATATACTTTATTTGGTGATGAAGTTCCTGAGGCATCTTTAAAAGCTAATCTGTCAAACGGAAGTCCTGAATCTAATATTTGTCTTAATCTATCTATATAAAATTCAGGGGTGTGTGCTCCAACACAGCCTGGAGGCAACTCCATCATTGTTATTGTAACTTCATGATTCATACCATTATTTTTTATTGCATTTGCACTATAAATAAGATTGTTTACATCATTTAAAGCATCAAAATTGCGGATTGTATTGACACCATGTTTTTTAAATAATTTCATGTTCAAATCAATAATGTCACTACTTTGTGATTTTAAACAAATTAAATTAACTCCACGAGAAAGCGTTTGAAGTTCAACATCATTTCCCACAGCTTGACGTACCAAGTCCATATTTTCAAACGGATTTTCATTGGCATAATAAACAAGTGATTGAAATAAGGCTCCCCCGCCTGATTCAAAATGTCGAATCCCGGCATTCACAGCTGCTTCAATTGCAGGAATATAATCTTTCGTAAAAATTCTGGCTCCAATACATGATTGAAACCCGTCACGAAATGAGGTATCCATAACTTTAATTAATTTTTTACCCATAATTTACGCCTTTCTATAAACATATAAAATTAAATATTCTATTTTGCTAATTTATTAACACAAGCAGCTATTGCCACAGCAACTAAAGCCTCATCATTGTCATTATTATTTTTAGTTTTTTTTGTTTTAACTTCTTCAATTGGTTCAGGCATAAATTTATTAAACCAATTAAGAAAATGATGCATACCATGCATAGACCATACCATAAACATCAAAAATACAAACACAACTCCCATGCCAATTACCATAATAATTAATCCGTCCATTAAAACGTCTAGCATGTTAAATCTCCTATATTAACTCTTCTAACACAAAGTGTCTCTTTTTCAATAATATCTATTGTTCCATCATCGTTTATTGTTTTTATTTTACCAATTATCTTATTATTTAATATATTAACACATATTTCGCAATTTAGATACAAAAACCTTTTAACATACTCTTTTTTTATGAGAGGAAATCCAACTTGCATAAATTCATCATAATTTTTAAAAAACTCATCAACAAGTTTCTTTAAAAATTCATCACGATTAATTTTTTGACCTATTTCTAAATTTAAAGATGTAGCTTTTTGTTCTATATTTACAAAATCTTCTTTTTCATAATTTAAGTTTACACCAACTCCTAAAACTAAGCCTTTAAAGTCTTTTTCCTTCCAAATACATTCTGCTAAAATCCCTGATATTTTATGTTCATTAATCAATATATCATTTGGCCACTTTATTTGTGGTTTTACATTATAGCTTTCAAAAACTTTAGCTAAAACAACGCATAAATACTGAGTTAAATTAACAATTGGCAAGTTTAATACATTATTATAATGAGGTTTTAAAATAAATGACAAAAAAATATTGTCTTTTTTATTTGATAACCATTTTCTATCAAATCTTCCACGTCCATTTGTTTGAAAATCACAATAGATAATGGATTTATCATCAAATTTTTCAATATTTTTTTTAGCAAATAAATTTGTAGACTCAAGTGTTTCAAAATAAAATAGATTCATGAAAAAAAATTATATTTTAGTATCGTTATCAATCAAATTCATTTCCTTTAATGAATTTAAGAAATGTTCAGCAGCTGTCCTTTGAATTTCAGGCGGAACAACCCTAAGCAACTCAACAGTTTTTGAAATAACAGGGTCTTTATCGTACCAACGTTTACCACCACCATCAACAGGCTTTACCATTTCATAAAATTTATCTATTGTTTCTTTTGAAATTTTAGTCTCAAGTTTTTTTAAAAAAATCTGAGCTTGTGCATGTAACTCATCCTGATAATTTTTTAAAAGCTCTAAAACTTTCATTAACACAGGGTCATGGTCATACCAACGTTTAAAATTTTGACTCATGATTTAACCTCATTTATTATATCATTAACTAACTTTACATTATCATTATATCTAACAACATCAGCACCAATAGATTTTAGTTTATTTTCAAAATTTTCATACCCACGGTCAATATGATGAAGATTTTCAATTTCAGTTATACCTTCAGCCATTAAAGCAGCAATAACAAGGGAAGCACCTGCACGAAGATCACTTGCTCGAACATTTGCACCTTGAAGTTTTTTAACACCTGTTACAATAGCATGATTTCTTTCATTTTGAATTGAAGCCCCCATACGTACAAGTTCTGCCACTTGCATAAACCTATTTTCATATAAGCTTTCAGTTATTATACTCACCCCGCTTGCTGTTGATAACATTGCCATTGCAAGAGATTGTAAATCAGTTGGAAACCCTGGATATGGTTGAGTCACAATATTAACAGGATTTAATCTTGATTTTGCACTCACTTCTATTGCATTTGGCTCAACAAGTTTTATTATAGCTCCCATTTCAGTTAATTTTGAATTAAAAAAAGTTAAATGCTGTGGAAATACATTTCTTATAATCCCTTTTCCTTTTGTTGCAACAAAAGCAGCCATATAAGTTCCTGCTTCAATTCTATCAGGCATTGTTGTATATTCAATTGAATGCAAATCAGATTGTTTTACACCATTTATAATAATATCACTTGTACCGGCACCTTGAATATCAGCACCCATAGCATTTAGAAAATTTGCCAAATCAACAATTTCAGGTTCTTGAGCTGCATTTTGAATTCTTGTTGCTCCATGTGCTAAAACAGCTGCTAGCATTATATTTTCCGTTGCACCCACAGACGGTATATCCAAATATATATCGGCACCTGTTAATTTGCTACATTTTGCATTCACATAACCATTTTCTATTTTTATATTGGCACCTAATGCCATTAAACCTTTTATATGAAAGTCAACACGACGTTCTCCAATTGCACACCCGCCAGGAAGTGCAACAACAGCTTCTTTACATCTTCCTAAAAGAGCACCTAAAACAATAAATGAAGCACGCATTTTGCCGACAAGTTCATACTTTGCAACAACATTATCAAGATTTGTCGCATCAATTATAACATATTGTTTTTCTTTATTATACGTTGTCTTTGCTCCAAGTTGACTCAATACATTTAACATAATATTAACATCGGTCAAATCCGGAACATTATATATTTTACAATTACCTTTATTAAGTAAAGAAGCAGCCATTAGTTTTAATACAGCATTTTTAGCCCCTCCTATTGTAACTTCTCCCTTTAATGACTTCTGACCCTTTATTTTTAACTTCTCTACCAACTTACATATACCTATTTTTTATATATTAACTGATTACATAATATAACTAATATTTTATCTTGTAAAGTTTCTTTATATTTTTTTACTTTACATCATATATGAAAATGTGTATAATAATTTGTATAAAAATATTATATTATTAGTCTAGAATAGATACATTTCAAGTAGAGGGTAATTTTAATGGTTAAAAAAATTTTTGATTATTCAAATTTTGGTTATAAAAAAATATTTAAATTTTTTGGAATAAAAATATCATTTTCAGATAGAAAAAAATACAAAAATAAATTTATTCCTTTAGGTTGTAATTGTTATGCTAGAACTATATTTACTATTTCAGGTGTCAAACCACGCAAAAAACATGGTGAGCTAACTTTGCCATTTGACTTGGTTGCTTTAAATGAAAATGTATTATCAAAAATTCTATCAAATAAATTTTCAGATTTTTTTGACGACTTAAATTTTGATCCATTAAATAAATTTGCTAAATGGAGTAATAAAAAATACCATTTATTTTTTAATCATGATAATAGTATCAATACAAAAGAAGAATTTGTAAAAAGATATAATAATCGTATCAATAATTTTCTTAAATTATTAAAATCACAAAAAAATGTATTAATTTATACCATAAAAATGTATGACAATCCTGTTGATGCTTATGTCCTTAATGCTATTTATGATTCTTTAAGTGAAATATCTGAAAATCAAAATATAAATTATCTTTTTTTTCACATGGTTAATAACACTGAAAATAATATATTAAATAAAGATATATTAAATAAACATGTTAAATATAACGAAATAAAAGTTAGTCAACAATTTCTTAAAGATTGGCATAAAGTTGAAAACTTTAATACTGATTTAACTAATAAACCTTTTCATGAAATATATGATAATATTAAAGAACTTTATGCTATTTAAACAATTTTTCTTTATAGCCATTTTCTAATTGTTTTTATAGTTGGTTATTTTAAAATAACCACTTGAAATTTTGTAGTTTTTTATTTTTTTAGCTTACAAATGAAATTATAAAATGTAATTTATGAAAATTAAATATAAATAATAAAAAATTATTTTTAATATATAATATAAAATATGAATTTGGGATATGTAAGAATTTTATATAAAAAAGTTTTATTAAAATTTCTAAGCAGGTTTTCAATACTTGATAGATATATAATGCTTCAGGTATTGGAAGTTTTTATTTTAGGAGTTGTTGTATTCACATCAATAATTTTTGCAAGCGACACTTTTATAACACTTGTTAAACAAATAACAAACTACGGCATTCCTTTTAATGTTGCATTAATGATGATTCTTTTAAACTTACCAAGTATTATAGTTATGTCAATACCTATGTCTGTTTTATTATCAGTTGTTATGACTCTAAACAAGTTATGTCTATCATCGGAATTGACCGTCTTAAGAGCATTGGGAGTTGGTCTTGATAGAATCTCAAAACCTATATTTATATTTGCAATTATTATGTCAATTTTTGTTTTTGTTGTAAATGAAACAATAGTGCCGGTTACAACATCACAATCAAAAGCACTTGCAATATGGTCACTTGGACAAAAGAATGTACCTGAAGGTAAACAAAATTTTTCATTTAAAGTAAAAGGACCTGATGACACTTTAAAAAGATTATTTTATGTACGAAGTTGTGAAAATAAAACTTTAAAAAATGTTACTATACTTGATTTATCAAACAAGGATACAATACAAATCATTCAAGCTGATACAGGAAATACAACAAATGGTGCATGGGTGTTTAATGATGCTTCTGTTTATACTATTTCGCTTATTGGAAAAATTTTTAACACAAGCTGGCTTGGTTCAACTACGGCTGATTTTGGTATTACACTTGATGAAAAATTATTTGAATTAAAACCAGAAGAATGCAGTTTTAAAAGTCTTACAAAATATATAAAAACTAATAACAGCAAAATTATGAAAAATAAACTTGAATATGAAGTTATGCTTCATGATAAAGTGGCATTGCCAATTACAACTATTGTTTTTGTCCTTCTTGGTGTTCCTTTATCCATTACACCACCAAGAGTCCGTTATAATCGCGGTTTTTTGTTTAGTATCTTGATTATATTTATTTTTTATATTTTAAGAGCTTTTGCTTTTTCACTTGGAGAAGCAGGTCAAATTACCCCTATATTAGCTGCATGGTTACCTAATATTATATTAATTACATTGGGAAGTATCTTATATTATAAAAAAGTCTATATGATAAATTAATTATTGATTATAAAATATAATTGTGCAAAACTTAATTTATATAAATCTAAAGGAGATAATTTAATCATGGAAAAAAGTTTTAGTTCTTTAAATGTTATAACGGCAATGGTGACGGCTTTTGATAGTGATGAGAAAGTTAATTATGAAAAAACAGTAAACCTTGCTTGTCATTTGATAAAAAATGGTTCTGATGCAATTATAGCTGCAGGCACAACAGGTGAATCACCAACTTTGACACATGATGAAGAATTGAATTTATTAAAAGAACTAAAACAATCAATTGGTGATAAAACTTCAATAATTATGGGAGCAGGCTCAAATTCAACAAAAACAGCAATTGAAATGTCACAAAAAATGCAAGCAAATGGAGCCGATGCTTTGCTTTCAGTTGTTCCATATTATAATAAGCCATCACAAAATGGAATATATGAGCACTTTGCAAGTATTGCAAAATGTGTTGATATTCCTATTATTTTATATAACATTCCAGGTCGCACAGGAGTCAATATGCAACCTCAAACAGTTGCAAAATTGGCAGGTGAATTTAAAAATATAAAAGCTTTAAAGCAAAGTTCGCCTGATATGGATTATATATCTGAATTAAAAGAGTTAGTTGATAAAGATTTTACTATATTTTGCGGGGATGATAGCTTAATACTTCCAATGATGTCACTGGGTGCAACAGGTGTTATTTCAGTTGCTTCTCATATTGTTGGTAATAAATTGCAACAAATGATAAAAGAATTTAAGCTTGGAAATATAAATAAAGCTTTGGAAATTCATTTAAGCCTATTCCCTTTATTTAAAAAATTATTTATGGCACCAAATCCTGTGCCTGTTAAGGAAGCTTTAAGCAAAATGGGATTGATTGAAAATGTTTTAAGACAACCATTGACGAAGATGAATGATTGTGAATTAAAAGAATTTTATAGTGTTGCTGAAAAATATATAGATTAAAATTTGGAGTAATAATAAAAATGGATAAAATAAGAGTAAGAATAGCACCGTCACCAAGTGGTAATTTGCATATAGGAACAGCTCGTACGGCTTTATTTAATTATTTATTTGCAAAAAAAAATAATGGGGCTTTTATTCTTCGTATTGAAGATACAGACTTGGAACGTTCAAATGAAGCATATACTCAAAATATATATGATAGCTTAAAAGCATTGGGATTAAATTGGGATGAAGGTCCTGATGTTGGAGGTGATTATGGTCCTTATCAGCAGTCTCAAAGATTTGATATTTATCCAAAGTATGCTCAAAAACTTGTTGAAGAAGGCTATGCTTATGAATGTTTTTGTACTCAGGAAGAATTGGATAAAGAAAAAGAGGAGTCTATAAAAAACAAACAACCACATAAATATAGCGGAAAATGCAGAAACTTAAGTGAAGAAGAAAAAAATGAATTAAAAGCCAAAGGAATAAAACCGTCAATTCGATTTAAGGTTCCTCAAAATGGTGAAATAGGCTTTAATGATCTGGTAAAAGGTGAGTTAAAAGTTAATCTTGATACAATCGGTGATTTTGTGATTATGAAATCTAATGGAACACCTACATACAATTTTGCCGTTGTAATTGATGATATGGAAATGAAAATATCACATGTTATCCGTGGTGAAGATCATATATCAAACACATATAAACAGATTTTAATATATGAAGCTTTAAAAGCTGAAGTTCCAAAATTTGGACACTTAGGTATGATACTTGCACCTGATAGAAGTAAATTATCAAAACGTCATGGAGCAACTGCAGTGTCTGAATTTGTTGAAAAAGGATACTTGACTGATGCTTTAATAAATTTTGTAGCTCTTCTTGGCTGGTCACCATCTGATGGTAATGAAATAAAAAATGTGGATGAAATAGCTCAAGATTTTCGTATTAATGAAGTGTCATCATCAAATTCAATTTTTGAATATGACAAATTAAATTGGATGAATGGGCAGTATATTAAAAAAATGGAAATACCAAAGCTTGTTGAAAAAATTAAGCCATTTTTATCAAAATATGATTTAAGTGAATTATCTCAAAAACAATTGGAAAGAATGATTGAAATAACACGTGAACCTTTAACATTATTGTCAGATATAACAGATGAAGTCAATTATTTCTTTGGCGGAAAAAATGTTGAAATTGAAGAAAATGTTAAAAATGATGTGTTAAATCTTGAAGTTTCTCAAAAAGTTCTAAAAGATATTATAGATAATAGAATTGATTCGTGGCATTTTGATGATGAGGAAAAACTGCATGATGAACTTGCCGATTTAAGAACATATTTTAAGGAAAATGAAGGAATAAAACCTAAACAAACCATGTGGGCACTTCGAGCAGCTGTTACAGGAAAAACACATGGTGCTGATTTAGTAGCAATACTTGGTATTTTAGGTCATGATAATGTAAAAAGTAGAATCGAAAAAGCAATATTATCATAACAATATTATAATAATTAAATCTTAATAATAAATATGTGTAAAAATATTTGCATTCATACTTTAAATTTTATTTTTTTTATGTCTTAATATAAATATAGTAAAGATTGAAAGATAAAGGGAATAAAAATGCAAGCTCGACATGCGGCAAGGGAATTAGGTTTAATTGTGTTTTCACAGTGTTCTGAAAACATATCAAAGTTAGATAAAGAAAACTATACGGATATTCTTTTAAAATCAGTTCGTACGCTTGCAAATAATGCTACTTCGGAGTTAAAAGTTGCTACAAGTTGTTTTTTTGAAATAAAAGATTTTTTGGAGCAATATGAAAATAACCATGAAGATAACATAAATCGTCCTATAGATTCTCATAACATAGAAGTTCCATTACCTACTACTTTGGATATGCGTGAAAAATTGGATGACTTAATAAATGTTTCTGATAAGGCATTAACAGCACTGGAAATTGCTGAAATGGCAGTATTAGAAGAAAAAGAAGACGTCAAGGATTATATTTTAAAAATGGTCTTAAGCTATAGAGAAAACAAAAGTGAAATTGATGGCTTGATAAAAAAATATGCTTATGGTTGGAATATTGACCGTCTTGTTAAGATAGATAAAGATATTTTAAGAATTGCCATAAGTGAACTTATTTATGTTAAAGATGCTCCTGTTAAGGTTGTAGTTGATGAAGCTATTGAGCTTGCTAAAAAATATTCAACCCAGGATAGTGCTTCTTTTATAAATGGAATTTTAGGCAGTGTAATTTCGGAATTTAACTTAAAATATAAATAGGTTATTTTTATGTTTGATTTTTTTAATAAAAAAAATAATGAAGAAAATGATAAAATTGAAAATAAAGGTTTTTTTTCAACATTGAAAGATGCCTTATCAAAAACAAGTAAGAGTCTTGTTTCTGATATTGTTTCATTTGCAAATGAAAAAGAAGAATTTGATGATTTTACACTCGATGATATGGAAGAAATGCTTATAAAAGCTGATTTAGGGGTTAATGTTTCTTCTTATCTTATTGATAATTTAAGAAAACAAAATGTTATAAAACCATCCCAAATTAAATCGTATTTAAAGGATGAATTTAGTAAAATTTTAAATAATGCAGGCGATAATAAACTTCGTTATGATATAAACGAACTTAATATTTATCTAATTACCGGTGTAAATGGTGTTGGTAAAACAACTTTGATTGCTAAATTAGCAAACAAATTTAAAAAAGAAGGCAAAAAAGTTTTGCTGGCTGCAGGCGACACTTTCCGTGCAGCTGCTGTTGAACAGCTTCAAATATGGGCAAATAGAATTAATGTTGATATTGTTTTTAAGCATAATGCAGATCCTTCAAGTGTTGTTTATGAAGCTATAAGTAAAGCTAAAAATGAAAATTATGATGTTTTAATTATTGACACAGCAGGAAGATTGCAAAATAAATATAACCTTATGGAAGAATTAAATAAAATAAAAAATGTAATAATAAAAAATGCTTCTAATAGTTTAAAAGAAAGTTTGCTGGTTCTTGATGCAACTATGGGACAAAACGGGATAAATCAGGCTGCAACTTTTTTTGAGATCGCAAACTTAACAGGTATTGCATTAACAAAACTTGACGGTTCCTCAAAAGGTGCTATCATTATATCTATTGCAAAAGATTATAAGTTGCCGGTTAAACTTATTGGTGTTGGTGAAAAAGTTGAGGATTTAAAAGATTTTGATAAGGATGAATTTATAAAATCTTTATTTGTTTAAATTTACTTTTTTTAAATTTTTTGATATATTTATTATGAAAATAGAAAACAAGTTGGATAAGTGTGTTTGATATTATATTAAATCCTGCAATACTATCAGTAATCATACTTTCATTATTATGTCTAATGAAAGTGAATGTACTTTTATCATTAATTATTTCAGCTATTATAGGTGGTTTAATAGCCCATATGAAAATTGATAATATAATGACAACATTTATAAACGGTATGGGAGCAAATAGCGAAACAGCACTTAGTTATATACTTTTAGGAACTTTTGCAGCGGCAATGGCTCATACCGGACTTGCAAATGTTCTTGCATCAAAAATAACTAGGATTATTAAAAATAATAAATATTTATTAATATTAATTCTAACTATAATTGCAGTAATGTCACAAAATCTTATTCCTATTCATATTGCTTTTATTCCAATAATAATTCCTCCTTTAATACATTTAATGAATAAACTTGAAATTGATAGACGTGGTGTAGCTTGTGCATTAGCTTTTGGATTAAAAGCTCCATATATTGCAGTTCCAGCTGGATTTGGACTTATTTTCCAGGGGTTAATTGCCGATAATATGATACAAAATGGATATAATATAATAAGAGCAAATGTTTGGAAATACAACTCAATTTTAGGCTTTGCCATGCTTTTAGGACTTTTAGTTGCTATATTTTATACTTACCGAAAAAAAAGGATATATAAAGATTTACCAATTATATGTTTACAAACAGAAGATAATAATGTTGAAAATACAAATGGAAATAAGCTTAAATTAACAAAAGAACATTATATTACTATATTTAGTGCTTTTGTAACCTTAATTGTTCAACTTAAAACAGGTTCATTGCCTTTAGGAGCACTTGTGGGTTTAGGAATAATTTTTGCAACACAAACAGTAAGTCACCATAAAATGGATGCTTTAATGAATGAAGGCGTTTGTTTAATGGGATATGTTGCTTTTGTTATGCTTGTGGCTGCAGGCTTCGCAGCTGTACTAAAAGACACAGGAAGCATAGATATTTTAATAAGTTCATTATCAAATTATATGATGCATAGTAAAATCATAGCTTCTATAATTATGCTTACCTTAGGATTGTTTATTACAATGGGTATAGGAACATCATTTGGAACAATACCAATTTTAGCTGTTTTTTTTGTTCCTATTTGTAGTAATTTAGGTTTAAGCGAAATATCAACTGTTGTTTTACTTTCAAGTGCTGCTGCACTAGGTGATGCTGGTTCACCGGCAAGTGACACCACATTGGGGCCTACATCTGGATTAAATGTTGATAATCAGCATAATCATATATGGGATACTTGTATTCCGACTTTTTTACATTTTAACATTCCTTTATTTATAAGTGCACTTATTATTGTAACAATTTTTAAATAAATTTAAATAAGATATATTGACAAATTTTTTTTATATGATACGCTAACTATGTAGTAAAAAATAGGAGATTGATAAATGAACGTTAGCAATAGACCTTTGTTACGGACAGAACAAAATTTGAAAAGAAGTATAAAATTTGTAAAAAGAGAATTAGAAAACTTGCGTTTAGAAAATCAAAATTTAAAAAGTCAAGGTAAGGATCATGATTTTTCAAAACCAATGGCTAAAAATTTAGGTCAAATTGTTCTTTATAATGATTTATTAAAGGTATTAAAAAATGTTAAAAGAAAATTTTTTAATGGAAATAAGATGAATGCAGCTACAAGAAATCAAGCACAGCAAACATCTACAACTACTGTGCAAAACGCTAAGGAAAAAGAAGTTGCGGAAACATTAGTGAATATGAGAAATACATCTGCAAAAAATCAAGCACAGCAAACATCTACAACTACTGTGCAAGACGCTAAGGAAAAAGAAGCTGCGGAAACATTAATGAATATGAAAAATAAAAAACAATAAAAATTTATTATTTATTTCCAACAATTGATATAATCATATTTTCATTAAAATATTTGTTTGCTATTAAAATTATATCTTTTGTTGTAACAGAATTTATAAGTTCAATATATTTTTTATTAAATTCAAAGCCGCGACCTGAAGTTTCAAACCAAGCTAATGTTGCGGTTTTTTTACCATTTGTTTCAAGTGAAATAATATAATTACCAATAATTTTTTCTTTAGCTTCATTTAATTCTTTATCAAGAACAAATTCGGTTTTAATTTTTTCAACTTCTTTTAATAACTCATTTTTTGAATGTTCCAAAGTTTGAGGTTTAGTTCCTATATAAACGGCAAAAAGCCCGCTATTTAAATTTGCTGCATATGTTGAACCAATTTGATAAGCTAGCCCTTGAGCATCACGAAGGTTTACAAATAAACGTGAACTCATTCCACTACCTAAAATTGAATTTATAACCTGCAATGTTGCCCAATCTTTTTGATTTATAACACCATCCGTTTTCCATCCTATTGCAATCCAACTTGTATTTGTATCTTTTTTTGTATTAATACATTTTTTTTGTACGGGGGTTAAAAATAATTTGTGAAAACTTTTTAAATCAACTTTTTCTCCTTTTTTATTTTTAAAAAGTTTTGTAAAGAAATTAATACACTCTTTTTCATCAACATTACCATTTACTGATATCACAATATTCTTAGGATTAAACAATTTATTATAATAAGCAATTACATCATTTGTACTTACCTGGCTTAACGTTTTTTCAAGAACTTTGCCTGTATTATTGTATGGAGTATACTGCCATATTGCATTTTTAAATTCTTCAAACATAACATTTGATGGTGTGTCTCTTTGAGTTTTTATTGATGTTAAAAGTTCTCGTTTTATTTTCTCTATTTCAAAAATATCAAATTTAGGATTATTTAGAATTTCATCAAGTATTTCAAATGTTTTATTTAATTCATTTTTTGTGGTTTGTACTGATATAGTAAATGTGTCAGAAGTAATAGCCGGAATAATTGTAATTCCATTTTCTTCCATAACCTGGGCAAGTTCAATATAACTATAATTTTTTGTTCCTTTCATTAAGGATTTTGCAAGAATATTGCCAACACCTGGAATTTGCTCGGTGAATACACCTCCGGCATCCATAATTTGTATGGCTACTATATCATTACTTGTATTTTTATTTATTAATAATATGCTCTCATTTGGTAATTTATATTTACTTACTGTATCAATTTTTTTTATTAACTCGGCTTGTATTTCATTTTGTGTATTATTTTTTGTACTTACATTTGAAACCGGATGTTCATTTGAACATTTATCTTTTGGTACAATAATTGAAGTAACACTTTTATTTAAATCAAGATACTTTTTTGCAACACGTTTTATATCATTTGATGAAACCTTGTTTATTTCATCAATATAATTTGAATATAATGATAAATCATCACTTACAACTGAAATATATCCAAGTTCATTTGCTATATTAGAAACGGACTCACGGGAAAAGAATACATCTTTTTCAATAATTTTTTTTGCACGATTTAATACATCATTTGAAACATTCATATTTTTTATATTTTCTATTTCACACTTAATAGAATTATCAAGTTTATTAAGTTTTTCTTTATCAAAAGTTGCAAATATTAAAAATAAACCGTCATCTTTTGAAGATGAATTGCGTGATGTTATTGAATTTGCAAGTTGTTTTTGTTCTTTTATATTTTGATATAATATTGAACTTCTTCCATCACCTAAAATAACAGATAAAACATCCAAAGCATAGCTATCTTTATCTGTAGGTTTTACACCCTTAAAACCTAAAATATAATACCCTGTTTGTACATCAAGTTCTTTATTTATCACAATAGGTTCATGTGGAGGATTGTCAACCTTATATGTTGTTTTGACAAATTTTTGAGTAGTTTTTTTATTAAATGTTGATTTTAACACTTCAATTATTTTCTTTTCATCAACATCTCCAACAATTATAGTTGTCATATTTTCAGGAACATACCACCTGTTATAAAAGTCAAACATTTCATCTTGTGTAACTTTTTCTATAATTTCTTTTTTACCTATAACATCATATCTATAAGGATGAGATTTATAAAATCCAGCATTCAAATTTTTATAAAGAATATTTTGAGGATTATCAAGTCCTCTTGAAATTTCCTCAATTACAACCTTGCGTTCTTTTTCTAATTCCGGTCTTGGAAAAAGAGGATTTAAAAGCATATCTTCATGCATTTTTAAAGCAAGCTCAAAATCTTTGGATGGAATAGTTATATAAAAATGTGTATAATCTTTACTTGTAGCAGCATTTATTATAGCACCTTTTGACTCTAAAATTTTGTCAAACTCACCTGTTTGATAATTTTTTGAGCCTTTAAAAAACATATGTTCTAAAAAGTGAGCGATTCCGTTATTTTTATCACTTTCATTAATTGAACCCGTTTTAACCCATGTATCAATTGTTACAATAGGGTTTGTGTGTATTGGTTTTATTATATATGTATGTCCATTTTCAAGTTTTAATGTTGTAAATTCTTCACAAAATGAAACACTTGAACTTAAAAATATTATTAATAAAAAAATAATTATCCTCTTCATATATATTAATCTCTCCATTTTTACTTATTCTTATAAATATTTTATCATAATTTTTATAATGATAAAGATTCTACATTATTATATATCCTTTTGGATAATGATTTTTTTCATAAATTTTTTTAAAGTCACAATATGAGGATTTTTATTTTATTAAATTTATTTATTATTTTATTATTATCAAATGCAAATTCGATAAATGCATATACTATAAAAACATTTGAGCCCAATATGCCATATAATGGATATTCTAATTATAATGAAGGTTTTTATAATGTTCAAAATGTAAACAATGACTACCCGAAACTTACTTTGATTGAAAATTCATTATTCAACAAAAGCTATGTAAATGAATCAGTTTATGAACGTTTAAATCGTATTGAAAAGAAAATATTTAGAAAAACATTTGAAAACATGGATTTGGCATCAAGGGTTGATAATGTTATAAGAAATATGGAAGAGGGCAATTATTTAGGCAATATATCAAAATCAACATTAAATGATCTTGAAATGTTATGTTTTCAAAAAACATACAAAAAAGATACTATTGAAAAACGTATTCAACGTTTAGAAACACAAGTATTTGGAACAATACAAAGTGGTAATTTAAATAATAGGTTTAACAACCTTCAAATGGCTGTTAATAATATGAATATGCAAAACCAGCCATATAATAATATGTATACTCAACAAAATTATTATCAAAATAATTATGGAATGAATCAATATCCAAACTATCATAGAAACTTAGCAAGTCAATTTAGAAGTGCAATAGGCAACTTGTTTAATCCAATGAAAATGACAGGATTTACACCTCCAGTTTATAATCCTATTAATTATTATGATGCAAACTATGGGATGAGACACTATATGCAAGGTAATCGGTATAGATATTTTAAAAATAAAAATTACGGAACAGGTTCTGCAGTAAAAGTATTTTATTAAAATAAAAATTTAAATTAAAATGAGTATACATAAATAACTTTTTTCATTTATAATAAGAAAAATAGGAAATATGGAATAAAAGATATATGGAAAAAGTTTTAAATGAAATATTGTCAAATGCTCAAAATGAGATAAAAAATGTCAATGACATATCTAGAATTGATGAAATTAGAATAAAATATTTAGGTCGTAATTCTGAATTAACGGAAATAAAGAAAAATTTAAAGAACTTAAGTAACGAAGAAAAAAAAATAATAGGGTCTTTGGCTAATAATATTTCAAATGTTATTGATAGTGAATTGAAAATAAAATATGATGAACTATATACTTTAAATTTAAATAAAAAACTTGAAGAAGAATATATTGATATAACATTACCCGGAATTGGAAGGCAATATGGAAAATTACATCCATTAACACAAACTATAAATGAAATAACAACAATATTTGAAAAAATGGGATATAGTTTGATAAAAGATAAAGATTCTCCAGAAGTTGAAACCGAGTATTTTAATTTTGATATGTTAAATGTTCCAAAAGATCACCCTGCTCGTGATATGCAGGATACTTTTTATACAAATGTTGGAAAAAATGTTGTTTTGAGGAGTCAAACTTCAAATTCACAAATTCGAGCAATGATGAATAAAAAACCGCCTATCAAAATAATAGCCCCGGGGCGTGTTTATCGCTCAGAAGCAGTAAGTGCCAGAAAAAATAATCTTTTCCATCAAATAGAAGGGCTTTTAATTGATACAAACATAACTTTCGGTGATTTAAAAGGAACTTTAAATGAGTTTATAAAAATATATTTTGGTGAAGATAAAAAAACACGTTTTAGAAGTAGTTTTTTCCCTTTTACTGAACCCTCTGCAGAGGTCGATGTTCAATGTATTATGTGCAATGGCAAAGGATGCCGTGTTTGTTCAGGGCTTGGATGGCTTGAGGTTTTAGGAGCTGGCATGGTTGATCCAAATGTATTAGAAAATATGGATATTGATAAAGATAAATATTCAGGTTTTGCTTTTGGAATGGGAGTAGAACGTCTTGCTATGCTAAAATGGGCTATTGATGATATTAGATTATTTTATAATAATGATATTCGTTTCTTAAAACAGTTTTAATTTTTTTATTGAACAAAAAATAATGTCATGGTAATATAAATTATGTTAGCCTCGGTAGCTCAGTTGGATAGAGCAACCGCCTTCTAAGCGGTAGGTCATGCGTTCGAATCGCATCCGGGGTACCATTTATAATTATTTTTATGCAGTTTATAAGTTTACAAAAAGTAGGTTTTAGCTTAAAAATGAGCTTTTTATCTTTTAATATTATATTTGATTGCATTAAGTTATATGTTTAAAATTTCATTTTTATAAATTTTCAATAGGTTCTACACCGCCAAGTGCTTTATAAAGATTTATATATGATATTATTTCATTTACTTTTATAGAAATTTTATGTTTTTCGCTTAATAGTAATTCTTCCTGTTTTTTGAATAAATCAATATTATTAGCTATTCCATAATTTATTTTTTTATTTATAAGATATAAATCTTCATTATCCAAATTATATCGTTTTAAAGCAAGTTCTAAATTTTCATGTGTTGATTTTAAATTATATAAAGCATCATTTGTTTCCTGAATTGACGCTAGAATAATTTTTTCATATTCATTAATTGTGCTATCATATCTATATTTATTTATTTTTAATATTTGAAACTTACGTCCGCCATCAAAAATATCAAGACTTGGCATAACACCAAGATTTACCAATCTGGAACTTTTTGAAAAAATATTATTAAATTGATAAGCATTAAATCCTAATGTTCCTAAAATCGTAAATTTAGGCAAAAAATCACGTTTTGCTATTTTAACATCAAGTCCTATTTTTTCAATTTTATGTTGAACTTTTTTATAATCGGGTCTTTGCTCAAGTTGTGAAAACTCTATTTTATTGGGGATTTTAGGGTCAAAATTAATATTTTCAAAATCAATACGATTAATTTTATCAAAACTCCTATCAGATAAATAAACTTTTAACTGATTTTGAAGTACTTCTTGTTTTTCTTTTAAATCATTTAATTCATAATTTAGAATATTTATTTTTTTCTCTTCACGTATTATATCATTTTGTATTGCTGTTCCAAATTCTTCTTTATCTTTATATGCATTTAAAATTTGTTTTTGATTATTAATAAGTTTATTTTGTACATCAATTAATTTATCAATTTTAACAAGGTTATAATAATTTATTGCAAAAGATGAAATGATTGAAATATAAAATGCCCTTTGATCTTCCTCAAGCATTAAAAGTTCTTTTTTCTTGGCTTTGGTTTTTAATCTATTTTGTCCCCAGATATCAAGTTCAAAATTCATAGTAAGTGGCAATAAAAAACGTGACTGGTGATAATCAGGAATTATAAAATCACCTTTATACTCATCTGAGGAATGAAAAGCTCTATTTATATATCCATCAAAACCTATATAAGGCAACTCATTTGAAAGAGAAATTTTAACTATTCGTTGAGCTTCCTTGATTTTGTTTTGACTTATTTTTAAATCATTGTTATTTTGATAAACCATCAAAATGGAATTTAATAAAACTTCATCATTAAATTTTTTCCAGAAAGGAATATTTATAATGTTTAAATTTGTGGACGAATCGTTATGTTTTATATTTTTTGAAAAACCTTGTTCGTTAAAATAAAAGAGAAAGATAAATATGTATACTATAGCAATTATAATTTTTCTTAAATTCATTTCGGCTCCTTATTTCCACCACTTAGTTATTATAATAACACAAATAAAAAAATATATGTTGATTAAAAGTTTTTTTGTGTTATTATAATAACTAAGATATAGATAATATAAAACAACAAAATGATAAAGTCAATGTTAACAAACCTGATAGGAAATGCAATTGTTCAAGCCGGACGTGCAATAAAAATTCACAATATAAAATTATTTTTAGAAAATAATTTTAATGTGACACCTGAACAATTTATTGTTTTAAATACATTGTGTGAACATGAAAATTTATATCAAAAAGAATTATGTGATCTTTTATTAAAAGATAAATCAAACATGACACGAATATTAAGTGTACTTTGTGATAAAGATTTGATTCAAAAAATACCAACTAAAGATAAAAAAATTGTAAATAAAATACAAATTACTAAAAAAGGTAGGGAAGTTCGAGATTTAATAGCACCATTTATGCAAATGTCTCGAAAAAAATATTTAGATGATATTAATGAAGATGAATTATATGTTTGTCTTAGAGTTTTATCAAAAATTAAGTCAAATTTAGAAAATAATAAAGAATAATACGAGGGAATATGGCTGAAACAAATAAAACAAAAAATAAAAAAGTTGATACATTAAAAAGCACACGAAAACCTTTTGAAAAGAAACGTGTTATTGTGCCTATTATAACGGCTGCAGGTTTTTTAATTTTTGGGATATTTGCTTGCATTTATTCATTATATTTTCAATCAACAGATGATGCTTTTGTTGAAGGAAATATTGTTGAGGTTGCCCCAAAAGTTTCAGGTGAGGTCATTAAATTATATATCGATGATAATGATGAAGTCAAAAAGGGTGATGTTTTATTACAAATTGATAAAGAACCATACGAAATTGCATATGAAAATGCACTTGCTAAATTAGATAAAGCAAAAGCTGATTTGAAAATTTCAAATACTGATATAAATAGAACTGATGCTAATTTTAATGATACCATCAAAAATATTGACAGTGAAAAATCAAAACTTGACTTTGCTTCAAAAGATTATGAACGTTATAAAAAATTAATTGTCGATAAATTATGCACAAAACAGGAATATGAAGACAGCAAAAAACGTTTTGAAGTTGCAAAAGCTAATTATAAAAGTGCACTTGAAAAATCAAGAAGTGCCAAGGCAATAAAAGAATCAGCCAAATCTAAAGTAGAAGCATCTTTATCCGAAATTAAACGTTTAGAATCTGAAGTTAAAAGAGCAAAATTAAATTTATCTTATACGACAATTTATGCAGCACAAGATGGAACAATATCATCACGAAAGGTTGAGGAAGGAAATTATGTCAATATAGGTCAACCTTTGTTTTCGATTGTTTCTAAAAATATTTGGGTTGTAGCTAATTTTAAAGAAACACAAATTAGAAACATGAAAAAAGGACAGGAAGTACAAATCAAGGTTGATACTTTTGGAGGAAAAAAGTTTAAAGGTAAAATAGATAGTATTCAAAGAAGTACCGGTGCAAAAGCAAGTTTATTTCCTCCTGAAAATGCTGTTGGAAGTTATATAAAAATAGTTCAGCGTATACCTGTAAAAATTGTATTTGATGAAGATATTTCAAATTATAACCTTTCTCCAGGTATGTCATGTGTGCCAAAGGTTAAGGTTAGGTAAATGAGTCGAAGTTTGTCGTTAAGTGAAAGGTTACATATATCAACAGGTCTTGTTGCTTTTTCAATAATGTTACCTACATTATTTTCAATGCTTGCAACATCAACAGTAAATGTTGCAATACCTCATATCGGAGGTGCATTTGGTGCAACACGTGATGAAGTTAACTGGGTTGTTACAAGTTATATGATAGCCCATGCTATTATGCTTCCAATAACCGGTTATTTGGAGAATAAATTAGGACGGCGAAATTTTTTAAAAATAATTTCAGTTATTTTTGGAATAGGGTCATTTATCTGTATTTTGGCATCGAATTTGAATATGTTAATTATAGGCAGGATTATTCAAGGTATTGGCGGTGGACCTTTTATGCCTTTATCACAGGCTATATTGCTTGAAACTTTTCCAAAAGAAAAACATGGAGCTGCTATGGGGATATTTTCTTTAGGTATTATGGTGTCAGCCATAGTGGGGCCTTCAATCGGTGGGTTTCTTGTTGACAATTTAAACTGGCAATGGATTTTTATTATTAATATTCCTGTAGCTATTATGTCAGTCATATTAATACATGTAAATATTTTAAATAATAAATTCAAAGTAAATGTAGGAAAATTTGATAAAATTGGCTTTATAGCACTTATTGTATGGCTTTTATCCATGCAAATAGTTCTTGATAAAGGACAACAATATGGCTGGTTTGATTGTCGTTGGATATGTTGTTTAAGTTTTGTTGCAGTATGTGCTATGGTATTTTTTATTTTATGGGAACTTGAAAATAAAAATGCTTTTACCGATATAAAAATATTTAAAAATTTTAATTTTGTAATTGGTACAATATTAGGCTCTTTTGTCAATATGATTGCATATATGACTTTAGTTGTTCTTCCTGTTTATGTTCAAACTTTAATGGGATATACAGCATCATTGAGTGGTTTTTCACTTATACCAAGGGCAATTGCATGTATAATTTCCATGTTTGTTGTTGCAAAACTTGTTACATTTATTGATAACCGATTAATTATCGCTTTAGGGTTTATATTACTTGGCATATCAACATTAATGTTCACACAATTAAATTTATCATGGGGATTTAGTTCTTTAATATTGCCTAATGTCTTACTTGGAATTGGTATTATGATGACATTTATTCCAATTGCTTCACTTGCTTTATCAACTCTTCCAAAGGAAAAACTTTCACTTGGTGCAGGATTGCATAGTTTATGTAAATGTGTTATTACAGCTTTTACAATATCAATATCAAATGCGATGATAACAATGTTTTCTCAAGTTCATCAAAATTATTTAGTGAAAAATATTATTCCTACAAGTTTAATATTTCAAAATAAAATTGATATGTTAATATCAAAATTGATATCCAGCAATATACTTTATGTTGCAGCGAAAAAAGCTAATCTCCTTATTTATAATGAACTTTTGACACAATCAAAATTGCTTGCTTTTATTGACATTTTCGCAATTTTTGGGCTAATTGCAGTTATTTTAATACCTTTTGCTTTCACATTAAAAACAAAAAAAGAAGCCTAATTAATAAAAAGAAGCAATATTCATTTAATTTGACGCTTAATATCATATTTTATATCAGATAAAGGTCCATTATTTGGAGAAATAAGATTATTATAATAATGTTTTGCATAAACAAAAGGATATTTTGGCAGCCAAAGAAGTTTTATAAATATTGACATAGTATCTGCACCTTGAGAAAGCATTAACTCATCAATAGTTTGTTCATGAGATGGCGAAATTGAGGAAAATATTTTTAATAAATAATCAGTAAACGAAACAAGAGAATATCCTGTCATTGTTGTTGGATTTTGAATAAGCTCTGAAATAACAAAGCTTTTATCTTCCATAACATCTTTAACATCATCGGGCAAAGAAAGTGTTTCTCTGCTTACCTGTTCAATTTCATACCACATACCGTTATATTTTACTCTCATAACATTTGGTTTTGGCATATAAATATCATCAAATTTATTTTCAAGTATTGTTCTACCCTTAAAATCAGTTACACCGTATTTAAAATTTTGACAGGTTAAAAGCATTCCTCCAAAAAGAAGGTCAATTGATGAATATTTTCTATCTAAAATCATCTTGCCATTTTCATCATATAAAGCATACTTGCCATATTTACCTATTTTTACATACTTTCCAAGCAATCTTTCAACGTGTGAAAATTCGATAGGAACTATAATATTTCCATTTAAATCTATAAGACCAAATTTATTTTTCTTTTGAACGATAAATGAAGATTCTCCAAGTCTTATTATTTTTTTATATTGAGGTTCAATTATTACTTTATCATCTATTGTATTTTTAAGCCCAAATGTTTTATTATCTTCACTAAAAACTTTCACCTGCAATGTTTTTGAAACACTTCCTGTTTCAACATTTGCATAAGCATTATTTTGTATTATTTGTAATAATATTATTAAACTTGTAAGTAATAAGATTTTCTTCATAATTTTATAATAGCATAAATTATTTATTATGTTATAATTTTTTTATAAAAGGGGAATTTTGAGGTAAAAAATGAAAAAGAATAAAATTTTAATATTTAGTATGTCATTTATTTTGTTGTTTTTTGTTTTATTTTTTACACTTTACATAAAAGTGTTACCTTTGTGTGTTTCTAATAATAAGGTTATATCTTTGGCTCAAAATAGTGTAAAAAAATACTTTGATTGTGAACTTAAAATTAAAAATCCAAAATTAAAAACCGAATTTTCCCCTAATATTTCATTTAAAGTTGACGAATTTTTAATAGTCAAAGATAATAAAAATATTTTAGATGTTAGAAATTTAAATACTCAAATTTCAATAAAAGACATAATTAAAAATAAACTAATTTTAAATCACTTTGAACTTGATTATATATTTGCTGATATTAATAAACTTATTGATTTATTTCCACAAGATGAAAGTAAAAACAAAAAAAATAAACAACCATTTGAAATTGATTTTTATGATTCAATTTTAACGTTAAAAAAAAGTCTTATTCTTTATGAAATTGAATCAGGATATGATTTGAAGTTTGAACTTAATGATTTTTATATTGATAACACTCAAAAACAAGGACGTAATTTACATTTTAAAATTGACACGTTGCTTAATAAAAATGGTAAATCTGTTCATTTTGCAATTAATGATATGAATAAAGTCTTACTAAAAAATAAGTATATTTATGTAAATGATTGTGTATTAAATATAAATAATTCAAATGTTCATATAAACGCAATGGCTTCAAAAAAGGAAGGTATTAATATTGATTTAACATCAAATGGATTCAAAGTTGAGGATATTGTTGATATTGTAAATTCAAATATAATTATAAATAATGGAAGTGAAATGCTTACATTTTTCGATGATATAAAAGGAAATTTCGATTTTAAAATTAACATTACAAAAAATGATTTAAAAGGTGATATTGATATAAAAAAAAGTTCTTTAAAAATTATTCCGGTTAATAATTTACCTTTAAATATTGAAAAGGGTAAAATTACCGTATCATCAAATGATATAATTTTAAAAGACTTTGAAGGATATTATGGCAATCAAAAGTTAAATAAAGCAACTTTGGAAGGTAAAATTAAAGATTATACAAGAACTTGCGAAACTAATCTAAGTATAAAAACAAGTATTACAAATGATTTTACTAAAAATTATCTATCAAAAATGATAAATGCAAAAATGGAAATGATTGGTGAAGCACCGAGCATAATTCTTGTAAAATCATTAAATAATAAAATAGATATCACAATGGCTGCAAAAGTTGCAAAGGGAGATGATATATTAATTGAAGGTGCTTCATTTTCACCCAAAAATTATGATAGAGCTTTAAAAGCTGATTTAGCTTTTGAAAATAATATCTTAAATATAAAAAATATAAATTATTATATAGCTTCAGTATTAAAAAAGGGTGTAAAAGCTAAACCTGTTATGGTTTTAAACGGTAATATAGATTGTTCTCAACCAATACCGGTTGTAAAAGATTTTAGTTTTGATATACCAAATCCTCTTCCAAGTGAGTTTTTAAATGTATTTATAGGTCAAAAGGTATTTAAAGGCGGTAAGTTTTCAGGAAATTTAGGATTTGTTAATAATGAACAATATCCTAAAATTAAAGGTCAAATGCAGGCAAATGATGTAAGAATACCGCAACAAAGATTGAGCATAAAAAGTGCAAAAATTGAAACAGACGATAATTTGATAAACATTATTGCTGATGGTGGATATAAACGTTCCAAATATAGTTTTAAGGGCAATATTAAAAATGCTATAATGTTTCCGATTGTTGTTAAAAACGTTGATTTTAAGCTTGATAGCATTAATGTTGATAGATTATTACAGTCATTCAATGCTCAGAACACATCAAGTGTTACTGATAATAAAGAATTAGCATATGAAAATGATATTAAGGAAAATGTCGATGATACATCTGTTACTTTTGATGTTAATGATTTAATTATTGAAAGATGTATTCTAAGGCTTGACAAAGGAAAATATAAGGATATAAATTTTGGCAATCTTGCAGCAAATTTAACTTTAGATAAGAATAATGTGCTTGAATTAAAGTCAAATAAGTTTGATATAGCAGAAGGTATTTCAACTTTAAAAGTTTTTTGTGACTTAAAAAAACATAAATATAACATAAGACTTGGAATAAAGGATGTTAATTCTGATATTATGTCCTCATCTTTATTAAATTTAAGTCGTGAAATTGCTGGAAAAGCAAGTGGTTTAATTGAGTTAAATACGGATGAATCTTTAAAATTAAATGGTTCAATAAAGTTTTTGGTGAAAGATGGTCAAATACAGAAAATAGGTTTGGTTGAGTATGTTTTGAAACTGGCAGCACTATTTCGTAATCCTTTTGTTATGGTAAGTCCATCAGTTATTTCTGATATTATTAATATTCCTGAAGGTAAATTTGACAATATACAAGGTGAGCTTTTTATTAAAAATAATGTAGTTGAATTATTAAAAATAAAATCCCAGGCTCCACAACTTGCAAGTTATATAGTTGGTTGTTATAATATTGAAAATAGTGATACTATATTAAGAATTTACACCAAATTTAGCAATAAAAATAAGGGTGTCGGCGGTTTTTTACGCAACCTCTCTTTGAATAGTCTTGCAAACAGAATACCGCTAAGCAGTCGAAGTGATGCACATTACTATGCCGCAGAATTAAGCCAAATACCTGAAATTGATGCTGACGAAAAAGATTGTCAGATATTTTTAACAAAAGTTGATGGTGATGTTGAACATAACAATTTCTTATCTTCTTTAAAGAAATTAAAATAGAAAAACGCTTGACATAGGTGTTTATAAATGATATGTTAATTATATGATATGGGCTTGTGGCGCAGCGGTAGCGCAGAGGACTCATAATCCTTTGGTCGCAGGTTCGAATCCTGCCGGGCCCAGTTTTTGAGTTTTTAAGTTTTATCTAAAATGCAGCATAGTTTACAAGAGTTTTTAACTCTTGTATTTTAATTTTAAAAAAGGTTTTTAATGTGAAAAAAAATAATAAATGCCATTTGTGTGATTGTGAGGATATAAACCTTACTTCATATAAACTTAGAGATAATGACAAAATATCGGTCTTGCAATGTAAAAATTGTGGTTTATATTTTTTATCAACGTTTGAACATATAAATAAAAATTTTTATGAAAATGGCAATATGCATTCTTGTGAAAATTTAAAAAATGATTTTAAACATTGGGAAAATAAAAGTTATAATGATGATTTAAGACGATTTAAATTTCTTAAAAATAAAATTAAAAATAAATCCGTTTGTGACTTTGGTTGTGGCATTGGAGGATTTATTAAATTATGCTCTAACATAACAGGTGACGTTTGTGGTGTTGAAAAACAAAAAAATTTAAAAGAATATTTCAAAGAAAATAACATAATTGTATACGATGATATAAATAAAAAACAAGGTAAATTTGATTATATAACTATGTTTCATGTTCTGGAACATATAAAAAATCCAAATGATTTAATATTAAATTTGATAAGTAAATTAAAAAAAGACGGTGAGTTGATTATTGAAGTGCCAAATTGTGATGATGCTTTGCTTTCTTTATATAAAAATAAAGCATTTGCAGACTTTACTCATTGGAGTTGTCATTTATTTATGTATAATCACAAAACGTTAAAATTGCTTATGGATACTTTAAATTTAAAAATAAATTATATAAAAAATATTCAAAGATACACTTTAATGAATCATCTATATTGGATTATAAACAATAAACCCGGGGGACATATTATTTGGGAAAAATTTGATTTTAAACTATTAAATTATTTGTATTCAGTTTTTTTAAAACTTTTAAATAAAAATGATACAATAATAATTAGCGTATCCAAGACAAATATGGTATCATAGTTTTTATGAAGAAATTTATAAAAAATATATTTTCATTATTTTTTCTATTAATTTTACTTTTTATAGTATTTTTTTATTTTGGATTTTTTACAAAACAAATTGAAAAAGCAAAGGGTTATTATTATATTTATCTTGGTGATAAGGCATATAAAAAAAGAGATCTTGTCAATGCTATTAATTTTTATAAACTTGGGCTTGCAAAATATCCGGGGCATTATCTTGCTGCAAATAACTTAGGGAATATTTATGTTGCTTATGAGGATTATTTTTCAGCTGCGGATGCTTATCTTCTTGCTTTAAAATATAAACCGGAATTTTTAATTTGCAGAATTAACTATGCACTTATTTTAGCTAATCAGATGCAAAATTATGAAGAAGCAATAAAACAATATAAGCAAGCTACAGATGCAAAAGTGGCAATAATAAGCATACCTTTTATATTTAACAATAAAGAAACAACAATAAAAAATAAAGGACTTGCATATTATAATATGGGATTGAGCTATAGAGCATTGTCTTTATTAACAGAAGATAATTATATTAAAAATGAAAACTTAAATAAAGCAAAAGAAATGTATGAAAATGCATTAAATTTTTTGGAATCTGATTATAATACTTTCTTTAATTTGGCTATTGTTAATCATATGCTTGGCAATTATAAAGAAGCAGGACAAAATTATTGTAAGGCTATTGAATTAAAACCGCTTGAATATGAAGCACATTATAATCTTGCAATAATGCTAAAAAAAATGAAAAGATTTAAAGAATCATATAATGAACTAGAAAAAGCTGTTTTGATTATGGATGTAAATGGCAATGCAAAAGTAAGCCGGTATATTTTTGACATATTAAACGAAGTAAGTCAAAGGTTGGTTGTTTCAGGTGATTATAATTATCTTGTTGAACATTTATCAAATGGTGAAACTTCAAAGGATGGAAATTTGACTTATATTGACGGAAAAGTTGTTGTGTCTGATGAATTTGATGAAGCTATGAATAATAATATGGAAGTTTGTGAAGGTAAAAATTTATTTTTTTAATTAAACAGCAAAACTAAGGAGCTTAATTTATGGAAAATATTAATTTAAATTTTATATATGATATAACAAATAATTTAAATAGCTCTTATGATATAAATAAAGTTATTGACAATCTAAGGATAACTTTTGGTAAATATTTATTTACAACTAAATTTAAAATATATGTAATGGATATATCAGGAAATAATATTTATAAAGATATTGAAAAAAATTGGATTATACTTGATGAAAATTGTCAAAAATTATTTAACAATTTTAATGAAAAAATTAATGAAACGGATAATAAAAAAAAATATATTATAATGAATGATAATGTTTGTGAATTTTCAACAATTCAAAATTTAAAACTAAATGATAAAGTTTACATCCCATTTAAAAAATATGGAAAAACATTTGCTTTTTTAGAGCTTGAAAATATTGATATTAAAAAATTTGAAAATAATATAATAAAAACATTTGAGGTTGTATTATCTCAAATTTCATCTGCGGTATTAAATAATCTTTTAAATAGTCAAATGCAAATCAATGTAAAATTTTATGATGCTATGAAGAATATAGCAAAAATTATTGAAAATCAGTATGAGCTTAATTATATCATTCCCATAATAGGTGAAATGATTGATAGATTTATTGCAAATCATTTGATATATGTATTTTTAAAAGATGACAATAACAAATATAATCTTTTATGGCCTTTATCTTGCAAGGATGAAAATATAATAAATATGCTTGATACGGTTAAAATTGAGGATGAGTATATAATATCTAAGGATAAAAAAATAGCAATTTTTCCATTAAAAAATGAAAATAAAATACTTGGGGCTATCGTGGCTTCATCAAATGTTTATCCTTTAAATGAGAGAGAGGTAACATATTTACTTCAACTAGCGAATCAATCCTCGACAACAATAGGCAGGGCAAATATGTATTCTGAAATATTAAAACATGCAACAATGGATGCTTTAACAGGTTTAAATAACCGTCGACAGTTTGAAATACGTTTAAATCAGGAATTTGCAACTGCAAAACGTAAAAATAAGAAGTTGTGTTGCATGATGACAGATATTGACTATTTTAAAAAAATTAATGATACATATGGACACATTGCCGGAGACATTGTGCTAAAAAAAGTTGCATCAATAATTGAATCTCAATTGCGTGAATATGATACGGCATCACGTTATGGAGGAGAAGAATTTTGTATTTTGCTTCCATATACAACAATTGAAGAAGCTAAATTTGTAGCTGAGCGTCTACGTAAAAAAGTTGAAAGTGAAAAGATAGATATTCAACAGGTATATAGCAACCAAAAAGAAATTCAGGTTACAATAAGCATAGGTGTGAGTGAGTTTAACGAACATACAATTTTAACACCTAAAGATTTATATAAAAAAGCTGATGAAGCATTATATCAGGCAAAAGAACAGGGACGCAATCGTGTTGTTTTATATCAAAATGAAACATCACATGAAATGTAGTTAATTTATAAACCGAAATATTATAGTTTGATTGTACAATTGTTTTAGCTTTTACTTAATTTTTCTAATAATTTTTTGTATATTGAAAAAAATATAAAAAATGGTATAATAGGAAGGTAGGGTGTTAAATACGGTTGCGAGCCGATTTAACTTTTAGTTTCTACAGGTATTTAAATATTTAGAGCTAATATGATTACCAAAATCAGAATTAGCTCTTTTGTATTTTTATTTGCCAATTTAATAAGCAAAATTAAAAACAAAATATTTTCAACCATACGTAACCTCCTTTCCTCGATTTCTTCAAAATAAGACGTAAGAAGAGGAGTTTTGTATTCTATAGAAACTAAACCCTACCTTTTTATAAACTTTTATTAAATTTTAAATGTACAATTTTCTTTCATTATAGCGAAAATATGTATAAAAGTAAAGTTTGTTAATGTGGCTTTGGATTTTATAAATAATTTTTCTATTTCTACTCTTTATTTTTAGGCTTTATTGTGGAAGGGTATTTTTTAATAAGTTTAACTTCGTAGCCTAAAATTTGAGCAGTTAATTATAACAAATATAATTGCTTACATCTTTGAATGGTTTAAATTTTTTGCATTTATTCATATTTTTTTTGTATATTGAAAAAAATATAAAAAATGATATAATAAAAAGGTAGGGCGTTAAATTCGGTTGGTACCCGATTTAACTTTTAGTTTCTACAGGTAATTTAATATTTAAGGGCTATAATAATCATTAAGATTATAAATAGCTCTTTATTATTTTTTCTAGCTAAATAAATTAGAAGAATTAACAATAATAAATCACTCATACGCAACCTCCTTTCTTCATTTTTTATTTAACAAATAAGACGTAAGAAGAGGAGTTTTGTATTCTGTAGAAACTAAACCCTACCTTTTTAAAACTTTTATTAAATTTTAAATGTACAATTTTATTTCATCATACCGAAAATATGTATAAAAATAAAGTTTGTTAATGTGGCTTTGGATTTTATAAATAATTTTTCTATTTCTACTCTTTATTTTTAGGCTTTATTGTGGAAGGGTATTTTTTAATAAGTTTAACTTCATAGCCTAAAATTTGAGCAATTAGTTTGTATTCATCAGCACGTAAAAAATTGCGAACTAATTTTTTAGAAAGGCTTCCTATTGTATAGTTTTTTCCGTACGTTTAGTCAATACTTCAGCAAGTTGGGTCATTGTGACATTATTCTCAAATAATAAATATTTTACATCATCTCTAATACTCATATTATTTATTATGACATATTATAAATATTTACGTAAAATTATATACATATATGAGAATAAATTCTCATATATGTATATAATTTACTAAAAAATGAGCAAATATAAAAATAACTAATATATTGCAACCCATTCGCAGCCGCGAACAATTATCACTCTCTTGAATTTCCTTCAAGCTCAAAGCACTTCGCCTGTCGCACTTCGTGCTGCCGGCTCCGGCTTTTCGCTCCCCGGGACTTCGCCCGTCCGGAAATTCGCTTAACGAAACAACAACAGGCAGCCGTCTGTTTGAGTGCGAAGCACGAGTTAAGGCTGCTTGAGTTGAGTTTAGTGAGAATGAGAGCGGCAAGTCGGGTTGCGGTTTTGGGCACTTTGTCCACACAAAGTGCCTCCTTTAATTTTATTTAAATATTTAAAATTTTTTTCAAAAAATTATTTAAAAATATTTTAACATCCTCCGGACGGGGTTACTCTGTTTAACTTCTCCTATCGCACTTTGTGCTGTCGGTTTTGGCTTTTTTTCCGCCTGAGGTATCCGCCCTCATTTCATTCGGTCGTCTGTCCTACGGCGGAAATTAGTAATTTATGTGTGTGTGTGGGGGGGGGGACACACACGCGAAAGTTAATGTCCTCTGGATGGGGCAACTTTGTTTATTTTTTCAAAAAATTAAACAATTGTAGAATAAAGTCAGCAAATGTAACCCATACGCAGGCACGAACAATTATTTTTTTTCAAGAATTATTTAAAATTAATTTAATGTCCTCCGGACGGGGCAGCTTTTACGCAAAAGCTGCACAAAACCGCAACCCACTTAGTTTTTGTATATTCATACGACTCAACTTGAGCCTCCTTAACTCGTGCACTTCGTGCACTCAAACAAAAGGAGGCTTTGACAATGTTTCGTCTGTGACTATTACTCAAACCTGCGTATGGGTTGCCATTGTTGACCTCATTCTCCAACTTTTTTATTCTCACTTTCTCTTTTTTGGGGTGAGGGTGATAAAATTGTTAAGTTTAAATTTATTTTAATGTCTTCCAGACGGGGTTACTCTGTTTAACTTCTCCTATCGCACTTCGTGCTGTCGGCTCTGGCTTTTTTCCCGCCTGTGGTATCCGCCCTCATTTCATTCGGTCGTCTGTCCTACGGCGGTCATTAACTGCTCGCTTTATACTCGGAAGCTGGGTCGCTTCCTCGTCTAAAGCTTCGCACGGCTTACGCTTTTCACGCATTCCTCAGATTGTTGCGTTGAAGTCCAACCAATGAATTACGTTTTTTTTCGCTCCCCGGGGCTTTGCCCATCCGCCAGCTCCTCTTGTAGGCGAAACGAAGTTGAGCCATACAAGGAGTATATCATTCAGGGGAAAATCCACTGCTCAGACAGTTTATAACCGTCCGAAGGACATAAAATATAAAAAAATATATATACAAAAAAAGGAGACAAAAAATGATTACAAAAGATAACGAATTAAATCAAAATATCGAAAAAATAGGCAACGATTTTTGTAAACTTAAAAGCCTTATCCAAATACTTGTTGCA
The DNA here is from genome assembly GCA_944322675.1 of Candidatus Gastranaerophilales bacterium. Lineage (GTDB taxonomy): Bacteria > Cyanobacteriota > Vampirovibrionia > Gastranaerophilales > Gastranaerophilaceae > UMGS1477. The sequence continues at coordinate 32,606 of CALUPO010000009.1, read as the reverse complement.
ACCATTTATATGGAAGAGGAAGTCGAAATAAATATTGGTGATACACAAATATTGTCAAATGTTATTTTAAACGAAGTAATAAAAATCAATGAAAATATCGAGAAAATAAAAGTTAATCTCTAAACAAAAAGACTAAGACTCTTTAAAATAATCCCTATCTTTAATTTCATCAGGCAAAAACTGCTGTTTGTGGTTATAATCAAGGTGCGAATAAAAATACCCGTCACCATAGCCATATTTTTTAGCATCCTTGTAATGACAATCTCTTAAATGCATAGGCGGCAAATAGTCTTTTCCAGATCTAATATCATTTATAGCCTCATCAATAGCCATAATAGTCTGGTTGGATTTTGGTGCGTTTGCTATATAGATGACAGCTTGAGCAAGTGGAATTCTGGCTTCTGGCAGCCCCAAAATTTCAACCGCTTTGTGTGCATTTATTGCAATATTTAAAGCATTTGGGTCTTGGTTGCCAACGTCTTCACTTGCTGTAACAATCAAGCGTCGGGAAATAAATCGTGGGTCTTCGCCTGATTCAATAAGTTTAGCAAGGTAATAAATGGCTGCATTTTTATCACTTCCACGAAGACTTTTTTGAAAAGCTGATGCAAGGTCATAATGCTCTTGTATTGAATATTTAATATTTGTTTTTTGTGCTAATGTTTCAAGCTCTTCCATTTTTATATATCGTTTTTCATCTTTAAAAGACGATGAAAAATACGCTTTTTCAACAAGATTTAAAGCACTTCTTGCATCACCATTTGCAAAACGTATTATAAAGTCGGTAATCTTGTCATCAAAAATAACATCACCATATTGATTTTTTAAATAATCAAATCCTTTTAAAATTATTTTTTTTATTGACTCATTATCAATTTTATTTAGTTGTATAACGGATGTTCTTGAAAGAAGTGCACTATTTACCTGAAATGAAGGGTTTTCAGTGGTTGAGCCGATAAGATAAATCAAACCTGATTCCAAATGTGGCAATAATGCATCCTGTTGGGTCTTTGAATATCTGTGTATTTCGTCAATAAATAATATAGTTTTCCTGTTGTGAATAAGATTTTCTTTGGCACTTGCAACAATATCTTTTATATCCTTAACACCGGATGATGTAGCTGATAACTCAACAAAACGTGCATTTGTATAATTTGCAATTAGTCTAGCAAGGGTTGTTTTCCCGCAACCGGGTGGTCCAAAGAAAATAAAAGAAAACAAACGTTTTGACTTTAGTAAGTTTAATAATGGAGAATTATTTGATATGACATTTGTTTGACCTAAATACTCATCCAAAGTCTTTGGACGCAATATTTGTGCCAATGGCTCCTGTCTATTTTCATTTTCAAGTTGTGTAAATAAATTCATTTCCTTTTACCGTTTTTTTATAATAATATAATAACATTAATTTATATATTTGAGGAGTTTTAAAAATGATTAATTTTGACTTTAAAAGTATAAATATCAAGCGTGTTATAGTACTTGCTATTTCTTTATATCTTATTTATTTAATCCCAAGCTTGATTGTAGCCAATATAACAAAAGGCACGCCAAAATGCAGCTGCTGTAAACATAAAACTCAGCTTACTTTTTGGACTCTTCAATTGAATAGTCAAGAAGATTATTTTAAAAAACTTATCCAAAAATTTGAACATGAAAATCCTGATATAAAAGTAAATTGGGTTGATGTTCCATATCAGGAAGGCGAAAAAAAAGTATTAGCCGCCTTGCTTACCGATAATCCGCCTGATTTAGTTAATCTTACATACGATTTTTCAATGACGCTTGCCGGCAAAAAAGCTTTACATGAAATACCTGAAGTTTGCTTTAAAAATTATGTAAATGAAATAAAAAATTCCTTAAATTATGAAGGCAAATATTATGCTATACCTTTTTATGCAACGTCTGCTATAACAATAGTCAATTCTGATTTATATAAAAAATCCCAAATAAATAAAAAAATAACAACCTATAATGACCTGTTTGAATTTGCTAAACAAGTTAAAGAAAAAACAGGCAAATATATTATTTTTCCAACTTTAACTGAAAATGATACTGCTTTAAAACTATTAAACAAATATGATATTGATTATTATAATTTAGCAAGTGAAAAGAGTAATTATATATTTAGTGAATTTAATAGGTTATATAATGATGATTTAATTCCAAAGGAATCAATTACTCAAGGGCATCAAGAAGCCTTGGAGCAATATTTAAGCGGTCAAACCATGATGATTGTGACTGGAGCAAATTTTTTAAACATAATTCGGGAGAATGCACCTCAAGTATATGAAAAAAGTGTCATATATCCCCAGCTTACAGGTGATAACGGCAAATATGACTTTTCGTTAATGGATTTAGCTATACCAATAAAATCAAAACACAAAACACAAGCAATACGTTTTGCCATGTTTTTAACAAATGAGAAAAATCAGTATGAATTTGCACAAAAAACTTCAATTTTGCCTGTTAATAATGAAGCACTTCAAAAGTTTATAAATATTTTAAATAAAGATAAAATAAAAGAAAATAAAGCTAAAATGATAAGTGCAATGCAATTAAATAATCTCACAAATGTACCATATATAGGTGATGATAAAAAATGTATAATTGATACAATAAATATATATGTTCAAAAAATATTACTTGAAAAAAATAGACTTCAAATTAAAAATCTCCTTCAAACAGTTGAAAATAAAGTAAAAAGTTGTAAAAAATAAAAAAATACTTGTCATATTTAAATTTTAAGTATACAATAGTTACATGATTTAAGGTGCATAAGAATTAATATTTATTAAGAAAAGAGGAGTTTAAATTTGCGCCACAAAAAGATTTAGAAAAATGGAATTATTTACACTATAGACAAAAGAATAAAGGGAATTTGGAAGATAAATGTATACGAATAAATGTATAAAATGCGGTTGTGAGTTTGAGACAAAAAATCCAAAAAGAGTAATATGTCCTAATTGTTTATATCCTGAAAGAAAAGCACCAGGGGAAAGCTCAAGTGATGGAAATGAAAGCAGCAGCACTTATAAGACATCATATAATAGTTATTCAGCAGGAAGTGAACGTCAGGATCTAAATTATTCCAGTCAAAGAGCTGGTGGAAATTATAACCGTGCAGGCAACAATCCAAATCAGAGATATCATAATAAGTCATATAGTTCTTCATATAGAAAAGATGGAAACACATATCGCAACACTAGTTACGGTGTAAGTTCTTCAGGTCAAAAATATGGAAACAATCAAAATTCAAGAAGACTACAGCAAAAAAATGCACGTGGAGGATTTAAATCTAGGTATCCTCAGGGAGGACAAGCACAAAAAAGAGATGCTTCTAAACGTCTTCTTGTTACAAAAGAGCAAATGCAGGAAATTGAAACTTTATATAAAGCTATGCTTCCTTTACCCAATCATGATGCTTATGAAGTTATTGCTGAAAAATTGGGAATTGAACCAAGAAAAGTATTTTTTGGGATAAATCTTGTTCGTCAAAAGTTAATGTTACCAAAATTAAACTTTCCAAAACGTAAATTGGCAGTTACAGAAGACCAGGTATTTGCTATTAAAAATTTATATGAACCATTATTACCATTACCACCTATAGGATGTCATAAAATAATTGCAGCACAGTTAAAGATGGATGAGTGGCGTGTTCACGTTGGAATTGGTGTAGTTCGTCGTCAAATGGGACTTGAAAGATGGAATTTAGAACGAACTGATATTCCTGAATCATTAAGGGAAAAAGAAGTTCAATCTAAAATCAGAAAAGCTGAGAAAAAAGCTTTAGAAAAAGCTAAAAAAGCTGAACTTAAAAAACAACGCGAACTTGAAAAAACACTTAAAGAAAATAAGCAAAAACAAAATGAACAAAGTGAAAGTAATAGTTTAGAACCTGAGTCTCAAGAAGTTAAAGATGTAAAAAATGTTGAAGTAGCCGCAAATATTGATAATAATGAAGCTGAGAAAATTAAAGTAACTGAAAAAAAATGTATTGTTAAGAAAACTACTGAAACATTGGAGGAATAATGTTTCAGAATAACCTTATTTCCATTGCTAAAATTTTAAATTTTCATGGAATTAATGGTGAAGTTAAAGCAGGTTATTCTCAAGGTAATGAAAATAAATTAAAAAAATTAAAGTTTGTCTACGTTAATTATCAAAATGAATATTTAGAGCTAAAAATAAAAAGCTTAAAATTTCATAAAAATTTTGCAATAATAAAATTTGAAAATATTGATAATATTAATGATGTTATTAAATATAAAGGTTTAAATTTATATACTAAAGAATCTAATATTATTGAAAATCTTGATGAGGATGAATATTTAATTTCACAACTTACCGGATTAAAAGTTTATGATAAATCAGGTTTATTTTTAGGAATAGTTGAGGAAGTTGCTGAAAATAAAGCTTCGAGTTTGCTAAGTGTGAGGTATAATAAAGATAATAAATTATATTTTGTACCATTTGTAAAACAACTTGTTTTAAAAGTCGATTTAAAAGAAAAATTTGTTATTGTTGACAATATTGAAGGTTTAATTGGACAATAAATATGAAATTTAATATATTAACTTTATTTCCGCAAATGATAAATGATTATTTAAATTATAGTATCATAAAACGTGCTTGCGAAAATAATTTTATTTTTGTTAATACAATAAATCCAAGAGATTTTACAAAAAGTAAGCATAAAAAAGTAGATGACACGGTTTATGGCGGGGCAGCAGGTATGCTGCTTCAAGCACAACCATTTGTTGATGCTTTAAATTCAATAGATTTGGATGAAAATAGCCAAACTATAATTATGTCACCGGATGGAGAAACATATAATCAAGAAATGGCTTTTGAATTTAGTAAACTAAACTCTTTAAATATAATATGCGGACACTATGAAGGGTTTGATGAACGAATAAAAATAATATCAAAAGCACGCCTTGTGTCAATGGGTGATTATATAATGACAGGTGGTGAACTTGGAGCATTAAGCATTATTGATAGTGTTTCTCGCTTAATACCAAATGTTTTAAGCAAAGCCGAGTCTTTTAAAAATGAGTCATTTAATGAATACTTGCTTGAAGCACCTCAATATACAAAACCAAGAGAATTTTTGGGATATAATGTACCTAATGTTTTATTAAATGGTAATCATCGTGAAATATATATTTGGAAACGCACACAACAAATTAAAAAAACAAAAGAATTACGTCCTGATTTATTTCAAAAATTTTTAAAATCAAATTTATCAAATGATGATATAATGATATTGAATGGAATGAATATATTTACATAATTTAACTTTTTTATATTAATTTTTGTTAAATTTAATATGTTTATAATATAATATTACTATAAGATATATTAAGGGGTTGAATATATTGAACAACTCAAAACTTACATTATGGATATTTATTGCTTTGGTGGTTGGTATTATTGTAGGATGGCTTGCTCCAAATGTGGCGATAAAGTTTCAGCCTCTTGCTGATATGTTTTTGAGAATGGTAAAAATGATTATAGCACCATTATTATTTTCAACATTGGTTGTTGGAATAGCCGGACATGGTGATATGAAAAGCCTTGGTAAAATAGGATTAAAGACTTTAATATACTTTGAAGTTGTAACGACTTTGGCTTTGATAATAGGTTTAATGTCTGCTCACTTTTTTAAACCTGGTCTTGGATTTAATTTTCAAGCACAAACATCACAAATGCAAGCTGTAAATCAAATGTCACAAATTAGCTCTCATTCATCATTATCAGATATGCTTGTTCATATTGTCCCCACAAGTATAGTACAGGCAATGTCAGAGGGTAATTTATTACAAATTGTTGTTTTTGCATTATTCTTTGCTTTTGCTATTTGTGCTTGTGGAAAAAAAGCAAAATTAGTTCTTGATTTTTTAAATTCAACAAGTGAAGTTATGTTTAAATTTACAGAACTTGTTATGTTTTTTGCTCCTGTAGGTATTTTTGCCGCAATTGCCGCTACAATTGGAAGCAACGGTATAGGAGTGCTTGGTAATTATTTAAAAGTTATAATTTCAACTTATGCAGCATTAATTCTTTTTGTTGTAATTGTAATTGCATTTGCTTGCAAAATTACAGGTATTTCATTTATAGGATTACTAAAAGCAATTCAAGAGCCCGCTTTAATTGCTTTTTCAACCGCAAGCAGCGAAGCAGCATTTCCAAAGGCTATGGAAGTTATGGAGAAATTTGGTGTTCCAAAAAATATCGTAAGTTTTGTTATTCCCACAGGATACACATTTAATTTGGATGGAACAACTTTATACCTTTCTTTAGGTGTCATTTTTGCAACTCAGTTGGTTGGTATTGAATTATCATTGTCACAACAAATTATGATAATGCTTGCTTTAATGCTAACAAGCAAAGGAGTTGCAGGTGTTCCTCGTGTTTCACTTGTTGTACTTGCAGGAACCTTAGCTAGTTTTAATTATCCCTTAATCGGTGTTGCTATTTTACTTGGTATAGACCAGATTCTTGATATGGGACGCACTACCGTTAATCTTATTGGAAATTGTATTGCTTCAGTAGTAATTGCACGATGGGAAAATGAATTCGATTATGTTAAAATGTCGAAATTTTTAGAAAATAAAAAAATAAAAATTGGAAAAAACTTAAAAAAACATATTCAACTTCAAAATTTAAACTCAATAGATAACTCAAATAATAATTCAAATAATGAAAAATACATTAATCCTACATTAAATTAGTTATTATTACTCATTTTTTTCTTCACTTTTGAATTTAGTATTTATTTATGAAAGATATTTTATTTTTTAATATTGATTTTAAAGTTGATAAAAAGTTAGTAAATTTTAATATTGATAATTATAATGTTTTATTTTTTGAACAAAGCATTGAAAATGTTAATTTTGAAGATGCAAATTTGGATAATGTTGAAATAATTTCTGTTTTTACATCTTCTAATTTAGATTATAATATTTTATCCAAATTTGTTAATTTAAAGTGTATTATATTACGTTCAACTGGATATAATAATGTCGATTTAGCTTATTGTAAAGAACATGGAATAAAAATATATAATATACCATCTTATGGCGATAAAACCGTTTCTGAGTATGCATTTGGTCTTCTACTTACTTGTATTAGACATATTAATAAATCTTTTATTGATTTAAAAAATTGTAAAATTTCAAATGATAAGTATATTGGTTTTGAATTATATCAAAAAAAATTAGGAATTATAGGTCTTGGTAAAATAGGCAAACATATTGCTAAAATTGCAAATGGATTTAATTTACAAATTTTTGCTTATGATATAAATTATGATGATAAATTTACTGAAGAGTATAATGTAAAAAAATCAAATTTAGATGATTTATTAATGAAATGTGATATTTTAATTATCACCTTACCATTAAATAAGAATACTTATCATTTAATAAACAAAGAAAAATTTGAATTAATGAAGGAAAATATGACTTTAATTAACGTTTCACGAGGTGAAATTGTTGTCACTGAAGATTTATATAATGCTTTGTTAGAGAAAAAAGTTGCATATTGTGCTTTGGATGTTTTAGAATGTGAACAAAATATATGCCCAAGGGGGTATACGTCATCAATCGAGTGTATTGACTATGAGTGTATGAAAAAAACATTAATTAATCATAAAATTTTAAATTTAAATAATGTTATTATAACTTCTCACATTGGATATAATACTTATGAAGCAATAAATAATATACAAAATACTACAATTGAAAATATAAAAAATTATATTAATGGTATTGATATAAATAGTATTGTTATATAAAGTTTTGTAAAATTTATTTAATGTTATTAAAAAAATAGCAATTTTTTTAAATTAAATTACTTTATTACTACATATAGTAGTAGGTGATTTAAAAAGTATTATAATGACAATCTCAGCAAGTTCTTTTAATAACACTGCAATTTCACAATTAAATACGCCATTAATTAAAAGTGAAAAGAATTTTGTTACAAATAAAGAAAAAGAAAAAACAAATCAACAGGATAATGATTTACCAAAAGTAAATGGTGAGTTAGCCCGGGTTATTTATAATATAAAAACAAATGAATCAAAAAATACTTCATCAAAAGATTCTAATATTATTAAATGTAGTGATGAGATATCAAATACGTTTAAAGGATTTTTAAGTAAGTTTGGAAATGAATTATCAGACACACTTGGTGAAGAGTTATTCACAGAATTAAAACAAGTTTCAGGATTTGCTGAAAATATGGTTAATGCATATAAAAATATAAAAAAAGGAAAAAATGCAAATGAAAATATAGATAAAGCAATTAATTATGCCAAAAGTACTTCTGATGTTGTAAAAGCAGGGTCAATATTGGCAACAGGAATAGCCGGTATTATAGGCTCTACAGCATCTTTAGGTGCAATAAGTGCTGTTACTGTTGGATTGGCCGGATTGTCAACAATTGTTATTATTTCACTTCTTGCCTATAAATATTACAATATGTCAATTAATTCAGAAAATAATGAAGAAAAGCAACACTATAAAAAATTAGCTCAGGCACTTGAACAAACTGCAAATAAATATATTGATAAAATAACTCAAAAATTAGAATCAAATGATACTATAACAAATGATGAAAAAATTGCAGCTTTATCTTATTTAAAACTAGCATCACTTGTGGAAAGTGCTACAAAGAATGTACCTTTAACAAAAGTTAATAGTCATAAAAAGTTTGAAAAACTAGCGGTAAAATTTGGTATGGATAATGGTAATAGCCGTATGCTCATTAATAATTATTTATGCAACAATATTTCTAAACCTGAAGATGTAATTGAATGGGTTACACAAAATAAGAAATGATTTTATATTGACAAAATCAAAAATATACAAGAAAATTTATAGTATAAGGACTTATATAAATTATAAATTAATATGTATAAAACTTACTTAGAGCAATGTTTAAAACGCGAAAAATTAATACGTTGGCCCAAGAGTGCTTTTCCTCTAAAATTTTATTTAGCACCATGCAGATGGTATCAATCTTCAAGTCAGGGTATTGATTATTTAGGATTGGTTAAAGAAGCACTTGAAATTTGGACACAGGTATCAAATGGTGTTGTATCATTTGAATATGTTAATTCATTAATGCAGTCTCAAGTTAATCTTGATTGGCAACGTGTTGATAGAAAGGCTTTGGGGTATTGTACTTATAATTATGATAAACTTGGAAGATTATATTCTGCCGAAATACAAATTGGATTATCCGATGGTATTTTGCATAAAGAATATATGGCAAAAGAAGAGGTATTTCATACTATATTACATGAAATAGGACATGCTTTAGGTTTGGGACATAGTATTTATATAGAAGATATAATGTATTCACCTCATCAATATGGAGTGGTAAACCTTTCTAGAAATGATGTGGCTACTTTAAACTGGATGTACCAAATACCTAATGCTTTAACTATTGAAGAAGCTTGTAAAGCTTATAATATTAATGCTTCTACGTTTGATGAACTTGTTTTAAAAATTGATAAAAATGCAAAGTTAACACCCAAAGAAAAACAAAAAATTAAAGAACAAAAAGAAAAGCAAAATATTGAAGGAACAAAACAACTAATTGAAGAACATCAACGTATTGGTGAATTAAAGAAATATGTTATGGGACTTCAAAATATTCAGGTCTCAAGTAATGTTAGTGATTATATTCGAAAAAACATACGAAATTAACTCTTTTTTAAAATATAATTCCTTGCACAATTAAACATTGAATCAACTAATGCTTGATTATTTTTAATATTTAAACCAACAGCTTCAAATAAATTAAGAAGTCTATTTTCCCATAATTCATAAATTTCTTCAACTTTTATATTAAGCACACTTCCAATCATAAAAAGTTCTTTCCAATCAAGCGGTATTGGTTTTGCTCCACGAAGAATATCAACAATTTCAACACGTTTTTTTCTTGGGAATGATTTTAAAAATTGATGTGTTGGTAAACTTTTTTCTTTTAGCTTGTCTTTTAAAAATTGTGTATTTTCATCAATTAAAATAGGTTCTTGAGGTATTTTATATTCATCGAATTCTTCAGGTTCAATATCCATAACACAGGCTATACGTTCAATTGTTGTTGAACGACTTGAAAAAGGAATTGTATTATCAATAAGATTATAAACATAAGATAATGTTACACCTATCATTTCGGCAAAATCCTTTTTGTGTATATTATTTTTTTCTAAAAAATTTTGAAGTTTTTCACTACTTTTCAAATTTATAATAGAACGTTCTTTATTGTTCTTCATTATTTTCCTCCCTATATGAAAGCTTTTTAAAATTATAATATTTTATAATATATTGTTAACTTTTTTTAACGTTTTTTTAATTAGTAATTTGGTTTATACTTATGGGATAATATTTATATATTAAAAAAAGGAAAATAAAATGAAATTGATAGCAGGACTTGGAAATCCGGGTGATAAATATTTATTTACCCGTCATAATGCCGGTTTTATGGCTCTAGATTTTTTTTGTGAATTAAATAATATTTCACAAAACTTTAAATTTGAAAATAAATTTAATGCTCAAATGTTAAAAACAAATATAAGCAATAATGTGCTAATATTAGTAAAACCATTTACATATATGAACTTATCAGGTGAATGTTTAAGAAAAATTATTGATTATTATAAAATTAATATCGAAGACATTCTTGTTATTTATGATGATATATCTTTAAATATAGGAACAATACGTTTTCGAGCAAATGGTTCAGATGGTGGACATAATGGAATAAAAAATATAATTAAAACACTTGGAACAAATAAATTTGATAGATTAAAAATAGGTATTGGTCCTCAGCTGCCAAATCAAAAAAGTGAAAGTTTTGTACTTGACAATTTTAATAGTGAACAATTATTGATTTTAAAAAAAGTTTGTAAAATTGTAAATGAAGCTATAATATATTATATTAAAACTAATATTAATGAAGCTCAAAATAAATTTAATGGAATTTCTATAAATGAATGATGTCAATTATGATATTTTAAATACAAAAAAACTCTATCGTAAAATTTTTAATAATATTCACTCATCAATGCCTGAACTTTTTAATAAGTTAAAACCTTCATGCAAAAATTGTAAAAAAAATAATATTTGCAAAATTGATAAATCAAACCCTTTTCAAACATTTGAAAAAAACTGCAACTTAAAGCTTTGGAAGCAAAATATTATAAATGCTCTAGAAAATGATTTATCAAAAGATATATTATACAAACTAAAAGAAATAGAAAAAGATAAGGAATTATTTATTTGTAATCGTTGTACAATTTGTTGTAAGTTTGCAACAAGTGAATTTAATTATGAAACATTAAAAGAAAAAGCACAAAATGGTGACAAGTTTTCTAAGCAATTTGTTAGTCTTTTTATTCCATATAATAATATTGACGAAGCAAAAAAAGCATATCCTGATTATGTAAAAATGCTTGAAGAAAATTTAGATGATATTAATAACGTTTATTTTTATTATTGTAAGAAATTAAATGAAAATGGATTATGTTCTGATTATAATAATAGACTGCAAATCTGTCGTGATTTTCCCAATAATCCTCTTGTTTTACTTCCAAAATGCTGCGGATATAAAGAATGGAAAGAAAAGCATCATATAGAAGCACTTTTATCACATGCAACCCTTGAGATTATTGAATTTTATATAAAAAAGTTAAAAAATTAATGTATTGAGGAAAGTTAATATATATGTTTAATGTTATTAACAAATTAAAAAATAAAATAAGTAAAAATTATTACGTTCATACTAACAAAGTATATTTGATTAATAATAAAAAAAGGCACTAAAAAATTAATTAGAAATAATAGAATTATAAAATGATTATCTATTGAGTTTTAAATTCAAAAAATAATATAATTGAAATAGAAGAACCATATTATTTCCAAAATACAAGATTTATATTGAGAAATAATTCTAATAAAATATACATAAAAGATTCTGCTTCAATTGTGCAAAGATATATTAATATGGGTGGTGGTGAATTTATAGTTGGAAAAAGTTTTCACTCTATTTATAATAATAGATTTTATATAGGTTGCCAAAAAGTTCATATAGGAGATGCTTGTCTATTTTCAAGATATATATGTTTTTATGCAAGTGATGGACATTTTATTTATGATTTAGAAACTAATAATTGTATAAACTTATCAAATAATGAGGATATAATAAAAATAGGTGATAGAGTGTGGATTTGTGATAGTGTTATGGTTCTAAAAAATTCAGAAATATTAAATGATTCAATTGTAGGAGCTAAGAGTTTAATAAATAAAAAATTTTGTGAAAGTAATGTTATTATTGCCGGTAATCCAGGTAAAATTGTTAAAAGAGGTATATATTGGAAACCGTAATATAATTAATTATTATTAAAAAAAGAAGCTTAGATTAATATAATCTAAGCTTCTTTTTTTATATTTCAATTATAATTATTGACCAAAACTTAAGCTATGATTTTGTCAACAACACCAGCACCAACAGTACGTCCGCCTTCACGAATAGCGAATCTCATACCTTCTTCAATAGCAACTGGAGCAATAAGTTCAACTTCCATAACAACGTTATCACCAGGCATAACCATTTCGCCATCAAACTTGATTGAACCGGTAACATCTGTTGTACGGATATAGAACTGTGGACGATATCCAGGGAAGAATGGAGTATGACGTCCACCTTCATCTTTTGTTAATACATACACGTTTGCTGTAAACTTAGTATGTGGGTGTATTGTTCCAGGTTTTGCAAGAACTTGACCACGTTCAATTTGTGTTTTATCAATACCACGAAGCAACGCACCAATATTATCACCTGCAATACCTTCGTCAAGTTGTTTACGGAACATTTCAACACCTGTAACAACTGTTTTCTTTGTTTCACCAAAACCAACAATTTCAACTTCTTCACCAACTTTTACTTTACCACGTTCTACACGACCTGTAGCAACTGTACCACGACCTGTAATTGAAAATACGTCTTCAACAGGCATTAAGAACGGTTGATCAACATCACGTTCAGGTGTTGGGATATATTCATCAACAGCATCCATAAGTTCCCAAATTTTATCAACCCACTTATCCTGACCACGACCAATTGTAGGATTAGCTTGAACAGCTTCAAGTGCTTTTAATGCTGAACCACGAATAAACGGAATATTATCACCATCAAATTCATATGAAGATAATAACTCACGTGCTTCCATTTCAACAAGTTCGATAAGTTCTTCATCGTCAACCATGTCACATTTATTTAAGAATACAACCAACCTTGGAACACCAACCTGACGTGCAAGCAAAATATGTTCACGTGTTTGAGGCATTGGGCCGTCTGTTGCAGAGATAACAAGTATACCGCCATCCATTTGAGCTGCACCTGTAATCATATTTTTAACATAATCTGCGTGACCAGGGCAGTCAACGTGAGCATAATGTCTTTTCTCAGTTTCATATTCAACGTGTGCTGTTGATATGGTGATACCACGAGCTTTTTCTTCAGGTGCAGCGTCAATTTCATCAAATTTCTTTGCCTGAGCTTGACCAACAGCAGCCATACAAGATGTAATTGCAGCTGTTAATGTAGTCTTACCGTGGTCTACGTGACCAACTGTTCCAATGTTAACATGTGGTTTGTTTCGTTCAAATTTTTCCCGTGCCATGAAATTAATCTCCTTTTCTTTATTTTTAGTACGATTATCTCTTTAAACTAACTTTAACTCAATTTTAACTGCCTCTGACGAGATTTGAACTCGTGGCCTCTCCCTTACCAAGGGAGTGCGCTACCCCTGCGCTACAGAGGCACAGATTAAGCTTTAATTTGAGAAATTTGGGCAGAGGTGGATTCGAACCACCGTAGTCGTTAGACGGCAGATTTACAGTCTGCTCCCTTTAGCCACTCGGGCATCTACCCATTTTTTAAATGTACAAACAAAAAAGCCGGTGATAGGAGTTGAACCTACAACCTACGGTTTACAAAACCGTTGCTCTGCCATTGAGCTACACCGGCCCATACGACTTAACGCATAATAAAATAATATCTAAACCCTTTATTTATGTCAAGCACTTTTTTATATTTTCTTCATTATTTAATTCATTTTTATACCCTGTTAATTCCTCAATACTTTTTGCCCATCTTCGCAAAATTTCCTCTTCCGGCAAGTCAAATGGTATTTCTTCTCCTATTTTAACATTTATCTTGCCTTGAAATAATTTCCAGTTATATTTCTCACAACCTGTTATACCTACAGGTAGTATATTAAATTTAAGCATTTTTGCAAATACAATGAAACCCTTATTTATTTCCCTTATAGTCTTATCACGACGTATCCCGCCTTGAGGAAATATTCCTAAATTCCATTTTGCCTTTGACACTTCCAAAACTGATTTTATCGTTGAAACTTCAGGATTTTCACGATTAACTGCAAATGCTCCTAAACATGATATTTTCTTTGCAAACCATTTTGAATTTTCAAAAAGTTCTTTTTTCGCCATATAAGCTATATTTATACCTAATGCATCAGACAAAAGTAAAGGATCTAAATATGATATATGATTTGCGGCAACTATATATCGGGTTTTATTTTTTATATTCTTTTTACCTTCAAATTTAAATCTATAAAAGAAGTTAAAAACTAACCTGTATAAAAATACTGCATATTTTTGATACATCGTGGTTAAAAAATTAAAATCCCTTGCATATTTACGTGCATAATTTTTTTCTTTTTTCTTTCTCATTATTTATTCCTCGGTATATATTGATTGCCGGTTAATTTTGAAATAGCTATTCCCCATTGATCTACCATTTCATCTATATTGTTGCTATAAGGTATTAATTCCCCTATTTTCATTACGATTTTACTTTTAAATGGATGACGGGATTTTTCATCAGCTCCTATCGTTGCTATTGGTAGTATATCACATTTTGTTGCTTTTGCCAAAGTTGCAAAACCACGTGTAATATTTGAAAATTCCTCCTTTTGTTGTCTTGTTCCCTGAGGGAAAAAACCAAGTGTCCAGTTTGTATTTTTTATTGATAATGCCGTTTTTATAGTAGATACCTCAAGTTTTTTTCTATCCACTGCAATTGCACCTAGAAAATCCATATATATACGAGACCAAAATCCTTCAAAAAGCTCCTTTTTTGCTAAAAAAGCCACAGGCTTTCGTATTGCATGTGGAACTAAAAAAGGTTCAAGGGCTGATATATGATTACCTGCCACTATAAATTTTTTATTTCTTAATTCATCTCGATATCCTTCAACCTTTAAATCAAAAACAGTTTTGCAATATGTTGCATATAATCCTGTGCATACAAATTTCTGAAACAGTGTACGAAATAAATTGTATTCTTTTTCTTCTCTACGTGTATAATTTGTTCGCATACTACCTCTTCATTTATTAACATTACTTTGATTATTTTTTATTTCATTATTTTATCATAAATTTTTCTTTGGTATAAAAATTTTTCTTTTAATCTAAATTTTGTTTAGCTTTAAAAATTTCTATCCGGATCTTTTAATGCTATTTAATTTTATAATTTATATATTGTATAAAACAAATATACATATTTTTTTAAATTAAGAACTAACTTATTTATCTCATACAAATGTATGATTTTTTTTATATTCTTAAATTTAAAATATTTTGCAATTTTATTGATAAAAATTGACTTTTCAGAAATACACATTAATAAATAAAAAAGACAATGACAATTTAAGAAAAATGATTAATTGTCGATAAAAAATATCATAAGAGAGTAAATAGCGAGGTAATTTTATATGGGCATGGCAGCATCACAAGCAAGGTATTTAGGTTTAACAGCCAGAAAAACAAATGTTGAATATGAAGGACAACAAATTAACCAGGCACGGGTTGCACTTGCAAATCAAAGTGCGGATGCTTTTAACCAGTATTATTCACTTGAGGCACCAACACCTCCTTCATCTGAAAATTACAAAACGACATCTTATGTTTATACAGACGGAGGTAAACAGTATACTATTGAAAGTTATACCTTAAATAACAATCCTGAAGATCCTAACTTTCCTTATGTAGTAACAATTTCTTATTCAGACTATCGTTATGAAGCAGCAAAAAATATACAAAATGGTGCTCAGATAAAATCAAATAATGATACTACGTCTATTTATGATGATGTTGGAAATCATTACCCATATGTGATTATGACATCAGGTGGTCTCAAAAATTTAAAGGAAGTTACTTTACAATCCAAACTGGTTGATAATATTCCAGATAGTGATATAAATAAAAATGTTCTAGATTCTTTAAATAATGATGATAACATATCTTATGATCCAAATAAACAAATATGGGTAGGTATAACACCTGACAACAATCCAAAAATTGATGCTTATGGAACAGGTGAAGAAAATAAATATTTATTTACTTATGATACAAGTAAGGGTGGATATGTAGCTTCAACAGTAACAGATGCTGAAGGAAATACTCATCCTCTTATTACATATAATCAAGACACTGATGCATTTGAACTGCTTAATCAATATAAAGCAAGTCCGAGTGCATCGGATACTGATAAAATAGCTATTCAAACAATTAAAGATAAATATGGATTAACAGATGAGGTATTCTATTCATATGAACAAGGCGAGAATACAATGTATATATCTCAATCTGATCTAAATGCATATATGAGTCAACCTTATAGTGCAGTAAATAAATTAAATACATATTTTGCATCAAATATAGAATACACAAGAAAAGAAAATGTAAATGCACAAATAACATTTGATCCAACAGGCTCTTATCCTACACAGATATTAATTGATGATGGTTCATTAAACGGGTCTGTTTATGAACTTAGTGCTGTTACCGAACAGGATGATGTAGCATACAACGAAGCTATGAAAGATTATGAATATCAGTGTATGGTATATCAACAAACAATTGAAGAAATAAATGCAAAAACAGAAATGATTCAACAACAAGATAAAATGCTTGAATTAAAATTACGCCAGCTTGACACAGAGCAAGAAGCTCTTCAAACAGAAATGGAATCCGTTAAAAAAGTAATTGATAAAAATATTGAATCAACATTTAAAACATTTCAATAAAATAATTAAAACTATAATAATTATATTTACAAAATGGAGAATAGAAAATAAATGTCCTATAAAAATGATTCTTTTTTAGTAATAGCAAGTAAATTCGGTGGAGCAAGTGCTGCAGCCAAAGCACAATTGTGGGAAACATATGATCAATTAAGGGATTTAACTGTTTCCGGTCCATCAATTGGCGGGTCTGGTTTTGGTACAGCTGGAAGTTTTTTATGGAATCTTGCAAGTTTGCTTTCTCCAAGTGCATTTATGACAACAATGGGCGGCTCTCAATCAATGAATATTCCAGGAACTTCATACTGGTCACCTGTTTCAGGTGGAAATGCTACATTTGATGGCAGTGGAGCATCTTTCGGTATAAGCGGGCTTGGTAATTATCCTGGTTTTCCATCAGGAAGTGCAGCACCAATTCAGTGGGGTTTTGGTTCTTCATATTCAGATGGATATATCACAGGAGGTGCATCATCTTTAACAGCTGCAAGTGATGTTGCTAGTATGGCAAGTTTAGGTGCTTATGGTCTGGGAACAGCAACAGGTTACGGGTTTGGAAACAACTTTGTACTTCCTATTGCAGGTATAGCTTCAGGTATTGGCGGTATTATGTCAGCAGCTGCACCGTATATGGATATGTTTGGACTCCCGGCAGTTGTGGCAGGTAATATTCTTCAAGGAACTTCATCTGCAGCACTTGCAGCTTATCAAAATGTAACCGGACGTATACAAGCAAATGCAGATACAATTTTAAGTAATAAAGTTCGAAATATTGAAACAGTTTGTAAAATGCTTGATACTCAAGGCGATGTTGTTAAAAAAATGCTTAAAGAATCACTTGATGGTGATAGCAAATCCATACAAAATCTTTAAAAATCAAGCCCTAAATCAAGTGTTTTTGCTTTATTTATTAAAGATGATGTTGAAATAATATCAACATTTGTTTTAGCTATTTCAACAATATTATCCAAAGTTACCTTGCCGCTCACTTCAATTATAGCATTATTGTTGATAAGTTTTACTGATTTTTCTATATCACATATTGACATATTATCAAGCATAATTATGTCAACGTTTAATCTTAAGGCCTCGAGAACCTGTTTAGTAGTGTCACATTCAACTTCTATCTTATGTGCATGTGATATTTGATTTTTTACAAGATTAACTGCATTTTCTATAGAACCTGCTATCTTAATATGATTATCTTTAATCATAACACAATCAGATAAATTAAACCTATGAATACTTCCGCCACCTTTTAAAACAGCATATTTTTCAAAAATACGAAATCCTGGTGTATTTTTACGTGTATCAACAACATTTGCTTTATAATCCTTTATTGCTTCAACATAAAGACTTGTTTGTGTTGAGATACCTGAAAGCTTTTGAATATAATTTAATGCAGTTCTTTCACCTTTTAATATAGTGCTTGCCAATCCTTTAATTTTAGCAATAGTATCACCTTTTTTGATTACATCTCCATCATTATAGTAAAACTCAATTTCTATATTTTTATCCAAAAGCTCAAAAACTTTTCTAAAAACTTGAATACCGCATAAAATTCCATCTTCACGTGTATTTAAATAAGCAACACAAATTTTATCACAAGAAACAATGCTATCCGTTGTAATATCACCATACCCTATATCTTCAATAAGTGCACTTTTAACATGCGATTCAATAATGAAATCATTTAATATTAACGTATGTTTTTTCATAATCTAATATCTCTTTCATATTTGTAATACTATGTTTGGCTGTTTCCAAAGGGGTTGGATAATCAACACGAAAATGTGCACCACGTGATTCTTTTCGTTTTATTGCACTTAATACAATTATTTTAGCTGTCATAATTAAATTACGCAATTCATAATGACTTGCTGTTGCACACTTATACTTATTGCTATAAATATTTTCTAAATCATTAATTTTATAAAGTGCAAGTTTGAGATTTTTTTCATCACGTAAAATGCCAACATATTCCCACATTATATTTTTTAAATCATGTTTTAGCTTAACAGAATCAATCTCATAATCCAAATATAAAGTTTCAATATTTTCATCATATTTTTTTATAGTTTCAATTATTTTTTCATCAATTATATTGGATGTTTGATGATTTACAAAGCTTAAATAATTTGCAAGTTCACTTGCACAAATAGCACATTCCAAAAGCGAGTTACTTGCAAGTCTATTTGCCCCATGAAGCCCATTTGATGCTGCTTCACCAATTGCATACAAATTTGGTATGGAAGTTTGACCTTCAACTGTTGTTCTTATACCACCCATAGTATAATGAGCGGCAGGAGCCACAGGTATAAAGTCTTTTGAAACATCAATATTATTATCCTTACACATTTTATAAATATTAGGAAATCTTTGTTGAAAAACAGCTTTATCAATCATTGTGGCATCTAAATACATACAATTATATTTTAATTTCTGCATTTCATTAAAAATAGCACGTGTAACAATATCTCTAGGAGCAAGTTCCAAACGTTCGTCATATTTTTCCATAAATGTATTGCCATCAATGTCAACAAGTTTTGCCCCTTCTCCACGAACAGCTTCAGAAATTAAAAACATATTTTCACAATTAGGCAGTTTTAAAGCAGTAGGATGAAATTGTATAAATTCCATGTCTTGCATAAGTGCATTTGCTTTATAAGCTAATGCAAATCCATCACCTGTTGCAACTTCCGGATTTGTTGTATATTTGTATACCTGACCTACCCCTCCTGTTGCAAGGACAGTTGATGCAGCATAGATTGTTTCATATTCATTTAATTCCTGATTATAAGTTATAACACCTTTACAAATATTATCTTTATTTAATAATAATTCAACTGCTAATGTTTTTTCATATACAAAAATATTAGGATTTTCTTTTACTTTTTTAACAAGGGCTTTTTCAATATTATAACCTGTTGCATCACCGCCTGAATGTAAAATACGTCTTATACTGTGTGCCCCTTCCATTGTAAGTTTTAAATTATCATTTTCATCTTTATCAAAATCCACACCATAATTTATTAAATCTTCAATAATGTTTTGACTGTTTTCTGAAATAAATTTAACAGTATCAAATTCACATAAACCTGCACCTGCTTTAAGAGTATCTTTTACATGCAATTCTATACTATCATTTTTATTTTCTTTTAAAACACCAACAATCCCACCTTGAGCATAACGGGAGTTTGATTCACTTAATTCGGATTTTGTAATAATCAAAATTCCATCAAGAAGATTAATTGTTTCGGATAACTTTAAAGCAGCATATAATCCAGCTATACCGCTACCTACAATAATAACTGAGTATTTTGAATATTTCATGGCTAATATCCCTGACTTTTATTTAATGTATATTTTACAATAAATATTTTTTATTTGCTACAAAAACTTTTTATAGAAAAAATTTTATTTATGAAAAAAAATAAAAAATATTTAATCTGTGAGATAATACAAATTACTATACATGAATCAATAACTTCTTTATGATTTTTATTTTTTGTTTTATAATTTAAAAGAAATTTGAGAAAAATATGAAAAAAAAAGAAAAAACAACAAAACTCCCTCCGCATAATAAAGAAGCTGAAGAATCAATATTAGGTGCAATATTGGTAAATCCTGTTGTATTGAATAGGATTGTAGAATATGTAAAACCGGAAAGTTTTTATTTTAAGGCACATAAAGTTATATATGAAGTCATGCTAAGTTTATATAATAAAGGAAATGTGCAAATAGATATATTAACAGTATCAGATGAACTGCAAAATCAAGGTACACTTGAAGCAGTTGGCGGGAGAGATTATATTAATGATCTTGCTTTAAATACAATTACAACAGCCAATATTGAATATTTTGCAAAAATAATTCAAGAAAAGTCAATAAAACGACAACTTATAGCGGCAGGGTCGGATATTGTTGAAATGGCATATGACAATTTGACAACTGAAACAACTTTGGATACTGCTGAAAAGCTTATTTTTAATATAGCTCAGGAACGGACAACATCCGATTTAATTGCTATTGGAGATCTTGTATTAACAAGTTTTGAACAGATTGAATATCGTTATAACCATCGTGATGAACTAACCGGTACTTCAAGCGGTTTTTATGAACTTGATGAGATGACCTCAGGACTTCAAAAATCAGATTTAATTATTCTTGCAGCACGTCCATCAATGGGTAAAACTGCATTTGCTTTAAACATAGCACAAAACGCAGCTTTACGGGATAATAAACCTGTTGCTATATTTTCACTTGAAATGCCGAAGGAACAGCTTGTAAAACGTATGTTATGTTCAGAAGCTGAAGTTGACACTCAAAGACTAAATTCCGGAAACATGCAGCCAAGAGACTGGGAAAAATTAACCGAAGCTATGAATAATTTTACAGATGCTCCAATTTATATTGATGATGCAGCTGGAGCATCAGTTATGGACATTCGTGCAAAATGCCGCCGGCTTGCAATGGAGGAAAAAAATTTAGGTTTGATAGTTATTGATTATTTGCAGTTAATGGAGGATAACTCAAAAGGTGATGATCGTAATCAACAAATATCGGCTATATCTAGAGGTTTAAAAACACTTGCAAGAGAACTTCAGGTTCCAATTATTGCATTATCTCAACTTTCACGTGCGGTTGAACAAAGAAAAGACAGGCGTCCAATGTTATCTGATCTTCGTGAATCAGGTGCTATTGAACAGGATGCTGATGTCGTTATGTTTATTTATCGTGATGAATATTATGAAAAAGATAATGCTGAAAATAAAGGTAAAGCTGAAATTATTATAGCAAAACACAGAAATGGGCCTGTGGGAAGTTTTGATCTTCTTTTTCAAGCAAATATTACTAAATTTAAAAATCCTGCCAGAACTGCTGTATTTTAAATAAATTTAATAATTTTGACGTTTTTATTTATAATGTTACAATTTATCTATAGTTTATTATTGGAAAGATAAGGTTTTTTAATGTCAAAAATAAAGTTAAGTGATTTTGTTGCAAAGTATTTAAAAGAACATCATAATGTAAAACATTTTTTTATGGTGTCAGGTGGTGGAGCAATGCATTTAAACGACAGTCTTGGTCGTTATATAAATTATACCGCAAATCATCATGAACAAGCTTGTGCAATAGCCGCTGAAGGATATAGCCGCTTAAAAGGTGACACTTTAAGTGTAGTCAACGTAACAACAGGACCTGGCGGGCTTAACACTTTAAATGGAGTTTTTGGGCAATGGACTGATTCTGTTCCTGTTTTGTATATTTCAGGTCAAGTTAAAACAACAACAACTATGCAGCATTATCCAAATATGAATGTGCGTCAGCTTGGAGATCAGGAAGTTGATATTATTTCTGTTGTAAAACCACTTACAAAATATGCAAAAATGATAACCGATAAAAACAAAATAAAATATCATATTGATAAAGCAATATATGAAGCAACAACTGGACGTTTTGGGCCTGTGTGGTTGGATATTCCAATAGATATACAAGCTTCAATAATTGAAGAAGACGAACTTGTTGAATTTAACCCTCAAAATGAAAAACTAGAAGTGATTTGCCAAAATGATGAACTTGAAGAAGTATTAAATAAATTTGCCATGGCTAAAAAGCCGCTTATTGTGTGTGGTCATGGTATTCGTCTTTCAAACCAAATCGATAATTTTTATAAACTTATTGAAAAATTAAATGTGCCTGTTGTTACTACATTCAATGGGTTTGACATTATGGAAGATGATAATCCATTTTATATAGGCAGAATTGGTACAGTTGGACAACGTGCCGGGAATTTTGCTCTTCAAAATGCTGATTGTGTATTGTTTTTGGGAACAAGAAACAATATACGACAAGCCAGTTATAATTATGAAAATTTTGCTAAAAATGCTTTTAAAATTGTTGTCGATATCGACAGAAACGAATTATATAAACCAACAGTTGATGTTGATTTAAAAATAAATGCAGATTTAAAAACCTTTATTCCTCAAATGCTTGAAAAATTGAATGATGATAATTTTAAAGTAAATTATTCTTCAAAATGGCTTGAATTTGCACAAAAACTAAAAAATAAGTATGATTTTGACAAAACAAATGAATATCAACAAAACGAAAACGAAGCTTTAAACCCTTACTATTTTATCCATCAACTTACAAACGAGCTTGATGAAAATGATATAGTAATAATGGCAAACGGCTCGGCTTGTGTTTGCACATATCAGGTTGCAAAAGTAAAAAATGGGCAACGTTATATTTTAAACTCGGGCAATGCTTCAATGGGTTATGATTTACCATGTGCTATTGGTGCTGCTATTAAGAATCTAGAAACAAAAGATAGTTCAAAACGACGTATAATATGCATCGCAGGAGATGGGTCAATAATGATGAACTTGCAAGAGCTTGAAACTATAAAATACAATAAATTGCCAATAAAACTATTTGTGTTAAATAATAGCGGATATTCATCAATTCGCCAAACACAAAGAAACTTTTTTAAAGGACACATGACAGGAAGCGGAAACGATTCAGGTGTTTCCGTCCCCGAGTTTTATAATATTGCAAAAGGATTTAATTTAAATGCAACGAAAATCAATAAAGCTAAAAACTTAAACGCACAAATAAAAGAAGTGCTTGATTTTGATGGTTTTATATTATGTGAAGCTATCCTTAAAGAAGAATATTCTTTTTCCCCAAAATTATCTAGTCGTAAACTTGATGATGGTACAATGGTTTCACCAAGTTTGGAGGATATGTTTCCTTTTATTTCAAGAGAAGAATATCAAGAAAACATTTTCCAAATATAACAAAATATTAATTTTTTGAAGCCAATGCTTTTAAAGAACTTAACATTTCCAAAGCAAAAACTTTGTGTTTCATATTTTGTGAATTTTTAATTTCAAATATACGAATAATACGATTTATTTCATTTAATGATTTGAAATCATTTGCACGGTATACGTTTTCAACCGGTTCAACTTTTATCCCTAATGATACCTCAATTTGATGTTCTTGCATAAATTTAAATCCTCTTATAAACTTTATCTTTCTATGTATATATAAAGTATATTTAAATAAAAAAATTGACTTTTTACAACCGTAGTGTTAAGTTTTGTAAAGATAAAAATAATAAAAGTTCACATAACCTAACATTTTTAAAATAATAGATGTATAATAAAGATAAGTTTTTAGATTGTAAAAGAGGATAGAGAATAAAATATGAATATTAATTATGAAACGTTTTTTATACCGCTTGTTTTAACTACATTAGCCGGATTATCAACAGTTTTAGGCGGAATGTTAACATTTTTTGTAAAAAAAGGAAACTTAAAAGCGTTATCAGTTGGGCTTGCCTTTTCAGCCGGTGTAATGATATTTTTGTCACTATCCGAAATATTATCAGAATCACATGAGTTTTTAATACCAACATTTAATACAAAAGCACAGCTTATAACAATGTTATCGTTTTTGCTTGGGTGTTTAACGGCATTTTTAATTGATTATTTTATCCCCGAGCACTATGAAGATGAGTTTTTGTCAGTTTCTGAAAATGAAGAAGAAAATAAAATATATAAACAAAAAATCGAAACTAAAAAAATAAAAAGGGCCGGCTTAATGGCTGCACTTGCCATATTTATTCATAATGTACCCGAGGGTATTGCAACATTTTTTGTTTCATCCCAAACAATAAAAATGGGTATTCCAATTGCACTTGCCATTGCAATACACAACATTCCTGAAGGTATTGCTGTTGCTCTGCCTATTTATCAAGCTACCGGGAAAAAACGTATGGCAATATGGTATTCATTTTTATCCGGCATGGCGGAACCATTGGGTGCAGTATTAGCATTTATGGTTTTAAGCCAATTTATAACTAACAATTTTATAGGTGTCTTGTTTGGAATGGTAGCAGGGATTATGGTGTATATTTCGCTTGATACCCTTCTTCCGCTTGCACGTGAATATGGCGAAGATCACCTTGTTTTAATAGGTATTATTTCAGGTATGTTCTTTGTAGCCTTTGGAATGCTATTAATATAAATTAAATATATTTTTTAATATTTAAAATAGTTTCAATTATTTTAATTTTTTTATTAAGTGCTTCAACTCTATCGTAAAGTACAATAGATATATTTTCAATAGCGTTTTCTTGAAAACTTTCGCTTTCTCTAATTGAATCAAGTAAAATCCTTATTAGACTTTCCATAATAATTATTTCTTTTTTTACATTTTGAAAAGGCTTTGTAATTTTTGATACTTTAATTTTGTAGTTTTTATTCATTTTTTATCCTTTTTTTGTATATATTTGCAACAGAACTTATTATATTCTAATCCGGATAAAATTTCAATTGCAACGGAATTGCCATTTTTTGCAAATTTGTTGTAATTTTATTGTAATTAATTTAAAATAAAATTATATAAACTTAAAAATCAACTTTGTGCCTGTAAATCAATTATATAAAGGGTAAAAAACAAAAAAGGAAATATTATAATATAAATATATGTTAAAAAATCAATTTAAATTTATTTTATTAATATTTTTATCGTTTATTATTGCTTTTAATATTCCTTTAAATGCAAATGCAATAAAAATTGGATTATATGAAAACGTAAAAAAAACTTCGCTTGCATCAAGCGGTGAGGCCTATTTAATAAATGGCAAAACAGGCGAAAGACTTTTTACGTTTAATAAAATGAAGTATTATGACTTTAAAACACATCGTGGAAATATAGCGATTATTATTGAAGGTCAAACCTATAACACAAAAACAAATAATGTTGTTATAACGTCAAAAAATCCAAATGATTTTCTATGTGCAAAAAACCGTTGGTATCGCGGAAATATGATGATAAAACTTGTAAATGGCGGCTTGACTGTCATAAATGATTTGAGTTTGGAGGATTATTTAAAAGGAGTTGTTCCATCTGAAATGCCATCAGGTTGGAATATTGAAGCACAAAAAGCTCAAGCAATAGCTGCAAGAAGCTATGCCATTGCAAATTTAGGCAAACGCTCATCATATGGTTACGACTTAAAAGATACACCTGAAGACCAGGCTTATGGCGGTGCTTCAAGTGAAACTGTCAAAACAAATAATGCTGTTGAACAAACAAAAGGTATTGTTTTAACATACAACAAAAAAGTAATCCCGGCTTTTTATTGTGCATCAGCCGGCGGACAAACAAAAGCTTCCGGTGATGTATGGTATGAAGATTTGCCATTTTTAAAATCAGTTCCTTCTTTTGATGAACATATTTCAAAAAATGGACATGGTGTAGGTATGTCTCAACATGGGGCAAATAATCTTGCTAAAATGGGTTACAATGCATATCAAATCTTAAATTATTTTTATTCAAACACACATTTTGGAAAACTTGATTCTTCATGGAAAATTTAAAATAGTTTAATATTAAAAGTACAATAAACCTGGAATTAAAAATAAATTTTAATATTCTATCAAAAATGAACTTTTTTATTTTTATCTCGTTATAATAAATGTGAGGATAAAAATTATGAACAAAAAAAAATGTGAAGGTTTTAAAGAACAGTTTATAAATTTAAATGAAAATGAATTATATGAACATATTCAAACTTGTGAAAGTTGTCGAATTGAATATTTAGAAATGCAAAAACTGTCAGAAGTTTTAAAAACCGTTAAACCATATTATATCAAAAAACAAAATATAATAAAAACTTTTAAAACAGCAGCCATATTAACTTTAACCATATTTACAGGTTTTATGGCAACTTATTTGACCGGAACTTATCATCAAAATAATTTATCTTTTGATGATTTGGGATTTCCAACTGACGAATACGGATTTATACTTGTTGATTGAGATTTTATATAAAGAGAGTTTTTGATTTTTATGAATATAAAAAAAATTATCGAAGATAACCGCCAGTATGTAAAAAATTTAATAAAAACAATTACTAATACACACAATAATGAAGATATAGAACAAGAGGTTTATATAAAACTATGGAAAAATCGTGATAAATATGAAGAAAACGGTAAATTTAAAAGTTGGATAAAAACAATCACCATAAACGCAACAAAAGATTTTCTAAAATCAAAACAAAATAAACAGGCAAATATGATAGTTGATGATGAGGATGCGTTAAAAAATATTTATGACACTAAATCACATGTAGAAAACAATATAATAAATCTTCAAACAAGAAAACAAATTATTGATGCCATTGACAATTTACCTAAAAATCATCGTGAAGTAATTATATTATATGAATTTTATAATTTATCATATGATGAAATAGCCAAAAAACTATCTTGCCCTCTTGGCACAATTAAATCAAGATTATTCACAGCAAAAAAAATACTTGCAAATAACCTTAAAAACCTATTATAAAATAAATACTTACAAGTTTATATATAAAATATAATCCATAAAGGGTTTTAGTATAAATAGTAATTAGATAAAAAGGAGAAATTTTATGAAAAAAACATTTATTTTATCAACATTATTGACAACATCTATTCTTATGTCATCATTAACATCATTTGCAGCAACAGAAAGTACCGCTATACCTTGCACATCCTGCACAAATGAACAACAAACTGCAACTCAACCAAATTTTAACGGTCCTGAAGGTAAAATGCAACCACCTTGTCCAAAATGTATGGAAAAACATAAAGAAAAAATCAAGGAAATGAAAGAAGCTCGTAAACGTGAATTTGAAACAAGACTTAAATTAACCGACGAACAAAAACAACAAGCAAAAGAAATAAGAATGAAAGGACATGAAGAAATAAAACCAATATTTGAAGAAATGAAAACTAAAAAAGATGAACTTAAAGAACTAAAAGCTAAACAAAACCCATCACTAGTGGAACAAGCAAAAATAAGACAACTTGAAAATGAAGTTAAAGCATTAAAAGACCGTGCTAAATCAATTCGCGAAACAAATAATAGTGAATTTGAAAAAATATTAACTAAAAAACAACAAAAAGAATTGAAAAAAATGAAAAAAGAAGGTGAAGAACGTTTTAAAGAAATGAAAAAAAATCACAAAGGTCCGCATCACCCTCCTGTATGCCCTATGGATAAGTAAGAGTAAAAATACTATTTTATAATTAAAAAAAATAAAAACACATAAAACCAATCAGCAAAATATAGCAGGAATTCCACATTTCCTGCTTTTCTTTTTTTATGAACTGTCTCAACCTTGACAAAGAAGTCCAACTATAACACCTAATTTATCTTAGTTTTTATCCTACATTTCCTGCTTTTCTTTTTTTATGAACTGTCTCAACCTTGACAAAGAAGTCCAACTATAATACCTAATTTATCTTAGTTTTTATCCCACATTTCCTGCTTTTCTTTTTTTTTATTTTAAATATAATTAAGTATATAGTCTAATATAAAGGGATTTAAATTGAAAAATTTAAAATTATTAATTATTTTTGTATTATTTCTTATATATTTATTTACTCTAATTTTAAACAGTAATTATATTCTAAAAACATATGCTGCATCAAATATAAACTACACGAACTGGAACCAGGATGAAAACTTGAAACGAGTAAACACCATAGGTACAAAAATACTTTCTGCCAATAATCTTCCTCAAGGAATTACATTTAAAGTTTCAGATGATGAAAGCATTAACGCATATGCAAATATTAATAAAGAAGTGTACGTTTTTCGTGGTTTGCTTGAATATGTCACAAATGACGAGGAACTTGCAGCTGTTATAGCTCATGAAATTGGTCATATAGTAAACAGTCATAGTGCAAAACAAACTATTTTTAATGCATTAATTTCTTTATTTAACCCTTCAACATCAAATATTGTTGTTTCAACATCCGTTGCAGCTGCAAAACAGCTTTCATCAATGAAAGTTAGCCGTGAAGATGAATTTGAAGCAGATTTAACAGCCGTAGACCTGCTTCAAAAAGCAGGATATAATCCACTAGCTTTAATTTCCGTTCTAAATAAAATATGTGGAAATTATTTTGATTTAATATCAACACATCCAAGCGGAGAAAAACGCTTAATGAATATTTATGATTATACTAATTATAACTACCCGGATTTTATTAAGAAAGGTTATACTTCCGATTCATACTTAAAAGCACTTGAATTTATACAAGCTAACCTAAAAGTTAGAGAAGAAAATCCCCGAAAGCTTGCAAAAGTAAACAAAGAACAAGAAAAACTTAAACAAGAGAAAATCAAACGGGCAAAGAAAATGGTAAGTTCAAGTGACCCTTGGAATACATCTGTTAATGTTCTTCAACAACTAAATAATTAAAAATTTTAAATTTTTATTTTACAATATTTATAATTTAAACCCTTCATTAATTTATTAAATACTTAAAAATAATACGGGATTTTAAACAATATCCCGTATTATTTTTAAATTATTAATGAACATAAATATTTTTACATTTGATGTTGTTCTTCACCATTTTTACGTTTTAAAAGGTCTGAAACTTTTTCAATAATTTCATCACCTTTTTTCTGAATATCACCAATAACATTGTCGGCTTTATTTTGTATTTGTTTAACAGTGTCACCTGCTTTATCAACAATATCCTTTGATGCTTCAAATATTTGTTCACGTGTTTCTTCACCCGATTGTGGAGCAAGTAAAAGTCCAATTAATGAACCTACCATACCACCTACTATAAAACCTGCTAAAAATTTTCCTGCTGACATAATTTTACTCCTTTTTATTTTTTCATAAACATTTTTAATCCGGTTAAAAATCCACTTGTTAAACCGCCTGACATAGTTTTAAAAGCACATACTCCAAGAGTGCTTAAACTTAATGCACTTGTTAATAACTTGCTTAATATATTCATCTTAAAACTTGGCTTTGCCGTTAAACTATTAATATTTTTAATTCCAACATTAATTTCTTTTATTGTCAATTCAAGTTCATTCCTTAATGAAGATGAAGAATTATCAAGATTTTTAACCAATTTAGAAATATCAAATAACAACTTTGTTGCAAAAATAAACATCACAATTAAAGTGATAACAAGTAATATTAAAGCTATTTCCAAAACTTCAGACATAAATCAAAATCTCCAAATAGTTTTTTTATTCAAAATCACAGTCACAAGAAGACTCAAGCTTTTTAGCTTTTGCAAGCTGTTTTGCTTTAATCATCTCATTTATTTTATTATATTGCCTTTCAAGCTTATAACGCATCAAATCAATCGATTCAAAAGCTTGTTTTTTAGCTTTTAATATATCAGGTCCATGCTTTTGAGCCAATGTACTAACTTTTGTGCATAAAATATGACGTGTTTCTCGCCCACTTCGAGGTGCATATAATATCGCACCTACAACACCTGCCACAACACCGCCAAGCAAGCCTAAACCAAAGTATAACAACTTATTATCGTTTTTTGACATCTCTTTTACCTCATTTAAAAAATAACTATATTTAGTATAGCATTTTTTTTTGACTTTTTAAAGATATCATAAAAAAAAATAAATTAAATCCTACTTTATATTAATAAAATTCATACTTGTTATTTATTTACAACACCCCATAAGTCATACTCATCAGCTTTAACAATCTTAACGTTGACAATATCTCCAGGTAATACCGATTGATTCTCTATTTTAATATAAATATCGCCATCAATTTCAGGTGTATCACGGTATGTATGTCCCATCGCATCAGAACTTGTATATATTACATCTATCATTGAAGGTATTGTTGTACCAACTAAACTTTCATTTATATCACGAGAAATTTGACTTTGTAGCTCCATTAATTTATTTTTTCTATATTTCATAATTTTTTTTGGAACTTGATTTTTTAAATCGTAAGCAAAAGTATTTTTTTCTTTTGAATAGGTAAATACACCCATTTTATCAAATTTCATATCTTTTACAAAATTATAAAGATGACTAAAATGTTCTTCAGTTTCACCAGGGTATCCAACGATAAAAGTAGTTCGAATTGAAACATTTGGGATTTTTTCTCTTATTTTATTTATTAATATTCTCGGATCATCTTTTGGACGTTTCATTGATTCCAAAATTTGAGGATGTGAATGTTGAAGCGGGATATCAATATATTTTACAACTTTATCACATGCATTAATTGCTTCAAGCAGTTCATCTGTCACCATTGTTGGATAAGCATATAAAAATCGTATCCAGTTTATTGTTTCAATTTTATTTAATTCATACAACAATTTATATAAAGAAGGTTCACCATATAAATCACAACCATAACTTGTCGTATCCTGAGCTATCAATATTATTTCTGAAACTCCTTTTTCTCCCATTTTTTTTGCTTCTTCAACAATATCTTCGATTTTTCTTGAGTTATACCTTCCACGAAGTTGTGGAATAATACAATAGCTACAGTGAAAATTACATCCGTCAGCTATTTTAATATATGAACTTGGTCCCATAGTTATTTGCTGTCGTTCTATCATTTCAGGATAAACATACTGGGGTTTATCTTTAACTTCATATAAAAAGTTTGAATTATTTATATCTATTTTTTTTATAACATCAACAATTTTATCAATATCACCAGTTCCTAAAAGTGCAACTATTTCAGGAATAGCTTCTTTTAATTCCATTTTATGTTTTTGAGGCAAGCATCCTGTAACGATTACCTTTTTACCGTCTTCAACCAGTTTCAATATAGACTGAACTGATTCTTTTTCTGCATCATGAATAAAAGAACAGGTGTTTACAATGACAATATCTGATTCGTTTTCATTTAAAGTTATCTCATAACCATTTTGAGCTAACGCTCCTAACATAAGTTCTGAATCTACTAAATTTTTTGCACATCCATGATTTATTAAAGCTATTTTTTTCATCTTTTATATAACGGGCTATCGCCCCTCATCCTTTCTTGTTCTTCCACCAATGTGGATTGATTTTACAAATTATATTAACTAAGTTCAACCTTTCCTTTTTATTACACTTTTTTTATTTTAGTTTTATATAACGGGCTATCGCCCCTCATCCTTTCTTACCTTATAATAAACATATAATTTAAATAATTTCAATATCTGTTATGCTTATTTTTCCTTTTATTTTTCTAATTAATATGTAAAAATTAAGGAAAATAAATTTATAAAAATTCTATTTGAAGCGATGTTTTATCTTTTAATGAATCATCTATCTTGAATTTTACTTTTTTGTTTGGAACTTTTACACAATTTGTTTTTTTCTCGATGTTAAGAAATTTAATTTCTTTATTGAAATCATAAAAATGAAAAGAGGTAAAAATTGGGATAATTTCCTCATTATTTTTTACAAATAAAATCAAAGTTGTACTTTTTTTACCATATTCACATTTTTTTCTCAAATCCAACAAATTTGCATATTTATAATATATGCCTACATTTTCCAAACTTTCTTTAGCTTTATATGTATACATACTTGGTGAATAGCATACATACTCAATATTATTTAATTCCATAGACAATTTCATGTCATTTAACAAATATTCTTTGTTATTTTGTTTTTC
>CALUPO010000008.1 GCA_944322675.1 Candidatus Gastranaerophilales bacterium | reverse complement strand
GCGGATTGCTTTATGTTACGGGCTCGCTCGCATTCGCTCGACTCCGCCCTACCGAAAATCCGCTGGAAATCTATAGCCTTCTCATTTTTTAAATATTCATCTGTTGACATATTTTTAATATCTTCACGGGTAAAAATATTTGAATTGCCACTTATTTGATTTAAAAATCCTGCAAGATTATTTTGTTGATTTACTTGTTGTTCGCTTGGAATACCTTGTGTTTTAAGTTGTTCCATTATCATTGACTCATGCAGCAAATACTCATCTACTGACATTTTACCTATCATTTCACGGGTGTAAACCGGTTGCAACAATTCATTTGATGTTTTAGAAACCGAACCTTTTAGAACAAGATTATTTTCGTAAATCTTTTTATCAGCTAATAATTTTGCATTTTCAAGAGGTTCGCTATTTTCAACTTTATGTTTGTTTATTGATAAATTCTTATTTATTTCACGACCTTTTATTAAATATATTTCATTTGGTTCATTGGGTTTAAAATTATTCATAACATAAGTATTTCCAACTTGAGATGAGATATTTGAAACATAAATTGGATCATTAATATTGCCATAATTTGTAATATTGTCAAATTGTAAATTATTTGTTTTAATAATATCTCCTACACCATAAGCTCCATATGTAACAGTATTTTCACCTGTTTCAATACCTATAAGCTGTGCTAAACTGCCTCCTAATGAATGACCACCCAAATTTATTTTCTTTTCAGGATATTTACTTTTAATTTCATTATATAATTCTCTTGCATCATTTATTTGGATAGGGAATTTACCTACACCCATAGATAAATTATTGAAAATATTATCATGAAAACTGTCACTTAAAATATCAAATGAAATATTATTTTTACTTGGCACATCAGTACCTTTATAAATAATGGCAATTTCATTTCCATTTTTAAAAACTTCAGCATAAAAACCGGTATTTTTGTTCTCTTTTTTATCAATTGATTCCCAGTTGTCAGGTTTTTTATTATTAACATTTTTATAAATATATCCTGAAAGTTGAATTATATCATTGTTTAGTTTATTATTTTGCATATGTATAAATTCCTTTCTTGTTTTTTTTATAAATCTAAAAACTATATAAGTCTTAACTTGTTATCATTATTATTTTGGATCTTTTTTATTTATTTTTTAATTAAGCAAAATATTAACTCTTATTTTATAGGATATGGGTTAATGTTATTTATTCCTATTATACTTTCCGGAATATTTTTTATTTGGTGGACAATAGAATACACATTCGGCTTAAAAATAAAAAATAAGTTCATTTTGGAAAATAAAATCTATAATATTTTTTTTATTATTGGATTTTCAATAATACTTTTATATTTGTCTATATTCACTATAACAATATTTTATGTGCTTTTTAATTCATTATTTATAAAATAACATTATTGTTATTTGCAGTATAAACTATTTAAAATACTTTTTAAATTCGTAAAAATCTTTAAGTAAAAATACGTAAAAACCATATTATTAATCATCAATAAAAACGTGATTTCCGTTTATTGTCACCCAACGACCATTGACGGAGTTTGAGGACGATGAAGATTTTTTATTACCACTTTTATTTGAACTGTTATTTTGTTTAGTTTTTATATCTTTTTCATATGGAATACCAATAGTTTTCAATTGAAAATCAATGGCCTTCTCATTTTTTAAGTATTCATCAGTCGTCATATTTTTTATTTCTTCACGGGTAAATACTTTTGAATTATTACTTACTTCATTAAAATAGTCAGAAAAATCTGTATTCTTATTTAAGTCCTTTTCACGTGGAATACCTTGTGTTTTAAGTTGTTCCATTATCATAGGTTCATGTTGCAAATACTCATCTACTGACATTTTGCCTATTTGTTCACGGGTGTAAAGCATATTTTCATTAGATTGTTCATTTATTAATTCTTGATACATATTGTTAATTTGAGTTACATAATCAGCTTGTACACTCGGCTGCTCATATGTTATACCGCCATATAGCACTTTATTTTCATGTTTAGTAGTATTTTCATTATTGTTTTTTATACTTTTATTTAAATTTGATGTATATTTTCTTAAATTTTCAACACGATTATTCCAACCTTCATAAAAAACTTTTTGCGTTGGATCTTCTTCAATAATTCTATTATAACTTTGTTTTCTTATATTTAAAAATTTATCTATATTAGCATTACTTTGATTATAATATTTTTTTGCAGTGCCAGGACCATGTAGTACTGCTGTATCAAATAAAGCTATACTCATTGAACTATCATTAATTTTATCAGCTCCCGATGGGATCCAATAATTTTCATAATAGATTTTTATAGCTTCATTTTTTGTGATATTTTTTACATCTTTAATTGGTAAATTTTTACTTTTACGGTAAGCATTGTATGTATTTTGTGTTATCCCCATATTTGTTGCTCCGCCTTTGTCATTTTTGTGATTTGAATATCCACCCTCAGATGGAAATAAAAACTCTAAAGCTTTTTGAAAATTTTCATAAGACATTTTTATTTTCTCCTTTCTTATGTTATTATTTATTTATGAAAAAATTATCTAATTTAATCTTTATTATCTTAATTATTTTTATATCTTCATTTACAACACTTGTTTTTGCAAAAAATAATTGTATAAAATTAAATAAAGAAAACAATTTTTATCCAACTCAAGCTGATATGCTTAATTTTTCCAATAAATCTACAATAGAAATTGAAACTATATTTAACCAAATTTGTGATAAAATAATTAAAATTTACTCCAATGATAAATCATTTATTAAAGCTTTTAAAAAAGATAAAGAAGAATTTAATAAATATAAATTTATTCAAAGAGATGTAATATTGCCACACAACATAGAAGATTCTACATATTATGGTTCCAATTATTCTATTTCATCTGATAGTTATTTAAATGAATTAATTTTAAATAAAATAGAACAATACAAACGCTCAATAAAATTATATTGCCTTTATAATGATTTTAATCATGATGAATCAGCTTGTTCTGATAAAACTATTGATTCTATTTTTACATTTTAATTTCTCCTTAAAAATTTTACTTTTTATAAAAATACAAACTAGTTTTAATCACTTATCTTGCCCTATAATATCCTCTAACTTCAGTGCCATCGGATCTTGTATAAGGTTTTACATAAATCATATCGCCATTTTGCACAGCTTCATTTGCTTGTGCTTGACTTGGAATACCAATAGTTTTCAATTGTCTTGGATTATTCGGCTTAACGCAATCCTTGCATTCCGTTACAGGCTTCGCCTTCCACTTCAGCGGATTGCTTTATGTTACGGGCTCGCTCGCATTCGCTCGACTCCGCCCTACCGAAAATCCGCTGGAAATCTATAGCCTTCTCATTTTTTAAATATTCATCTGTTGACATATTTTTAATATCTTCACGGGTAAAAATATTTGAATTGCCACTTATTTGATTTAAAAATCCTGCAAGATTATTTTGTTGATTTACTTGTTGTTCGCTTGGAATACCTTGTGTTTTTAGTTGTTCCATTATCATAGGTTCATGTTGCAAATATTCATCTACTGACATCTTGCCTATTTGTTCACGGGTGTATACCTTGTCAACCGGTGCTGCTTGACCTGTGGATTTGGTTTGATTTACAGATTTAAAATACTCTTTATAATTTTTGTATTCTCTATTGTCATTTTCCGGATCTGTTATTAAATCTCCTTTTTGCATTCTTTCAATTATTTTTGAAGCAATCAGATCTTCTATTTGTTTTTTTGAATATTGATTTTCTCGTCCTTTAATAATATTTTTAACCTCTATTCCTATTTCAAGACCTATTTGATTATTCCAGTGGTCCATGTTATGTTGATTATCTGAATCATTATAATAACCTCCATTATAACTATTCCCATGCTGTTCATATAAATCTCCTATCTTTTGTGCAATATAAGGGTTTGCCTTTAAAACGAGATCTGCTTGCATAAAAGCGTGGCGAAATGCATCCGTTTCGTCATCCCAACCGTATTCACCTGTTTTTTCAAGATTATAGATATTAGAATAATCAACAGCTTTATTTATTAAATAATTTGGATAATATAAATCCTCTATACTTCTATTAATTTTTTGAATAGAGTTTTTAAGTTTGTCATTCATGATAATTTGTCCTTTCTTTTTACTTAATGAATAAAATAAAAATTAAGGAAAATAAATTTACGGAAATTCAATATAAATTAATGCTTTATCTTTTAATGAATCATCTATCTTGAATTTTACTTTTTTGTTTGGAACTTTTATACAATTTGTTTTTTTATCAAAATTAATAAAATAAATTTTTGTATTCAAGTCATAAAAATGAAAAGAGGTAAAAATTGGGATAATTTTCTCATTATTTTTTACAAATAAAATCAAAGTTGTACTTTTTTTACCATATTCTTTTCTTTTTCTAACCTCCAATAAATTTGCATATTTATAATATATGCCTACATTTTCCAAACTTCTTTTAATTTTATAAGTATACATATGTGGAGAAAAACATACATACTCAATATTATTTAATTCCATAGACAATTTCATGTCATTTAACAAATATTCTTTGTTATTTTGTTTTTCTTCATTTTTTAAATAATAGATTTTTTTTATCATATTTTCAATCAACACAGCAAGTTCTTTGTCCTCTTGGGATGCATATATTTTGGAATAAGAATAATGAAGCTGTATTTTTCT
Source organism: Candidatus Gastranaerophilales bacterium (assembly GCA_944322675.1). GTDB lineage: Bacteria > Cyanobacteriota > Vampirovibrionia > Gastranaerophilales > Gastranaerophilaceae > UMGS1477. The sequence continues at coordinate 78,319 of CALUPO010000008.1, read as the reverse complement.
TGTTATAATAAAACATCCAATGGCAAAAATAAACAAAATAACTATTATTATAAAAAATCTAAAGAATCCTAATAATATTTTTTTCATAAATTTATTTTACCTTAAAAATTTTACTTTTTATAAAAATACAAACTAGTTTTAATCACTTATCTTGCCCTATAATATCCTCTAACTTCAGTGCCATCGGATCTTGTATAAGGTTTTACATAAATCATATCGCCATTTTGCACAGCTTCATTTGCTTGTGCTTGACTTGGAATACCAATAGTTTTCAATTGTCTTGGATTATTCGGCTTAACGCAATCCTTGCATTCCGTTACAGGCTTCGCCTTCCACTTCAGCGGATTGCTTTATGTTACGGGCTCGCTCGCATTCGCTCGACTCCGCCCTACCGAAAATCCGCTGGAAATCTATAGCTTTTTCATTTTTTAAATATTCATCTGTTGACATATTTTTAATATCTTCACGGGTAAAAATATTTGAATTGCCGCTTATTTGATTTAAAAATCCTGCAAGATTATTTTGTTTATTTATTTGTTTTTCACATGGAATACCTTGTGTTTTCAGTTGTTCCATTATCATTGGCTCATGCAGCAAATACTCATCTACTGACATCTTGCCTATTTGTTCACGGGTGTATACCTTGTCAACCGGTGCTGCTTGACCTGTAAAATAATTAAAAGTTTTTTTTATTTTTTGGGGAATTGTTTGTGCTCTTTGATCTTTTGGACTTGTTATTAAATTCTTATTTCGCATTCTTTCAACAATTTTTTGAGCATATAGATCTTCTATTTGTTTATTAGTAACATTTAACCCTTTTGTTTGTTTATAAACTTCTTTTGCTATCTCTCGACCAATCTTATTATTCCACCAATCCATATTATATTCAGATTTAGGTGCATTTTTTAATAAATTATCTATTTCATGTATATCGCCTCCAATTTTACTTGCCCAATCATAATATCGGTTTGTTAAAACTGCTTGCATAAAAGCATGTTTAAAAGCATCTGCTTCATTATTCCATGTTGGATGTTTTGGATCATTTTTATTATATTCAAAACCATACTGTTTTTGATAATTCATAGTTTTATTGTGAATTTCATTATTAAAATTCTTTTGTATTTCTTTGTTTGTTATAAAGTCATATAAGTCTTTTAGTTTTTTATAATTTGATGTCATATTTTTACCTTTCTTTTAATTACTAACTTATGCTATTATATATAAATGTTTATTTTTAATTTAATTAGATATTTTACTTGTAATTTAATTTCTTTATTTGGATATTTTATTTTTTTATTTTATATCCATTACATTTTAGTTTATCATTCAGATGCTGTTATAATAAATGATGAAATAGTCCAAAAATATGGGGAAAATTTATTATCTGGTCTATATGAAGGTTTTTGTTTTTTGTTATATTTAATTATTTTTCTTTTACTTTTATTTTTTTTAGTCATTGAATTTTTTATACGCAAAAAATTAAACAATGATATAGAATCTAAAAAAAGTAATTCAAAAAATAAATTTTATTTTAATTTATTTTGGTTTGGAATAATATGTTCAATTATCCCCTTATTTCAATTTTTCTCGATATTACTTTATGTTTTTATTATTCGTCCTATTATTCTTATATTTCAATAATTGACAATTTAAATTATTTTTCATATATAACAATTTTTTTCCATATTTTATTTTTGGTTTCTAGTCTTCTTCTTGGCATAACTGTTAAGATTATAAATTTTAGAATAATCAACAGCTCTATTTATTAAATAATTTGGATAATATAAATCCTCTATACTTCTATTAATTTTTTGAATAGAGTTTTTAAGTTTGTCATTCATGATAATTTATCCTTTCTTTTTACTTAATGAATAAAATAAAAATTAAGGAAAATAAATTTATAAAAATTCTATTTGAAGCGATGCTTTATCTTTTAATGAATCATCTATATTTAATTTTACTTTTTTGTTTGGAACTTTTACACAATCTGTTTGGTTCTCTACATTAAGAAAATCAATTTTTGTATTAAAATCATAAAAATGAAAAGAGGTAAAAATTGGGATAATTTCCTCATTATTTTTTACAAATAAAATCAAAGTTGTACTTTTTTTACCATATTCACATTTTTTTCTCAAATCCAACAAATTTGCATATTTATAATATATGCCTACATTTTCCAAACTTTCTTTAGCTTTATATGTATACATACTTGGTGAATAGCATACATACTCAATATTATTTAATTCCATAGACAATTTCATGTCATTTAACAAATATTCTTTGTTATTTTGTTTTTCTTCATTTTTTAAATAATAGATTTTTTTTATCATATTTTCAATCAACACAGCAAGTTCTTTGTCCTCTTGGGATGCATATATTTTGGAATAAGAATAATGAAGCTGTATTTTTCTTGTTATAATAAAACATCCAATGGCAAAAATAAACAAAATAACTATTATTATAAAAAATCTAAAGAATCCTAATAATATTTTTTTCATAAATTTATTTTACCTTAAAAATTTTACTTTTTCAGTATAAACTATTTAAAATACTTTTTAAATTCGTAAAAATCTTTAAGTAAAAATACGGAATTATGAAAATATTAATTTTTTGTTTATTTTTTTAATTTTTATAAAAAAAAGTGATATAAAAATAATAGAGAAAGAAATTAAAGACATAATTATAAAAGGAGACATAAAATTATGGCAAAAACAATAGGTATTGATTTAGGAACTACAAACTCGGTAGTCGCCGTTATGGAAGGTGGTAAACCAACTGTAATTGCAAACGCAGAAGGTTCAAGAACTACACCTTCAATAGTAGGTTTTTCAAAAACAGGAGAAAGACTTGTAGGTCAGCTTGCAAAACGTCAAGCAATATTAAATCCTGATAAAACCGTTATTTCAATAAAACGTGAAATGGGTAACGATTATAAGGTTAATATTGACGGTAAAAACTATTCACCACAAGAAATATCAGCAATGATATTGAGAAAATTAGCTGATGATGCTTCATCATATTTAGGTGAAAAGGTTACATCAGCTGTTATAACAGTTCCTGCATATTTTAACGATGCACAAAGACAAGCTACAAAAGATGCAGGAAAAATTGCAGGGTTGGATGTACTTCGTATCGTAAACGAACCAACAGCAGCAGCTTTGGCATATGGACTTGAAAAAGATAAGCCTGAAAAAGTTCTTGTATTTGACTTGGGTGGCGGTACTTTTGATGTGTCAATTTTGGAAATAGGTGATGGTGTTCATGAAGTATTATCAACATCAGGTGATACAAGACTTGGTGGTGATGATTTTGATGAAAAAATCATTAACTATTTAGCTGAAGAATTTAAAAAACAAGAAGGTATCGACCTACGTAATGATAAACAAGCAATGCAACGTCTAAAAGAAGCAGCTGAAAAAGCAAAATGTGAATTATCTTCAGTTGTTGAAACAACAGTTAATTTGCCATTTATTACAGCTGATGCAAACGGTCCAAAACACCTGGATGTTTCATTAACCCGTGCAAAATTCGAAGAATTGTCACACGATTTGCTTGAAAGATGTAAAAAACCTGTTGAGCAAGCATTAAAAGATGCTGGGCTTTCCAAAGGCGATATTGATGAAGTTGTATTAGTAGGTGGTTCAACTCGTATTCCTGCTGTTCAAGCATTAGTAAAAGAATACACAGGCAAAGAGCCAAACCAATCAGTTAACCCGGATGAAGTTGTAGCTGTCGGTGCAGCTATTCAAGCTGGTGTCTTAGCAGGTGAAGTTAAAGATATTGTTCTTCTTGATGTTACACCTTTAACTTTAGGTATTGAAACATTAGGTGGTGTAATGACTTCGTTAGTGCCAAGAAATACAACAATACCCGTTTCAAAATCTCAAGTATTTTCAACAGCTGATAACAACCAAACAGCAGTTGATATTCATGTACTTCAAGGTGAAAGACCAATGGCTAAGGACAACAAATCATTAGGTATGTTCCGTTTAGACGGTATTCCACCAGCAATGAGAGGTGTACCTCAAATTGAAGTTACTTTTGATATTGATGCAAATGGTATTGTTAATGTTTCAGCTAAAGATAAAGCTACAAATAAAGAACAAAAAATTACAATTACAAATTCTTCAAACTTAAGCGAAGCTGATATTGAAAAAATGGTTAAAGAAGCTGAATTGAACGCTCAAGAAGATAAAGCTAAAAAAGAAGAAGCTGAAATTAAAAATAATGCAAATAGCATTATTACAAGTGTTGACCGTTTGATTAAAGATTTTGAAGGCAAAATATCTGAAGATGATAAGAAAAAACTTGAAGATGAGAAAAAAGCTGTTGAAGAAGCTTTAAATACAAATAAACCAGCTGATGAAATTAAAAAATTATCAGAACAACTTCAACAGACTATGTTTGCAATATCACAAGCAGCATATCAAAGTGTTCAAAATGAAGAACAGGCTAATAATACTCAATCAAACACCGGTGAAGCTTCAAGCGAACAAACATCACAATCATCAAACGACAACAACAATGACGATGTTATTGATGCTGAATATACAAAAGAATAAAAAGAGTGTAATAAACTGTTTGAAAACAAAAGCTAAAACTAAATAGTTTTAGCTTTTTGTTTAAAACAATAAAAAAAACGATAATGTAAAAAAGTTTTGGAAGAAAATTTTATAGATGCAAATCGTAAGATTGATTAAACATTAAACAAGAAAACGAACAAATTTTAAAGTATAAAGAAAAAGCAGTTAAAAACCACTTTTTAGTCTTTATTCGTATCAACTAAAACTATTTAATTATTAGTAAAAAATCTAAGTTATTTTTGCTTTAAATATTAAGTAAAAGAGTTTATTTGTAATTTGTAAATAAACTCTTTTTTTTATATAATATAAAAAATATTTATTGTATTTTTAAAAAGTTTTAGTATAATCAATTTATGGAAAGTTTAAAAACAAAATTATTTATAATTTCAGGGCCCTCAGGTGTTGGAAAAGGTACGTTATTGAATTCTTTTCTTGAACAACATCGTGACAATGTACGTTTATCTATATCATTTACCACCCGTAAGCCGCGAGAAGGAGAAATTGACGGAGTTAATTACTTTTTTACAAATGAAGAGAATTTTAAAATTGCTATTAAAAATAACGAGTTTCTTGAATGGGCAAAGTATTCCGATAACTATTATGGAACAAAAGAAGCTTATGTTTATAAAAAATTATCAGAAGGTTATAATCTCATACTTGAAATTGATACCCAAGGAGCATTCCAGGTAAAAAAGAAAATAAAAAATGCAAGTTTAATATTTATTATGCCACCTTCAATAGATGAACTTGAAAAACGTTTAAGAGGTCGTAATACTGAAACTGAAGATGCTATAAAAAGAAGAATGGACTTTGTTAAAGGTGAAATTGAAAACTCAAAAAATTTTGACTATGTAATAATAAACGATAATATAAATAAGGCTCTAAACGAACTTACATCAATTTTTAATAAAAATATTGAAGAATAAATTAGTAAATAAAAAAGGAATAACAAAAATGAATTTATTAGAAAAACAAATGGTTGAAACATTAATTGATTTAAAAACTAATCATCATGTAGTTGGTGTAAAAGCTGAATTTGAAGCTGAGGGTACACGTTTAGAAGAAGCTTTACGTTTAAAAGAAGTTGTAACACGTGCTGGACTTGATTTAGCAATAAAAGTTGGCGGTTGTGAAGCAATTAAAGATATGTATGATGCAAGAACTATTGGTGTCAATACAATCATTGCACCTATGATTGAAACAGCTTATGCCATGAAAAAATATGTTATGGCTACAAAATTTGTTTTTCCTGATGAAGAACGAAAAGAAATAAAATTTTTGATAAATACAGAAACTATTACAGGATTTAACAATATTGATGATATGATACAATCGGAATATTTTAAAGATATTAATGGTATTGTTTTAGGTCGTGTTGATATGACCGGTTCTATGGGGCTAACACGTGAAGATATAAATTCAAATGAAATTTTTGAGTTAGCAAATGTTTTAGCAACAAAAATGCAAAAATTAAACAAAGATTTTGTAATAGGTGGCGGAGTTTCAGCACATTCTTTGCCATTTTTTAAAAAATTACCGCAAAATTCACTAAGTCGATTTGAAACAAGAAAAATTATTTTTGATGCCAAAAAAGCACTTGAAGATAAAAATGCTGATAAAGGTATTTTAAAAGCTGTTGGTTTTGAATTAATGTGGTTAAAAAATAAACGAGAATTTTACAAAATGATATTTGACGAGGATGCACAAAGATTAAACATGCTTGAAGCTCGCTATAAAAAACTTATTGATGAAGCTATGAATGATATTAAAACTAAAGCCAAAATTTAAAAAATTTATCAATCATACGAATAAAAAATAAAAAATCGGATGAAAAAATTCATCCGATTTTTATTTATGACAATATAATTCTTAAACAGCAGTGCTTGCCATTTCAACTTTTAAAGTTTCACATGCTTCTTTTAAACGAACCTTAATACGTCCATCAACAGCAATACCTTCGCCTGTTTTTTCAGAAATTAACATTGGGTTAATATCAAGTTCGTCAATAAACTTGAAATCATTAACAAGTTGAGAAAGGCGAAGAAGTGTTTCTTCAATCTGGTCAATCTGAGCAGGTTTTGTTCCACGAGCACCAAGTAACAATTCATAAGACTTAACCTCACGGATCATATCTTTAGCATCTTCAATTGTTAATGGAGCAAGACGGAAAGTTACATCTTTCATAACTTCAATAAATACACCGCCCAATCCAAACATCATCATAGGTCCATATTGAGGGTCTGTTGCAATACCACAAACCATTTCTCGATTACCTTTAACCATTTCTTGAACAATAACACCTTCTAAACCTTCAAGTAAATTTTTAGCTTCTAATCGTTTCATTAAAGCATTATATTCTTCACGTAACTGTTCTTCACTTTGGATGTTAACAATAACACCGCCAACATCAGTTTTGTGTGAAGTTGTTTTTGATGTCATCTTCATAACAACAGGATATCCTATTTTATTAGCAGCATTTGCTGCTTCATCGATATTTTTAGCAAAATCATAACGACAAGCACGAATACCATAAGCATCCAATACATCAATCGATTCCAATGTTGTTAACTGGTCACGACCTTCTTTTAATGCATTTTTAATAATAGTTTCTGTTTTTTGTTTATTGACATCATAAATTTTTGGAACAGTTTGACCTTTTTCCATCCACTTTCTTTGCTGGTCAAGCCTTTGAAGAGCTTCTGCTGCTTCTTCAGCATACATATAAAACGGCATATTAACATCCATATCAGCAAGTTGAGAGAAGAAACTACTTGTGGTCATAAACACTCCTAAAACAGGTTTTTGAGGATATTTTGCTTTTATTTCCATAAGTGCTTTTGCAACATCAATATCTTTCAAACCTAAAAATGGAAGATATATAACCATAATCATATCAACATTTTCATCAGCTATAACAGTTTCAACTGTTTGTTTATAATGTTCAATAGGAGCAGATGCAATCATATCAATAGGATTTTTAACTGAAGCAGCTGCAGGTAAAAAACTTCTTAATTTTTCTTTTGTACTATCTAATATTTTAGCTATTTCAAGTCCATATTCACAAATTGCATCAGTAGCCATAATACCTGGACCACCTGAATTTGTAATTATTGCAACACGGTTGCCTTTTGGTATAGGGCTATTTGAAAATACTTTTGCTGTTGAAAATAGATTTTTTAATGAATATTCACGAATTACACCGGATTGTTTAAGAAGTGCATTTGCTGCTTTGTCTGCACCGGCAAGCGAACCTGTATGAGATGAAGCTGCACTTGCTCCGGCTGCTGAACGTCCTGCTTTTAAAGCAACAATAGGCTTTTTCTTTGAAATTCTACTTGCAAGCTTACGAAAGTTCTCAGGATTTTGTATAGATTCCATATACAACAATATTTGTTGAACATCGTCATCATTTTCCCAATATTCCAAAGCTGTTTCAGCATTAACATCTGCTTGATTACCAATTGATATAAATTGTGCAAAACCAACGTTTAAGTCCTTTAATATATTTAATATGCCACCTCCTAAAGCACCGGATTGTGATACAAAACCAATATTTCCGCGTTGAGGAAGTGATTCTGCAAATGTTGCATCCATTTTTATATCAGGATGTGTGTTTAATACACCCAGACAATTAGGACCAACACATCGCATGCCATATTCTTTTATTTTTGCAACTAAATCACGTTCAGCTTGGGTCCCTTCTGCTCCTGATTCTTTAAATCCTGCTGAAATTATACATATACCTTTTATACCTTTTTTATGGCATTCATCTATTGATGAAAGTACAAATTTTTGAGGAATTATAATTACAGCTAAATCAACATCACCAGGAATTTCACCAACTGATGTGTAAGCTTCAAATCCTTCAATAATGCCTCCTTTAGGGTTTACGGGATATATTTTTCCATTAAACTTATAATCACGTAAACGCTGCATTATCTCAGAACCTATAGTTTTGGGTTTTGTTGATGCTCCAATTACTGCAATAGCCTTTGGCTTCATAATTTTGTCTAATAAATTTGTCATAATTCTATATCACCTTCCTTTATTTTTGATTAATTTTATTTTATCATAATTAAAAAAAATAATAAAAAAAAATTTAATAAAAGAGTTTTTGTGGAAGTTAAAATTTTAAAAGGCAAAGATAAAATATCAATATTTGCTTATATATTATCAGTTTATATTTTAGGTGTTATTGCTTATTTATACAATATAACATTATTTGTTGCTGCTTTATTATTAATTTTATTTATAATTTCTCTATTTATATTTAAAAACAAGCAAAAATTAATAATTTCACTTTATATCATTTTTTTATTAAGTATTTTAAATTGTAAATTTCAAATAAAAGATTATGATACTTTATTTTTGCATGCACCTAATAGTAATGTAACTTTATCAGGAATAATTTCAAGTATCCCTGAAACGCAAAATGAAAATAAAACAAGGTTTTATTTTGATGTTTTGGAGTTTAAACTTCAAGATCAAGAAAATGATATCAAACTTATAAAGACTAACAAAACATTTGTTAACTTAAATGAAAACATTGAAATTTATAAAAAATTAAAAATAGGTGATAAATTAATACTAAAAGGTAATTTAAGTGTTCCTTTTGAATCAATTAATCCTTCACAATTTTCTTATCGTGATTATCTTAAAACAAAAAATGTTTATACTATTTTTTATACAAAAGCAGGCAGTTATGAAAAAATTAAAACATTAACTAATTATAAATGGAAATTTTTACAGTTTATAAATGATATACGTGACAATATCATTTATAAACATTCTAAATATATAGGCAAACATAAAATTGAACTATTAGGCGGTGTTGTTTTTGGAGATGATGCAGTTAATCCTACACAAAAACTTGAAGATTCTTTTCTTCACTCAGGTTTAACTCATTTGCTTGCTGCAAGCGGCTTGAATGTGGGGCTTATTTTTGCTGTTTGCTTTTATATATTTCAGATTTTTAAAATGCCGTATAAATTAAACATTATTTTAAACATGTTTATTATATTTCTATATATGTGTATGACAGGTTTTCCCGTTTCAATTGTTCGTGCAGGTATAATGATAGAATTTGTTTTACTTGGTAAATTTATTAATCGTGAAGCAAAATCCATCAACTTGATTTCTCTTGCAGCATTTTTAATGCTTTTAAGAAAACCACTATTAATAAAAGATATTAGCTTTCAATTGTCATTTCTGGTAACATTTGGATTAATAATATCAACAAACACCTTTTTGAAATACTTTCCTTTTAATGAAAAAATACCAATTGTAATTAAAGGTGACATAATCGCACCAATTATATCACAATTGTGGGTTTTACCACTTCAAATGTTTTATTTTAATTCTTTTACACTATACTCCATTTTGGCAAATATCCTTGTGTTACCCTTTATAATGATTGTAACTTTTATTGGTTTCTTAAGTGCATTTTTGGCTTTAATTCCTTATTTTGGTGATATCTTATTAAAATTAACCGACACTTTGTTAAATCCACTTTTAACTTTAATAATAAATATTTCCAACATATTTCTATATTTACCGCATTCTCTTACAACAACATTTAAACCTCATATTTTTCAAATTATTTTATACTATTTAATAATTATATCTCTTGTTTTAAACTTAAAAACTAAAATTAAACAAATAGTTATATGTGTTTTGATGCTTATATTATCTTTTACTTTTATTGACATTAAACCTAAAACATTAGATATAATTACTTTTGCAGTTCAAAATTCTGATATGATTCTTATTAAAACTCCTAATAAAAAATATATTTTAATAGACACATCAAAACAAGGTTATAAAGACTCTCCTTCAAAAGCTAAAATGGTATTAATTAAGTATTTAAAAGATAATTATATCAAAAATTTAGAACTTATTATTTTAACTCACTATGATAATGACCATGCAGGAGGCTTAATAGACATTTACAAAAATGTTAACGTAAGGAAAACAATTCTTTTAAATACTTTTCATAAAAGCCAGCTTTTTTATAATATACAAAAATATATAAAAGAAAACAATATAAATTTTGAATATGCGAAAAACAATCATAAAATAGATATTGATTCAAATGTAAGTCTTACTACTTTTTACAATAAAGATGCCAAAGACGAAAATGACTCTTCAATTATAACACTATTAGAATATAAAAATTTTAAAGCTTTGTTTATGGGTGACACTTCAATAAATACTTATAACGTTTTAAGAGGATTTTTTCCAAAAAATATAAATTTCTTAAAACTAGGTCATCATGGTGCAAAAGATACTTTGAATGAGCAAATGTTAAATAATTTGACACCCAAAATTGTTATTTTATCCACAGGGCAAAACAAATATTATCATCCTCATTATTCTACTTTATCCTTGTTAAATAAACATAAAATTCATTTTTTAAGAACTGATTATGATAATGCTATAAAAATTGAAACTAATGGATTTTATTCTAAAACTTATCGATATAATAGTGAATGCAAAAAATTTAAATTATACACTATAACTAATAACTAATATTTTTATTTATAAAATTATCCTCACAGGCAATATACTTTTTAAAGACTATGCCTGAAGGGAATGATTAATAATATAAATTATCTTTTAATAGTAATGTTATTGTTTAATATATATAAAATAAACAGGAGAAAAAAGATGACATTTAATCCACTTATGGAAAAGGGAATACCATTAGAAAAACAATTAAGAAGCTGGCATGATATAGTAAAACGACCATTAAACAAACTTGATACAGATTGTTATACAAGAACAAGACAAATTTTAATGAATGGTATTGAAGTTGAAGCATGGAATTTTAAGCATGCATTTGTAAGATTGTTTGACCTTGATAATGATATAAAAAAAATAATATCACATACACGCAGAATTGAAGATATGCAACAAACCACAGTCAATTGGCTAACACCTGCCAATCAAACAGTTTTGGAAACAACATTAGGTTATGAGCAGGTTGCAGTTGATTTAACAGCATATTTAGCTCAAAATGAACCTGATGAATACGTGAAAGAAACATTTGATTTTGGATTGCTTGAAGATTTTGACCATTTATACCGCTATAGTCAATGGGCTTATATGAATGATGGTGTTAATCCAAACGATATTCTTCAACACAAAACCGATGTAGTAATAAGTCGTCCTACACAAAATCATCATAATGATAACAGAATCCGTTTAAGAAAACATTATGATAAAAACACAACCTCACCACAAACAAAAGTAAACATACTAACACTTGTATCAGGTGAACAACAAACACACAATTTCTATGCAGAACACGGTTTTATGTATGGAAATGATGACTTAAGTCGCACTTATGCTGAAATATGTGATGTTGAAGAAGAACACGTAACAATGTATGAGTCATTAATTGACCCATCCGAAACCATATTTGAAAAATTACTTCTTCATGAATTTACCGAAGTCTCAACTTATTATAATTGCTACAAAGACGAAACTAATGAACGAATTAAACAGCTTTGGGAAGAGTTTATGATGTTTGAAATAGAACATTTAAAAATGGCAGCCGAGTTGTTTAAAAAATATGAAAATAAAGATCCAGAAGAAATTATAGGTGATAAAGTTATTGAACCTTGTCATTTTGAATCACAAAAAGAATATGTTGCAAAAGTTTTAGAAAATGAAATTGATAAACGATTACTTGATGATGGAGAATATACAACAATTGACAAATTGCCTCAAAATTGGACAAGTTATTCTGCTCAAGAAATTGTTGGCAAAGATGGTGCACCAACCGAAAAAACTATTGAACTTATTAAAACTTCAATTGGTACTGATTTAGTCTATGCGGATAAAAAATTGGCACAAATGCAACCAAAACTTCTTGAAAAAGGGCTTGAGAAAAAAGCACAAGCACCTGATACGGTAAATGTTCAAGAATATAAAGAAATGCAAAAAATCGACACACCTGAATTGTTTTAAATTTCTTTAAATAATATATAAAATGGCGGCGATTTCGTTAAACGAAATCGCCGCCATTAATAAATTTTTATAAATAAATAAAATAGTGTTATAATAAAATAATAGAAGGAAAATATAAAATAATTAAAAAAAGGATATTATGTCAAACGAAATAAAAATATGTATGGGAAGTTCATGTTTTGCCCGTGGAAATAACGAAAATTTGGAAGTTATTGAAAATTTTATTAAAGAAAATAAACTTGAAGCAAATTGTGAACTTATAGGCTCCCGCTGTGAAAACAAATGTGAGCTTGGCCCTACGATAATAATTAATGAGTGTGAATATAATAATGTCACAAAAGAAAAGTTAATGGAAATATTAGGAAAGTTAAAAGATGAACAAACTATTTCCCGTTTATACCCTTAAAAATGAATGTCATGATTGCTATCGTTGTGTTCGAGAATGTCATGTTAAGGCAATAAAAATAAAAGATGGACATGCTTCTGTTTTGAGTGAAAAATGCATAAGTTGTGGTGAGTGTGTAAAGTCTTGTCCTTCAAACGCAAAAAGGATAAGATATGATATAAACCGTGTTAAAGCTATTATTTCAACCGGTAAAAAGGTTTATGTTTCACTTGCACCAACATGGATTGGGGTGTTTGATTATTCTTCAAGTAAAATGATAGCAATATTAAAAAAATTAGGATTTTATGGAGTAAGTGAAACAGCATTAGGGGCACAGGAAGTTTCAATAAAAACTGCAGAAATACTTAATAATAATCAACAGGGTTTATTTATTTCTTCAGCTTGTCCTGTTATTGTTGAATATATTAGACTTTATTATCCAAAATTTGCAAAAAATATTGTTCCAATTGCTTCACCAGCTTTAACACATGCAAAAATGCTAAAAGAAACATACGGTGAAGATATTGCCGTTGTATTTATTGGTCCTTGTGTTGCCAAAAAAGGAGAATCTGACAATCATCCGAATTTGATTAATGTAAGTTTAACTTTTGAAGAATTAAATTACTGGATAAGAGAAGAATTTATTGATGTTAATACTTTACCAGATAATGAAAATTATAAATTTGAACTTGCAAACTCAAATGAAGGTGCTATATATCCGATTGAAGGTGGAATGAATGAAACAATAAGACAAGTTGGTATTGATAAAAATACCCAGTTATTAAGTATAAGTTCATTAAGTGCCTTTGATAAATCAATAAAAAATCTTGAACCACAACAACTGGATAAAAAAATATTTATTGAAGCTCTTGCTTGTTCAGGCGGATGTATTAATGGTCCTTGTATATCAAGTTCTAAGTCAAGTATAAATGTTACATCAAATATTTTAAATAATGTAAATTATCGTGATAATGTTCCAATTCAGCCAAAAACAGTTGTTGAAGAAAATTATCAACCTCATCCTGTTGAAAGCCATATTTATCCTTTAAATGAAATAGAAGAAGCTATGAAACGTATAGGCAAATATAATGAAGAAGATGAGTTAAATTGTGGCGGATGTGGATATAAAACTTGTCGTGACCTTGCCAATGCTCTTATTTCAGGTGATGCAGAGCCTTCAATGTGTGTTTCTTATATGAGAAAGATAGCTATGCAAAAAGCAGCTGCAATGCTTCGTTGTATGCCTTCGGCTATGGTTATGGTTGATAGTGATTTAAATATTATGGAAGCAAATGATTCGTTTATGAAAATGTTTTGTGACGACTCTATGTACGAAATTTTAAGCCAATCAAATGATGGATTAAAAGGTGCTGCAATTGATAGGATTGTGGATTTTGGCGATATATTTAAAGATGCATTAAAGTCAGGTAAGGACATTCATAAGGAGCATCATATAATAAATAATCGTATTTATGATATTTCAGCTTTTACCGTTGAAAAAGGATTACTTGTCGGTGCAATAATAACAGATGTTACAAAATCTGAAACAAATCGGGAAAAAATAGCTACAAAAGCACACGAAGTTATTTCAAAAAATATAGCAATTGTACAAAATATTGCTTGTTTGCTTGGTGAACACATGGTTGAAACCGAGTTACTTTTAAATTCAATTGCACAAGGCTATGATATTAAAAATGAAACACAAAAAGATGAGGCTTAGAAAAAATAGTGTTTATTGATATTGATTGCACACAAGAAAAGAAATATAATCAAAATGCCTATGGTGATTATTTTGTATCAAAACGTTATTGCGACACCGGACGGCTTATAGCTGTTTTATCCGATGGTCTTGGAAGCGGAATTAAGGCTAATATTTTGTCTTGTATGACAGCAACTATGTTGCTTAAGTTTATTGAAGCTCAATCGGGTATTGAAAATGCTTGCGAAATTGTTATGAATTCACTTCCTGTATGTCAGGTTCGCAAAATAAGCTATTCAACATTTTCAGCTATTGACATAAGTGATGATGGAGTTGCAAAAATCGTTGAAGAAGGCAACCCGCAATTTATATGGATACACAATAATAATGTTATGGAGCCTGATTATCAAGTAATTAACTCAAAAACATTTAAAAATAGACATATGCACATATACAAGATAAATTTAGAGGAAAATGATAGACTTATATTTTGTTCAGATGGCGTAACACAATCAGGTTTAGGTACAAAACATTTAAAACTCGGCCTTCGTCGTGAGGGTTTAATTGATATAGTTTTAAGCAAATTAAATCAAAATCCGACAATATCAAGTCGTGATTTGACAAAATATATTGTGAATGAAGCAAAAAATATAGAAGTTGACCGTCTTGCAAAAGATGATATATCAGCTTGTTCAATATACTTTAGGAGACCAAGAAGCTCACTTTTGTTTACTGGTCCACCATATCATAGTGAAAAAGACAGCTATTATGCTAATGTTTTTAAGAATTTTGAAGGTAAAAAAGCAATATCAGGCGGCACAACAGCTAATTTATTATCTCGAGAATTAAAAATACCAATTGAAACAAAATTGACAATTGATTCAGGAAAATTGCCAAAAGAATCATATATGGAAGGAGTTGATCTTGTTACTGAAGGTATTTTGACGTTGACAAAAACAAGTGAATACCTTGAAGCCAACCCTGTTCAAGTATGTGATGATGCAGCTGGAAAACTTGTTAAGTTTTTTTTAAATTCAGATGTTATAAATTTTATGGTTGGAGCTAAACTTAATCAAGCTCATTATGATCCAAATCTGCCTATTGAAATTGAAATTAGGAAAAATATTGTTAAAAAAATAGCAAAAATTTTAGAAGAAAAATTTTTTAAACGTGTTTCAATTCAGTATATGTAAAAAGGTTAATAAATTGGAAATTGAAATTAAGATATAATAATAAATTTTATTTATTTCCCTTAATTCGATTATGTGTTTTGCACAACATCTGACAATTTCGTATATCTGTTGCACCGCCTTTTGACCATGCTGTAACGTGGTCTGCGTCCATTTCTTTAAGTGTCCAAATTCTTTTCTTGTTATTATCATTACTTAATGCACACAAAGGACAGTTTGAAATTCCTTTTTCTTTAGCTTCTTGAGTTTGACGTGCATAAACTGTTTTCTTATCACGTTCTTCAAAAATACGTATTTCAAGTAATTTGCTATCCTGACATCCACCTAAAACATATTCAAAAATTCCTTTTTTATTTTTCACACACTCATCGGCATATAATTCTGACACTTTTGTGCTAATTTCTTGCGGATTGTATGGTTGTCTATGATAAATTTCGTATAATCTGCCCCATTCTACAGTTTGCATTTCAGGATACGTGTTGAAAAAAATACTATCAATCCAGTCTATAACAGAATTAAAATATGTTTTTAGTTCATTAATATTAGTATCATACCTGTGCAAAGACATATAATCTTCAATATGCCCTTTGCTAACCCAGTTTAAAGCACACTCAAGATACTCTTGACGATTGATCGAC
Source organism: Candidatus Gastranaerophilales bacterium (assembly GCA_944322675.1). Lineage (GTDB taxonomy): Bacteria > Cyanobacteriota > Vampirovibrionia > Gastranaerophilales > Gastranaerophilaceae > UMGS1477. The sequence continues at coordinate 61,853 of CALUPO010000008.1, read as the reverse complement.
GCTTTTATATATGAACTCCATTTACTTATATTTGAATTTTGAGAGTTGCTAAATTCTTCTTTTGCAAGCGTAACAAACGAACCTGAATATATTGCATTTAAAACTTCTTGCTTGTTAAGTGGAATACCTGCGATATTGATTGTTTTAAACCATTCTTTTATTTCAGTTTCCGTTCCTTCACAGACATATATTAACAGTTTAGTAGCAAGAATTTTATCCTGTTTATCTTTTGCAATTCCTCTAAAATATTGTGGGATTCCGTTATCAACAATGGCAAACTTGCTTGTTACAAATCGTCCGAGGCTTGTAATTCTTTGCTGTCCATCTAAAACTTCAAGTTGTCCATCTTCCCGCCTGTTAAAATATATAAGACCTATAGGATAACCTTTAATAACCGAATCAATGACCGCAACATCTTTTTTGCCGTCAGCATAGATATAATTACGTTGGTATTCCGGCTGAATTGTAAGTTTGCCATTCATTCCAAACAAACCTTTTCCCTCAAGTTCATTGTAAACAAACCCCTCGCAAATATCTTTTATTGTCCATTCAGTGTGCAGTTCCGTTTTCATGTGTTTTCTCGCTTTTTAATAAGAATTCTACCGTATGGAACAATTGGGTGGTTATTATTATCTACCATATACAAATCACCATCAACTGTCCCTCTTTTTTGTATGTTTTTTCTATAGTTTCTATGTTCCTCTGTATAAGGTTTAACTCCACATTCTAATCCTGAAGTAGCAATACCCAGTCCAATTATTTCAAACTGTTCCGGACAATATTTATCCATAAAGGTTATAGGAACCCCCATTGCACCATCATAATCACTTGGTATTGCATCTGTAAATGGAACTTCAATTGCATTATAATTAAAATATTTTTGATATTCATGTCCTCTAACTTCTTTATGTTTGCTGTGTTTGATATTATCAGCCATAGTCATAAGTTGTAACGGTCGATGACGTCTTCCATGTTCTATGTTTGTAAACCAGTTTACTCCAGAAACTCTTATCATTCCATCTATATGATTATTTGCAGTAGCATAATCTTTATAATTACTAATAAAATGTCCTGCGTTACCTTTAAAACCATTACCTAACCAACATTTATTATTTTTTATTAATTGAAAAACTTCTTTATATGTAAGTGCATTTTGATGCCCTATTATTATGAATTTTTTATAAGCATCCATAATCCAAGCTAAAAACTCCCTGAATAGTGAAAAAGGCGGGTTTGTTATGATAAAATCCGCTTCATCTCGAAGTTTCTTTACTTCATCACTTCTAAAATCACCGTCACCTTCTAAGTATTGCCACTGTAAATCTTCTATATCAATAACTCCGTTTTTATTTGTGTCATGGTCAAGGGTAAATATTTTTCCTCTGGTTTTATTTATATCCGGATTAAAATGTCGAGCCTTCTTTTCAAATAAAGAGGTTTGATAAGGTATATTTGCTTTTTTACTTTCATAGGCATAACTGGTACTTATAAGTTTCTTCAATCCAAAAGCTTCAAAATTTTGAGCAAAAAACTTTGTAAAATTGCTCCACTCAGGATCATCACAAGGTAAAAGAATGGTTTTATCTCTAAATACATCAGGATTATATTCAATATATGCCATTATTTCCTTTTCAATATCTGCCCATTGAGTATAAAATTCATCATTCTTAGCCTTTTTCGCTTTTTTTAAATTATCATTAGCCATTTATTACCCTCACACAAATATTAATTAAAACATAAAAATACATATTTACAATTTATACAAAATAAAAATAGTATTTATTATAGCATCAAGTAAAGAATAAGTATTCACCTCAATTTGTAAAAATTTCCAGCTTGATTCTATGAGCAATCTTTCTTATTCTTTCTTTAATATGGTATTAGAAAAAGCTTTGATTTTATTTCTGTAAATCTCATTTATACTTTATAATTTTCTAATTTCTTCTACAGAAAATAAGTTCTTTAAAATTCAAAATCGAAAATGGACACAGAGCGGACATAAGAAATATTTAATAAACTTTATTAAAAACGAAAAGCCTTACTTATAAAAATACCACAGAATTTACGAGTTCAGAACTTGGCTGATTGAAAACACGGCATAAGTTCATCAGGTTTATATGTTACAATGAATGTTTATATTAAGCAAACTTTTTTCTTATTAAGATGATATTTTCTATCTAAATATGTTAATATAATCTTCAAACATATAATAACGGTTACGGCTCATACCCGTTTTTTCTTTTAAAATGCCAATCTCAATAAAAGTTTTTACTAAACTATTGACAGAAACAATTGAAAGCCCAAGCTCTTTAGATATAATTTGTGCATTAACTTTTGGCTGTGAATATAATAATTCTAACAGCTTTTGTCCATTGATAGCTTTTTTACCTATCTTTGTCAGCTTGGTTTCAGCTTCTTTTTTGAGCTTAAGGATTTCATCAAAAGTCTTAATACTATTTTTTGATGTTTCAATTATTCCATTTAAGAAAAATTTAAGCCATTGGGTCATATTATCAGTTTGTTTAACCATTGCAAGTGAATCATAATATGACATTCTATTGCGTTCAAAGAAATCTGAAATATAGAGCACAGGTTTATTAAGCAAGCCTGAACTAATTAAATAAAGGATTATTAATAAACGTCCTGTTCTTCCGTTTCCATCTAAGAACGGGTGAATTGTCTCAAATTGATAGTGTATAATTCCAGCCTTGATTATTTCCGGTACGTGTAAGTTTTCATTATGTAAAAACTTTTCAATATCACTCAATAAATCCGGCAGCATATTAGGCTCAGGCGGGATAAAGAACGCGTCTTTAAGTGATGAGCCGCCAATCCAGTTTTGCGTTTTACGAATTTCTCCGGGTGTCTTATGCTCGCCGCGAACGCCTTGCAATAAGATTCTATGGGCTTCTTTAATTAATCTCATAGAAAGGGGTAAATCATTCAATCTATCAATAGAATAGTTTATAGCTTGAATGTAATTTTGAACTTCGTGCCAATCATCACGTAATTCCGGTTTAATTTGTTCAATCGGCGTAATAGCATCTTCAAAAGTTGTTCTTGTTCCTTCTATTCTATTAGAATTTGTTGCTTCTTTAGTTGCATACATCTTAATGAAAAATTCTATATTAGGAATCAAATCAGCATAGGAATTTAGTTTCCCAAGCCAAAGGCTGGCGTCTTGCAATAATGGTGCAAGTTCTTCAAGTTTCCAATCGATATCGTCGTTAATAAATGACGGATTAAATGGCTTGTAGCCTTTATGCAAAATATAAGTTCCTGCTTTGTACGACTTCATTATAAATTATCCTTAGTTAAGTTTGAGTGTTTTAACTTAATTATAACATATTTATATTAAAATTTAAATCATCATTTATAATAAAAGAGTAAGAACTGCTAAATAGAGGTTTTAATTCCAAGCTGTTTGGTTTCACTAGTGTCGTCTGTATGGCAATCCGCTTGAATGCAAAAGGCATTCTCATCTTGTCCCAAAGCAAATAAAAAAAGATGAGATAACCTCATCTTTTTTTATTTACCCCGGACACGATTCGAACGTGCGACGCCTTCCTTAGGACGGAAGCGCTCTATCCAGCTGAGCTACCGAGGCTTGTAATATAATAATAAACATAAAAGAAATAACTGTCAATTATAAAATTAACAGCTATTTCAATTTATTCAGCGTATTTAACTAAAGATATTAAATACGCTATTAATCCCCTGGAACAACATATTTGCATGTTGATGATAAAGAAAGCAAAGTCAAGCCTGAAAATATAAAATCAATACTTAAAAGTAAACCAACAGTAATTAAAGCACTAAATGGTAAACTTGCTAAAATTATAGCTGCCAACATAAATTGTATTAATGAAACAACAGCTGCCAGCCACCAATATGTAAGCAAATTTCGATTATGAATAGCAAAATTTAAAGAATTTATACCTTCAAGTATAAAATACGCTGCTAAAATTATCGTCAATAAGAACATATTGATCACAGGGTGAATTGTTAATATTATACCTGCAGACACCATTAATATTCCAATTATTATAGATAATACAGGTTTTGACATAAAGTTTCTGTTAATTATTGAGTTAATAATTTTATACAAACCTCCAATAAACAGTAAAATACTAATAATTAAACTTGCAGCATAACTTGTTATCATTGGCATAAATAACATAAGAAGGCCAAGTATTGTAAAAATTATACCCTCAGCAACAAAAAAACTTATACATTTTGAATAGTTACTCTTATACACTTTTATTAATCCTTTCATTTATTATCTTGGCTGTTATTTTATTAATATTACATTTTTCTATCAAAAACATTGATAAAAAGTTTAACATTTTTATAACTAAATATTCATATAATTATACTTTTTATTTAAATATTTTGCCAAGTTGGATAAAAGAAAACATATAATAAAATAGGTAAATAATGTAAAAAACATTATTATAAAGTCTTTTCCAGTAATTTCAGATATTATTTCAGAAGCACGTGTTAATTCAACCAAACCAATAACAGAAACAAGTGAAGTGTCTTTAATCAATGAAGCAAATTGAGCGATCCACGAAGGCAATGACTTAGCCAAAACAACAGGTAATATAATATATCTAACTGTTTGAAAAGTTGAAAAACCTAAAGATTTTGCATCCCATATTTGTTGACGGTCTATATTTTCCATCCCGCTTCTAACTATTTCAGCAATATAAGCACTTGTAAATAAAGTTAATGAAATTAATGCTGTCTGCATTTCAACAGAATCTATACCCAGATATGAAGTAAAATTATAAGTATTAAATAAATAAGGTGATATTGTATAATGAATAAATACAATATATAAAATTAAAGGAATTGAACGGGTTAGTTCAATAAAACAAGCACAAAAAAAGCTTACAAATGGTATTTTAAAATAACGTAAAACTCCAAATGTTACACCAAGAAAAAGACTAAAAATAATACTATAAAAAGACAAAATAATTGTAACTTTAAATCCGTTTAAAAGATATGGCATATTAGTAATCAAATCATTCATGCAAATGATACCTCTTTAAATTTAACTTTTAAACAAAAATTTAATATATGAGTAAAAATTAAAACAATGCCGGTTAAACTTGTGTATAAAATAAGGCATAATGTAAAATATTCAATAATTCTAAAGTCATCAGCAATTTTTTGATAACTAATATAAAATATATCACTAACAGCAATAAAGCTTAAAAGAGAGGAATTTTTTATAAGATTAATAATTTGGGAACCAAGAGGTGAAATAACATTTTTTAATCCTTGAGGAAATATAATAAAAATAAATGTTTCAAATGATGAAAAACCAAGTGAATAAGCTGCATTTTTTTGTTCGCCTTTAATTTGTGCTATACCGCTTCGCATTACTTCCGAAAAATACACTCCTTGATATAAAGACAAAGCTAAAATTCCGCTTAGAACAGGTGAAAATGTGAGTCCCACCTGCGGCAATAACTTAAAAACTACATATATTTGAAGTAATAAAGGAGTATTACGAATAAATTCAACCAAACAAGCAAGAGCATTTTCAATAAACTTAATTCCTTTTAATACACGAAAATAAGTAATAAAGCTTGATAAAATAAAAGCAAAAATAAATGATATTAGACAAACATAAATTGTTGTTGTCAAACCTTCAATAATTTGAGGTAAACTTTTATATAAAATTGAAAAATCAACATTATACATAATTAATTTTTAATCCATTTTCGTTTTAAATTATTTAACTCACCTGACTGTTCAAAAGAATTTAAAGCATTGTCAATATAGAAAAGAAGTTTATGTGATTCAGGACCTTTTTTTAAAGCAATTGCATAAGGTTCTTTGGTATATCTTTTAGATAATATTTTAAAATTTGAGTCATCTGAAATCAAACCTAACAAAATGCTATCATCTGTTATTAAAGCATCGCCACGATTATTTTTTAAAGCAGCAAAAGCATCATTATATGTTCTATATCCCTGTATCATAGATTCAGGTGCAATATTTTTTATATTTCTATCGGCCGTTGTTCCTAAAACTATAATTATTTTTTTATTTCTTAAGTCATTTATATTTTTTATCAAACTATCTTTATTAACCATAATAGCTTGTCCGGCAACATAATAAGGTCTTGAAAACTCTACAACTTGCTTTCTTTGTTCAGTAACTGTCATAGTTGCAATAATCATATCAATTTGTCCGGAGTTTAAAGCCAGAATCCTATTTTGTGGAGTTACTTGAACAAACTCAACCTTATTTGGATCATTTAAAATATATTTTGCAATCATACGAGCCAAATCAACATCAAATCCGGTAACTTCCTGATTTTTGTCAATAAAACCAAAAGGCTTAGTATCATATTTGACACCTACAATCAATTTATCACGTGCTTTTATTTTATCATATATATCCACCACTTGTTTTTGCTCATTTCCGCAACCTGAAAGCAAAAGACCGGTTATAATCATTAATAAACATATAAAAATATTTTTCATAGCAATAAATTCTCCAAATTTAAGTAAAATACTAAAAACTTTTAACGTGACTTAAAAATTCGCTTGCTTCATTTGTTTTAGGATTATTAAAAAAATCATAAGAAGAGGATTCTTCCCATATTGTATTATTATACATAAAAACAATTTTATCAGCTATTTCAGATAAAAATCTAAGTTCATGTGAAACAATTACCATAGTTAGTCCATCATGTTTAAGTTCTCTCATAACATTTAAAACTTCAAGAGTCATCTGAGGATCAAGAGCGGAGGTAGGTTCATCAAAAAGCAGCACCAAAGGCTCCATAGCAAGACATCTTGCAATAGCAACTCTTTGTTTTTGACCACCTGAAAGTTGATGGGGATAAAAATCTTCTCTATCCATAAGGTCAATTTTCTTTAAGAGCTTACGTGCTTTATTATATGCATCTTCTTTATTCATTTTCTTAACTTTTATAGGAGCTAAAGTAATATTTTCAATAACAGTATAATTTTCAAAAAGGTTATACCCTTGAAAAACAATTCCTATTTTTTTTCTGGCTTCACGAATATTCTTTTTAGAATCAAGTTTTATTCCGTCTATATAAATAGACCCCGAATTTATAGGCTCAAGAGCATTTAATGTTTTCAAAAAAGTACTTTTGCCACAACCTGAAGATCCAACAATACCTACAATCTCTCCTTTTTTTATGTTAATATTTATGTTCTTCAAAACACAAATATTTTTATTATATGACTTATTTAAATTCTCAACTTGAATCATCATAACAACATTAAAACAAAAGCTAATAAATAAATCAAATGTTAAAATATAATAAGATTACTATATAGTAATAATTTGCAAAGACAAATTTTTGAAGTAAAATGTAAAGTAGTATTCAATTTAAGGGATTTTTTATGGAATTTTTTCGTAAACATCAAAAAATAATTGTATCAATACTAGCTTTATCATTTATTTTTTGGACAGTAGCTCCTCTTGCTATAGCTTTAATTTCCCAATTTAGTAATTAAAAAGATAAAAGCCGGTTAAAAACGTAAGAACATGACCAAAATAAAAAGTAATGGAATTAAAATAATAAGTTTACTTCTGTTCATAGTATATACAGGGTTTAGTTTTGGTGCAAATGCGACAAGTTATAATCAAGTTGTAAAAAAACATAAAGAAACAAAAGCAAAGATTCGCACTTTAAAATTTTTGGAATCACGTGAAACAAATAAATTATATAAAAATCAATTAAAACTTGAGAAAACTCAAAAGAATTTAACTACATCCAAAGCACGTTATAATGAAGTTGTAAAAAGACTTGAAAAAGCACAAAATGAATATAATATTCTTATGGAAGATTATGCTTTATATGAAGCACTTGCTACTAATAGAATTGTTAAAATATTTAAAAATCAACGTGGAAGTATGCTTGAGTTTTTACTATCATCTTATGATTTTAATGATTTTTTAGATAGAATATATTTTCAAAAAGTAATTGTAAAACAAGACCAAAAACAACTTGAAAATTTGAGGCAAAGTGCAATACGTGTAAATCAGCTTAAAATGCAAATTGATAGAGAAAAGCAATATTTAGCCCAAACAATTGACTCAATAGCTAGAGAAAAGCAATCACTTGCAAAAGCTATAAATCGCAATGAAAATATGATACACAAGTTTAAAACAGACAGAAAAGCTTATGAAAAAGCTGAAAGGGAACTTGCATATCAAAGTGAAAAATTACAAAAAATGCTTGCTGGTTCAAAAACATCAAATGTTAAGGTTGCAACTGGTTTTATATGGCCTCTTAGAGGTCCTATTACATCTCCGTTTGGTTATAGAATACATCCAATATTCAAAACAAGAATATTTCATAGTGGAATTGATATAGGTGTTCCTATGGGAACGCCGGTTAAAGCCTCAAATGCCGGAAAAGTTATTTATGTTGGTTGGTATGGAGGTTATGGAAAAGTCGTAATAATTGATCACGGTCAATATAATGGAAAAGCTATCTCAACATTATATGCACATTTATCAAGTTATAATGTAAGTGTTGGGCAAAAAGTAAGTCAAGGACAAAAAATAGGAAATGCAGGTTCAACAGGATATTCAACCGGTCCGCATTTGCATTTTGAAGTTCGTGTACGAGGTAAAGTACAAAATCCGCTTAATTATATATAAAACTACTAAGGGACAACTTTTTTAAATGAAATTTTTAAACAACTTAATTTTAATATCATTAACAACAATTATTTTGAGTGCTAATTTTGTTTTGGCTCAAACACAAAAAGCTGGTGATATAGAATACGAAAATTCAAAAGTTATTCCGGTTGTTGATTTTAGTAAAAATTTGAAAATAAAAATTCCTAAAAATCAAAATAAAAAAGAAAAGAATAATGTTAAAAAAGAAAGTAAAAAAAGCTGGTTTAAACGTAAACAGAAACCTTTAAAAGTTAATGATGAAACAAAGAAGAAATTTAACATAACAGATGAATCAAATGAAACCATTAATGCAACGGCGATAAAGGTTGAAAATAATAATCAAAAGCAAAATCAAAGCCAAAACAATATTGTCAAAAAAGAAAAGAAAAAAAGCTGGTTTAAACGTAAAAAGAAACCTTTAAACGTTAGTGATGAAACAAAGAAGAAATTTAACTTAACAGATGAATCAAATGAAACTATTAACGCAACGGCTATAAAGGTTGAAGATAATAATCAAGAGCAAAATCAAAACAATGCCGGTAAAAAGAAAAAAAGTTGGTTTTTCAATAAAAAAAATGAGAAGAAAAAAAATAAAAAGGAAAACTCAAGTGTTGATATAACAAGTGAGCGTATGGATTATGATCCCAAAACCCAAAATATAATAGCAAGCGGCAATGCTCGTGTTTATTTTGCCAAAGAAGATGCTACATTATATGCAAATAAAATAGTTTTTGACACCGAACATAATAAAATGACAGCAAAAGGTAAAGTTAGAATGGTTAAAGATGGCAAGTGGGTTTATGGTGATTATATAATTATTGACATGAATTTTGGAAGTTCATTAATTGAAAATCCTATAACAAAAGATGATAAAATTACTTTAAATGCTCAATATGGCACTTTAACCGAAGATAAAATAAAAGGTTTTTGGGGAAATATAAGGTTTAATGATAAACAAGCAATAGCTTTACAAACAAGAACTTTTGGAAGATATTTCCCATTGGAACAAGAATTTCAACAGGATATGGTAAATAAGGATGACAAATCATTATCAAATAATTCTTTTACATTAAAAGCAAGAACAATTATTGTAGATAGGTTTAAAGACCATGATACTGCAAAGCTTAAAAAAGCTTCTATTTATAGAAATGGTGAACACTTAACCGGTATTGGCGATATTGAGCTTATTACAAATAAAGAGCAAAACTTTGTTGAGCTTTCAGGACCTGAATTAGGAAGCGAAAACCAATTAGGTATGTTTTTAGGTTATGGTTTTGTTTTTAAAATGCCTTATGGTTCAACGTTAAAAGTAGCACCTATTATAACACAGAAAAGTGAATTTGGACTTGGGTTTATTTCAAGATTTTTAAGCAAGCGCAACCATGTTGAATTTGGATATGGTACATCTAGAGATAAGATTATTTTAGACGGTAAATATAAAATAAATGGAGATTGGTCATTTGATTATGGAATAAACGCATATAAAGATGATGGTTTTATGGGAGCAAGAATGCCTGAATTAATTGGAGAATTACGATATAAGAAAAATTACGATGTACCTGAATTATCAGCAAGATTTTCACACGAATTAAAAGCAGGTATTGCACGTGATTACAACTGGGATGAGTCAAGTGATAGGAATTTTAGTACATTCCGTGCAAAATGGCAGGCTGAGTTATATAAAGAATTGTTTACTTATGTTTATAGTGATGATATAGATATACAATTAGGCTTAATAGGTCAAACTTCTCTTGGTGTATATGGAACAGGTGACACGCAAGCTGTAGTGAGATTTGCACCTACTTTATCTCATAGATTTAAACGTTGGCATTCTAGAGTAAGTTATTATATTTCAGGAAGTAAAGATGACTCTCCTTTTGAATTTGATAAATATCGTTATGGAAGATCAGCTCTTGAATTTACTCAATCTCTTGCTATATGTAAATATTTATCAATAGCTTACCGTGGTGTTTATGTTCTTGATGGTGAAACATATGATAACACCAAAATGCAGGAAAATAGATTTTATATATCAGTTGGTCCACCTAATGCCAAATTTAGTATTGGATATGATTATGTAAGAAAAAATACATATTTTGACATGTCTATGTTGCTTGGTTCGGATAAATCAGGTGTTGATTTTGAGTATTTAGAAATGAATGATATTGAAAAACAAAAGAAAAATAAAAAATTTAAATGGTTTAAACGTAAGAAAAGCAAAAATCAAGGTGAGATATTATAAAAAATAAGGGGCTTATATACAAGTTTACACAAAACTTAGTGTAAACTTGTATATAATAAGCTTTCAAATTACTTTTTAAATAGTTTAAAAAAACAAGTATTGAATTAAATGTTGTTAAGTGGAATTAAAATATACAAACTATATGCAGGTTTGAGTAATAGTCACAGACGAAACATTGTCAAGGCCTCCTTCTGTTTGAGTGCATGAAGTGCATGAGTTAAGGAGGCTCAAGTTGAGTCGTACAAGGGAGGGCACTCGGTAGAGTGAAATCCGCTTGAAACCAAAAGTAACTAAAACCTTTCAACCCACTTGATTGTCACAGCTGTGCTAAATTCAACCCAAACAGCCTTAACTCGTGCTTCGCACTCAAACAGACTGCTGTCTTACAATGTTTCGCTGCTTGTTCCAATCTGCGTATGGGTTGCCATTGTTGACCTCATTCTCTAACTTTTTTATTTTCCCCTTTCCCCTTTCCCCTTTTTAGCGTGAGGGTTGGGGTGAAGGTCTCAAAATTGTTAAATTTCAACAAATTAATTATTTTAATGTCCTCCGGACGGGGCAGCTTTGTGTAAACTTGTATATAAGTCCCTAATATTATAAATCATAAAATAATTATATTAAACATTTAGTTTTAAGCAACAATTTTTATATTTTTTACCACTTCCACAAGGGCACAAATCATTACGTCCTATTTCTTTATTTAAAGTATTTATTTTTTGCCTTTGTTGTTCTTCAATTTGTTTTTTTTCAATACAATTTAGAACCTCATTAAATACATTTGAGGCATATAATATAGAAGTTGGCGAAAATATTTTTTTGCCAAGTTGTTCTTTAAAATAATTTTCTAGCAATTCATCAAAAGTATAATTTGTTTTTAATATTTCATTTATACGTTTAATAAATGTTTTAGGATATTTTATATTTAAGTTTTCGAATAACCTATATGAAATTTTGTCATTTTGTAAAAAAGACAAAAGACACTCTTTAGTTTTATCATTATTTTCATAATTTTCATCTTCAAAAATTTTTAGAAATGTACCCCAAAAAGGAATAGCATAAAAACCTGAATTTTTGTCAAAAATTATACCAACATCAAAAATACTATCGCTGCTTTTAAATCCATTCATAGAGTTCTCAATAAAATTATTATATTCTATACTATTATAATCAATTTTATAAAATTCCATTTTTTGAGGTTTTATACTTAAAAGCTTATCTAAATAGTCTTTATCAATACTTTTTTCATCATCTTCATAATTGTTAAAAATTTCAATAATATCATCTGCAACCTGGCTTGTTGTTATTATTTCGTCTTTTTGAAATAATTTTAAAAATTTAGAATACATTTTAGATATATTTTTTTCAATCATTTTTTGTTTATCTTTATTGTCTAAATATGCACTTTGAGGATTTTCCATTATTTTTGAAACAGCATATTTATAACAAACTTCCTTTTGGCTTGCATTTATAGCATCTGAAAGTTCAATTAAATAATAATCATTTTCAAACTCAATAATACGTGCAATGATATAATCACCACTTCCTATTTGTCTAAAATGTGTCATTTTTACCATTGAAATAACGAAATATAATTTTTCATTTATAAGATTATAAAGTTCGAAACCGTTTTTTGCCACTTTTTTTACCTCAAAAATAGCATTTTGAAAATTTTGGAAGGAACTTAATATTTTCTTTCTGATTCTTGAAAGTTTGTTTTGATTTTTAATATAAAGAGAAATGACATCTTCTTTTCCATTTTTAAGTTTTCTTTCAAAAATATAGGGTATAGAATAAGATTTCGCTTTGTTTTCATTATTATTAACGGATAAAGTTTTTTTATATTCTTCCCAGTCATCTTTTATTTCATCATTTGTATTAATAAAAGAATACAAATCATTAATCTGACTTCCTATATTTTCAATTTTATCAATTATTGACATTAAAGACTCCAATTATATTTATTTATAAATAGAATATTAAAATGAAATAAAAACTTCAATAGTCCAATTTGATGACATTTTATTTATTTTATTATATTATAAAACTTATAAAAAATATTAAAAAATTTACATTTAAAGGAAAATATTGTATATTTACTAATATATTTCTTGGCGGGGTAGAAAAGTGAACATAAATGAAATTTTGGAAGATGCAGTCAAAAATAATGCTTCGGATATCCATCTACAAGCTGGATTGCCTGTTTTTTATAGAATTGCTGGTATAATAAAACGAGCAAATGATAATATTTTAAATGATATAACGATAACACATATACTTAGTGATATTGTTCCTCCTGAATCAAAAGATACATGTCGCATTTTAAATGAACTTGATTTTTCTTATGAGTTAAAAGATAAAGCACGTTTTCGCGTTAATGTAAGCAAACAACTTGGAACTTTTGCACTTGTTTTTCGAAATATTCCATCAGAAATCCCAACAATTGAAGAACTCAGGTTACCTAAAATGATAAATCGTTTATGTACTATAAAAACAGGTTTAATTTTAGTTACTGGTCCAACGGGATGTGGTAAAAGTACAACTCTTGCGTCAATTCTTGGAAAAATAAATAATGAAGAAGAAAAACATATAATTACAATTGAAGATCCTATTGAATATTTACATAAAAGTAATAAATGTTTAATAACTCAAAGACAGGTGGGTTTTGATACGGAATCTTTTGCAAGTGGTTTAAAATATGCATTAAGGCAAGATCCTGATATTATATTAATTGGGGAAATACGTGACAAAGAAACAATGGACACAGCTTTTATGGCTGCTCAAACAGGTCATCTTGTGTTTGCTTCATTACATACAACAGATGCACATCACACAATAAATAGAATTTTATCATTTTATAGTCCAAATGAACATGAACAGGTTCTTAAACAACTTGCTGAAACTTTACGTGTTTCTGTTGCTCAACAACTTGTAAAAATTAAAAATTCTCAAAATAATGAAAGACTTCCAGTTTGTGAAGTTTTATTTGTAACATCAACTGTTGCTGATTTTATTATTAAAAATAATACAATGGAAATATATAATCTTGTAAATCAAGGCTCCTTTGGTGAAATGTTATCTTTCAATACATCGCTTGTTTATTTAATAAAAAATAATATTATATCAGTTGAAGAAGCTTTGAATGCTACAAACGATAAAAATCAGTTAAAACAAATGCTTCGAGGTAATTTAAAATTATAGATGTTAAATGATTTAAAAACTAAAGATTATATAGAGGAAGCTATTAATTTAAAAACATATCCTTTAAATGAAAATGATAAAATAATACTTACTTATTCAAAAGAAACCGGTTTAAGAAGACTTGTTGCGAAGGGTGTTAAAAAGACAAAAAGTAAACTTGCTTCTTATATTGAATTATTAACTGCAAATAAATTATTTTGTAAAAAAGGAAGAACACTTGATATTATTAGTCAAGCTTCAAGTATTGAATCTTTTAAAAATATAAGAAAAGATGTTGTTAAACTTATTTTCTCTATGTATTTATCAGAAATTATAATTAATTTTGGAGTTGAGAAAGATCCAAATTCTTCTGAAGTATACAACTTATTTTACAATGCATTAGCAAAAATAGCATCCTCCAGAACAAAAATTGAATTATACCTGGCAATTATAAGATTTCAATTGAAAATTATGGAAATATCAGGTTTTGCCCTTAATTTTTATTGTTGCACAAATTGTGGTAAATTAATTGAAAAAGAAGATATTTTTTATTTTTCTTATAATCAAAATGGAATAATATGTAATAATTGTAAAATAACTAACCTATCTAAGACAATGGTAATTAATAGAAAAATTGTCAAATTTTTAGATACTTTAAAAAAATCCGAATTTGACGAAAATACATATTATGATAAAATGGCGAATGAAAAATTATGTAAAAATTGTTTTTTATTCCTATATAAATATATTGAATTTTATTCATCAAGAAACTTTAAAACAATACAAACACTAGAGGAGATTTTATAATGGATTTAAATAATTATATAGAACACACACTTTTAAAATCCACAGCTTCATTTTCTGATATTGATAATATTATTAATGAAGCCATTAAAAATAATTTTTTAGGGATATGTATACCGCCATGTTACGTTAAGTATGCATGTGAAAAATTAAAAAACACGAATATAAAACTTGTGACAGTTATTGGTTTTCCTCTTGGCTCAAATACAACAAGCGTTAAAGCTTTTGAAGCCGCAAATGCAATTGAAAATGGAGCAGATGAAATAGATATGGTTATAAATATAGGTTTTATAAAATCCAAAAAGTGGGATTATGTTGAAGAAGATATAAAACAGGTTCGTAGTATTTGCTTTAACAAAGTTTTAAAAGTAATTCTTGAAACTGATTATTTAAATGATGATGAAATAAAAAAAGCTTGTGAAATTTGTATAAAATTGAAAGTTGATTATGTCAAAACATCAACAGGTTTTGTAAAAGATGGTTTGGGGGCGACAATTGAAAAAATAAAATTATTGTCTCACATCGTAAAACCAGAGGGTTTAAAGGTTAAAGCTTCAGGTGGTATAAGAACAAAAGATGATGCTTTGAATCTTATTGAGGCTGGTGCTAATACTTTGGGAACTTCCTCAGGATGTGAAATAGTAAAATAAGCAGTAAGTTATGGAAATAATAAAATTTAACGAAAATAATTATAAAAAAACTATCCTTATTTTAGGGGTTTTTCATGGTGATGAACAAGATGGTGAGTTTTTAATTCGGAAATATATAGGTTTAAAACCTGATGTAAAAAAAAATAGACTTGTGTTTATACCTGTTGTAAATAAAAAAGGTAAAGAAAATAATACGCGTACAAATATAAATGGTGTAGATTTAAATCGTAATTTTCCAACAGAAAACTGGACATTATCAAAGATAAAAGATAATTACTATAGTGGTGAAACCCCTGCTAGTGAAGAGGAAACAAAGGAATTAATTTCAATTATAAAACTATACCGTCCTGATTGTATTTTGACATTTCATGAACCATACCGGTGTATAAATTTTGATGGGCCACGTTTTGAAACATTAAAAATAGCAAAAATTATATCTAAATTTAACGGGTATAAAATTGAGGAAAATATTGGTTACCCTACACCCGGCAGCTTTGGAACATATTGTGGTATTGAATTAAATATACCGACAATAACATTAGAATTACCTCAAAATGAAGATAAAAATACTTTATGGGATGATAATAAAAATATTTTTGAATTTTTTGCAAATGAATATTAAACCATACCTGTAGAACCAAAACCGCCTGAATTTCTAAGTGTTTCATTTAATTCGTTGACAATAATAATTTTAGGTGTTTCAATTTTATTAATAATCATTTGGCAAATGCGTTCATATGGTTTAATAGTGTAGGATTCGTTTGATAAATTAATAAGAGGAACTAAAATTTCTCCACGATAATCAGAATCAATAGTTCCAACAGCATTAACCAGGGTTATTCCATGCTTTAAACTTAAGCCTGATCGTGGTCTTATTTGAGCTTCATATCCAATTGGAATTTCAATTGAAAGACCTGTGGGAATAAGTTTACGCTCGAAAGGATGTATAATCGTATCATTTTCTAAAATTGCACATAAATCGCAACCTGCAGAACCTAGGGTTTTAAATTCCGGAAGTTTAGCTTTTATATTAACTTTCTTTATTTTTAACTCTACACATTTCATACCATATATTGTATAATAAAATTATAAAAAATAAAGGGTGTAGAAAGAATGGAAATATCAAAAGAACAATTAATAAAACTTTTTGAACTTGCAGGTATGGAGTATAAAGAACTCTATATAACACCTGAATTTATTTCAAAAGCATTAATAGAAATTGAACGTAAGATTAATTTTTTTGAATTGGGCCCTTCTTCAAAACAGCGTGTACAAACTAAAATTATGATAGCTGATGATTTAGAACTTTCTTTATACCAACTTACAAAACTTTTTAATAAAATAGGTATAAATCCTTTAATAGCAAGAAATGTTGAAGAAGCAAATGACCTTTTAAAAAAACACACTTTTGACTACGTTTTAACGGATATTTATTTGCCTGATTGTGAAGATGGATTTAGATTGATAAAAAGTTTATTGAATTATAAACAGAAACAAAATGAAAATTTAAAAATAGTTGCTATTTCCGGCTCACATGATAAACAAATTATTGCAAAAGCTCTTGAAATGGGAGCCGATAAATTTATTGTTAAATCTAAAAACTGGCACAATGAAATATTAAACTTTATTGGTGAAACAATAGAACGAAATCAACAGGAAATATTTTCAAAAAATATAATAGAAAATAATTCTATATATTATACAGTTTATAATATGGCATCAACTTATTCTATTAATGAACTTGTTAAGGATATAAATTTAACAGTGTTATCAAAGTATAATGAAATATTTTTAGATTTATCAAAAGTATTTCTTTTTGATAATGAAAATGTAAATATCTTTGTTGATATTTTTAAACTATGCTCACAAAATAATGTGAAATGCAGTATAATAAATCCAAGTGATGTAATAACAAATGCTTTAAACTTTGCTTATTTAAATGATGTAATACCGGTTATTAAAAAATAACTAATAGCCAACTACATCTTTAATATCAAAATCTGGTTCCATTTTTAAAATTGCAATTTTTAAATCTGATTTAAAACCATCAAGCTTAACAGCATCTTTTTCTGTTGTTATAAGTATGCTTGCATTGTATAATTTGGCTTTTTTATTCATATAATCAATGTCACTTTGTGTATAGATATAATGATCAGGATAAGTTTTTGTCCCCATTAAATTATATTTTTTAAGAATTTTATAAAATTGTTTTGGGGATGCTATGGCAGAAAAAGCATAAACATTTTTTATATTTTTTAAATCGTGTAATTGTTCTTTATCTTCAAGTAGATATATTTTAGAAAAATTCATTTTGCATTCATAAACAGGTTTTTTATATTGTTTATTTAATTTATTTATAAGGTTATTAGTATTAATATAATCATCATTTTCTTTATTAACAAGAATAATTTTACTAGCTCTTTTTTTTATAGAAAATTTTGCTTCCCTTAAAGGTCCAAACGGTAAAACGAAACCATTACCAAATAGTTTTTTACTATCTATCAAAACTAAATTTAAATCAGGTGATACTTTGCGATGTTGAAAACAATCATCAAGTATTATATTTTTACAACCCAAAACGTTGATAGCATAGTTGATACCATTAACTCTATTTTTTGAAGTTAATACAATACAATTGTTTGGTGTATTTTTAGCTATCAAAAATGCTTCATCACCACAAATATTGGCATTAAAAAAAATATTACCATTATTTTTTACTATATTTACATTCTTATTATTCAATTTTCCGCCATAACCACGCAAAATAACAGCTGTTTTTTCATTTTTAGTGTCAAGAAAATAATTAGCAAGTTTTATAACAAAAGGTGTTTTTCCTGTTCCGCCTGTTGTAATATTGCCAACTGAAACTATAAAAGATTTTTTACCTTTATAACTTTTTATTACATTTATATCATATAAAAAATTTCGAATACAAATTATAATAAAATAAAATAAAGTTGGTAAACATAACAAGATAAATAATACAACACTTATTAAGTTGATTTTTTTTTGATAGTGGAATTTAGTTAAAAATACCTTCATAAATCTTAAAACATTAACCTAAAAAGTAAAAATCTTTTATTTAATTTTGTTGAAAATTTCTTTAAGTTTGATGCCGTTTGTGAAACATCATTTAAAGTCCTTTGAATCATACATTTATCATTTGCTGTTAAACTATTAACGGTATTTAAAGTAATAGCAAGTTCATCCAATGCTGTATTCAATTTTGCGACAGTCTTATTGACATTTGCTTTCAACTGAGGGTCGGCTGTTGCATCATTAACATAAGTTGAAATTTGAGCCAAATTAGAACTTATGATTTTTATATTTTCAATAGTTTGTTTTGATGAAGGATCTTCAAGAAGAGTGTTTAAATTGTTAGAAAGCTTATTGACACTTTGGGCTGTTGTGGTTAAAGTTGTTTTAAAAGTTTCATCTCCAACAACTTCATTTAAATTATCAGTTAAAAGTATTATCTTATCACTTACGCGATTTGCCATAACCATAAGTTCGTTTAAATCCTGTCTTGAATTATCAAGAAGAAGCTGTGCTTTTTCCATAGTTGTATTTGCAGTTTTAGTTAAAATTCTTATATTATCAACAGATTCTTTAAGTTGAATAATAACATCATCTGACAATAATTGTGCAAGTCTTGTATTTGTTTCAGTAAAAGCCTTAGCACTTTTATACTGTAAATCCATAAAATCAGATAATCTTAAAGGTTCAATAACGGTATATTTTAAACATTCTTGTGGTTTATTAAAGTGTTCGTTATTTAAACTAAACAACTTTAATTTTTTATGTTCATTATCACTTATAATTTTACCAGCCATTTCATCAAATGGAAGAACAAGCCCCGGAAGTGTAATTATGTAATTAACTTTATAAGCATAATTAGTTTTAATAGTTTCCTTTATATCATTTGGAAGCAATTTTGATTTCATAAACTCAACATTTTCAATATGCCCTACTTTGACATTTTTTTCATCACTTAAATCCATAACGACATCACTTTTGGAATGAATCAGATCTTTTGAATTATTAGCACTTATATATATAGTTTTAATCTGAGGAGGAGTTATTTCCAAAAATTGTTCACCAATTAAGCCCGATTGTTGTATAGAGATACTTGAAGCCATAGGTATTGAAACATTTTTTTCTGTTATAACAAACTTAATCTTTACATAACTATTTTCATTGTCAATGTAAGGTGTAACTTCTTCAACCTGACCAACACGAAGCCCCATAAGTTGAACACCATTGCCAGGACGCATACCATTTGCATCTTTAAAATTTACGGTTATACGGGTTGCCGTACTTAATGCCCGTCCTTTTACCCATAAAATACTAAATACAAGTATAACAACTGATATTATTGTCAATAAACCAACTTTAAATGATGATGAAAACCGCATAAATTTCCTTTTTTATTTACCCTAATTTTATTTTACAATAAAAATAACTTTATTACTTTAAATATTTAATTTCATAGGTCCATTTGTACTTGCCTCAACAAATTGTTTAGCATATGGATTTTCTTTTGATAAAAGCTCGTTAACAGTTCCTTTAAAAACCATTTTCCCATCATAAAGCATAACTACATAATCAGAACATCTTTTTATAGTTGACATTTGGTGAGTTACTACAATGGATGCTGAATTTAATTGTTCTCTTAATTTTAAAATATAATCCTCAATAACGGTTGAAGAAACAGGATCAAGACCTGAAGTCGGTTCATCATATAATATTGTTTTAGGATTTGTTACAATAGCTCGAGCAAAACTTACGCGTTTTTGCATACCGCCTGATAATTCATGGGGAAATTTATTTTCAATACCCTCTAAACCAACTTGTTTAAGTTTTTCTTTAACTATTTCATTTAGTTTTTCTTTATTATATTTTTTTCGATATTCTTTGCGTTCAGTTAAAGCAAATGTAATATTGTCATAGACATTTAAAGAATCAAATAAAGCACTATATTGAAATACCATTGCAACATCACCTTCTGATATTTCATAATTGCCGCCATCAGGTTCAATTAAGCCTGAAATAATTTTAAGCAGTGTGCTTTTTCCTGAACCTGAAAAACCAACAACTGACAAAATTTCACCATCTTTAACTTCAAATGATATTTCATTTAATACCTTTTTTTTATCATATATTTTAGTTAAATTATTTATCTTTACACTCATTAATTAAATCCTAACTTATATTATTTATTTTACAATAAAAACTTGTAACGATAATTATAAAATAATTTAAAAGCTTAAAAAGAAAAATATCCAAAAAGAGTAAAATATTTATATTTAAAAATAAAAAATCAAAGCAAATAAATAATCAATAACCGCAATGGTAATAAATGACCACACAACAGCTTTTGTTGTGGCAATACCAACTCCTTTTGCTCCACCATTTGCCATTATTCCACAGCTCAAACTTACAAGAACAATCGAAAACCCAAATACTGATGCTTTTAATAGAGCAATAAAAATATCCCTTAATTCAAGTCCTTCCCAAACAGATTCAATAAATCCAAGTGTACTTACACCATGAGTTGTAAGCATTGTAGTGGCCCAACCGCAAATAAGTCCGACAAATGAAGTTATAATAAACACCATAGGCATCATAATAAAACCGGACACAAGACGTGGTGCGAAAAGATATTTAATCGGGTCAACCTTTAAAGCTTTCATGGCATCTATTTGGTCGGTAACTTTCATTGTTGCCACTTCTGATGCATAAGCTGAACCAATCATTGATATTATTGCAAATCCTGCCATAACATTTGATAATTCTCGAATCATAACAAGTGCAACAAGCATGCCTATATACTTTCCTCCACCTTGTTTTACAAGCTCAGGTGCAACCTGCATTGTTATTATAATTGTGGTCATACCAACTATTGTTAATGTTATTGGTAAAGAATCAAAAGCAAAAATTGATGCCGATTTTAATATTTGTTTAAATTTAAGATTTAAAGTGAATATGTATTTTAAAGCATCAATAAATTGTATGCTTATTATACCAAGTGTCTCAACAAAATCAAAAATTTGATTTACAAAAATTCGAGACAATTTGTAAGTTAGTGTATTTTTAAAATCAATTCTTATCACATTATTTATTTTACACCAAAAATTAAGATTTGTAACAATTATTTAAGTTTTTATCAAATAAGACTACTATAATTTTATTATAAATGTAATTTTATGTAAAGGAGAAATTATGGGTAATGAAGTAAAAATGTCTAGAAATGTTTCAATTCAACAAATTAGACAAAACTCACCAGCAAATCAATCATCCCAGGAAGTAAAAAATACAGAAACTCAAGAAATAGATGTATCAGTAAGAGATATATCCTCTAATATGTGGGGTAATTTTAAGTCACATATTAACAATTCTCATAAAGATAAGAAAATACCACCTCCACCACCTCCAAAATCATCTATGCCACCTGTATCGAAAAAGTCTTCTTCAACAATTCAAGCTGGAGATAAAACAGAGGTTAAAAGATTTGATGAAGATATAAAATTGCCAACTCCACCTTTACCGCCTGTATCGAAAAAGTCTTCTTCAGCAACTCAAGCTGGAGATGAAATAGAAGTGAAAAGTTCTGATAAAGGCAATCAAACATCACTTTCAAATGTGTCGACTGACTCGGACAAATCTATTTCAGGATCAACAGGAGGTGAAGAAAGAGTTGATAAAGCAATAGAAAAAGAAAGTGATAAAGAAAAACTTAAGAAAGAAATAGACGAACTTATTGAAGAAAGAGAAGCGTTCAAAGAGGAAACTGGTAATTCTTCAGCGACTCAAGCTGGAGATGAAATAGAAGTGAAAAGTTCTGATAAAGGCAATCAAACATCACTTTCAAATGTGTCGACTGACTCGGACAAATCTATTTCAGGATCAACAGGAGGTGAAGAAAGAGTTGATAAAGCAATAGAAAAAGAAAGTGATAAAGAAAAACTTAAGAAAGAAATAGACGAACTTATTAAAGAAAGAAAAGCGTTCAAAGAGGAAACTGGTAATAATTATAAACAAAATCAAATCGAGATTAATAAAATTAATAATGATATAAAAAGGATAACTACGTTTCTTGAAAATAATATAAATGCAAAGGGCAAAGAAATTGAAGATAAGAAAAAAGAAATGGAAGTACTTGAAAATCAAAAAAAGAAATTAGAAGAAGCCAATAAATCAATTAAAGAAAAAGAAGATTCTATATCAAAAGCAATTAAACAAAAAAAGACAGCACTTGGGATACTTAATGGTAAGTTTCAAAAAAATACTAAAACTAAAACTGTGAATGAAGGCGTTAATTCTAACGAAGTAAATGAGTCTAAAAATACTGCTCAAGCAGAAACTGTGAGTAAAGGTGTTAATTCTAACGAAGTAAATAAGTCTGGAAGTACTAATCAAGACACTGCTACAATGAGGGAAAATTTGTTTAATTTAATAAAAAATAAAGAACATCCAAAAATAATAGATAAAGCATTTGAAAGAAATTTTTGTGTAAGTCAAGAAAATATGACTGAATTGAACAATTGTATTAACAATGGCATAACACAATTAAGAATGATTGAACCTAGAGATAATGGGAACTATGATGTTGATAATTTTGAAGACAAGGAAGAATGGGCGGATTATTTTTATAAACTAAGTAAAGATATAGATAAAGAAGATATTAAATTGGAAGATAAATTTAACAAAAAATTAACTTTATCTTTGCACCTATATAGACTTTATAATGAATGCAACAACATTGATAAAAAAGCTAGAGATAACAGACATTATTTCTTTAATGAAGACATTGCTAATCGAACATACGAAGCATATAATATGAATTTTCTTGGGCAATATAAGGAAAACCTAACCAATGACTTTAAAAATGGTCTTCAGTGTATAGAATTTGGTAATAATAAAATGTATATCATAGAAAAAATTAATGGAAATAAAGAACATGATAATAGGATGATAAGAAGCTTACAAAACTTAGTTCCTAATGGTTGGTGTACAAAATATAAAACAAGTTGTTTGAGTCATTTAGGCTCAGGTGATTCTTATTTAATTATACCTCAAGTCGAAGTTAAAGAAGGTGAACGCATTATGAGAATACAAACTGAAACAAAAGGAAACCTTATAACAATTAATAGTGTAACTGATAAAGAGAATCATCACGACAAAGTCATGAACTCCATAAATTATATAAATGATGAAAATGATGTAAAAAATCTTATAGGATTCGTTGAAAAAATGGAAGAAGGACAAGATAGCAAAATTATAGCAATGCCTTCATATATATTTAATTTTAATGGTTTGGGCTCTAAGGCTTCAGAATCTCTTATAGAATACTATGAGAAGTTATTTGAAAAAAAACCTGAAGATATAAAAGATGTTAATGGCTTGTTAAAATTATTATCTAAAGTTATTCACATAGATTTAAATACAATAAACCAAATAGCTGAGAATAATCCAGAATCAAAAATAGCAGATTTATCTAAATTGCTAAGAGGAGAAAAGAGGAAAGATAAATCTGAATTGCCCGGATTGGAAGAATTTAAAAGAAAATGCTTAGAGCAATTAGAAAAAATAATAAATGAAACTTCTTGGACTGAAAATGCTCAAGCTTCTGTTGTTTTCTATACAATCCAAGGCTTAAATAAATTAGAAACATCAAAAACATCTGAAGAAATTAAACGATCATGGATGTTTGGAGAAATTGCAGAAAATACCCCTACTTATAAAGATATTTTAAATAGTTGCATAGCTAAAATAAAAAGTGATATTGGCGACGTTTTGTATAATGAAACTGAAAATAAGGTTACAGAATCATTATCAAGTGAAGAAACTTTAGGACTATCAGAAATAAACCAAAATATTGAATCAATAAAAAATCTATGTAATAATAGAGAAGGTTATGAGAATAGTGACATTGGCAAAGAACATATATCTAAATTAATTAAGCAAATAGAAAAATATTTAGCACAAATTCAAAATAATGAAGAAAAAACCGAAACATTTAGTACACTTATGAATAATATTTCTGAAATTCTAAATTATGGTAGTGAAATATATAACAAATTTTTCGAGGCAGCTAGTGAATTAACAAATAAATTATAATCACAATAAACATCAATTTCCAACAAGTCTTAAAGCTTCTTCAAGCAGTTGTTTGTTGGTTGATATAAGTTTATTTGTTAATTCAATTTGAACTTTAGCCTGTTGGAAAATTGAAATATTATCACCCATAATAACGTTTGATTGTTCAATTAAGCCGGATCTAATAGAACCACGACCAATAACAGGAAGTCCTGAATCTTCGGTTTCAATAAATACGTTATCTTTAACTTCCTTTAATCCTCCGGGGTTATTGAAGTTAAAGATAGCTATTTTATATAGAGGTGTTGTAACTTTTCCACCATCAGCTTTGCCATATAAAATACCATCCTCTTTTATTTCAAATTCGTCATATTTTCCTAAATATTTACCATTATTAGGGTCAATCCATAATTTAATATTAGTGGTGGGTAAATCAACAGTTCCGCCATTTAATGCGGTTTCGTTGTATATATCAGCATCAACAGGTTTTGTACCCTGCATTATCTCACCTTTATCATTTAATATATAGCCTTGAACATCATAACCGTTTGGGTTTTTATAAACACCCTCTTTATCAAATTTAAATTCACCTAAGCGTGTATATAGTCGTTTACCATCATCACGACGAAGTAAAAAATAACCCTGACCTTCTAAGTATACATTTTCATTTGAAGTGCCGGGTAACGATTTGCCCTGCCCGTTTTTTTTATCAACAGTGTCAATAATTGCACTATTTAAAAAAGTTTTAAATGTTACTTTATTTTCACGATAACCCGGTGTATACGTGTTAATCATATTTTCAGCAATGGCATTCATCCATTCCCTGGTAGATTTTTGACAGTTCATAGCATTAATAAAAGAATCATTCATAAATTTTATTCGGACTCCTTACCGTTATTACTATTATTACGTTTATTGCCTTTATTACTTTGATTTTTATGTTCTTTATAACTTATTTCATTATAATCAACATCATTTGAATCAAGATTGGCTTTTAAATTTTGTATATTTTGTTTTAAATATTCTTCAGCAGCTTTATCTCCAGGATAAAACCTTGCATTCAATTTGCCATCTTTTGTAATTTGCATAACAACTGAAATATTATTATCAAAGTCTACCCGAACCGGACGACCTGTATTTTTAGAATCATTTAACATTTCAAGAAGTTCATTTGAAACTTTTGCGGATCTTAAATTCGTTTCATTAATTTCAAAATCTATATTATTGTTTTTTATGTTCATATCGACAACATTTGCAAAAAATTTAACATCATCCATTGACATATTTATTTGTTTAATGTTGTTTTCGGTATCTTTATAGAATGCTTGAATATATAAAGGCGAAACTTTACTTTCTTTTTTTATCTCATTTAGATTTATATTATCTTTATTAAATTGAGGTAAAGATTCAAAATTATTCATAAAATAATGTGTCTTGTTTATAAATTCATTTTCAACTTCGGATACTAATTCAAAATCATCATGTATATTATCCTTTGTTATTGTATTATCTTTTTTATTTATGTTACTTTTATTAAATATACTATTATTCTTGTTATTGTTGATGTTATTTGTATCCATAATATTTTGGTATTTTGTCAAATCAGCTTTGAAATTGTCTTGTGATGTTTGTTTTTGATTTATATGTTCATATTCAAAATTGCTAACTTTATTATCTTTATTTTGTAGAATACTTTTGTTTATATCATTTTGATTGTTATTTTGATTTTTATTATTCTCATTCTTATCATAAGTTTCTTTAATAATATTATCAAAAGATTTTTCACTTTCTTCTTGTTTTAAAACATTATGAAAATCATCATTTAAAAAACTATCGGTAGGTTTTACCGTATTTACATTTGATGAATTTTTATTTGTATTCGTTATAGTATTTGATGTATTAGTATTATTCATAATATCCATAGTCATTTTGATTATCCAAATTAATTTCCTTTAGCATTTCTTCATATTCAAGTTCTTCTTTTTTATTGCGTGTATTAATAAAATGTTTTTGCACGGCAATTTCCGACAAATTTTTTAATTCAGCTTTTTTTTCTTCTTCAATATATGCTTCACGTGATTTTTCCTTATGTTTTTCCAAAACTTTAACAGCTTGTTCAAGTTCTTGAAGTTTTTTTTTCTCCTGGTTTAATATATCGACAGCTTTTTCTTTTTCCTTTTCTAATATTTCTCCTTTCTCATACAAATGTTTGAGAAATAAATCAAAACCTTCACGCATTATAAGTGGAGAGGTATACATTGCATATTTTGTGTTCTTTATTTCTTCATTATTTTTATCAATATTTGCTTGAGCTATATCTACCGCTTCTTGAGCTTTTTGAACAACCTGAAGTTGTTCTTCTTTTTTTCGAATACGAAAATCAATAACTTTTTGTAAACGGTAACGAAACGGCATATTATAAGACTTTCACAATTTACTTTTAATTATTATTTTAAATTAGTCAAGTTATTTTATCCGCTATTTATATGATTTTATATATCTCTTTTAAAATTTTTATTTTTAAAAGTGCACTCATTAAAAGTTTTTACACTTATTAGTAAATCATGTGTATAATTTTTTATTGTATTTATTTTACTATTCAAAATAATATTTAAACAATTTATTTTACAAATTAAAATCATAATATTAATTGCTGCTATAGCTACTAACATTAGTAAAAAGATTATAAAAAATAAAACTATTATTTCAACCATTTATATATTATAATTTAAGCTATAAAATTTTAAATCATAGTAATGGATTAATAAAAATGGACTATATAAATTTTTACTTAAACTTGATATTTATAAAAGTATTAAGTCAAATGTTAAAGCTATTTAAATATAATGCAACATCATTATCCGGTAAAATAGTATTAAAAATTAACAAAAATTTTCTAAAAACATCTCAACATTTTGTAAAAAAAGAAATAATAAATATAACAGGCACAAATGGAAAAACAACAACATCAAATTTAATATCAGGAATATTAAAAGAAAATAAAGAAAAAGTTGTATCAAATTTTTTAGGTGCAAATATGTTAACAGGTATAGCTACGGCAATAGGCAAAGATTTACCTTTATCTAAAAAAGCCGATTATTTTGTTTTTGAATCTGATGAAGCATACTTAACAAAATTATATGACAACATAAAGGCCAATTATTTGCTTGTTACAAATTTGTTTCGTGACCAACTTGATAGATATGGAGAACTTAATAGTACCTATAAAAAAATCAATGAAGCAATATTAAAAAATAAAAACTTAAAATTATTACTAAATGCTGATGACCCAATGGTTGCCAAACTTGGTGATAACAAAGAAAATGATGTAGTATATTATGGGTTTAAAGATATTATTATTAATAATAACCAAAATGATAAAAATTTAAGTCCAAAGGAATCAATAAATTGTAATTGTGGCAGCGAATATGAATATAATAAAACTTTTTATTCTCATTTAGGTCATTATTATTGCCCAAATTGTCAGAATATAAGACCAAAAGTAAAATATGAAGCAGAATGTAAAATTGATAATAGTGGTATATTAATAACTGTCAATAGTAAAACGTTTAAAAGTGATCTTACAGGTACTTATAATGCTTACAATTTGCTTTCAGCAATTTGTCTTTGTCTTGAGCTTAATATTAATGAAAAAACAATACAAAAAGCTTTAGATAATTATAATGCTGTGTTTGGGAGAAATGAAAAAATAAAAATCAATGATACTAGTGTAAATATAAATTTAATAAAAAATCCCACAGGAGCAAGTGAGGTTTTAAATTACATTAAAGATAAAGAAAATGCAAAATTATTACTTATTTTAAATGATAATTATGCAGATGGACGTGACGTATCCTGGATTTGGGATACAAATTTTGAGCTTTTAAGTAACTTTAAAAATGATATATATGTATCAGGAAAACGTGCTTATGATATGGCATTAAGGTTAAAATATGCCAATATTGACACAAATTTAATTCATATTGAGCCAAATATGAAAAAAGCCATTAAAATTAGTACAAAAATATGTGACAATAAACATGAACTTAATATACTTCCTACATATACAGCACTACTTGAACTTAAAAAGTACATTTCTTGACAAGATGATTTTATTTGCTACAATTTAGATTGTAGAAGTTAAAGGAAGTGATATATGAAATTAAATATGGTTAATCATGGTTACAATAAGGCTTTATCGTTTGGAGTTAGGATGCCTTTGTGTGAAGCAACTGTGCATGATGTGAAGACTCAAGGAGCTCGAATGGCACAGAGTCTTGTTGCGTGTGAAGAAGTCCACATGCTGATGGCTGATAAAATAAAGAAGACTGATGACAGCTATACTATATTGGGTTTGTTAGGTCAAATGATTACTGATGTAGGCATGGGTGTAAGTGAATCTTTAATGAAGGCTGTGACGAAAAGTGGTAAATCTGTAAAGCAAGCTTTTTGTGAAACATGTGATAAATTGTTTGATGTGCAATTGTATGATGAAAAAACAAATCCTGACCTTGTAGATGGTGCGAGGAAAAGAATTAGGCGTACAGCTCATTTTACAACTTCACAAAAAAAAGCGATTATAGCCAGTTACATAGAAATGAGTGATAAGTTTATAGGTATGGATTGTCATAAGGCTGTTCAAAAACACCTTGAGAAAGATTTAAACATTGACTGTTCGGTTCATACAATAGGAAATTATTCAAGCAGTATTACTGCTATGCTTAAACATTATAAAGATTTTAAAAGTTTACCAAATAACAATAAAAAAACATTAACAATGTTTCATAACTATGTACAAGATAATGATGAACGTTCATATACTAAACCGGTTTTTGGCAATTTTGAAATATTTAAATTTGTTATAGATAAGTTTAATGAAAAACATCCACATTCTGCTTTAAAATTTGAAGAAGAAAAATAATTTTTGTTACCTACTTAGTATATTTCTTGACAAGGTTATCTTTTTTATTGCAATTTAGAATGTAATAATAAAAAGGAGGAATGATAACAGTGAAAGTGGCTACATTACAGGGAAGAAGCTATAATTCAACACAAACATTTGGAGTGCGAAAACCATTTTTGGGCACAACCGTTGGGGAATTAAGTGATAATATTGCAAATAAAGCAAGCAGACTATCAAATGCAAAACCAGAAGAGGTGCTTATGTCAAAGGTAATTGAAGGGTTTGACCGGAAAAGAACTTTGTCATCGGTTTTATATGAACTTGTGATTACCGTTGGTATGGGTATGGATGATTTATTACGAAGAGCATTTGCTAAGACTGACCGCTCTATACATCAGCTCTTTGTTGAAACATGTGATAAGATTTTTGACGTGCAATTGACCGATAAGAATTCTCCTATTGATAATGATAAACAAGAAAATGAAGATGATTTTTTTATGATGGAACCTGAATTACCAGGAGGTGTACCAATTTCCGCTTTGGGAAAGTTTGATTTTGTCACCATGCTCAAAAAAGGAAGCAGTATTGAACAAACAGAAACGCAACAACAGGCTCAAAGTCCAGTATCAGAAAGCTGTGATTTGGACAAAGGAAACTTGTCCTCAGATACAAATTTGAAAAACGATCTTAGCGAATTGGGGATAAAGCCGATAAAGCATCCCAAAACCAGGCTGCGCCATGCACATAAATATAATACTGAGCAGCTGTGCAAGATGGTGTCAAGCTGTATAGAATTAGGAAAAAAGAAGGGATTTTGTATGATTAGTTATTCTGTTGTGGATAAAGCACACGAATATCTTAAAAACAATTTGGGCATAGACTGTTCACCATCAACATTGGGGAATTATATACACGCAATTAACAAACTACCTACATATTATCAAATTTTTATAAAACAACCAACTGATAAAAAAACACTAACAGAATTTCATAAATTTGTTGTAGAAAATGATACCCGAGGAAGTTCACGACCAATTTATAAAAATTTTGAAGTTTTCAAACACACAATCATTACACTCAATAAAAAATTTTCACAACATAATTTATAATTTAAAAAAAGAATAGTTATAATTTTTTTAATACCTACTTTAAAAAAAAATATTTTTATGCAACAATATTAACTAAGAATATTTTTATTATATAAAGTAGAGTGAATAAAAAGAGGATAAAAAAATGGCAAGGAAAACACCATTATCAAAAATTAGAAACATTGGTATTGCAGCCCACATTGATGCTGGCAAAACCACAACAACAGAGCGTATACTTTTTTATACAGGTAAGACTCACAAACTTGGTGAAGTTCACGATGGAGCTGCTGTAACGGATTTTATGGAACAAGAACGTGAACGTGGAATTACAATACAAAGTGCTGCTGTTACATCATATTGGAAAAATCATCAAATAAACATTATTGATACCCCTGGACACGTTGATTTTACGATTGAAGTTGAACGTTCGTTGCGTGTATTAGATGGTGTTGTTGCTGTATTTTGTGCAGTAGGTGGTGTTCAATCACAATCTGAAACAGTATGGAGACAAGCAAATCGTTATGAAGTGCCTCGTATGGTATTTGTAAACAAGATGGATAGAACTGGGGCAAATTTTTATCGTGTAGTTGAACAAGTAAGGAATCGTCTTGGGGCAAATGCTCATCCTATCCAACTTCCAATAGGAGCAGAAGACCAAATGAAAGGTATTATTGACCTTATGGAAATGAAAGCCTATATCTATACAAACGATTTAGGTACGGATATAAAAGTTGAAGAAATACCTGAAGATATGAAAGAAAAAGCACAACAATATCACGATGCACTTGTTGAAGCTATCTCAGAACAAGATGATGATTTAATGATGAAATATTTAGAAGGTGAAACACCTACAGTTGAAGAACTTAAAAAAGTTTTGAGAAAAGCTGTTTGTGAAAATAAAATAGTTCCTGTTACCTGTGGTACAGCATTTAAGAATAAAGGTGTTCAGTTGCTTCTTGACGCAATTGTTGATTATATGCCTGCTCCAACTGACGTAAAAGCTATACAAGGAGAGTTAGAAGACGGAACAGTTGTTGAAAGACACTCATCAGATGACGAACCTTTTGCTGCACTTGCGTTTAAAGTTATGACAGACCCATATGTAGGTCGTTTAACCTTTATGCGTGTTTATTCAGGAACTTTAACATCTGGTTCTTATGTACTTAACGCAACAAACGGCAAAAAAGAACGTATTTCACGTTTAGTTCAAATGTATGCAGACCAGAGAAACGAAATAAATGAAATAGCAGCCGGTGATATTTGTGCTGCCGTTGGTTTAAAAGATACAACAACAGGTGACACATTATGTGATGAAAAAGCACATATAATATTAGAAAAAATGACATTCCCAACACCTGTAATTTCTGTTGCTATTGAACCAAAAACAAAAGCTGACCAGGATAAAATGGGCATAGCTTTACAAAAGCTTGCTGAGGAAGATCCATCATTTCAGGTTAAAAGTGACCCAGAAACAGGACAAACTATTATTTCAGGTATGGGAGAACTTCACTTGGAAATTATTGTTGACCGTTTGATGCGTGAATTTAAAGTTGATGCAAATGTTGGTAAACCGCAAGTTGCTTATCGTGAAACAATTCGTGGTACGGCAGATCAAGATTCAAAATTCATTCGTCAATCAGGTGGTCGTGGTCAATATGGTCATGTTAAGGTTAAAATTGAACCGGCTGAAGAAAATGCAGGATTTGTATTTGAAAATAAAATTGTTGGTGGAGCTATACCAAAAGAATACATTGAACCAGCTCGCAAAGGTATGGAAGAAGCTTTAGAGGGTGGTATTCTTGCAGGATTCCCGATGATTGATGTTAAAGTGACATTATATGATGGAACATATCACGATGTTGACTCTTCAGAAATGGCATTTAAAATAGCAGGTTCTATGGCGATGAAAGAAGGTACTAAAAAAGCAAAACCTTGCATCCTTGAACCTATGATGAAAGTTGAAATTGAAGTACCTGAAGAAAATACAGGTGATATTATTGGTGATATTTCATCGCGTCGTGGAAGAATTGAAGGTATGGAAATTATTGAAGGAACAGGTATCCAAAAAATTAATGCTATCGTTCCATTAGCTGAAATGTTTGGTTATGCAACTGATATACGTTCAAAAACTCAAGGACGTGGTACTTTCTCAATGGAATTTAAGTGTTATGAACAAGTGCCTGCAAATATTGAAGCTGAAATTATTGCAAAAGCTGGAGCAAACGCTTAAGTATATTTTATAAAAAAGAAAGAAAACAAAGAGGATATATTGTTCCTCTTTGTTTTTTATTTTTATTGTTTCAATTTTTATATTTTCTTTAAACTTTATTAATAAAATTTGAAGCCCAGGACATTATATTGTTTGCTTTGTTTTGAATCCAAGCTATATCTTGTTTAGTTTGACGCACTATTATTGGCCATCCTTTTTTTATTTCTTGCTTAAAATCACTTTTTAAATTATTCCAGCATGCTTTTGCCATATTTATATTTGCTGTTCTAACTTTTTTATTGCATTCCTTTTCTTTTGCCCGTGCATTTTCTAAACCAGAAGAAGACACCTGAGCTTGTTTTATCTTAGCATCTAATTCAGTTTGTAAAGCTTTTATTTTTGCATCAAATTTATTTTCTATATTTTTTATTTTAAGTTCATTTATTTGTTTTTGAGTTTTATTAACGGCTTTAGCATCTTTCATTGCTTGCTTTTTTGTTTGTTTAACGTGTTTTTTTGCATTTTGTGCTTCTAGCATTGCACTATTTAAATCTTTTTTAGCTTCTTGTACTTTTTCTTTTTCATTTGATTGTGAATTTAATTCAACACTATCAGCCTTATTTGAATTTAGTAAAGCTATTTGATATTGATTTTCTTCACCGGATGACAATGATTGAGATTCAATATTTTTATTTTGTATAGACGTTAAATTTAATGAATTTATATTCATATATTTTTCCTACTTTTTAGTTATTATGAAGCTTCCCACTTAAAATTATTCCAGTTAAATTTACATTTTGAACTAAAAAGCTTCTGGAACCAGTTCATACAATCGACATCAACCTGTTTTTGCTGTTCTGGAGTTACATTTTGTTTATATGCATTATTTTCTTTTGTTGTTGATTTTATAGATGATTTTAAATTTTTATTTTCTTTTTTTACTGATTTTACAGATGACTTCAAACTTTTATTTTCTTTTGTTAATGATTTAATTTGTTTTTCACATTTTGCTATTTGTTCTTGGAGTTCCTCAGCTGAAAGTTGCATAGAAGACGTATTTTTAGATGATACATTTGCAGCTGCCAAACTTGAAGCTGTTTTATTTTTTGATGAATGAAATAATTTATTCCACATTTTTGAAAAGAAACCACTTGATGATGCTGTTTTGGTTTGTGCAGCTTGTGTTGTCTCTTCTACTATGGTTGATGCAATATCTGTACTTTTTTTTGAAACTCCATTTGCAAGAGCTTCACCTATATCACATGCTGTGTCACTCACTGCATTTTTTACCTGATTTGAATTAGCAATTTTTGATATATCACTTGCATCTATCTGTTTTATAGCAGTTTGAACGATTTTACCAATGCCACTCATATCTTTTGCCCTTTATCTTCTTTTCTTATATATATTAATTAAAACTTATAAAAATTAATTATTTCAAAAAATCATATATAATTTACAAATTGTTACATAAATAGAAATATTTTACAATAATTGAATATTTTATTATTTTGTATTATTCTCAATAACATAATAAAGATTATATTGAAATGAGGAAAAAATATGTTAAGAGCGGGTATTGTTGGACTCCCAAATGTTGGTAAATCGACTTTATTTAATGCATTAACTCAAAGTGTTAATGCTCAAAGTGCTAATTATCCTTTTTGTACTATTGAACCTAATGTTGGAGTTGTTACTGTTCCCGATGAAAGACTATATATTTTGCAAGATTTAGTTAAAACACAAACCGTTATTCCAACAGCAATTGAATTTGTGGATATTGCCGGACTTGTAAAAGGGGCAAGTAAAGGTGAAGGTCTTGGCAATCAGTTTCTTGCAAATATTCGTGAAGTTGATGCTATTATTGAAGTCGTTCGTTGCTTTGATGATCCTGATACAATTCATGTTAACGGAAAAATTGACCCTATTTCAGATATTGAAACTATAAATCTTGAACTTGCATTAGCAGATTTAGCATCCGTTGAAAAAAGAATTGCAAGAATTGCTAAAAATGTTAAGTCAAAAGACAAAGATGCAATAATTGAAAATAATGTACTTCAAAAAATGGTAAAGCTGCTTGAAGATGGAAAATTTATTAATATTTACGATAATTTTGAAGGTGATGAACTTGAAGCTATTAAAAAAATGCAATTTTTGACAACAAAACCTGTTATTTATGCTGCAAATGTTTCTGAAACTGATTTGAAAAATGGTAATGATTATGTTAATAAAGTCAAAGAATATGCAAAAACTCATAATGCTGATGTTGTTATTATATCTGCTGCCATTGAGGCTGAATTATCTCAACTTGATGAAAAAGAAGCAAAAGAATATTTAAATGAACTTGGAGTAAAATCTTCAGGTATTGAGCGTATGATAAAGTCTGTTTATCATTTACTTAATTTAAGAACCTATATAACAGCAGGTGAAAAAGAAGTTCGTGCTTGGACTATACACTCAGGCGACACAGCACCAAAAGCTGCAGGCGTAATTCATACTGATTTTGAACGTGGGTTTATTCGAGCTGAGGTTGTTTCTTATAATGATTTTGTTTCTTGTGGTTCACTAAATGCAGCCAAAGAAAAAGGACTTGTTCGACTTGAAGGAAAAGATTATATTGTTCAAGACGGTGATATTATGCACTTTAGATTTAATGTTTAATTAATTATAATTCTTTTTAACATAAGTTAATATATTATTTATTTTTAATTATATTACTATTATAATACTATATATAATAGTTGAGGAATTTATAATGAGACAAATAATAAGTTTTAATAATTTAAATAATAGTTATATTAAAAAAAATCATCAAAACTTTTCAAAAGTTAGATTAAATAAATTTGTAAACCATGATGCTACTTTTGGGCTAATAGAAAATAAACAAGTAACTAACACACCCTCAAAACATCAGACATTACTACTTAAAGATTTAGACCAGTATAAAATATATGATTGGAATGATTTTAAAAGTATTTATGAGAATGTATGTAAAATGTTAAAACAAAAAGCTCCTCAAAGATACAAACAATTAAAAGAGGAAATAAAAAATGAAGCTCTTGCTTATTTTGTTTCACCTTCAAGTGTTGAATTAAAAGAAATATATAAAAATTACGTAGAAACGAAAAATATTAAAATTCATCCCGAACTTGAATTATTTGACAAAAATCAAGAATTTTCTCAAGTATCAAATGCAATGTTTAATCCTGTTTCAGGTAAAATACTTATACCAGAAGATAATTTGGAAAAACATACTTTAGATTCTATTAATGAGCATAAGAAATTTATAAATAATATTATTAATGTTTTAGAAGATAAAGAATTAAAAAATAAAGTTAGTAGTTTATCTGATAAAGAATTTTTAAAATTTTATAAATGCTTTCAAAATGCAATACTTGCACACGAATTACAACATTTTAAACAATTGTCTTTGATTGTAAAGGTTTATGGAAGTGATGAAATTTTAAAATTATTGGCTTTAAAAGGTTTAAATTATGACCTTGATACAATATATGATAATTATGAAATACCCAGAAATCATAAAGCTACAATTAAGGAAAAAATAAAAACATTGAATGAACTTATTAATGATGAAAACGAAGGATTTTCAACAAACAATAATCCAAAAGATCAAAAAATGCAATTTGTAGAAAATTATAAAAATAGCATATCGGAATATTTTAACAAAGATTTTTACGTTAAACTTGAAGAAAGCTTTAAAGGTCAAGAAGTAAC
The DNA here is from genome assembly GCA_944322675.1 of Candidatus Gastranaerophilales bacterium. Lineage (GTDB taxonomy): Bacteria > Cyanobacteriota > Vampirovibrionia > Gastranaerophilales > Gastranaerophilaceae > UMGS1477. The sequence goes on along the minus strand of CALUPO010000008.1, from coordinate 25,264 downwards.
AGAAGAAGAAAGACAACTTGCAAAAAAATATTATTATAGTATTATTTATTCATCACATGTGTTAGATCTTGCAAATAAAGAACAAAAGCGGCTTTACTTTCAAAGTTTAATTGAACAAGAAGCATATCACGTTCAGTTAGAAGAAGCTTTTAAAATGTATGATAAACTAAAAAAATAATAGTTTTTAATTATTTAACCTTACAAAATTTGTCATCTTTATCGATGAACCCGTCATAATTATTGTCAACTCCATCAAAACAAGAATTTATACTATCCAAAGATTCCGGTTTTGGAATTTTATATAGCCATTTTTCATCAATACGTTCCCAATTATACATAAAATAATTTATTATATCTTTTGCTATCCTTTCATCTTTTAAAATTAGTGTATTTTCGTCATTTTTATTGACACCAGAATAACTATAATTCATTGAACCTAAAATTACATACTTTTCATCTATAACCATAGCTTTTGTATGCATTTTACCTGCCATATTTTCAACTTTTACTTTTATTTTATTTTTTCTCAACAAATCAACCTTTGAACTTCTATGGTTTGCACTTGTGGCATCCATTAATATAAATATATCTACATTTCTTTTTTTTGCTTCAATTAATGCATTTATTAATTCTTTATGTGTTAAATAAAAAATTGGAATATAGATATTTTTCTTACTATTCTTAACTAAGGGTATAATTTTATTTATAATTACATCATATTTTGGTGAAAAATAAATATTTATATTAAAATTATTCATTTTTATATTTTCATAAATATGAAGTCCTTTTTTATTATGAAATTTACCCTCATACATTTGCTCAAATTCTTTTTGGAATGCAGAAGCGACTTCTTTATTTTTTATTTTTACTAAAATATTTGAGTTAAAACCATTTATACAACTATCTGTCAAATTTGTTGAACCCGTTAGTATTTCTTTATTATCTATAATTAAAAATTTATTGTGCATTAATTTATCATCTTTTGAATTTATGCTATCAGCTTTAGAATATTTAATTTTTGAAATTAACTTTAAAGTATCTTTATAATAGCTTTCATTCTTTGAATTTAAATCATATACAATTCTCACTTTAACATTTCTTTTATTTTGAGCATTTAAAATTGCTTTTTCAATATCAGGTACATTTTCATAACCAAAAATGGCAATATCAACTGTTGATGATGCATTATTTATAGCATTTAAAACAACTTTACACATTTTTGTATCACATTTTGATGTTGGACTTTTCTTATTTATAAAATCAGAAAAATATAAACAAATATCATTATAACATTTTTCATCAATAAACTTATATTTATATTTTTTAGAATACTCATGTAAAATACAATTATGGCATGGTTTATAGTTTTTAGCATCTTTAATAAATTTTGGTTTTTTAATTTTAAAAACATACTCACAATCAAATTTATGGTAAATATTGTTTTTCATATTTAGAATATAATAGTTATCCCGTTTTAAAATATAAAAGTTATTTTTAACTTTATAAATGTTTTGATATTTTTCATAATCATATTTTTTATCAGAATTTGGGTCTATAATTCCAAGCCCATTTTGAAGTAAAATTATAGCTAAATTTTGATTATCAATATAAATATCTCCATAACAATTTGAATCTTTTGTTTTCTTATAATTTTTTAAAATAATAGTTTTATTTTTAATATTTTTATTTAAATAATCTAAAATGTTATATTCAAGTGCTAAATAATAAAGTTTATTAAATCCAAGATTTGCTTTATTTTGTTTAAAATCCAGTATGCCATCAATATAAACAACTTCGCAGTTTGTTTTATTATTGTTAAAATAAATACACAATTTGTTAGGTGATAATATTTGATATACAACACCGAGTTTTGTTTCATTTTTTAACGCAATAAACAAAATAAATATAAAAATAATTATTAAAATAAAAATATTAAATATTATCTTTCTTAATTTCATATAAAAAATTATAATATAAGGATATTAAAAAGACTGGTAAATTGGATAAAAAAATAGTAAAATAAAATAAAAGATAAACATAATGGATAGAATAAATAAAAATGCAGCAAATACATTCTTATGAAGAATTAAAAGAAATCTTAATTTCTCAAAATCGTGATAAAAAAGATATAGAAGAAATAGAACAAGCATATTTTTATGCAAAAAAAGTGCATGAAGGACAATATCGGGTAAGTGAAGAACCTTATATAGTACATCCGCTTGTTGTAGCCAAAATACTTGCTGATTTGCTTGTTGATAAATCAACCATAATTGCCGCATTGCTTCATGATGTATTGGAAGATACAGATACAAAACCCGAGGAAATTAAAGAACGTTTTGGCGATGACGTTTTAAATTTAGTTTTAGGTGTAACAAAATTAGGAAAATATCAGTTTAAATCAAAAGAACAACGACAGGCTGAAAACTTTCGCCGTATGATAATAGCAATGGCAAATGATGTCCGTGTTATATTTTTAAAACTTGCTGATAGACTTCATAATATGCGAACACTTAATTATATGGCACAGGCAAAACAACAAAAAATAGCACAGGAGACTTTGGATATTTTTGCACCGCTTGCACATAGATTAGGTATTGGTAAAATAAAAGCCGAATTAGAAGATTTATCATTGCGTTATTTACATCCTGATAAATATTTTGAAATAGCCCAGCTTGTTTCACAAAAAAAACAAGAACGGGAGCAAACAGTCCAAATGCTCATTGAAAGTATTTCAAAAACATTAAAATTAAATGGAATAAATGCACAAATTCAAGGTCGTGCAAAACATTATTATAGTATATATAATAAAATGAAACGTACCAATATGGCATTTCATGATTTATATGATATTACTGCAGTTCGTGTTATTGTTGAATCAGAACGTGAATGCTATGAAGTTTTAGGCATTATTCACTCTCAATTTAAACCGATAGCAGGCAGGTTTAAAGATTATATAGCTATGCCAAAAGCAAACATGTATCGTTCGCTGCATACATCAGTTTTAGGCCCGCGTTCAAAACCATTGGAGGTCCAAATAAGAACACGACAAATGCATGAAGTGGCTGAATATGGTGTCGCAGCTCATTGGAAATATAAAGAAGCAGGGTATTCTGCTGTAAACAATAAAGATGAAGATATCAAATTTAGTTGGATGAGAAAATTTATTGAACTTGATAAAGAAGCCAACAACACAAATGAATTTGTTGATGAAGTGAAATCGTATTTTTTTGAAAATGAAGTTTTTGTATTTACTCCTATGGGAGATGTTTTTGATTTGCCGCAGGGAGCCACAGCTATTGATTTTGCATTCCGTATTCACTCTGATGTTGGAAGTAAAACTGTTGGTGCACTTATAAATGGACGTATTGCTCAACTTGATACTCCGCTTGTTAATGGTGATATTGTTGAAATTCTTACATCAAAAAATGCAACCCCACGGCTTGATTGGTTAAATTTTGCAAAATCAAAAGCTGCTCAAAGCAAAATTAAACAGTGGTTCAAGAAAAATAAACGTGAAGAACATATTGTTATTGGAAGAAACCTTCTTGAAGCGGAGTTAACTAAAAATGTATTTGATGAAAAAATTAAAAATGATGAATTAAATAAAGTTGCATTGGAAATGAATTATAGAACCGCTGAAGATTTGCTTGCAGCTTTAGGATATGGTGAAACTACCGTTGTTAAAATTATTAATCGTCTTAAAAAGGATGAAGAAATTGAAAAAGAATTAAAAGATAACCCAAGTTTTATTCAAACAAGGAAAAAACGTAAAAATCAAGATGACATTGTGGGACTTGAGGGTATGCTTTATACTTTTGCAAAATGCTGTTCCCCTGTTCGTGGTGAAGAAATTGTTGGTGTTGTCACTTGCTCAAAAGGTGTTTCCATTCACAGAAAAGATTGTAATTCTTTATATAATGTGCCTCAGGAAAGATTAATGAACATTGCCTGGGCTGAAAATTCATCAAATAAAACCTATATAACTTCAATACGTGTTGATGTTCAGGATAAATTAGGTATGTTAAAGGAAATTCTTACAACTCTAACTGAATGTAATGCAAATGTAAGTTATGCAAATATTAAATCCAATAAAGCAAAGAATATAGGTATTCTTTATCTGGGTATTGAAGTTGATAATGTTGATAGATTAAGGAGAGTTATAACTTCTCTTCAAAGTATTCCTGAAGTTTATTCGGTTAAACGTGTTTCTGTGAATAATTGTATAAAAAATAATGGTAAAGTTAATAAAAGTCAAAATTCTGGTTCAAAACGTAAGACTCACACAAAGTAACTTTCTAGTTCATTAAAAATTTCATCATCAGTTCTAAAATTACAAAAATTTATTTTGTTTGAAATTACACTTTGACGATAATCATTTTTGTTTATAGAACGTGATTCAACAATACAAGATGGCGGCATTATTGTCCATTTATATAAAGCCTTTGACATTCTTGTGAAAAATTTTTCAAGCCATTTTTGTTTTTGTTCTTTTGTAATATTATTTTTTGTTTCATAAAAAAATGTTGAATTAATCATATCAAAATAGCTTTCACGTTTATTTTCAATTCTCCATATGACTTCATCAAGAAATTCATAAGGCATTAAAGCATCTTCGGCTATAAGCGGTTTGCCTGTTTTTTCATCAATTGCAAGTTCAGCACCGGGTTTTTTGTTTATAATTTCAACAGGTATTGCATTTTTTTCTTCTCTATTTTTATTTAAAAATCTAGCCAATGCAAAAACTTTTGTTTTAGGTACATCAGCAATAGGAGCAAACCCGCCTGACATGTCACCATTTATTGTTGCATATCCCATATATAATTCAGATTTATCCGATGTTGCAATTGGTATACAAGCTTCAAATTCATTTGCAATACCCCACAAAATTATAGCCCTGCTTCGAGCCTGAATATTATCCATTGTATATGATTTTTTGTATCTAAAATTCCATTTATTTTCAATTTCATTAAATAAAGGTTTAAATGTCGAATCAATTTCATCAACCATTGACTTTATTGGCACTTCAATAAAATTTATTCCAAGATTTTGAGCTAGAATTTTTGCATCGTTTTTTGACTCATCACTTGTAATTTTTGATGGCATACTTACCCCGTAAACATTTTCTTTTCCTATTGCATCAGCAACTAAACAAGCACAAACTGATGAATCCAAGCCGCCTGATAAGCCTAAAACTGCATGTTTTAAATTATTCTTTTTAAAATATTCATAAATAGCACACTTTATTGTTAAATATGTTCGCATTAAATCATTTTCATAATCCAATGTAAATTTTTTTTCATCATTTAATGTTTTATCAAGCCCGGCGGCAAGCGGATATACTTTTCGAGTTTTGTCATATTTTAATTTATTATTTTCGTCTTTAATAAATTCAAATAAATAAAATTGTTCGCTAAATGATTTTAGACGAACAATTAAATTACCATTTTCATCATAAATTCGACTTGCACCATCAAATGTAACTTCATCTGTTGAGCCTGTTTGGTTTACATATATAAAAGGTTTTTTATATTTCTTAGAAACAAATGAAAGCATATTGTGCTTTAGCTGTTCTTTTTTTGTTCTTGTTGGTGAAGCTGAAATATTTATAAATATATCGGGATTTAATTTTGATAATTCATATATAGGGTCAAAATTATATAAATTATTTTCAAAAAACTCATTATCATTCCAACAATCTTCACATATTGATAATGCATAATCAACATTGTTTATGTTTAAAAGTCTTTTGTTAGATAATTTAGTTTCATCTGATATTAAATTCGTTTGATATTGACAACCTGCTAAAGTTGAAGGTTCAATATAACGATAGTCATTAAATTCGCTATAATTGGGCAAAAGACATTTTCTAACAACTGATTCAATTTTACCGTTTTTAATTACTGCAAGGGAATTATAATACATTTTGCCGCAATTTTGGTCTACATTTTCACGTTTTTCAACAAAACCTATTATTGCAGTTATATCATTTGTAAATTTTGTTATTTGCTTTAAATAACGAATATTTTCATCAACTATAAATGGAAATCTATCAATTGTATCATGTATCGGGTATCCCATTAGTGCAAGTTCTGGAAAAACAATCATTTGAGCATTTATATTTTTTGCACTTTTTATATAGTTTATTATTTTTTTAGCGTTATACGAGATATTTCCGGCTTGTGGATTTATTTGGGCTAGAACTATTGAATTTGCTTTTTTATTTTTTAAATTATTGATTTTATTTTCAATATATAAACGTTTTTGAACATTAACTTCATTTATAGAATAATTATTTTCATCCAAAAAAATATCAAGTATTTCACATAAATATGATAGCTTATCATTTTGTTTATTTAAATTCTTTTCAACTTCATTTACAAATTGATTAAACGCTAATGTTAAATATTCTTTCATAATCTTATACCATAATATTTTGACTTAATTATTATATAACAAAAATTAGCAGGCATAAAAAATGACTAAAACATATTTTGTTTTAGTCATTTTAAATATTTTTTCTTATAAATTATCCAAGCATAGCTTCCATTTCATCAAGTGAAGAATAAACACTATGACATCCCGCATCAACAAAAATAGTTTCGCCTGTGACACCTGAGGATAAATCAGAAAGAAGATAAAGACCTGATTTACCAACATCTTCTAAAGTAATATTTTTACTTAAAGGAGATCTTAAAACACCGGCTTTAAGCATTTTATCAAAGCCTGATATACCTTTTGCAGCAAGTGTTTTAACGGCACCGGCTGAAAGACAGTTTACACGAACACCATTTTTACCCAAATCAGTAGCAAGATACCTTGCTGAAGATTCTAAAGCAGCTTTGGCTACACCCATAACATTATAATTTGCAACCATTTTTGTAGAACCTAAATATGTTAAAGCCAAAACAGAGGCACCTTCATTAAATAAATGACGTGCATTTCGGCACATACTTACAAGCGAATAAGCACTAACGCCCAATGCAAGATCCCATCCTGATTTTGATGTTTCAATAAATTCACCTGATAAGTCTTCTTTATTTGCAAAAGCAACGGCATGAAGCATAAAATCAAGTTTTCCATAAGTTTTTTCATAAGTTGAAAATGTGTTTTTCAAATTATCTTCATTTGTGACATCACATTCAATACACATTTTGGAGTTCATTTCATCAGCTATTGGCTTAACACGTTTTTCCATAGCCTCATTTGCATATGTAAACGCAATTTGAGCCCCTTGTTTATATAATTCATTTGCAATACCATAAGCTATTCCATGTTTATTGCTTACACCAAAAATTAACCCCTTTTTACCATCCATTATGCCCATAATTTTTCTCCTTACAAAAAATATTCTCTATTATTTTTTATTTTATAATTAAAATATAAATATGGCAAATTTTTTAAATGTTTTGCATATTAATTAAACCTTCACATAAAATAAATCTACCTAAAGACTCAACTTCACAATACTTTTTAAGACTTGTTAAATAAGCATCAAAATTACAAAATCCGCCTGAGAGATATATTTTTTTAGGTTTATTTGCAAAACAAAAACTATTATAAGCTATTCCATGAATAAGACGTCCTATTGCAACATCTGAAGTTAAACCATTTGAAATATCATCCATTATTTTTTCAAATGCAAAAATCCCACAGGTGACATTATATTTTTCATTTTGATATTTTATATCACAAGACTTCAAGTCATAGAATTTAAGCAGCATTTCAATTGTGGCACCTGTTGAACTTCCACAGCTTGCATTCCAGTCTAAATCAGAAAATTTACCATCAATAAAACGTATCCATTTTGAATCACGACTTCCCAAATCCAGAATTATAGCATTTTTTTCATTTTTAATCTTTTCTCTAACCCCGTTTGCAAGTGCTATAATTTCATTATAATGGTTATTATAATCTATATTTTTTAGTTTTGCCATATGACCGGTAGTTGTGCAGTCAAATGCTATATCCATTTGTTTTATCAAATTAGAAGGCAATATATAATATGACTTAATACCAGTACTTTTTACAAAATAATTTTTGTATTCATTATAAAATTCTTTATTATCATTTAAAACAACAATTTTTGACCAGGTTGTTCCAGCATCAATAAAAAACATTTTTTTCATCTTAAATTAATAAAAGCCTCAATTTTTGCAACAATAGAATTTGTAGCGATATCATCAATATCAACGTAAAGCCCATTATATTTAAAACTTAAATACTTTGCAAGTGATGCTTTTGCACAAAAAGCTTGAGCATAAAAAATAGTAGGAACATCCTTATCAATCATTATTTCAGTTTCATAATGAAAAGGTATTCCCATTTCAACACATCTTGTCCAGCCATAAACATGGGTGTCATCTGGAAAGAGATTTAAAATTGACAAATCATTAGGCGGCACTCCCCAAAATCCAAATCTTGGCTTAACGAATTTTAATTTAGTTTTATCAACAGGCTCAATAATTTCTTTTGTTATAAGGTTTATCTTTTCAATTAATGGCAAGTTTGATGTTGAAATTATTGGTTCTTTTTTTTCAATTCCAACATCTTCATATTTTGTCTCAATAACATTAAAACCCATATCTTTTAAAATCATTGAAGCAAAAGCGGCACTATCACATTTTTCACGCCCTATTGCCATAACAATTGTAATTAATTTATTTTTATAATAAATAGCGTTATTAACAATATTTTTGATAATCTTACAATAAACTTGAGGCAAAATTTTATAGTCACTAACAAAAGAAAGCTCAACATCCAAATCAAGCCAACAGGCATTTGGATATTGAACTTTTAATTTATTTATTATATAAGGGTCGGGATATCCACAAAACCCTATAATGGACTTACACATAAGGTAAAATTAGAACTCGTCGTCTTCACTATCATCTTTAGCATTTAATAGCAAATCATAGTTAAATTCGTTTTCATTATCTGCAATTATACCTGCAATAATGGCATCACTTGTAACATTATTTAATGTTCTAAACATATCAAAAATACGTTCAAAGGCAAACAAGAAAGCAAAACCTTCAACAAGCTGATTTGGAGTTAATCCAAGTCCATTTAGTATTAAAGCAATGGTAATTAGACCGGCTCCAGGAATTCCTGCACAGGTGCTTGATGAAACTATAGCTAGTGCTGCAATTAAAATTATTTGAACAGGTTCTAAAGCTACACCATATGCTTGCATAAGAAAAAATACACAAACAACTTGAAATAATGCTGAGCCGTCCATATTTAAAGTGGCACCCAAAGGAAGTACAAAACTAGCTACTTTATTTGATATACCACGTTTTTCGCAACATGCAATGGTCAAAGGCAAAGTTGCTGATGAACTTGCTGTTCCAAAAGCTACCATCATAGCTTCTGCTATTGCACTATAATATAACATAACGGGTACTTTACTGAATACTTTCATAAGCAAAGGATAAATTATAAAGAACTGAATACCAAACCCTACTAATAAAACAATAGCAAGTTTGGCAATACTATCAAAAATAGTTATTCCATAACTGGCTATAGCACTTGCTGTTAATGCAAAAACACCTGGAGCAGCAAGATACATAATCCAATCAGTAACTTTCATTGTTGAAGCAAAAATACTTTCAAAAAACGAAATTACAGGTCGATTTATTTCACCAACTTTTGATAATGCAATACTAAAAATTACTATAAATATTATAATAGGTATCATATCAGCCTGTGCAAAAGCTGCTATTGGATTTTGAGGAATTAAATTTAAAAATATATTTGACAAATTTCCTGATTGAGCTTCAAGTGCACTATTTACAAATCCCTGAATATCTGAAGCACTTTGTGCACTTATTAATGACTGAACACCAATACCGGGTTTAACCAGTAAAGATAAAAAAGTACCTACAATAACAGCTAAGACAGTTATAATTCCATAATACAATAACATTCTAATGCCAAGTTTACTAAGTTGTTTACTATCGCCTATACTTGTTATGCCAATTACTATAGCACTAAAAATCAAAGGAATAACAACCATTTGTATCAAACGAATAAAGGCTTGACCAACAAAATTTAATGTTGCTATAACACCACTATAAACAAGAGGATTGGTTAGTTCAAAATAACCCTTTTTGGCATTTAAAAATATCCCCAGTATTATACCCAGAATAAGACCTAAAAATATATGCCAGTTACGCTTTATCCCTAAACCTAAAGCAATAAACACCTGCATATGTAATTTCATAGACATCTCCTCTTTAATATTTTATATTTTTATTTGCATATATTATACTACATTTTTTTTATTTTGACAAAGTTTTTTTATATTATTAATCTATAACTATTTCTTTTTCATTACTATACGTAACAAACGCTAAACCTTTTGAAGTTCCTTTATTTACATGTTTTTTCATTGTATATATAATAGAAACTTTACTTGCTTTTTGTCCATAGGAAATATTTTTTAAAATTTTTGCAACATTTAAAATTATAGCATCAGGCAACATTTCTAATTTATTACTATTTTTAACAATAATATGAGCACTTGGAGCATCTTTAATATGAAACCAGAAGTCATTTGCATTTGATAATTTTGATAGAATATAATCATTTTGCTTGTCATTTTTACCAATAAATAAAGTGTATCCAGATATTTCCATTGTTTCAATGTTTATTTTATTTTTTTTGTTTTTATCCTGTTTTTTGGGAGAAATTTGATTATTTTTTGAATCAATTGTTTCTAAAATTTGTTCCAAATCACAAACATCATTTGCAATATTGACATAATGATTGATTTCTCTTATCTTTTCTAATCTATTATTTAATAAATCCAAACGTTCGTTTAAAAAATCTTTTGACTTCTTTAACTTGCTATATTTTTTATAATATTTATTTGCGTTATCTGTAATACTTAATGTGTCATCAAGTTTTATTTTTATTTTTTCATTTGTATTAAAATCTTCTAAAACTACTTCTTTTTGATTTTTTATGTCTTTTAAATCGTATATATTCATCATTAATAAATCCGCATATTGTTTGTATATGTCACTTTTTTTTGTATCATTTAATTCAATTTGTACACTTAGTATATTTGTTTCTAATTTTTTTGTTTCTTTATTTAAGTTAGTTATAATTTTTTGTTTTAAACTATTAAATTTGTTCTCTAAAATATAAAATTGATAGTAATCATTCAACATTTCATTTACTGTTAAAACTTTTTTATTACAAAATCCAAAAATTGAAAATGCTTTATAACTATCATCATAACCTGGTTTGATATTTTTTAAATTAGTATAATCAATTAATTCATTGTACAAATATTCAACATTTTTCTTAGAATCCTTGTTAAATTGGTCAAATGTTGATAAAAGTTTTGCTGCAAAATCGTTTGTAATATCATAAAAATTTTCGTTTAAAAAATTTTTTATTGGTATTTGTGAGGATGATATTTTGTCAAAAAAATCTTCAAATGATATCTTGTTTATGTCAATTTTTTCTTTTTTATTTGGGTAAATATAAGGTAAATTACCAAAAACTTCCCGATATTGGCTTTTTTCTTTTCCAACATTATGAATAGAGCCTAAAATAATTTTTGTATCGTAGTTATAAAGAATAATGTTGCTATGTTTACCCATTAATTCAATAGCCAAAACAAGTCTTTCAGTTTTAAAGTTATCATTTATTGTTTCAAAAAAGAGTTCAACAATTCGTTCGTGTTTTGGCTGGTTTATTTTTATAATTTTGCTATTTTCAATATATTTTCTCAAAAGCATACAGAACATTAAAGCTTGTTTTGGCGTTTCAATTTGTCGTTTTTCAATGTCTTCAAGGCTCAAAAAAGCAATATGATAATAAAAAGCATCAATATTAATATAAAATCTAAAACTTTTGCTATAATTTCTCAACACAAGTAAAAGCTCTTTGCGGCTTGGTTGTTTCACTTTTTGAACATATGCATTTGTAAAAATATGACTATTTTCATTTAAAAATGCTTTTAAAGTCAAACTATCAATATGAATCATATATTTTATTTTATAGCAAATATAAAAATAAAACCTAGTTTATAGCATTAAAAAATATTTAAAGTGAAAATTCTTGCTATTTTTAGAGTAAACTTTATATAAATATCAAAAAAAAAGGAACATAATATGTTCCAAGCATAAAGTGTGAATTAAGTATAAGTATAAAGTGTGAATAAGTATAAAAATATGAACAAATATTATATCCGTAATACATCTGATAGATATATAAAGTATATTACTGATGTAATATTTCACTTTTTGTGAAAATTGTTACAAAAATTAACAAAAATATCTAAATTATGATAAATACTAATTTTTTACTTAACCTAATATAAAAACATGCAATCACCATAACTATAAAAGCGATAGTTTTCATTTATAGCAATTTTATAGGCATTTAATATGTATTCTCGTTGAGAAAATGCACTTACAAGCATAAGTAATGTTGATTTTGGAAGATGAAAATTTGTTATAAGTTTATTAACTATTTTAAATTTATAACCAGGGTATATAAAAAGATTTGTTTCTCCATCTCCAGCAACGATTTTATTATGTTTGGCATAGACACTTTCTAATGTTCTTACGGTTGTTGTTCCACAAGCTACAATATTTTTTTTTGTTTCTATTGCTTGATTTAATATTTTTGCTGTATTCTCATCAATAAAGTAACTTTCATAGTCCATTTTATGTTCTAAAATATTATTTGTTTTTACAGGACGAAAAGTACCAAGTCCTACATTTAAGGTTATGTAACAAATTTGGATATTTTTTTGACTTAATTTTTCAAGAACTTCTTTACTAAAATGTAAACCTGCTGTTGGTGCTGCCACTGAACCTGAATTTTTGGCATAAACTGTTTGATATCTTTCTTTGTCAAGGTTTTTTATTTCATTTGTTGTCATTTTACGTTCAATATATGGAGGTAAAGGCATGTTACCATACAATTTTATTGCTTCTTCAATATTGTTATTTTTATAATTTAACTTTACTATCCATTTGCCATCATGTTCACATTTTTCAAGAACAATAATGTTGAAATCCGGAGAAATTTCAATATTATTACCAACTTTAACTCTTTTTGAAGGTTTTATTAAACATTCCCAGATGTTATTTTCTTTTTTATATTTTTTTAATAAAAATATTTCAATTTTAGCACCCGTGGATTTTTTTGTTCCAAAAATACGTGCTCCAATAACTTTTGTGTTATTTAAAACTAAAACATCATTTTCGTTTAACAAATCTATAATTTGATAGAATTTCAAATGTTGTATTTCACCATTAAACCTGTTTAATGTCATCATTTTAGATTCATCACGTTTTAAAGCAGGAACTTGAGCTATTAAATTATGCGGCAATTCATAGTCAAAATCTATTGTTTGGAATTCTAAGATACCTTCCTTAGTCATAAATATCCTTTATCTTTTATATTATAATTTTTATTGTAGCATAGATACATTATAAGAAAAACAAAAAAGAACAGTTTTAAAACTGTTCTTTTTATTTAATTATAAAATTTATTATAACTTAATTTGAAGCGTAAACACTAACCTGTTTGCGTGTGCGTCGATAAGGCTCATATTTTACCTGCCCATCAATTAAAGCATATAAAGTATCATCTGAACCTATTCCAACATTAACACCTGGATGAATTTTTGTACCTCTTTGACGAACAATTATATTTCCTGCTAAAACAGATTCACCGCCATATTTTTTTACACCAAGTCGCTTACTTTCCGAATCACGACCATTTTTGGAAGACCCAACACCTTTCTTATGTGCCATTTTTATTTCTCCTATCTATAATTATTAATTAAACTTCTTCACTTGAACTATTTTGTGTCTTTTCGCCAGTAGCCTTAGTTTTTATTTTATTTATCATAACACGGCAAAAACCTTGTCTATGACCTTGCTTACGACGGTATCCTTTTTTAGGACGTTGTTTAAAAACAATAACTTTTTTGTTTTTATCTATTTTTATAACCTTACCTTCAACTTGTGCATTAGCAACATAAGGTTGTCCAACTTTTGATTTTTTTCCGTTTACAAGCATAATAACTTTATCAAAAGTTACTTTTTCATCAACAGACTTACCTAAAAGTTCAAAATCAACATAACGACCTTCTTCAACTTTGTATTGTTTTCCTGAAGCTTCAATAATTGCGTACATTTTTATTACCGTTCCTCTCTATTTTTAGGTGCCGCAGTCATTTTTTGACATTTAATACAGCATACCTCTTAATACATTATTACTATATAAATATAACAATGAAAAAACTCCTTGTCAAATAAAATTAAGGAGTTTTTATATTTTTTTAACTTTTTTTCATTTTAAATGTTATGTTTGCATCTGATTAGGATTTGCATTTTGTTCATATAAAGGTGGATAATTGTTCATCATAACATTATTCTTATTTAGCTGTAATGGCTGAGCTTGAGAGATATTTGTTTGTTGAGGTGTTGTGTTTCCAAAACTTTGTGGAGTATTTGTGTTATTTATTATATTTTTATATTGTTGTATTTGCTGCTGCTGCAACTGTGGTTGTGTTAATTGCTGCGGTTGTTGAATTTGTTGCTGACCAAAGCTTTTTGTTAAATTAGGCATTGAAACTCCATTATAGGCTTGAGGATACGGTATAAAATATCCTCTATAATTGCCGGGAAGTTGTGTGTACTGATTACCATTTATATTAGGATTATTATTGCTCATTTGTCCTGGTATTGTTTGACCCGGCATGTTTTGATTGTTTATGTTTTGATATTGACTACCAAAAGGTTGCATGCCAAAATTGATTCCACTTAAATTCATACTTAAATCTCCTAATCACTTACTTTATATATAAATAAAGTTATTTTATGTAAAAAAATTAACTTTTTTTATATAAAATTTTACAAAATTTAACATTTATAAGTGTTAAAATATATTTTAAATAAAATAAGTGGTTTAGGGTTAGTTATGTATAATTATTATTTTAAAGTAAAAAAGGATAACTTAGAATTTGAGTTTTCAACTGATAATTTAGAAGTTTTTAATAATAAATCAGAATATTATTTAAAAAAAATTTTTGAAAAAAATAAACTAGATGAAGATGAAACAAATTTGCCCGCTCAAAATGATATATCCCAATCAAGTGAATCTAAACAAATTACTTTTGAAGATAAGTTAAATGAAGCTATGGAAAATCCTAAAACTCAGGTAATTGAAAAACAATTCGAAGAGGATGCTTTTAAAACATTTTATTTTGAAAAAAATCCTCAAAGTAATATTAAAAGATTTATACTTTGTGCTTATTATTTAAATACTATTGAAAATTTAAAAAGTTTTACTTTAAAGCAAATAAATAATAAAATATATCCTTTAACCAACTTTCCTATTGATCATCCTGTATTGGAGGAGGCAATGGCAAACGGGTATATAAAACTTGATGAAAGTGAAAATGTAAATTCCTTAAAACATTATATATTAACTCAGGAGGGAATAAATTATTATGAAAACGACGTTATCTCCTAAAGCGGGGGTATTGTTAAGCGGTGGAGTTGATAGTTCTGTTAGTGCATTTTTACTTAAAAAATTAGGATATAACGTTATTGGACTTACTGCTAAAATGTTGGATGATGAAAATTTTGATGTCATTGTTCATAATGCAAAAAAAGTTGCTGATGCTTTAAATATTGAACATTATGTTGTCGATTTATCTTCAGATTTTAAGAATAATGTTGTTGAATATTTTGAAAATGATTATAAAAACGGTAGAACTCCAAACCCTTGCATTGTATGTAATAAGACTATAAAATGGGGAAAATTATTTGATTTTGCAATAAATGTTCAAAATTGTGATTATGTTGCAACAGGTCATTATGCACGAATTGAAGTTGAAAATGGTGTTTATTCTTTAAAAGCTGCTTCGGATAGCAAAAAAGATCAGCTTTATTATTTATTTGAATTGAATCAACATCAACTATCAAAAACATTATTTCCTCTTTGTGATTTAACAAAAGATGAGGTTAAAACTATTGCACGTAAGAATAATTTACCTTCAAAATCTTTAAAAGAAAGTCAGGATATTTGTTTTATAAAAAAACCTTGCACTACTAAAAAATATCTCCTTAGAAAATTTGGAGTGAATGAGGGTGATTTTATTTTAAAAAGTGAAAATAAAGTGGTTGGAAAACATGAAGGATGTTATTTTTATACCGTGGGTCAAAGAAAAGGTATTGGATTATCTTATGAGGTCCCTTTATATGTTTTGAATATTGATAGTGCCAATAATATTGTTTACTTGGGTGAAAGACATGAACTTGATGAATATTTTGTTAACTTAAAAAATGTTTTTATTCAAAATCCAAATTATAACCATCAAGAATTCGATGCATTTGTAAAAATAAGATATAATATGAACTATTTTAAAGCTAAGATATGTCTTACAAAAAATCATGAAGCTCATGTTGCTTTTGAGGAGCCTGTCTCATCTGTTACAAATGGACAAGCAGCTGTTTTTTATGATCTTAAGGATAAATCTTTAATAGGCGGCGGTTGGATTGAAAAATAATTCTAACAAATATCGTGCTTGCAAACGTTATCAAACCTTTTTGAGACAGTTTCCCAATCTATATTTTTAACAAAAGCATCTAAATAATCTGCTTTGTTTATGCCATAGTCAACCGTGTAAGCATGCTCCCATACATCAAGAACAAGCAAAGGGATGTTTAATAAAGGTAAATGTTCATCATGAAGATCAATAACTGAATTTTGTATTTTTACTTGCCTTTCATCATAACTTAAAATTACCCAGCCTGAACGTGCACTTTTTCCGGCTTCTTTTAAATCTAATATAAATTCATCAAATGAATTAAATTCGTGATTAATAAACTCCAAAAGTTTTTGAGAAGGTGAAGTTTTTTGGGAATTTAAATTTGAAAAATAAAATTCATGCAACACCACACCATTTTGTGGAAAAGATTTAAAACTTAATAAACTACGGTATTGCGAATATGATGGGTTTCCTTTTTTTTGCGTTAAACTTGAAATTTTTTCATTTATTTCATTTACACTTTTAACATATCCATTATATAGTTCAAAATGTTGTTTTAGAAGTTCATCACTAAATCCTTCCAAAGTGCCAAGCAAATAACTATAATCTTTAGCTTCAACGATTTGATGTGTCATAATTCTACCTCTTTTAATATTTTTTTATTTATCTAACTTTTTATGTATTTATTTAAAATAGATTTATGAAATTTGTCTATAAATAGTTGGTTAATAAAATAGTATAAAGGATATTATTGAATGATTAGCCGTTATTAATTCTCTCAGGTAATGATTTATTTTATAGAATTTAAAATAATTAAAATGTAATAACTAAAAAGGAGAAGTAAATATGCCTGAATTTAGTAGTCCATTTAATGGAAATAAATGTGAAAGAAAGTTAACTAAGGAAGAATTAATCCGTGCAATACGCTTTAATATAGCATCAGAATATGAAGCTATACAGTTATATGATCAACTTGCTGAATCCATTGATGATAAAGATGCTATAAAGTTGTTAAGAGAAATTGCTGATGATGAAAAAGTACATGCTGGTAATTTTTTAAAACTTTTAAAAATTCTTGATCCTGATGAAAGTAAATTTTATGAACAAGGGTATGAAGAAGCCTGTGAAATTATTGAAAATAATAAACATGATTAATTGAAAATTTTAAATTATTAATTAAAATTATTTATAAAAAATGAAAGTAATTTAAATTTAATTACTTTCATTTATTTTTTTATAGATTTATTTGTTGCTTGTATTAAGTAGGTGTTGATTGTAAAATATAAGGTATATGTTAGTTAATGAATTAGAATTTGATACAATAGCAGCGATAGCAACTCCTTTTGGAATTGGCTCAATAGGGGTAATACGTATATCAGGAAGTAAAGCATTTGATATAATAAATAAAATATCAAGTGTTAATATAAAAGAAGCAAATAAAATTTATCATAGTTGGATTATTGACCAGAATAAAAATTATATTGATGAAGTTATAATTTTACCATTTAAAGCTCCAAAAAGTTATACAGGTGAAGATGTTATTGAAATTAACTGTCATGGAGGAGTAAATAATATTAAAAATATACTTGATCTTGTTTTTCAATTTGGAGCGAGGTATGCAAAACGTGGTGAGTTTACAAAAAGAGCTTTCTTTAATAAGAAACTTGATTTAACCCAAGTTGAGTCTGTTTTGGATATAATAGAATCAAATACTTCATCTTTTGCACGAAAAAGTGTTTCTAATCTGCGTGGAAAACTTGCTATTGAAGTTAAAAATATAAAAAGTGAATTGATTGATTTGCTATCAAAAATTGTGGCCTCAATAGATTTCCCTGAGGATGTATGTGAGGTTGATTATAATGAAATTGAATGTGTTCTAGAAAATGTAGTTTCTAAAATTGATAAGATATTATCTTTTGCAAGTGAAAGTAATATTTTAAGACAGGGAATAAAAGTTACTTTATTGGGAACAGTTAATGTTGGAAAGTCTTCATTGTTTAATAAACTTTTAAATATACAACGTGCTATTGTTACTAATATACCTGGTACAACACGTGATATTATAAATGAAAATATAGTTATTAATGGTCTAAATATAAATATTTCAGACACTGCTGGTTTAAGAGATATTAAATGTGTTAATGAAGTTGAAAAAATAGGTATAAGTTTAACACATGAAGAAGTTCAAAATGCTGATTTAATTCTATTTGTTTGTGATTTAGCTTCTCCAATTTTAGATGATGAAATTGAGTTATATCAAAAAATAAAAGATAAACCTCATATTATTGTTTTTTCAAAGCTTGATTTAATTTTAGATAAAGATATAGATTCTTTACTTAAGAAAAAGTTAGTATATTTTGAAAATGAGGATAAAGAAAATTATATTTTAATTTCTTCGAAAACTGAAAAAAATATAGATAAATTAAAAGATTTGATTTTTACTAAAACAGCATATTCTTTTAATTCAAACAAAGAAATAGAATATATAACAAATGTTCGGCAACAGAATTGTTTTTATGAAGCAAAAAAATCAATTCAACTGGCAATAGAAGGTGTAAGAAAGAAAATACTTCAGGATTTAATAACAATAGACATAAAAGGAGCTATACTTAAACTTGAGGAAATAACAGGTGAGAGTATAAATGAAGATATTTTGAGTAATATATTTGAAAATTTTTGCATTGGAAAATAGTAAAAATATATTATTGAAAATTATCATAAATTTTGCTAAAATATAAAATTAGTAGGAGAAAATATGGAATCTGAGACGAGTATTATTTTTAATCTTTTAATTATCATTTGTTTATTACTGGCGAACGGTTTTTTTGTAGCATCTGAGTTTGCTCTTGTAAGCTCACGTAAAACAAAAATATTACAGTTAAAAGATGAAGGAAATAAAGATGCCTCCATAGTTTGTGATGCTTTAGATGATTTAGATAGATATATAGCAGCCACACAACTTGGAATAACAATTGCAAGTATTGGTTTAGGTTGGGTTGGTGAAGCAACTATTGCACGTATAATAGAGCCTTTATTTATTTTTCTGCCGGGTATTTCAAAATCATTGGCAACACATTCAATATCTGTCGCAATAGCTTTTTCGATAATTACAATTTTGCATGTTGTAATTGGTGAACTTATGCCTAAAGCAATTGCCCTTCAATTCCCCGTTAAAATAGCGTTATTTGTTGCAAAACCTATGATGCTTGTGACTAAGATATTTAATCCTCTAATTTTTATTTTAAACGGTTTTGGTTTTGCATTATTAAAGCTTTTTCATATTCCACATTCAAATTCATCACAGTTTGTGCATTCAACTGAAGAATTAAATATGTTAATTGATGCAAGTTATCAAGAAGGTGTCCTAAATGAAACAGAAAAGGATTTACTTCAAAATGTATTTAAATTTTCTGATTTGACAGCTAAACAAGTTATGGTACCACGAACTGATATGGTATGTATTCCTGTTGATGCAAGTGATGAAGAATTTAAACGTATTAGTCTTGAAAATCAATATACACGTTATCCTGTCTATAAAGATGATTTAGACCATATTTTAGGTATTGTGCATATTAAGGATTTTTATAGCTTTTTAGCAAACAATCAATATGTTGATATTTCGAAAATTATAAGACCGGCTATGCTGGTGCCCGAAACTGTTACTATTGATAATCTTGTTCTTGAATTTAGAAAAAATCATGCACAAATTGCAATAATTGTTGATGAATTTGGCGGCACATCAGGGCTTGTTACTTTGGAGGATGTTATTGAAGAAATTGTAGGTGAAGTGCAAGACGAATTTGATGATGAAGATGAAACTAATATAAAGCAAATTAATGAAAATGAATATATTGCTAATGCTATGATGCGTATTGATGAGTTGTATAAATATTTTGACTTAAATCTTGAAGAAGATGTTGAAGATGTTGAAACAATTGGCGGTCTTGTTGTTAAAGAGCTTGGTCGTATAGCTGAAATAGGTGATAAAGCTGAGTATAAAAATTTATGTTTTGAGGTTCTTGAAATTGATTGTGCAAGGATTTTAAAGCTAAAAATACAAAGAAAACAAGTTTCTTCGGATGAAGAAGCTTTGAATATAGATGAGGAACAACATTTAAATCAATAGCGGATAAATATATTAAAAAAAACCTCATTTAAAGATTAAATGAGGTAGAAACAGTAGCATAAGCAATCAGAAGAGTCGAGGATTTATTGTACTTTTATAATATATGTTTTTTTGTTTTTAAACATTGAACTTTTTGATTAAACTTTTAATTTTTTGTTTTTCTATAACTATACTTTTTATGTAGTAAAAAACTTATTATATTATTTATAATCTTAAATATTTATGCTAGTATGAAAATGTATGTTAAATATTTTGATTATAGGAGAGTTTTAAAATGTTAAATGTTAAAGTTTTAACCAGTTTTAAAAATGATTATGAATGTGAAGCAAAAAAAGCAGTTGAAGATGTTAAGTCTCGTATTCAAAAACCGGGGCAATTTTTGAATTGGATAGGCTTTTTGCCTAAAAATCAAATTGAAAATATTGATAATATTTACAATTTGGCTCAGGAAGCTAAAAAAGACGGTTCAAATGAACTTGCTATTTTGGGTATTGGCGGTTCAAGACATACAACTGAAGCTTTAATGAATATGATAGGCATGGAAGATAAAGTGCATTTTTATTCTTCAGTTGATCCTATAAGTTTTAATAAATTTGCTAAAAAAATTGAAGGTAAAGAAAGTAAAGTTAAATTTTTAGTTGTGTCAAAATCAGGCGGAACATTAGAAACTACTGTTGCATATCAAAATGCTAAAGAACTTGTTAAAACAAAGACTCCTAATCGCAAGCTTGAGGAAGCTTTTGTGGCTATGACCGATAAAAATCCAGAAAAAAGTAATTTAAGAAAACTTGTTGAAAATGGTGAAATAAAATTATCAGGTTATGTTCATGATGATGTTGGCGGTCGTTTTTCAATTTTTGATGATGCTACTATTTTTACCCTTGCTTTTGTAGGTGTGAAAAAAGAAGACACAATCAAGATGTTGGAATCTTCTTTAAAAACTCAAGAAGAATTTTTGAACGAAGATGTAAATAAAAATGATGCTTTAAAATTGGCTATATTTAATGTAAACGCACGTCAAGATGGAAAAATTAAACATTTTGTTGAATATTTTGGTGATGCTTTTGCTGGCACTACTTTATGGGAAAAACAATTAAAAAATGAATCTTTAAAAGCTAATATTTCAACAGATACAAATATTGGACCAGGGTATTTGCATTATAATGCTGAATCAGATTTGGATGAAAACAATAAAGATTCTTTCTTTACTTTTGTTTCCGTAAAACAAGATGATAAATATGCAAATGCGGTTTTAAAGGGTGTTGTTAGTGCATATTCTAAACAACATCCTGTTTCAACAATTGAGTTAAGCGATTTATCATTATCTTCTATTGCAAAATTTATTGAGCTTAAACACTTTGAAACATTGTATACAGGTAATATATTAAGACAACTTAAAGGTGATGTGACACCTAGCGATGTTGCTTTAAGCGAAGTTTTGCAACCAAATGTTGAAATTTATAAGAAAGAAGTTAAAAAAGCTTTAGCACAGTAAATTCAATATTTATATAATTATAATAATTATTATTATTTTAAAGGCGGGATTTAAATTAAAATTTAAATCCCGCCTTTATTTTAAATTTAATAAATAATTATTTTAAATTATTTTTTCATTTGTTCCATAACTTCTTGAGCAAAGTTTTCTTGTTTCTTTTCAAGTCCTTCACCAAGTTCAAAACGCGTAAATTTAATAATATCAAATTTACCTTCGATTAACTGAGCAATAGTTTGATTAGGATCTTTCACAAAAGCTTGTTCAAGAAGACATTTTTGTGCCATTAGCTTATTAACGCGACCTTCAACTATTTTAGCACGAATGTTTTCAGGTTTTTTAGCCAAGTCTTCTTTGCCCATTTCAATACGAGTTTCTTCATCAATAATATCTTGAGGAATTTCATCACGAGTAATAAATTGTGGAGCACAAGATGCTATATGAAGGCATATATCTTTTGCAAGAGCATCGTCTTTAGCACTAGTTTGAATCATAACGCCAATTTTTCCATTATGTACATAAGAAGCAAGATTTCCTTCATATATTTCAAAACGACGTAATGTAATTTTTTCACCAATTGTTGCAATTTTTTCTTTTATTTTATCTTCAACTGTTTTTGACTCATCGCAACAAGCATTTGAAGAAAGTAAAGTTTCAATATCTTTAGGTTGTGTTTTTAGTATTGTATTTGCTATACAACTAACGAAATTTTTAAATTCTTCATTTTTTGCAACAAAGTCTGTTTCACAATTAACCTCAACAAGAACGCCTTTATTATCTTCAATAGATGCACAGACAATGCCTTCTGCAGCGATCCTACCCATTTTTTTATCAGCTGATGCAATTCCTTTTTGACGTAAAAATTCCATAGCTTTTTCCATATTACCATCATTTTCAACAAGAGCTTTTTTAGCATCTAAAATACCGGCACCTGTTTTTTCACGAAGTTCCTTAACCATTTGAGCGGTAATTGTCATAATATAATCCTTTCTCTTTATTTAAATTAACTTATTTATTAATAAATATTTTGACTTATATTTTATTCTTTTTCAACTTGATTATCTTCATTTGTTTGAACATTGGCATCCTGAGCACTAATTGTTTTTGAATTATTATTGCCAACAGCACTTGTTGCTTTATTTTCACGAAGAGCTTTACCTTCTAATATAGCATCTGCTACTTTAGAGGTTATATATTCTATTGAGCGAATGGCATCATCATTTCCAGGTATAATATAATCAATACCATCAGGATCAGCATTTGTATCAGCCAAGCATAATACTGGAATATTTAATTTATTAGCTTCTTTAATTGCAATATCTTCCATTTGTTGGTCAACTATAAATAACATATCAGGCATGCCACGCATTTCTTTTATACCACCTAAAGTTTTTGAAAGTTTTGATAATTTTCTCATAATTTGTGCAACTTCTTTTTTTGGAAGTTTGTCAATGTGACCTGAATTAATAAACTCTTCAAGTTCACGTAATTTGTTAATTCTAGTTCTTATGGTTTCAAAATTTGTTAACATACCACCAAGCCAACGACGATTTATATAATACATACCGCAACGTTGTGATTCATTTTTCATAATATCGACGGCTGATTTTTTTGTGCCTACAAATACAATATTTTTTCCTCGTGAAGCAAATTCACGTGCTTGAGCACATGCTTCATCTAATTTTTCAGATGTTTTACGTAAATCAATTATATAAATGCCATTTCGTGCTGAAAATATATATGGCTTCATTTTTGGATTCCATTTTTGTGTTTGATGCCCAAAATGCACACCTGCTTCAAATAATTCACGCACTTGTGTTGCTTGTTGTTCACTTGTCATTTTTTTCTCCTTTTACTTTTATTTTTTATTTCTAACACTTGAAATTTAATTACTCATTACAACACACAAATAATGTTATAACTAAGCATAATTGCCTATCAGCTTATTAAACTTCGTATTCTTATTTTATAATAAATATGAAAAAAAGAAAATATTTAACTTTTTATTTTTTTTTGATAAAATTAGTATACGTTATTTTATGAGTTAGAGAAAGGGATGAGAAAGTATATGAAAGTACATTCAGTTGGATTTAACATGCCTTATTCAAACGTTAATAAATTTTCTAATAAAAATAAGGTGTCTTTTAAAGGTATTGAGGAAGTTATAAAAGAAGAAGGAGATTTATGGAATCCAAAAAATGGAGTTGCTAATATAAAAAGAAAAGTTAGTTATCATCCTTTTTTAGATGAAGATTTTTCAGAATATGCTCAAATTATTGGTAAAACAAGAGAAAATAAGGGAAATATGGGATTATATACACAAGTAATAACTACAAAAACTATTCTTGGACAATCATTACCTGTAACAAAAAAAGAAGCAAAAAAAATACCATATGATGTTCTATTAAGTATGGCATCAAGATTAGAAAAATCTGTTGGTAATAATATTAGAAAGCAAAATTTACAACCAATTTCAAATGATATTATACAAAATACAGGTAAAAGATTTAAGCATTAAAAAGTTATGTAATATTGTTATTTAATAATTTATTTTTTATTTTTAAATACTTCTTTTTAAAAGGAGTATTTTTTTATCTTAACAAATTGTGCTTATGGGTGGGGGAAAATAAGATGGATAATATATTTTAACATCTAGATATTTTAATTTTAATATAGTAAAAGGAAAAAATATAAAAGTAAATTTTATGTTAAGTATTCAACATTTTACAAAATCAAATATAAAACTATAAAAAGTAATTGATAAATTCAAGCACATCCAAATTAAATCATTAAAAAATGCATGGATTAGTTTTATCTATTACTTTTTCTGACAAAGCATGTAAATGTGACATTAGTTATTCTTGTTTAGGGATTTATATACAACTTTACACAAAGCTTAGTGTAAATTGATATATAAATCCAAAAATAATTTTTAATAATTTTTGAAAAAAATGTGAAACGAAGCTACATTAGAACCACCCTCACCCCTGCCCTCACGCTCAAAAGGGAGAGGGAGATAGGAAAAGACTCTCACCCCAGCACTCACACTAAAGAGATGGTTACCACCTTTGTTGTTTCTTTTTCTTGTTGTTTTACCGCTGGAGCAATCAACAGGAGC
>CALUPO010000007.1 GCA_944322675.1 Candidatus Gastranaerophilales bacterium | reverse complement strand
AAGGTGAGACTCTGTGAGCGTGGAGCAAATCCAAGACAGTTGCCCCGTCCGGAGGACATTAAATTAATTTTAAATAATTCTTAAAAAAAATAAACAAAGTAACCCCATCCGGAGGACATTAAAATATTTTTAAATAATTCTTAAAAAAATTGTAAAACAAAGTTGCATAGTTCCGAACACTGCATAATCCAAGAAAGTAACCTACCTTATATATTTTTGCCTAATTTATAAGCTTGCTCAGGATATTGTGTGTTATTAATATCACCTTCTTTCCAAACATCAGGTACTATAATTTTACCTGAATCTGACCATCCAAGATATTCAAGAAGAGTTTCATAATGACTTATAATAGGATGTGCATCTTTCATTGAATGATCTGCATAGGTAACAATTAAAATGGCTTTTTTAGGAACATGAATTTTGCCGTTTATTGCATAAAATCTATCAATTACTGTTTTAATTTGACTTGATATTCCAAAATAATACATTGGAGTTGTAAAAACAACAGCATCTGAATTTATAATATTATTTTTTACAAATTCAAAGTCATCTTTAAAAACACACTCTCCATTCATACCACATTTATTACAGGCAACACATGGATGGACGTTTTTGAATGCTGCATCAAATCTTTCAACAATATGCCCTGCTTCTTTAGCTCCTTTTATAAAGTTGTCTGCAAGTGTATTTGAATTTCCATTTTTTCTTGGACTTCCTGTAATAACAAGTATTTTCATATTCATCTCCTTTTATTTTTTTACTTTAAAAACCTTTTTTTATTATTTTAATACCTTATAGCAACTCTAAGTCAAGTTGTTAATTTAATATACTTATTTTACAATTTGATTAAAATTAATAATTATAATAGGAGATAAAAATAAATGGAATTATATGAGGCTATTGAAAAAAGAAGAATTGTAAGAGACTTTGAAAATAAAATTGTTTCTGATGAAATTCTTGAAAAAATTATAAATGCTGGATTAAAAGCTCCTACACATGACCATTTAAGGAATTGGGAATTTGTTATAATTAAAGATAAAGAAGATAAAGAAAATGTTCTTAAATTTGGGAAACAAGGTGTTGAACCAACTCTTGAAATTTTAAAACAGACTCTTGAAGATGGTACTTTACAACAAAAAATGTATGCAATTGCAATGCCAAGACAATATTCAATGCTATATAATGCCTCTCATATTATTTTACCTTTTTTTAAATCAAATGCTAAAGTTATGAAACCTGTGTCTGTTAGTTCTTTAAATCCTTTTGCATCTATTTGGTGTGTTATTCAAAATATATTTTTAAGTGCCACTGCTGAGGGACTTGCATGTTCAATGAGGATTCCTGTAGGAGAAGAAGGTTTAAATGTTGCAAAAATAGTAAATGCTCCTTCAAATTATCTTTTATCTTGTTATATTGGACTCGGGTATCCGGCTTGTGATAATCAAGTTGTAGAACAAGTCAATTATAATGCAAAACAAAAAATGCATTTTGGAAAGTGGTAAAATAAATTATAAGATTTTTCTCAAATTTTCAACAAGTCTATCGGCGATTCCTAATTTTTTTGAAACTTCACAAATAACAAGATTATTTACATCTTCTTCAAAACTTGAAGGCAAAATATTGCAATTATTTTTTGCAAATTCTACAAGTTTTTTCTCTCCCGGATGAAGAATCTTATTTTTTGCAAAAATTATATCAAAATAACTTGCAAGAAAAGCCGCTACTCTATGATTTATACTTACAAAATCCTTTCTTTCAACTGAGGATAGAAGCTGGTCATAATATGAAAACATTACATCTTTTAAGAAATTAAAATTTTTTTCTATAATATTCTTTGCTAGTTTTTTAGGATAAGGTGTTTTTGTTTTGTTTTGAAGTGTTGCAAACCAACCATTTTTGTCATAAAGAATTTTAGATTTATTTACATTATAAATAAAACAAGTTGTATAACCTAAAGAAGCATTTCCATCTTCCCAAACTCGTTTTATATTTTCCTCAATCCAATCAGGTGAACGATACATAATGTCAACAGGTTTTTGTGTTTCTTTAAAAATAAAAACATCACCTGTTTCAAAATAGTGATTGTCTATTTCAGCTTTGTTGGCATATTTTTTTATAATATTTTCTCGTTTTTTTACACTAGGTTCTTTTGTGCAATAAATATATATATCAAAATCCGATTTATTATCAGCTGCTTTTGTTGTAGAAGAACCTGAAAGAGCTATTGCCTCTATTTCATCAAACTGCTTAAAGTCAGAAATAAGTCTATCTAAAATTTCTTTATTTTTCATAATAATATCCTTTTTAATAATAATTTTTTTAATTTAAAAATTAATTAAATATGCTTTATAACTTTGCAAGGATTACCACAAGCAACAACATTTGAAGGTATATTTTTAACAACAACACTTCCTGCCCCAATTATAGAATTTTCTCCAATTGTAACTCCAGGCATAACAACAACATTTCCACCAAACCACACGTTGTTTGAAACAATAATTGGTTTTGCATATTCAAGACCTTTATTTCTTTCTTCTATATTCAAAGGATGCCCTGCTGTATAAAATCCACAATTGGGACCAATAAAAACATTGTCTCCAAAGATAACTTTTGCCGGATCTAAAATAATAAGATTATGATTTGAATAAAAATTTTCACCTATTTCAATATTATAACCATAATCACACCAGAATGAAGGTTCTATAACAAAATTATTTTTGAATTTACCTATAATTTGCTTTAGTAAATTTTTTCTCGTTTCAGTATCTTCATATAAAGTGTTATTAAATTTTGAACATAATATTTTACAATTCATTCTTTCTTCAATTAATGATTTATCATAATTTGCATCATATAAAAGACCGTTTAGCATTTTTTCTTTTTCATTCATTTGTGATTTTATTCTCCATAAATATAAGGTATTTTTATTTATATAATAAAATTTAAAAATAAAAAAGACAATAGAAATAATTTATTGTTTCTTTTTATATTTATTTTTTTTATAATTTATTTTGCATAAGTTTAAGATTAATAGACAAAATAAAAGGAATTAATATTGATAACAAAAGAAGTTAATGAATGGATAAAAAAAGTTCAATTAGGAATGTTTTTATCCAGAGAAGATGCACTTTTTGAATTTTCCAATTTTGTAAAGTATTTAACAAAGGAAGAAATTTTATTTATACAGAAAAAAATTAAAAATTTTATTAAAGATAAAAACTAAGTAAAGAAAAGAACACAGCTAAGTGATGTTATTATTCCGACAATTATTAAAGCTATTGTTGAAAATGTAATTTGAAGTTCACGTTTTTTTTCAATACAACTTGATGTGCCCATAACATGACTTGATGCACCAATTGCTATTCCTTTTGCTATATCACTTTTTATTTTAAAATATTTTAAAATATCGTGAGAGAATAAAGCTCCAAATAATCCTGTTAAAAACACAATACAGGCTGTTATTTGCGGTATTCCATTTATTTGTGCTGCTGTTTCAACTGCAAGTGGGGTTGTTATTGATTTTGGCAGTATGGACATTATAAGTTTTTTGTCCAAATGCATTATATTTCCTAAAATATATGTTGATAATATTGCACTTGATATTGCTACAAAAAAACCTGTATAAATTGCACGTTTATTTTTTTTAAGTACATGTAAATTGTTATATAAAGGGTATCCAAGTGCTATGGTTGCAGGCCCTAATAACATTGTTAATATTTGTGCACTTTTATTGTAGGATTCATATGGTATTTTAAAATATTTTAAAAATATTATCAAAAATATTCCTGAAATTAGTATTGGTGGTATTTTTTTTAAATATTTTGATATTTTTTTTGATATGAAAAACGTTATTAATGTCAATAAAAGCCCCCAAAATTCTATAATTATCATTTTACTTTCTTTTAACCTCCTTTAATTTTGAAAGTTTTATAAATTTTATAATAGTTTCAACTGTTAAGGCTGTGAATAATAAAACAATAAATGTGCTTATAATGATAATTAATAATAATTTTAATAAATCATTTTTAAAAATGTCATAACAGGAAACAACACCTACAAACAAAGGTACAAATAGTAAAGGCATATATTTTAAAATTAAATTAACACAATCTTCAACATGATTTTTGTTAACAATTTTAAATTTTAGAAATAAAACAAATAACACAAGCCCCAAAATTGATCCCGGAATTGGCAAGTGCGTTAATTTTACTATAAAATCAGAAATAATTTGAATTGTTATAATTATTGAAAATCCCTTTAATAATCTTAAAAATTTTTCTATCATCTTAATTTCGACTTTAAACTTAAATCCATCCTTAGTTTATCATGAAAAAGATGATTATGTTTGAGGTATTATTTTCTTATGCAAATTTTTTATAATAAATTATTTTCAAACCCTATAAAAAAAATAATGGCATTTGATAAAAATTCATTTGATCTTGCATTTGATCTAATTGATTATTATTCAAAAAATAATTTTTATTTGTTGGGATATATAAAATATGAAGCCTATAATTATTTTCTCGATATGAATATAAATTATAAATCAAAGCTTCCTTTATTATATTTTGAAGTTTTTAAAGATTATAAAAAATACGAAATTTCAAAAGACTTAAAAAATGATGATAATATTCAAATTGTAACATTTGAAAATATTGATAAATATAAATATTTGCAAAATATAGAAAAGATAAAAAATTATATAAGCTGTGGAATAACATATGAAGTCAATTATACATACCCTTCAACAGTTTGTACGAATTGTAGAGATGATTTTACTTTATATAATTTTATACAAAAAAATCAAAAGACACCTTATAATGCTTTTATAAAAAATGAATATGAAACTATATTATCATTTTCGCCGGAATTATTTTTTAAAATTAAAAATAATAAAATAATAACAAAACCTATGAAAGGGACGATTAAAAGGGGAAAAACCAGAAATGAAGATTTGTTGAATATAAATTTTTTAAAAAAAGATATAAAAAATATTGCTGAAAATGTCATGATTGTAGATTTATTACGTAATGATTTGAGTAAAATAGCCAAAACTGGAACAGTTAAAGTAGATAAGTTATTTGAAGTTGAAACACATCCAACCCTTCACCAGATGACATCAACAATAAGTGCTTTAATTGATTATGATGTTAAATTATATGACATATTTAAAAATCTTTTTCCCTGTGGTTCAATAAGTGGAGCACCTAAAGTTTCAACGGTTAAAGTTATTAAGAATATTGAAAACTATAAAAGAGGTGTATATTGTGGAGCTATAGGCATTATTGAACCAGATCAAATTTTATTTCAAGTACCAATTAGGACATTATATAAAGAAGCAAGACAAAAAAATTATAAAGTTTATACAGGCTCTGCTATTGTGTGGGATTCCAATCCGGTTTGTGAGTGGGAAGAAACTTTATTAAAGAAAAAATTTCTAAATACTAATTTTAAAATTATTGAGACCATGAAAGTTAAAAATAAACAAATATTTTTAAAACATTTTCATCTTATACGTTTAAAAAAAACAGCAAAAAAATTTGGATTTAAAATAAAAGGTAATCTTAACAATTTAATTCCAAAATATAATTCTTGTATTATGAGAATTTTATTAAGTAAAAATGGTAAACTTGAAATTGAATATAAAAAATTAGAAAAATTAAAAACTAATAAAATAAAAATATCTAAAAATAAGGTAAATAATAAAAATATTTTTTTATACCATAAAACTACAAATAGAATGTGGTATGAAATGACAAGTAGAAAAATATCAAACAATGAACTTTTTGATGAAATATATACCAATATGAAAAATCAAATAACCGAAGGAACAAGATCTAATATTGTTATTAAAAAAGACAATTTTTATTATACCCCTTTTTTAAAATCGGGATTATTAAATGGATGTTACCGAAAATTTTTATTTAAACAAACAAAAGTTATTGAAAAGGATTTGTATATTAAAGATTTAATTGAAGCTGATGAAATATTTTGTATAAATTCTGTAAGAAAAATGACTAAGGTGGAGCTTGAATTATGATAATTATAGATAATTATGATTCATTTACCTATAATATTGTAAATTATGTAAGGATTTTAGGCTTAAATCCTAAAGTTTTCAAAAATGATAAAATAAGTATTCAAGATTTAAAAAATATAAACTTTTCTTCAATAATAATATCCCCAGGGCCCGGCAATGTCTATGATGGTGGTATTTCAATAGATGTTGTAAAAAAATTCTATAAAACAAAAAAAATTTTAGGTGTTTGTTTGGGGCATCAGATAATTGCACATTGTTTTAATGCAAAAATAATAAAATCTAAGGATCCATATCATGGTAAAACTTCTAATATTTATTATGCCAATAAAGAACCATTATTTTATTCTTTAAAACAAGGATTCAAAGCAACAAGGTATCATTCATTAATTGTTGAGAAAAAATCTTTACCTTCAAAAATAAAAATCATTGCAAAGACAAATGATGATTTAATAATGGGCATAAAACTTAACAATTATAAAACTTTTGGTGTTCAGTTTCATCCTGAATCTATTTTGACAGAAGATGGTATAAAAATTATTAAGAATTTTATTTACATATAAAAAAGAATGATTAAATAAATAATCATTCTTTTTTGTTAGTTAAAATTAGAGTTAAGCATTATTTTTTCAAGAAATCAGGTATATCAAGTATATTCCAACTACCTGATTCTGACTTAGGTTTTATATTATTAATATTTTGCTGCTGATTATTATTGGCTTGTTTTGCAGCAGTGACAGCCATATTTCCACTTTGTTGAGAAAGAGATGTTTGGTGAGAAGAAGAAATATGTGAATTTTGCTGATTAAATGCATTTTGAAAGAAATCTGCAGCACTAAGAGGTTTAGAAAGGCTATTTTGAATGCCGCCTATATCTTTATTGCGAATATCATTAGTTTTCATTTCAAAACCTGTAGCAATAACAGTTATTTGAATTTCACCCTGAATTCTATCATCAATAACAGAACCGAATGTAACAATTGCATCATCAAGCACAGCATCATGAATAATTTGAGCAGCTTCTGTTACTTCATGCAATGTCATGTCAGGTCCACCTGTAACATTCATAATGATACCGGTTGCTCCATTGATTGAAGTTTCCAAAAGAGGTGAGTTAATAGCTTGTTTTGCAGCTTCCATAGCACGTCCTTCACCTGAACCGCGACCTATGCCCATCAATGCTGACCCGCTTGATTGCATAACAGCCTTAACATCTGCAAAATCTACATTTATAAGCCCTGGAACAGTTATTATATCAGAGATACCCTGAACACCACGAAGTAAAACTTCATCAACAACCTGAAAAGCTTCACGCATTGTTGTACGTCGTTCCACAACCTCAATAAGTTTATCATTTGGTATAACAATTAAAGCATCGACTGTTTCTTTTAGTTTTTCAAGACCTTGCAATGCCTGATTCATACGTCGCTTGCCTTCAAAACCAAATGGTTTTGTAACTACGCCTATTGTTAAAGCACCTAGTTCCTTAGCAATGCTTGCAACAACACTTGCTGCCCCGGTACCTGTACCGCCGCCCATGCCGGCTGTTATAAATACCATATCGGAATCAGCCAGTGCCTGTTGGATATTTTCTCGTGTTTCTTCAGCAGCTTTTTCTCCAACGCTCGGATCTCCACCTGCACCTAATCCTGCTGTTAATTTGCTTCCTAATTGAATTCTATTTTTGGCAGCTGACATTTCTAACACTTGAGCATCTGTATTCATTGCCCAAAAATCAACACCGGCAAGACCTGCTTTTATCATACGGTTTATAGCATTACCGCCTCCACCGCCTACACCTACAACCTTGATGCGAGCCGGTGATGGTAAATTAGAAAAATTTATGCTTCCGGTTCTCTCACTACTTTTTGCCCCAAATAAGTCATTACTAAAGTTTTCCACGAGTTTATCCTCTTTTTTTTATTTTTTTGAACTAACAATTTATTCCTTTATCTTATATTAAGTAAAAAATATTTAAGAGTAAAGTTTTTTAAGCTTTTTATTACTAAAAATTAATATATCGTAAAATTAGTTAACATTATTTTTAAAATATTGACGAAAATGAAAGAAAATAATCACTTATTACTCCAATCAATATAGGCATAATCCACAATAAAATAGCAACACCAAATACAGGCTTAAAAAGAAAACTTAATTGAAAAACGTTTATTTGAGGTGCTGTTTTAGATATAACACCAAGAATAATATCCTGACCTAAAGTTGCAAGCAAAACAGGAGATGCAATTTGAAGACCCATATATAACAAATTTGATGTTATTTTTATAACATTTGAAAGTTCAAAAACTTTAGTGAGGGGAAATTCATGGGTAAATAATGGAAAAACTTCAAAACTTCTTAAAAATGCGTTAAAAAGCCAATATATTCCACCTATATTTATAAATATTATTACAGCTATCAACGAAAAAAGACGCCCCATAAGTGACACCATCCCCTGAGTTGTTGGATCCATTATTTGAGCGGATGATACACCCATTTGCATATTTATCATATCTCCTCCGGCTTCTATTGCTAGCAATATACAGTTTGTCATCCAGCCTAACATAGCTCCAAATACAAAATTGAGTGTGACTTGAAGTAACATTGAATCACTTGTTATTATTTGATTTGGCTTTAAAACTATTGTTAAAATAACCGAAAAAAGAAATATAAAAGACAATTTTATCATCCCTGGAACATCTTTACGGTTAAATACAGGAGCAAACCTTACAAAACCAATCATACGGATAAATATTAATATCCCATAACTTAACATACGGTTACATTCCGGAAATATTATTGCAAAATTTTTTAATATTTCATCCATATATTATCAAGCTCCATATCCATTAAACCATCTTGAGGAATGAATCCATAAGGTTTATCTATTTCAAATATTATATCATTTTCTGTTTTGTTATATTTTTTAGGTTTTTTGCTTATTTTAATAACATATTCAAATTTTTTATTGTTTTCAAATTCAAAGTCTAATTTACCTTCTCCTTTTTCTTTTGCATAAAAAATAAAAAGATTTTTATCATTATTTAAAGTTGTAATTTTTTCAAGTTTTATTATTCGAGGTGTTACATTTTTATAATTTATTACATTATTATCAAATAATATAATGTATTTTTTATTTATGTCTATTTCATATTCTTTTATTTCCTGACAAATTTCCCCGAATGTTTCTGATGAAAGCTGGTTATAATAAAAGATTATCCCCAAAAATAAAATAAATACTATTTTAATGAAAAAATTATATTGCATAATTTAAATTATTGTCCTTGTCTATTTTTTAGAATTTGTTTCCATTCCATTATGTTAGGAGTCGGGTTTTCCTGTCTATTGCTTTTTATATTTTTTTCTTTTTCCTTTTCAACACCATATGGTATTTTGTTTATTGATTTGTTTAATTCGCCGGCTTTTTCATCACTATTAATAAAGTCAGGTTTTATATTTTTACTTTCAATTTGAAAAGGTTTCGTATATTTAAAATAATCAGCCGGCAAAACGTATGAATCATTTTTAGGAACAATATTAAATGCAAGATTATTTCCTTCAAGAAATAAATTTGTTAAAAGTTTCATAAATCCCATGCCAAAAATCATAATTACCATAAAAACAAGTAGAATTTTAGGAGCTGCGGCTATTGTTTGTTCCTGAACTTGAGTTACAGCTTGAAGTATACCAACAACAAGCCCTATACCTGCAGCTGTTAACACACAGGGCATTGATATCATAAGCATTATTACAAAACCTCTTGACATAAATTCAGCTAATAGTTCCATATTATTTATCCTCAATTAAAACTTGAAACAAGTCCCTGAACAATCATTGCCCAGCCATCAACTGCTATAAATATAAGAAGTTTAAAAGGCAGAGAAATAATGGTTGGCGAAAGCATAAACATCCCCAAAGCAAGAAGAACGTTTGCAACAACAAGGTCAAGAACTATAAATGGAATAAAAATTACAAAACCTATTTCAAATGCTGTCTTTAGTTCACTTATTATATATGCAGGTGCAACCTCCCATATTGAAATATCATCGGGGGTTTTAGGAGGTTCTTTGTGTGTTAAAGATATAAAATATTCCAAATCCTTTTCCCTTGTTTGCTTCATCATAAATTCTTTTAATGGTTTTGACCCTTCCTGCACTGTTAACATAAGATTGCCGGTTTTATTATATGGAACTTGACCCATTTGATACATTTGCTCAAAGACAGGTGTCATTGTATAAAAAGTAAGTATTATCGCAAGTCCCAAAAGAACAATAGCAGGAGGCACCTGTTGCGTTCCAAGTGCTTGTTTTAATATAGAAAATACTATTGCATACCTTAAAAAACACGTCATACAGGTGAATACCACCGGTAAAAACGAAAATAAACTCATTACAAGCAGCAATTGCAAAACGGGATTTAAATCTTTTATTACACTTTCCATAACTTTTCTTACCTTAGTTTTATAATTTATAATTTGTTAATAAGTTCACGAAATATACTTTTTTCTTCCTCTTCTTTTATGTCATCAAATATACTTATATTTTTAGTATTTTCTTGATTTTTTAACTCATCAAGTTCACTTAAAAAAGTTTTTTCGTCATCTTTTTTAAATTGTAAAGATTTATTTTTATTTTCTTCACCAAGTTTTGATAGAAATGTTGTTGTTTGAATATCAGAGGCTATTAGAAATTTTTCACCTTTAACATTTACAACATGTAATGTTTTACGCGGACCTATATTTAAACTTTCTTCAATTTTTATTGAATTATTACAAGATTTGATACTATTTTGTCCTATAGTTCTTTTAAACACCATTAAACTTAAATAAATAACGCCTATCATAGCCATTGTGTAAACTATAAAGTTTAAAATATATATTTTCATTATTTTTTCTCCTCCTTTGTTTTAATTTTTATTTTTATTAAAAATTTAGTTTTTTAAATATCATCATCATCTACATCAAAATCGGAATAATCAAAATTTTCATCTTCTTCGGTGTTTCCTTCGTCACCTTCGTCATTTATTTGCTCATCTTCATCATTTAATTCTTCTTTTTCATAACTATCTTCATCTTGTTCTTCTTCATGGTTTAAATTATCTGATTGTGCTTGTTTGTTTTTATTATCATCGCTTTTAACATCATTATTCGTTTGATTATTTGGAGATGATATCAATTCGTCAATTTTTATTCCATATTTATCATTTATAATGACAAGCTCTCCATTTGCAATAATTTTATTTTCAACGCATAAATTTATTTTATTTTGAAAAATATCGGCTATTTCAACAACTTCACCTTTATTAATCCGTCTTACTTTTCCAAGTTCAAGTTTCACTTTTTCAAATCGAGCTTCAACATCAACTAATATATTATCCCAGATGTTATCATTCACAACCATTTTACTGTCCTCATTTTCATTTGTATTTTCGTATTCATCATCGTCATCATTGTTATCAATAATAAGTGTAGGGTCAGGAGTTAATCTAAAATCGACTTTTTCATTATTGCTTAATTTTAAAGTCATATTTTCTAAATTGCTATTTTCAAGCACAAGTATATCTTCGACATCTAAATTATTTATATCCCCTATCCTTAATTTTGTACTTCCAACAATAATATCAACATTTACTTTATTGTTTCCAAACAAATCCATATCAAGACTTGCTTCTTTTTCTTCGTTAATTTCAAGTTTAATTGCTTCGTATGGAAAAATTATAATTAAATTTCCTGTTTTATTGCCTATCTTAACAATGAACACAAGATAGAAAAACTTATCATCTAAATTTTCATCGTATTTAAGTTTATTCAAGTATTCTTTTTTGTGGAAAAAATCATTAATATTATTGTTAATTTCGCAGTTAAAAGTCGTCAAAATTTTGACTTCTAAGTCTGTCAAATTGTCAAAATCGAATTTTTTTTTAAATCCGAGTGATTTATCAAGCAAAAGTTTTGAAATATTATTGGATAGTTTTATAACACAAGTATGTCTTTTTGAAAGTTTCAATCTTGTCACAAAAAATTGCTTATTTAATGCTAAAAAATTTGGTTCTTCACTTAAGGAAAGCAAATGACACTTTGCATCCAGTTCCCAAAAAGATCTAAAAGCATTTTCTAACTTGCTTTCAAAATTCTGGCTAAACCATCCAAAAGTGTCGTTTATATTTATATTTAAAGGATTATTTATTACCTCCTTTTTCAACATTCCTCCCTAAATAAATGTTAATTATAACAATTTTAATCTGATTAAATTTTAAATTTTAAACCTTAAAGTTTAAATTTTTCTATATTTGTCCTAACTTTCACCCTAATATACACTTATACACCTATTATCATAATTAATAGGATGCTCTTTTAAATCATATAAATAATGGATTTTACTATAACAAGCAAAAAAAAGTGAACATTTGTCATTTATTAAAATATTTTATAAATAATAAGTATAATTTTTTATTTATAATAATTAAAATTATAATAAAGTTGGTTATATGTTGTTGCAAGTTCAAAACCATTTTCAATGTACATATTTAATGCACAATTATGATTGGCTATTGATGTGACGTTTAGTTCTTTTAAATTTAAAACACGATAGATATGTGCTTTTGCAATTTTAGCAAGAGTATTTCGGACAAGTAATGTTCCAAATTTATTACCTCGATATTGAGGTAATATAGCGACTTGAGGTATATTGGCTATTTGAAATGTTGTTAAATTTGCAAGACACACACCGACAACTTTTTCACCTTCCAAAAGAATACTGCATTGATTTGGCAAGAATATACCATATTCGCTATCTATAATTTTGTTTAAAATATCACGTGTTCCAACTTCGGTTTTATACCGGTTATCATATAAAGCATCTTTTTCAGGGCTAAAACAAACATTTAAAAGTTTTACTACTTGAGAAAAATAATCATTATTCCAAACCTCAATATGAAAGCCATCATTTAATTGTGGTTCAAAATGAGAAGCATTATTTATTTTTTCTTCATTTTCTTCATTAAATGGAAAAACATAAATTGAATTTTCAACACTTTCAAAATTTAAATTCTTTAAAACATCAAAATATTTATCCTGTATACCAATTAGCGGATATGAAATTGTTTTTTTTATTCTTTCTTCTTTTAAATTCTTTAGTAATTTACTAATCAAAAGTACAAGTTTATTTTCATAATTGTCAAAATTAAACATATGAATAAGATTTATTTCAACCGAATAATTTGCCATCATGGTATAAATTAAAAAAGCGACCGGTTTTGCATTTTCAAGCAACACAATTGATTTTAAAAGTCTTGATTCAATACACTCAAAAAACTTATAAAAATCCACAGGTTCAGATTCAAATGCATAGTCAACTTCAGATTTATTAAAAAAATCCTTATAAATGTCAAACATAACATTTTTATGAGAAGTTGTAACATTTTCGACGTTATAAATTTTTAAATTTGCCATATACAATCCTTTGTATTATTTATAATTTTATCAGGTGTTCCATTTTTTTTATTTTTGTTTCCATATATTTTTGATTAAATTCGTTAATATAAGCTTTTGTTGGAATACGTTCGACTATTTCAAGGTCATAACCTTTAAGTCCTATAATTTTTTTAGGATTATTTGTAATTAAATTAAATTTTTTGAAATTTAAATCAAGTAAAATTTGGGCCCCTATTCCATAATCACGTAAATCAGGTTCAAATCCCAAAGAAACATTAGCTTCAACAGTATCCTGTCCTTCATCTTGCAATTTATAAGCTTTTATTTTATTAATAAGTCCAATGCCTCGTCCTTCGTGTTCTTTTATATAAACAAGTGCACCATAGCCGTGTTCTTGTATCATTTTTAAAGATGCATGAAGTTGGCTTCCGCAATCACAACGAAGGGAATGAAATACATCACCTGTTAAACATTCGCTATGCATACGAACAAGAGGAATTTTATTTTTATCATCACTTTCAAGAACAAGTGCAACATTTTCACCGTTGGTAATATGATTTTTATATCCTATGATTTTAAAAGTTCCAAATGGTGTGGGTAAATTTGCACAGGCTTCACGTGTTATAAATCTTTCGTTTTTAAGCCTATACTTTATTAGATCTGCAACTAAAATAAACTTTAAATCGTGTTTTTTTGCGAATTTAAATAAATCATCTCTTCGAGCCATTGTGCCATCTTCATTAACTATTTCGCATATAACAGCACAAGGTTTTAACCCTGCAAATTTTGCAAGGTCAACAGATGCTTCGGTGTGTCCTGTTCTTGAAAGCACCCCGCCTTTTTTTGCAATTAGTGGAAAAATATGACCGGGACGGCGTAAATCACATGGTTTTGTATTTTCATTTAAAATAACTTCTATAGTTTTTGCCCTATCATAAGCGGAAATACCGGTTGTTACGCCAAACTTAGGGTCAGCATCAACTGTCTGGCAAAATGCTGTACCTTTTATATCTGTGTTGTTTGACACCATTTCACTTAAATTTAGGCTATTGGCTTTTTCCTTTTCAATTGATACACAAACAAGTCCTTTACATTCGCTTATCATAAAGTTTATAATTTTTGCAGTTGCAAATTCCCCGGCAACAATTAAATCACCTTCATTTTCACGATTTTCATCATCAGCTACTATAATAGGTTTACCTTTTTTATAATCCTCAATTGCTTCTTCAATTGTATTAAATTTATTTTCCATTTTTTATCATCCTTGTTTTTTAGTTTATTGTAGTTTTACTTTCTACTGTTTTTTAAATTTTTTATATATTTATTTATAAAAATCCATATTCATTAAGTTTATTGTAATCAATTTTGCCGGTATTATTTAATTTTAGCATATTTTCTACATATTTTGCCATAATATCCGTTTCAATATTTACATAATTTTTTTCTTTTAAGTATTTTAAATTTGTTTTTTCAAGTGTATGAGGAATAACAATAACTTCAAAATATTCATTTTCAATAAATGCAATTGTTAAACTTATGCCGTTTACGCCGATTGAACCTTTTGAACACATGTATTTTCTAAGGTTATAATCAGGTAATTTAAATTTAAAATTATAAGTATTTAGATTTTTTTCTATTTTTAAAACTTCAACAACAGTTTCAACATGTCCTGTTAAAATATGTCCATCAAGCCGGGAAGACAATTTTAAAGCACGTTCAATATTAACTTTGTCATTAACTTTTATATATTTTAAGTTAGTAATATTAAATGTATTTTTTGCACAAAAAAACGAAACATTATGATTATTAATTTCTTCAACAGTTAAACAAACACCATTAATAGCAATGGAATCACCAATTTTTACATCTTCAAATTTAATGCTTGTTAGAATATCAAGTAAATAACCATCATTTACTTTTTTTATATTATTGACGTTTCCAACTTGTTCAATCAAGCCTGTAAACATATTTGAAAATCCTTGAATATAAATTAAATTATAAATTGTCAGGCGAAGTTATAACTCCCTTTATAGCACTTGCAGCTGCAATAGCAGGAGAACTTAAATATACCTCGCTTTCAACATGTCCCATACGTCCAACAAAATTTCTATTTGTTGTAGATATTGCTCTTTCACCTGCTGCCAGAATGCCGGCATGCCCGCCAAGACAAGGTCCGCAAGTTGGTGTTGAAACAGCTCCGCCTGCTTTTATTATGTCTTGAATGTAACCCATTTCAATAGCTTTTAAATAAATATCTTGAGTTCCGGGGAACACTATTAAACGAACGTCAGGATGCACTTTATTACCTTTTAATATCTGAGCTGCTATTTTCAAATCCGACAAACGACCATTTGTACAACTTCCAATAACTGCTTGATTAATTTTTATTTCTCCTACCTGTGATATAGGTTTTGTATTTTCAGGCAAATGAGGGAAAGCGACCTGAGGTTCAATATCCTTAACATTATATTTTATAACACGCTCATAAGAAGCGTCTTCATCAGATTTATAAAATACACCCTTACGTAATTGACGTCCTTCCAAATATTTTGCCGTTTTCTCATCAGGTTCTATAATTCCATTTTTAGCACCTGCTTCAATGGCCATATTGCAAAATGTGAATCTACCGTCCATATCCATATCACGTATTGTTGACCCGCCAATTTCAAGTGTTTTATATAAAGCACCATCAACACCAATGTCACCAATTAAATATAAAACAAGGTCTTTTGCACAAACCCATTTGTTAAGTTCGCCTTCAAATTCAACTTTTATACAAGATGGAACTTTAAACCATGTTTCACCTGATGCCATTGCACAGGCCAAATCAGTTGATCCTACGCCTGTTGAAAAAGCACCAAGTGCCCCATAGGTACAAGTGTGTGAATCTGCTCCTATTATTAAATCACCAGCTGTCACAATTCCGCTATCCGGAAGAAGAGCATGCTCAATTCCCATACGTCCAACTTCAAAAAAATGCTTTAATCCCATTTCTTTTGCAAATTTACGAATCAAATTTACCTGCTCGGCTGATTTTATATCTTTATTGGGCACAAAGTGATCAGGTACAAAAACAACACGTTCTTTGTCAAATACTTTATCCACCCCTATTTTACGAAATTCATTTATAGCAACAGGACCTGTTATATCATTTGCAAGTGTTATATCAACTTTTGCTTCTATTAAATCTCCTGCTTTAACTTTATCAACTCCTGCATGGGA
Source organism: Candidatus Gastranaerophilales bacterium (assembly GCA_944322675.1). Classification (GTDB taxonomy): domain Bacteria; phylum Cyanobacteriota; class Vampirovibrionia; order Gastranaerophilales; family Gastranaerophilaceae; genus UMGS1477. Next base: position 105,849 of record CALUPO010000007.1, on the reverse strand, counting down.
AGCAAATATTTTTTCAGTTATTGTCATTTTTGTATCCGACATAATATTTTTACCCTCTTTATCTACTTTTATAAACTTAGTTTAGTTTACTACAATTTATTCTCTTTTTCAATGTTTTGTAAAACTTTATTATATTTTTTTGTTTTCGTATAAAATTATAAATGGAGGTTTTTAAGCTATGAATGAAATGAGTCATTATAATAAAATAAACATACTTAAAGCACTTGCAATAATGCTTGTAGTTTCAGGGCATCTTGAATTTTCATTGATACCTTTATTTCCGCCTTATTCGTTTCAACTTGCTTTATTTTTCTTTATTTCAGGAATGCTATTTAATGATAAATATGGTTTTATTCAATATACAAAAAAGCGTTTTAAATCACTTTTAGTGCCATATTTTTTATATGCATTATTTTATCTTTGTTTAACAATTCTTATAACACCTGTTGTTAAAAAATTCTGGGGATTGCCTGTAACCTTAAAAAACGAACTTTTAATGCCTTTTTTAACAGGTCATCAACTTGACTTAATATCACCTTTGTGGTTTGTACCACAATTGTTTATTAGTTTAATTGTGTTTTATTTTTTTAATAAGTTAAAAATACAAAGTAAATATAAGATAATATTTCTTTTCATTTTTGCACTCCTTGCCATACAACTTGAGCCTTTATCAAAAAATTTATATATTTTATTATGTCAAAGGACAGTATTCTCTCTTCTTTTTATTTACTTAGGCTATCTATATAAAAAATCAAGTGACAATTTTAAAGAAAAATTACTTTCCAATAGAAATTTTTTTATTGTAATAATTCTTCAATCATTATTGTGGCTTACAAATAAAGACTATACTCCGCTTGATGGTATAGGCTTAAGTTATATTCTTGTCTGGGGAGATTTTGATAATTGGATTGTTCCCATTTTAACAAGTTTATCAGGAATCTGGGTAAGTTTATTTATCATTGAAAATATTTATGATAAAGTAAAAAATTGTACATTCCTGCATAAAATAGGTGAAAATACATATCATATTATGGCAAATCATCTTCTTATTTTTAACTTTTTTACATACTTTTTACTTGCAATAAAAGGAATACCTTTTATGGTTAAAAATAATGCCGATATTTATTGGTTTTATTATCCTTTAAAAACAACTTATTTTTATTTTATTTCAGGGATTATTATAACTACTTATATTGGTGTTTTGTTTAAATATATAAAAAATAAGATGAGTCAATTTGTTAAAAATGTTTTATAAGTTTTCAAAAATTTTCTTGACTTAGAGCTGCTATCAAATTATAAAATGTAAAATATATATTTATATTCTTTGTTAAAAAGTTTTATTGAAAGGAAAAAATAATATGATTATTGAAAAAGTTAATTCACCAGGTGATTTAAAACAAATGTCAATGAACGAATTAAATGATTTAGCCTGTGAAATGCGTGATTTAATAATAAAAAAAGTCAACACAACAGGCGGACACCTTGGGCCTAATCTTGGAATTATAGAAACAACAATTGCTATGCATTATGTTTTTGAGTCGCCTAAAGATAAGATAATATATGATGTTTCACATCAATGTTATCCGCACAAAATATTAACCGGAAGAAAAGAGTGTTTTACAGATTGTGATAAATATTATAAATACTCAGGCTACACAGCTCCTGAGGAAAGTTGTCATGATATATATAAGGTCGGACATACCTCAACATCAGTGAGTCTTGCCTTAGGAACAGCGAAAGCACGTGATTTAAAAAATGAAAAAGGAAATGTTATTGCACTTATTGGCGATGGTTCTTTATCAGGCGGTGAAGCTTATGAAGGGTTTAATAATGCCGCTTGTTTTAATGGTAATCTTATAATCGTTGTAAATGATAATGATATGTCAATAGCTCAAAATCAAGGCGGATTATATAAAAATTTAAAACTTTTACGTGAAACCGCAGGAAAATCACAGCTTAATTTCTTTAAAACCTTAGGTTTTGATTATATTTATGTTGATGAAGGCAATAATATTGAGGAAATGATTAATGTATTTAAAAAAGTGAAAGATATAAATCATCCAATTGTTGTGCATGTTAAAACTCAAAAGGGACACGGGTTGAAGTGTGCTATTGAAAATAAAGAAATGTTTCACTGGATTATGCCATCCACTCTTGATGATGAAAATAATTTGAATGTGACAAATAGTAATATTCAAAATATACAAACTTATAATTCAATTACAACTGATTTTATATTAAACAAAGCAAAAGATGATAAAACTGTTGTTGCAATTACTCCGGCAACACCTGGTGCTTATGGATTTAATTATGAATTTCGTCAAACACTTGGTGAACAATATATAGATGTTGGAATTGCTGAAGAACATGCCGTTGCTTATGCTTCTTCACTTGCAAAAAGCGGGGCAAAACCGTTTTTGGCTGTTTTATCATCTTTTATACAAAGAACATACGACCAGCTTTCGCAAGACTTATGTTTAAATAACTCGCCTGTTTCTCTTTTAATATACTGGGGTGCAATAACAAATGCAGATGCAACACATGCAGGTGTGTTTGATATACCTTTAATTTCAAATATTCCAAATATGGTTTATCTTGCACCAAGTACAAAAGAAGAATATATAGCCATGCTTGAATATGCTTATAAACAAAAAAATCATCCTCTTGCAATACGTGTACCTTTTGGTGAAATTATTTCAAGCGGAAAGCCGGATAATACCGATTATTCTATTTTAAATAAATTTAAAGTTACACATGAAGGTGAAAACCTTGCTATAATAGGGATTGGAAATTTCTATCATTTAGGCGAAAAAGTTGCAAAAATTTTAAAAGAAAAGCATAACATCAACGCAACTATAATTAATCCACGATTTATTACAGGGGTTGATGTTGAACTTTTGGAAAACTTAAAAGTAAATCACAATCTTGTTATAACTCTTGAAGATGGAGTAATTGACGGTGGATTCGGTGAAAAAATTACAAGGTTTTATGGCAATTCAAACATGAAAGTTTTAAATTTTGGAGCAAAAAAAGAATTCACAGATAGAGTTCCATTAGATGAACTTTATAGTCGTTATCATTTGACATGTGATGATATTATAAAAGATGTTTTAAAATTTATTAGTGTTTGTGTTTAGAATAGAATTTTACAAAATTTAAAAAAACGGAGCAGAAATTATAACTATATTCCCCCATTTTCTGCTCCTTTATTATTGGTTTATACTATGAAAGTTTTTAATTATTTTCAAACTTCATAATTTATGTAACAATAAAAGTATGCATTTATATCAACATTAAGTCAAATTTTTATAACAAAAAATGAGGATGATAATATGTATACAATTAAGGAAGTTGCAAATAAAATGGAAATATCAGAACATACTCTTAGATTCTGGGCAAAAATAGGTTTTTTTCCTTTTATTAAAAGAAATGAAAATAATATTCGTCTTTTTTCAGATGATGATTTAAAATGGGTTAAAATTGTTAAGTGCCTTCGTTCTGTTGGAACTGATAATAAATCAATAAAACAGTATATAGATTTGTGTATTGCAGGAGATTCAACTATTCCTCAAAGATTTAAAATAATACAAAATACTAAAGCAAAAGCACTTAGTCGGATGGAGGAATTAAAAAAACAAATAAGTATGCTTGAATTTAAAGAAAAATTTTATCAAAATCTTATTAAAAATAATCTTAAAGACAGTTGGAACCCTATGAATGATAAATATGAAGAATATAAGTGTGCAGGATAGATTTTTATTTTAAATTTTTCTTGACTTAGAGCTGCTATTAAGTTTTAAAATAAAATCATAATAATTTTAAGGAGAATTGATTTATTATGGTTAATTATAATTTTAAAAATATTTTGCAAGGTAATAATATTGAATTTAGATTGGATGATGGAAGCAAGGTAAATTTAGATAAAGGTTTGACTTCAAATGAGTTAAAGTTACTGGATAATTCTCATATTTTGATAAATGGTAAAAATAACAAAATTATCGTTTATTTAAGCAAAAGAAGTGATATTGAAACATTTCTTGCATCAAAAGGGCTCATAATTGATATTTACGGATTTAATAACGAAATAGAACTAAATAAGATACATTACTATTATAGACCTTTGTATGATTTAAAAGGTCTTAATATATCATTGGGCAATGATGCTGATTTATTTTTATATCCTGAAGAAATGCGATATGTTAGCAATTGTAAAGTAAGTATTGGAGAAAACACATTATTTTGTGGGGCACGTCTTTTTCTTCAGGATGATAATTCATCTATTACTATAGGAAAAGATTGTATGTTTTCCTGGGGAATTGATGTTTGGTGTACTGATGTCCACACTATAACAGATTTGGAAGGTAATCCTTTGAATTATGGTAAAAGTATTGAAATTGGAGATCACGTTTGGGTGGGACGTGATGTAAAAATAGGAAAAAATACTAAAATTTCTTCAAATAGTGTTGTTGGTTGGAATAGTGTTGTCACTAAAAAATTTGAAGAAAAAAACGTAATAATAGGTGGCAATCCTGCATCCATTATTAAAAGAAACATTAATTGGGATCCAAGAGATTTACAAAACTATACATTAAAAAGATAAACAGCTATTTTAATGTTATAACCTTTTACTTTGCTGATATTAACTCTTTTATATCTTCATCCGGTGTGGTTATAGGTTTAATATTAAATTTTTCAATTAAAATATTTAAAACATTATTAGACACAAAAGCCGGAAGTGTAGGGCCAAGCTTAATATTTTTTATTCCAAGGTATAAAAGAGTTAATAGGATACAAACAGCTTTTTGTTCATACCAGGATAAAACAAATGAAAGTGGTAAATCATTAACTTCGCAATTAAAAGCTTTTGAAAGTTCTATTGCCACTTTGATGGCACTATAAGCATCATTACACTGCCCCATATCAAGAAGTCTTGGAATACCGTTTATTTCACCTAAATCAAGGTCATTAAATCTATACTTACCGCACGCAAGTGTCAAAACAAGAGTATCATTTGGAGTTTGTTTTACAAAATCAGTATAATAATTTCGTCCCGGTTTTGCACCGTCACATCCACCTACTAAAAAGATATGTTTTATATCTTTATTTTTTATTGATTCAATAACCTGATTTGCAACGGATAAAACTGCATGATGTCCAAAGCCGGTTGTAAGTGTGTTTCCTCCATTTATACCTTGCATTTCTTTTATTTTGTCGTATCCGCCAAGTTCAAGTGCCTTCTTTATGACTGGTGTAAAGTCTTTTTTATCGTCAATATGACTTATATAAGGATAACTTACGACTGATGTTGTAAAGACCCTATCTTTATAACTATCTTTAGGAGGCATTATACAATTTGTTGTAAATAGTATTGCAGCTGGAACATTGTCAAATTCTTTTTGCTGGTTTTGCCATGCAGTGCCAAAATTACCTTTAAGGTGAGAATATTTTTTAAGGTTAGGATATGCATGCGAAGGAAGCATTTCACTGTGAGTGTATATATTAATTCCCTTGCCTTCAGTTTGTTTTAGTAACAATTCTAAATCATGCAAATCATGACCTGTTACAATAATGAAAGGACCTTTTTCTATTGTCGTGCTAACCTTGACAGGTGTTGGATTACCATAAGTTGTTGTATTTGCTTTATCAAGAAGTTCCATACAGTTTAGATTGATTTCACCTGTTTTTAAAACAAGATTTAACAATTCATCAAGTGAAAGTTCTTTTGATAGTCCAATTAAAGCCTCGTAAAAGAATTCATTAACTTCTTTATCAAAATAGCCTAAAACGTTTGCGTGATGAGCATATGCAGCTATACCCTTTAAACCAAAAAGTATAAGTGATTTTAGACTTTTTATATCTTCGTTTGCGTTGTTCCATATTTTATTAATATCAAACTTTTGGTCGCAGGTTATTAATTTTTTAACTTTATTTATATATTCAGAAATAAAGCTATCATCAAAATTGACATTGGTAATTGTAATAAAAAGCCCATCTATTATAAGTTTTGTGTTTTCATCACTTCTTTGACAACAATTTGCAAGTTCAATTATTGAATTTGTTAGTTCATCTTGCAGATTTGAAGTTTGTGAAGTTTTTCCGCAAACGCCAACCTTTGTACAACCTTTACCATTTGCTGTTTGTTCACATTGAAAACAAAACATACTCATTAAAGATCTCCTTTAAAAATAATAATATTTGATTATTAATTATACATTTAAATTTTTATTAATAAAAATTTGCTATTTTTTAAAGCAAGAACTTTATGCTCATCATCTTTTTTGAATAAGAGTATTTCACCTTCATTAAGGGTAAATTTTTGAGCGTTAAAATGAATTTCAATGTTACCTTCAATTAGATAAACCGCAGCATCACAAGATGATGTATGAGTGTCTATAATGGCATCTTTTTGAAGTGCAACAATAGATAAAGAGCTATTTTCATTTTCCATCAAAACGTTTCGCTCAAATTTATTATTTTCGTTGGCTACAAGATTTTTAGCATTTAAAACATTATAAAACATTTTTTTCTCCTTAATTTTTTTCAAATAAATTTCTATTTTATATAAACTTATTTTAAATCAAATTTCAAATTAAAAATATTGTATAGTATGGTAATAATCTTGATTTAATAATTATTTGTTATTATTAATAAAAATAATTTTTCTTAAAATAAATTAAAATTGTGGATTATAATTAAAATATATTGTATTATACTTATTATTTTCAGTTTTTGATATTTTTAATTATATTAATGATAAAATAATATGAGAAATTGTTAAAAATTATATTTATGTTTTTAAAATACTTTTCGGATTTTATAGGTGTTAAAATAATTTAAAAAGGAGAAAAATAATGAAAGTATTATTAATTAATGGTTCTCCAAACAAAGAAGGCAGCACGTATGTTGCATTGAATGAAATATCAAAAACTCTTATTGAAGAGGGAATTGAAACACAAATATATTTTATTGGAACTGAGCCAATAGCTCCTTGTCGAGCATGTAGGGCCTGCGGGAAAATCGGTAGATGCGTAATTAATGATAAAGTAAATGAATTATTAGATATAGCTTGCGATTATGATGGTTTTGTTATTGGTTCACCGGTTCATTATGCTTCATCAAGTGGTGTAATTGTGCCATTTTTAGATAGATTATTTTTTGCTGATTTTATGTCAGGAAGAAAATCATTTAGATTGAAACCGGGAACAGCAATTGTAACTGCACGCCGTGCCGGAACAACAGCAACCATTGACCAGCTTAATAAATATTTTCAAATAAATGAAATGCCCGTAATTTCAGGAAGATACTGGAATATGGTTCACGGTGCCATACCGCAGGAAGTTACAAAAGATGAAGAAGGTATGCAAAATATGCGTATTCTTGCTAAAAACATGGCTTGGATTTTAAAATGTATTGAATGTGGTAAAAAAGCATTAATAAATCCACCTCAAATTGAGGAGCCTATTTATACTAATTTTATACATTAATCATAAAAAAAAATTTTTTCAAACTCTTGACTTAGAGTTACTATCAAATAGTATTATTTAAATGTTGGAAAAATGTGGGAGAATTAATGATGAGAAGACGTGAATTTATTATAAATTCTGCACTTACTATAGGCAGTGCTGCTTTACTTTCAGGATGCGGGAAAAAAGAACTTATAAAATCTCAAAATCAAGTTGTAAAAAGAAAATATAAAGATATTGAAGTTCCTCTTCTTGCACTTGGTTGTATGAGATTTCCTATGAAAAATGGGGAAATTGACCAGATGGAAGTCGATAGAATGGTTGATTATTGTATGGAGCATGGTGCAAATTATTTTGACACAGCTTATATGTATGTTGACAGTAAATCTGAACTTTCAATTGGTAAGTCTTTAAAAAGATTTAAACGTGAAGATTTCATACTTGCTGATAAAAGTCCTATTTATAAAATGAAAAAACAAGAGGATGTTCGACGTATTTTTGAAGAACAACTTAAAAAATGTCAGGTGGAATATTTTGATTTTTATATGTGTCATAATATTAATAAAAATACAGTTGATACCTATTGAAATGTTAATATGTATGACGAGCTTGTTAAATTAAGAGATGAAGGCAAAATAAAATATATAGGCTTTTCATTTCACGGAACACCTGATATATTGAAGGAAGTTGTAAAAGAACACAAATGGGATTTTGCCCAGCTTCAAATAAATTATCTTGATTGGGATGTTGTAAAAGCAAGAGAACAATATGATATTGTTCAAGCGCAAAACATTCCTGTTACCGTTATGGAACCTTTAAGAGGCGGCGGACTTGTTAATCTTAGTGATAAAGCTCTTGCAAAGCTTAAGGAACATTATCCAAATACAACACCTGCTGCATTTGGCTTGAGATGGGCTGCAAGCCGGGATAATGTTGTTACTGTGTTAAGTGGTATGAGTAATTTAAATCAGGTTAAAGAAAATATTCAAACCTTTATTGACTATGAGGAAATGTCAAGTGAAGAGATAAAAGTCGCTGATGAAATGGCTAAAATTATTCAATCTCAAGGTGAAATAAATTGTACAGCTTGTAAATACTGTATGGAGGTTTGCCCTAAAGGTATTAATATTCCGGCTGCATTTTCTCTTTATAATCAATATAAAGTTACAAACAATAAAATGCTTTTTACAATTTATTATGACACTTTATCTGAAGAAGAACAGCCACAATCATGTATAAAATGCGGATTGTGTAATAAAAACTGTCCTCAAAATTTGGATATTCCAACCCTGCTTACTAAAATATCTGATGAATATAAGAAAATTAAGGCAAGTGCATAATGAAAAAAAAATTGTATAATATAAGAATTATTATTGCCGGGCTTGTTTTTATATTTTGTATTCTTGCAATTTGCGGGGTGATTTATCCTTTAAAAATTTTTGATTTACAATTTGCAGCTTCCCTTCAAAGAGTTATTTTTGACTATTCATTAATTGCTCTTTTAATTCTAGTAGGTGTTATTGCTTTAACATTATTATTTGGAAGGCTATATTGTTCATTAATTTGTCCTTTTGGAATAATGCAGGAATTTGCATCTTTTTTATTTAAATCAAAATGCAAGAAGCAAAATAATTATAAATTTAAATATTTTATTGCATCCTTAACAATTGGATGCTTGATTGGTGGGAGTGCTATATTTATAAGATATATAGACCCATATACTTTGTTTGGTTCAGCAATAAGTCTTTCAAAATTAGGTATTGTTTTAAGCTTGCTTATTTTGACCCTTGTATTTTTTCAAAATAGATTTTTTTGTACAAATATTTGTCCTATCGGTGCTATTTTGGGATTAATTTCCAAAATAGCACCATTTAAAATTTATATAAATAAAGAAAAATGTGTTTCTTGCGGTTTATGTGCAAAGACTTGTCCTTCAGGGTGTATAAATTTTAAAGAAAAGAATGTTGATAATGAAATGTGTGTTAAGTGTTTAAAATGTATTTCAAAATGTCAACTTCAAGCTATGAATTATGGTACAGAAAAGAAAAAAGAAAAGTTAACCTTTAATATAAAAAGACGAAAGTTTTTATATACAGCTTTTGCCTTATTGACTGTTACAATAACAGCTGTTAAAGCCGGTGTGGAATTTAGTGATAAATATGCAAAAAAAATAAAAAATATAATATTGCCGCCAGGTGCTTTAAATGCTTCCCGTATGGCAAATAAATGTTTAAATTGCAATTTATGTATTAATAATTGTCCAAATAAGATTCTTGCAAAGTCTTCTCAAAAATTTCCCGCAGTTCATATTGATTATTCTTTAGGAAAAGGATATTGCAAATACGATTGCAATGAATGTGAAAAGGTTTGTCCTTCCGGTGCCATAAAAAGAATGAAACTTGACGAAAAACAAAGAACACGCATTGCAATGGCTGTTATAGATCAAACAAAATGCAATAAGTGTGGAATTTGTGTTTATGATTGTCCGCTTGGTGCTATTTCTAAAAAAGATGGTGAAACGGCACTTATTGATGGGGCAAAATGTATTGGATGCGGTAAATGTAAGAATTCATGTCAATTTGATGCTATTCAAATATATGCTGTCAATGAACAAATAATGATATAATATTTATAAAAAGGAGAAATTATTTATGTCTTTGGGAATAACCGAAATTACATTAATACTTGTTGTAATCTTACTTTTATTTGGGGGGAAAAGAATCCCTGAGCTTGCACGTTCTTTAGGACGGGCATCTTATGAGTTTAAAAAAGCTAAAGAAGCCATTAAAAAAGAAGCTTCAGAATTAAAAGATGCAATAAGTGAATCAGAAGAGGAACAATCCGAAGAATATAAGCTAAAAGATGATGTAAACACCCCTCAGGTATAAAAATGTCAGAGAATAATGATAAAAATGAAAGTCTAATTTCCCATCTTGAAGCTTTGCGTCAAACACTTCTTAAGTGTCTTATTTCACTTGCCTGTGTGTTGCCTTTTGCTTTATTTATTGCACCTAAAGCTTTAAATTGTTTAATAAAAATACTTGTTGGAAATTATGATATAAAATTTAATTATTTTTCACCGGCTGAAGTTTTTATTTTACAGGTAAAAATTGCTCTTGTTATTGATATAATGATTTGTTTTCCTTATATTGCAAAAAAACTTTGGGATTTTATTCTTCCTGCTTTATATGAGCATGAAAAAAAATTTATAAAATCAATTGTGTTTGTGTCAAGCTTATTATTTATATGCGGGGTTTTGTTTTGTCTTTTTGTAATGCTTCCTTTTATAATAAGTTTTGGTATGAGTTTTGCCACTTCAAATATACAAGCTGTGTTTGGTATATCAAATGTTATAAATCTTTCTTTATGGTTATCTATTGTTTTTGGATTTATGTTTGAAATACCATTAATTACTCATTCTCTTATAAAGTGGGGAATAGTAGATTATGAAACCATAGCGGATAAAAGACCTTACGTTATTGTAGGATTGCTTATTATTGCAGCTATATTGACACCGCCTGATGTTTTAAGTCAACTTATACTTTTTATTCCCACTTATACACTTTTTGAACTCGGTTTATTTTTTTCAAAGAGAAAAAGTATTGGTAAAAAAGATAAAAATACCATTCAAGATAGTGAATATTTAAAAGAGGTTAAATAATGAGTTCAAACAGCCTTAAAATATTTACCAATATATTAAAGCCTTTAGAAACTAGTTCATCAATAGGCATGTTTGCACGTGACACAGGCGGATGCCTTATTTCAAGATTAGGCTTATCAAGGTCAAAGGATGAATCAAAAGAAATAAGTTTTGTTGAACTTTCAGAATCCGCTGTTTTTTATTTTGGTGCTCCACTTATTTCAAAAACAAGTTCAAAAGTCTATTCCCGTTTATTGAATGTTGATAATAATAAGTTTGCGTTACCTTTTAAAGACTTAAAAAATCTTGATAATAAAACCATACAAAAAATAAAACTCGGTAAATTTAGCAGAATTTTTACAACTTTTGGATTAATTTTGCCTTTTATATTTGCCATTGGGTCTTTGAGAAATATTCTTACATATTCTCAAACAGGAAAGGAAAAATTTACAAAAGTTGTGGGACTTGAAAAAAATGAAAAAGACGAAAAACATAAACAAGAGTCAAAACAAAAAGTTACAAATTTATTGAAGAAAATGTCGCTTATTTCACTAGCTGCGGTTTCTTTTGGGCTTGCTATTATGTCATCTTATAATAATCCTAAAATTTATAAAAAAATAGAACCTTTAGTTAATTTTGTAACAAAACATTTAGATTTTACTTCAACTTCTGATTTAACCCTTGCACATTACGGTGCCTTAATATATCCGGTAAGTATTGCAGGATATTTTTATGCAAGCCGTGATAAGTATGAAAAAATGGAAAATGCAAGACGCTTTTCTATTACTGTTCCTTTACTTTTTTTTGGTGAGAAACTAATACAAAATCCTATTTATAGATTTTTTGATAAAAAATTTAATACAAAAGTTTATGAAAATAAAAATATAAAATCTTATAATGAAATTATGAAAATGCCATCTTCAAAACGCGATAAGTTTTTAAAAACTAAAAATTTTGCATATGCTTTAACATTTCTTATCAATACAATGGCAATAGCAGGTGCTGTTTCGCTTTTAAACAGATTTGAAACCAGAAGACAGTTTAATAAAGATAATAAAAACTTGACTGATAGCAACTCTAAAGGAGTAATATAAATAAATGGAGAAAAAATATATAGATCTTGGATTTGCAAAACTTGATAAAGATAGAGTTAAAAGACGCGGTAATTGTGAAGCTATCTATTGTGAATGCAAAACCATAGAACAGTTAGAAGAAATATTTATGACACTTAAAAATAATGGTCAAAATGTTATAGGAACAAGAGCATCTAAAGAAAAATATGCAGCATTGAAAAAAATATTTAATAATCTTGAATATAATGAACAGGGAAGGGTGTTGAAACTTATTAGTCATCCTATAAAAAAAGTTGGAGAAATTGCAATATGCACAGGCGGCACAGGCGATATTCCAATTGCTGAAGAGGCTTTTGAAACGGCTCAATTCTATGGAAGTAATGTAAAAAAATATTATGATATAGGAGTTGCAGGCATTCATAGACTTTTTGATAAATTGGAAGAAATAAGAAAAGCCAATGTAATAATAGCTGTTGCCGGCATGGAAGGAGCCTGTGCATCAATTATAACAGGCATGGTTGATGTTCCTGTTATAGCTTGCCCGACTTCGGTTGGTTATGGTTCCTCATTTAACGGTCTTGCAGCACTTTTAACAATGCTCAATTCTTGTGCTGAGGGAATGACTGTCGTTAATATTGATGCCGGATTTAATGCCGGCTATAGTGCTTGCCAAATTAATAAAAAAATATGTGAAGGAAAAAGGGAGATATAACTTAAATGGATTTATATTTTGAATGCAAATCCGGAATTTCAGGTGATATGGCTGTTGCCGCTTTGCTTGATCTTGGCAATTCGCAAAAAAAACTTGATGAAGTTTTAAAATCTATGAATTTGGAAGATGAATTTTCTTATAAAATTTCTAAAGTTGAAATAAATTCAATAAAAGCTACGGATTTTGATGTTATAGTTAAAGATAACTTTTCTTATAGCCATAATGAAAACGGCAATATAGACAATAAACATCAATCACATCATCACAATCATCATAAACACATACATCGTAATCTTGATGATGTTTATAAAATTATTGATAAAGCTAAAATGAATGAGTCAGCATGTAATCTTGCAAAAAAGATTTTTGAAATTGTTGCCCGTGCAGAAGCGAAAGTGCACGGCAAGGATATAAAAGATGTTCATTTTCATGAAGTTGGTGCAATTGACTCTATTGTTGATATTGTAAGTTTTGCTTTTTTATTTGATGATTTAAATCCTGATAATGTTTATTTCTCAACTCTAACAGAAGGAAGCGGTACTATAAAATGTCAGCATGGAATATTGAATGTGCCGGTTCCTGCAGTTTGTGAAATAGCATCATCTTATAAACTTCCATTAAAAATAACGGAAAATGATGGAGAAATGGTGACACCAACAGGGGCTGCAATAGTCGCTGCACTTAATCAGGGTAAGGCACTTCCTCAAAAAATTATAATTGATTCCGTTGGTTATGGAGCCGGAAAAAGAAAATATGTAAACCCAATTTTAAGAATTATGAAAATAAAAGGAGACTAATTTATGCATTTAGGAAATTCAATTATTTGTCCTGTTACAGGGATACCAATGCTTGCAGCTATGGGAATTGCTGCTGTTTATGCTTTTAAAAAAGCAAAAAACGATTTTAAAAAAGAAAGCATTTTGCCTGCAATTATTTTGACTTCATTTGTATTTTGCCTTCAAATGATTAACTTTACAATTCCACAAACAGGTTCAAGCGGGCATGTTATTGGAGCTATGTTGCTTGCTATTTTACTTGGGCCATATTTAGGATTTCTTTCAATGTGTTTAATTTTGCTTGTTCAAGCTGTATTTTTTGCTGATGGTGGTTTAATGGCTCTGGGATGCAATATATTTAATATGGGCTTTTTGGCTTGTTTTATTGTGTATCCTTTTATTTATAAACCTTTATCTAAAAATAAGTTTTTAGCTTCTACACTTGCTTGTGCTATTGCACTTGAAATAGGAGCATTTGCAGTTTGTGCTGAAGCCTATTTATCAGGTTCAATAACTTCAAATGCTGCATATTTCCTTGGATTAATGCAAAGTATTCATCTTCCTATAGGAATAATTGAAGGAATTATAACCTCATTTATTGTTATAAGTGCTGTTAAGACTAATTTTTCCAAAACATTCCTTTATTCAATAAGCGGTGTTTCGCTTGTACTTGCAAGCATTATATCCCAATATGCTTCGTCAAAACCTGATGGATTGGAATGGTCACTTATTAAAATATCTGATTCATTTATTGCACAAACCCAAGGAAGTCTTTATATGTTTCTTGAAGCTTTACAGGCTAAAATATCCATTTTATCCCAAGTTACATCTGTTGCCGGAAATATTATAGGGCTTGTTGTTATTGCAGCTTTATCAGGTTTAGTATATAAATTATTGTTGTTAAAACCGGTTAAAGTTTATGATAAATAAATTTGAAAAATTGAAAACTTATTTATCCAATCTTGAAAAGCAAGGCTTATGTCTTGCTTTTTCAGGTGGAATTGATAGTACCCTTCTTTTGTTTTTATGTAAAGATTTTAAAAATTTTGCTGCTTTTACTTTTGCCTCAAATTTTCAAACTGAAGATGAGATTGAATTTACAAAATACTTAGCACAAAAGTATAAAGTAAACCATTTTTTGGTGCCATTTTCTCCCCTTGAAGATAAAATAATTGTTTCTAATCCCAAAGATAGATGCTATCATTGTAAAAAACTTATTTTTACTATGTTAAAAAAAATAGCAGAAAAAAATAATATGACTTATATAATTGATGGAACAAATGCTGATGATATGTTTACATATCGCCCGGGGTTAAAAGCTATTAAAGAATTAAATATTATTTCACCTTTTGCAAAGTTTGAAATAAGTAAAAATGAAATTAGAAAATATGCAAAAGAATTATCAATAGAAATTTTTGATAAACCGTCATCTCCCTGTCTTGCAACAAGATTTCCATATAATACTTTATTAACTCAAGAATCTTTGAACATTGTTAATAATGGTGAAAAATTTCTTAAAAAATGCGGATTTAAAAACAATAGACTTAGGCTTCATAATGATATAGGACGTATTGAAATTCCTAAAAATGATTTTCTTTTCTTCTTAAATAAAGAAAAAGAAATAATTAAATACCTAAAATCTCTTGGAATAAAATATATCGTGCTTGATTTGGAAGGACTTAGAAGCGGAAGTATGGATTTATAAGATTTTATTTGAGTTCATTAATTATCATTTTGAGTTTTTTGCAAGAATATAACTTTTATCAATTTTATTTTTTATAAAATCTAATGGAACTTTATTATCTAATATTATTGTAATCCAATGTTTTTTATTCATATGATATCCTGGAAAAACACTTTTATTATCCACAATTTTATCAATGTCATTTGCTTTTAAATTAATAATTTCACAAACATTTTTATCATCAAAGCCAAGTTTTTGTTTTGGTATTGTTAAAAATAAAGCATACCATTTGGCATTATCTTTTCTTCTAACAATAGCATTTTGGGGATATTTTTCCCAAAGAAACTCAAGTTCATTATTATATTTTAATTTAATATATTCAATCAATTTTTTAGCTTGATAACTTTTGAAAATATCCGGTTCAAAACATTCATCTTGTATTCTTTTCAATATATAATTATATTCTTCTTTTATTTGACCCACAAAATTGCCCTGTGACATTTTTACAAGATGTAAAGTATATATTTCATTGGTTGCACATTCAATTAACCTTGTATTTAAGTTTCCTTTGGAATCAATAACTATTGAAAGTTTAAATTCATTATTTAATAGATATGTAGTAAAAATAAATTTGTTATTCTCTTCCCTAAACCCAAATTGAAGAAGTTTCTTTTTATTAACTTTTTTATCTTTTAAAAATTCATTCATAAAAATTCAAATAAAAAATTAATTATAACATTTTAAGAGGAAATTTGATATGCTAATCTTTTTGTACCATCTTCTTTTTTAATAATACCGCAAAAAGTAAATCCATTTTTTAAAATAGTTTTTTGCATTGGAATATTATTTTTATGTGTATCAATACGTATATTGTTGTGTTGTTTAATACACCATTGAATGCAATATGATGCTACGCCTTGATTGCGTTGACTCACTGCAATTCTATGAATAACGCCATAAGGATTTTCATTTAGCCATTTACCTTTAATATTGTTATATGTAATTTCAACACCAATATAAAAACAGAAAACACCTCCTATTATTCCGTTACTTTCCTCATAAATATAAAGATTACCTTTATTTATATCATCATATAGCATTTCATAATCCGGATAGTTATCTTTCCATTGTGTTTCGTTGCCTGTTTTATCCATGAATTTTTTTGCATTGATATATATTTGTTTTATAGTATTAATTTCGTTAATTCTTGCTTTTCTTATTTTCATATTTATTTGTTTTATCTTATATGTTTTAAATAAAAATTCGCAAAGGGTAAAAAAAGATGAGTATATTTTTTATAATTTATATTAAAATATTAAAGATTATAAACTTTATTTTGTTTGATTAAATTTGAATTATTTTCTTTATTATTAATAAGTTCTTTATATAGTTCTATGCCGCCCATAAGTGAGAATACATTATCAAAACCGTTTTGAATAAGTATTCTTGAAGCACAATAGCTTGTATAACCGGTGTTACAGAATAAAATAACCTTTTTATCTTTTGGAATTTTATTTAAATTTTTTCTTATATCACTAATAGGGATATTAATAGAATCAGGTATTGTTTTCTCTTTAAAAGGTTCAGGAATTCTTACATCAATTAAATGTGCGTTTTTTAAATCTTCAAAATATGCCGGTTTAATATAACCTTTTAAAATATTATGAGCAACCATTCCAAGAATATTTATAGGATCTTTAGCAAGAGAATAAGGAGGAGCATAACAAAGTTCACTATCTATCATTTCCTGAATAGTTCCATTATTTCTCATAATAGTGGATATAATATCAATTCTTTTTTCAACTCCTTTTTGACCTATAGCTTGTGCACCAAGAATTTTACCATCATTTGAAAATAAAAGTTTAAAAAGAATCCGATTGGAATGAGGATAATAACCTGCATGAGAAAGTCCATAAATAAATGTTTTCCAATAATGAATATTTTGACTTTTAAGTTGTTTTTCGTTATTTCCAACACTTGCAGCGGTAAAGTCAAATATTTTTATAACAGCTGTTCCGAGGGATTTTTTATAAGTTGATTTTTTTCCCATAATATTATCAGCAATGATTCTTCCCTGTCTATTTGCCGGTCCTGCTAAAGGTATAAGTGTTAAGTTATCTGTAACAAAGTCTTTTACTTCGATGCAATCACCTCCTGCAAAAACATTAGGGTCACTTGTAAGCATATATTCATTAACTATAATCCCACGGTTTACCTTTAAACCTGCACAACTTGCTATTTTAGTTTCCGGTTTAATACCTGTTGCCATAATTATAATATCAAATGCAATTTCTTTACCTGAATTTAAAATAATTTTATTGCCATCAATTTTTTTTATTCCATCTGATAATATTAACTCAATTTTATTATCTTTCATTTTATTTTGAGCAATTGAAGAAATTTCTTCATCAAAAATATTAAGTATTTGATTGTTTTGTTCTATTAACGTTACTTTTAAACCTAAATGATTAAGATTTTCTGCAATTTCTACTCCAATAAAGCCGCTGCCAACAACAACTGCATTTTGAACATTATTTGTTTTTATATAAGTTTTAATTTTATCTGCATCTTCAAGTGTTTTAACCATAAATGTTTTATTATAATCAATTCCTTCAAAGTGAGGAAAAATAGGAGTCGCACCCAAAGCTAAAACCAATTTATCATATTTAAGTTCTTCATTATTATTTAGGGTTATAATTTTATTTTTTAAATCTATTTTTATAACTTCAGTATTTAATCTTACATTAATGTTAAACCAATTTTGAAACTTATTAATAGAAGATACAATCATATTATCTCTTTTGTTTATAGTATCTGAAATATAATATGGTAATCCGCAATTTGCTATTGATATTTCATTAGTTTTTTCTATTATTGTTATATTTGCAAATTCATTTAATCTTCTTAATCTTGTAGCACAACTTGCTCCTGTAGCTCCACCACCTATTATTATTACGTTCATAAATACCCTCATTTTTGACAATATTAGAATATTAAAATATTTGAATATTGTCAAGTTTAAGAAAAAAAGGATAGGGAAAATTACTCAAAATTTTTTAAAATATTTAATTGTCTATTAAAGATATTATATTTCAAAATATAGATATAACATAAAAAAATAATAAAATTTAAAACAGAAATAAATATAACCTTATGAGTACTTAAAAAAAACTTATAACTTTTAAAACTAATTGAAAATAATAAACTTATAAAAATCTGGGGCGAAAGGATTCGAACCTCTGAATGCCTGGACCAAAACCAGGTGCCTTACCACTTGGCGACGCCCCAATATTTTTAATTTTCAACTTTAATATTATATTAAAATAACTCCCAAATTGTCAAGATGTTTTTTGTTTTTTGTGGAAATTATAAATATCTTTTCTAATAATAAATTGCCTAATAATAATTTCATTTATCCGGTTAAAAATATTAACAAAAATGTTAAAGGAGAAAATACTATATGAAAAAACCTAATTCAAAGCATCCTGTTTTGGTAAAAGATATTTTGCTTTTCACAAAAAAATATGCCGAAAATCAGCATCTTCCAAGTGTTGAACAATATGAACAATTGCGTGAAACAGTTGATCTAATTCAAAAATCACAAGAAGATGATAATATGTTTGATTGTGCAATAATTGATAAAAATCTTCCTATAGGTTTTGAAAATAATTTACCTGTGCGTATTATTAAACCAAAAGATAGTGATAATAAAGTTTTGCCTGTAATTTTATATTTTCATGGTGGTGGATTTGTTTATGGTTCTAAGGAAAGTTACAATAGATTTATAAGAACGATTGTAAATAAAACAGAATGTGCACTTGTTTTTCCATCTTATAGTCTTTCACCTGAAAATAAATATCCAAATGCTTTAAATGAATGTTATCAAACTTTAAATTATTTTTATGAGTATGGGGCAAATTATAATCTTGATAAAAATAAAATAGCTATTGTTGGCGATTCTTCAGGTGCTAATCTAGCAGTTTCAACATATATTATGAATCTTGAAAATAATAATATAAATGTTTCGTTTATTTCACTTATTAATCCTGTCACAAATTTGCGTTTAAAAGGACAATCTATGAAGGATTTTAAATATGGACCTTATTTAACTAAAAAGGATATGAAAAAATTTGTATCAAGTTATATTTCTAAAAAAGAAGATATTTATAATAGTTATGTTTCACCATTTTATACAAATGATGAACTTTTAAAAAGATTTCCTGATACTTTTATAATTACCTCTCAAAATGACCCCTTAAGAGATGATGGTGAATTATTTGCATCAAAGCTTATAAATCTTGGCGTAAATGTTTTATGTGTAAGATATTTAGGAACTATACACTCTTTTATGACAATTAATGCATTAAAAGATACATTTATTGCTAAAGCAGCCATAAATCAATTATGTAGTTTATTAAAAATTAAATTACAATAATTATTTTTTTGTTTTTGTTAAAATTATAATTATGATTTTAACGATTGACATTGGCAATACAAATATAACTTGTGGAGTGTTTTATAATGATGAATTGTTTTATAAAACGTCTATTGCTTCAAAAAATATTGATACAAGCAGCTATTATCTTTTTTTTGATAATATAAAAAAAATGTATAAAGTAAACTACATTTATATAATATCAGTTGTTGATGAACTTAATAACAGAATAAAAAATATCCTTGAAGAAATTTTTAATAAGCCTATAAAAATAATTACGAATAATTTAAATTTAGGAATCAAAATTGATTTAAAGATACCTTCTCAACTTGGAACAGACAGGCTTATAAATGTTTATTATGGAAAAAATTTATATAAAAATAATTTTGTTATTGTAGACTTTGGCACAGCTACAACATTTGATGTTGTTGATATTAATGGCAATTTTATTGGTGGATTGATATCTCCAGGAATTAATATATCTTTAAAGGCGTTAAATGTCTTCACTTCAAAGCTACCATTAGTTAATATTTCCTCAATAGGTAATATTATTGGAAAAACAACTGAAGAAGCTATTCTAAATGGTGTAATTTTTGGACATGCCAAAATGGTTGATGGAATAATTCTTGAGCTTAATAAAACTTTGAATACAAAATTAAAAACCATTGCAACAGGTGGATATTCAAATTTAATTTCACAATATACAAATTTCAAATTTGATTTAATTGATGAAAATTTAACTTTAAAATCTTTATATGAATTGCATTCTTTATTTGCAAAGAATATTGTTTTATCTTAAATGAAATGGTATAATAGTCGTAAAAATTATCATAAAAAATATAAGTAAAGAGAGGAAATTTTTAGAAGATGAAGGAATTTAACATATGTTTGCTTCCAGGTGATGGTATAGGATGTGAAGTTGTTAATGAAGCTAAAAAAGTTTTAAGTGTAGTAGAAAAGAAATTTGACTACAAATTTATCTATAAAGAAGAACTAATTGGTGGTATAGCTTATGAAAAAACAGGTAATCCTTTGCCTCAAAAGACAATAGATGTCGCAAAAGCATCTGATGCTGTTATTTTAGGGGCGGTTGGCGATTGGAAATATGATACATTGCCTCCTGATGTCCGCCCTGAAAGAGCATTGCTTGGAATTCGCAAAGCATTAAATCTGTTTGCAAATCTTCGTCCAGCTTATGTTTTTGACGAACTTGTTTCTTCTTCAACTTTAAAAGAAAACATCGTTAAAGGTGTTGATATTATGATTATACGTGAATTAACAGGTGATGTTTATTTTGGCGAGCCAAAAGGTGTTGAAGTTATTGATGGTGAAAAAACAGGTTTTAACAATATGATTTATAAAGAGTCTGAAATAAATCGTATTATGCATGTTGCTTTTAAAACAGCACAAAAACGAAATAAAAAATTATGCTCAATAGATAAAGCAAATGTTCTTGATGTTTCTCGTTTATGGAGAGAAGTAGCTATTGAGGTTGCAAAAGAATATCCGGATGTAGAACTTTCTCACATGTACGTTGATAATGCAGCTATGCAATTAATAAGAAATCCAAAACAATTTGACACAATTGTGACAGGAAATATTTTTGGTGATATTTTATCAGATGAAGCATCAATGTTATCAGGATCTTTAGGTATGCTTCCAAGTGCCAGTTTATCAGATGGCAAAACTCCAAGTTTATATGAGCCAATTCATGGCAGTGCACCTGATTTAAAGGGAAAAAATGTTGTTAATCCAATCGCAACAATTCTTTCAACCGCTATGATGCTTGAATATTCTTTTAATGATAGTGTTGCTTCAAAGGCTATTTATAACTCAGTTAAAAAAGTTTTAAAGGAAGGCTATAGAACACCTGATATTTTTATTGAAGGAAATAAAAATGTCTCAACCTCTCAAATGGGTGATTTAATTGCACAAAATATTTAATTATCAAATGTAAAATCTTCAAGCAAAATTTCATAAAGTTCTTTTATAATTTTTATAAGCGAAATATCAAGTCCTTCCGGCATACGAAATAATGTTGAAAATTGCGGGTCTTTTATGCCTTTTTCCATGTCCGCCCACATGGATTTTGTCATGCCTATTTCTGCAGAAATTAGGGAAATAGATTTTTTTCTTTCAAGTCGGTATTTTTTTATTATTTGACCAAGAGTTGTTTGTAATTCGATTTTATTTTTTTGTTCTTGCTTCATAATATTTTTAATTTTATTTGCAAAATTAAAAATATCATACTAATATTAGCACAATGAAAAATCATATTTTACAAAATATTATTGATATATTGAGGAAAAAGAAAAAATTAAAGTTTTATTTAACTTCAAATCCTCTTTATAACATATATAAAAAAAGAATGCAATAAATGTTATAGGTGACTCCCATTATAATTTCTTTTCAGGAAATGAGCAATTAGCATATTTTAATTGTCCTTTGGAATATGGTATTAATAATTGTCAGGATAAATTTAATACATTTAATACATTTCATGTTGGACCGGCTCTTGCTTATAATTTAAACAAGTATAATACAAAAACAAAAGCACGTGAAAAAATTGAATATCTGTTAAAACATAATATTATAAGAAAAAAATCAAAAATAATATGTTGTTTTGGAGAAATTGATATAAAAGTCCATGTTTTAAAGGAAGCACTCAGGCAGCATATGGATTACAAATTGGTTATAGATAATATAATAGAAAATTACCTTAATTTCTTGTTATCTTTAAAAAAAAGGAATAAAATTTATGTATGGGGACCAATACCTACACAAAAAGATAATAGTCCAATAAATCCGGAATATCCTTATTTTGGTGATGAAATAACACGAAATAAAGCAACGTCCTATTTTAACAATAAACTTGAAGAAGTTTGTATAAAAAATAAAATTGGTTTTTTGTCTATCTTTAAAAATCTTATAAATGATAATTTTACAACAAAAGATGAATTTATTGCTGATGGTTGTCATTTATCACAAAAAGCCTGGGTTTTTGCACAAAAGGAATTAGAAAGCAAAGAGCTTTTATAATTTTTCTTTTTACTTTTTATCATAAACTTTAATCAAATGATAACCGAATTGTGTTTTTATAGGATCTGAAACTTTATTTATCTCAGTTTCAAAAGCTGCATCTTCAAATTCCTTAACCATTTGTCCATGTGTAAAATACCCTAAATCTCCTCCATTTGCACCTGAAGGACATTTTGAATATTTTTTTGCCAAGTCTTCAAAACTTGCCCCCTCATCTATTTGAGATTTTAATGCCTTTGCTTCAGATTCACTTGACACAAGAATATGACTTGCTTTTACTTTTGTTATTTCATCCATTTTTGCATAACCTTTCACACTTGTTAATAGTATTAGTATATTAAAAAACAAAAAAACTGTAAATAATAATCTTAATATTTTTTTCATATTTTTTCCTCACTTCTTTTTTATTTTAGTAATGCAATTATTATTTTATCATGATTTTGAAAAATCATATTATCCAATATGGCTATTTCTATTTTACTTGAATTTATTGGTTTTATTTTGGAAGCTTTTTCATAAAATGTATATGCTTTTGTTTCTTCTGCTAACTTATCATACAATTGAGCCATAACATATACAACTTCAAATTTGTCTTTATAATAATCCTTATCATATACTTTTTCAAAATATTTTATAGCTTTTCCATATTCACTTTCAAAACACAAGCACAAAGCAAGATCCAAATTTGCACGGGAATCTTTAGGATTGACACCTATTGCCTGTTGAAACTGACGTCTTGCATTTTCAAGTTTTCCTTCTTTTAGGAATCTTTCACCTGTTTTAACAAAAACTTCTCCTATATTTGAGCTAGCCCAAATAGGATTGTTAAAAAATATTATTAAATTTATGATACAAATAAACATGTATTTCATAGTTTATGTTAATATAAAAACACAACATAAAATTTTTTGCTATTACCATTTGTAAAGATTTTGTAATAATTCAAAAGAGGTGTCAAATATTGATTGAGTTTATTTTTTTATTCCTATTAACTTCTTTTTTAACTATAATTATTTGTTTATTTCTTATTAAAAAATATTTAAAATATAAAAATATAAAACAATATTTTAAAGTAGAAATTGAAAGTTTAAAACTTAATTCAAAGTATTTTATAACCTCTGTTATTTTTGTTGTTTTTATTTTATCAATTTCCCTTTTATTTCCTCTCGCTTTAATATTTAATCAACTGGGATTTGAATATTTGTTTTGTATTGTATTTTTTGTATTTGTTATCTTTTATATTCTTATTTATACTTTTTTAAAACGTATTATTACATAAAATGTTAAAGGTTAGAATAAATTTATGGATGTTTTATTTTCAAATTTTATAAACAATTTTACCAGAAATTCAATATTGGAAGCTTGCGGTATTATTTTTTGGTGTTTATTTTTAGTCTTATTGACTTTTATTATGTCATTTATTTTTTTTCATTTGACAAAAACTATTTATAAAAAGTTTTTTTCATTAAATAAAGAAGAATTGTTAATATACAAAAATGTGCCTTCAAACATTAATTTTATATATATATTATTCTTAACAATGGTTTTTGTACCTTATATTTTAATTTATGCACTTATGCCATATTCTAAAGGTTTTATAATTTTAAATTCTCAATTAAGTTCACTTATTTGCTTAACGGCTTTACTTTTATCCTTTTCTTCAAGCATATTTCTTTCACTTCTTGAACATAGCAAAGAGAGAGTCAATTATATTAAAAATATTTTTAAAGCTTTTATTTTTTTTATTCCACTAAATTTTTCCGTTCTTTGTTCTGTTATTCAGTCAAGCAGCTTTAATTTAAATGAAATTATTTTATCTCAAGTTTCAGGAAAAATATTATCTAATTTTTATTTCATTAATAATATCACAGGTTTTATAGTATTTATACTCTCATCTATTTTTATTTTAAAATATATAAACCTAAATAATCAAAGCTTTTGGAATAGTTGTTTTAATATCTTTTTTACATCTTCAATATCAATTTTATGTATTATATTTTTCTTTGGAGGTTATTTAAGTCCTTTTGATTTTTATTTTACAAATTTATTTGTTTTTAATTCAAATATAAGTACTTTTTTTATTTTTGTTGAACAATTTATATGGCTTTTGATAAAATTTATAATTTTGTTATTTATTTTAATCAAAATGTATAATAAAATAAAAATGTATAATATTTCAATAAAAAAAGCAGCATTTATTTTAAGTGCAATTGGGATATTAAATTTTGTAGTAGTTTCAATAATAAAATATTTTTCAACGGGTAATATTTAAAAAAGAAGGGATAATAATGTTAATTCTAGACTCATTAATTTTTTATCTTATAGCAATAACACTTGTAATAACTTCAGTGTTTGCATGTTTTATTAAAAATCTTTATTATTCCTGTGTTTTTTTATACATATTTTTATTCTGTTTATCATTTATTTCATTTGCCGCAAAAGCACAATTAAACGGTATTTTATCCATACTCTCAGGATGTATATGTTTAACACTTTTAATTATGTTTACTTTATTTAACCTGAAAAATTTTAAAATAGAAAAGTCCAATTTAAATTTAAAGAAAAAAATTATATTTGTTCCATTTTTTGTAATTTTATTTTTAACTTCTTTAACATATATACTCACAAAACTTAATCATATTAATATTTTTGAAACAAAAATACAATCCATAGGTGTTGAAACAATAACAACAGTTTCAAATTCGCTTTGTATAAGATATTTTATTTTATATTTAATCATTCCTATAATATTTTTAATAGTCTTAACCGGAGTTTTTATGATGTTTTATAAAAAAAAGCATAAGCCAAAGCAAAGTTTGTAATTTAGTATAATACAAAGGCATAAGTGAAATACAAATAGGGAACCTATAGATAAGTGATGTAAAAGTTTTTAAAGAAAAACTTTTTAGAAGCAAAAAAAAAGAACATAAACAAGAATGGAATCAAATGAAAGGACAATATGATAAATCATTTTTACAATATAACAATAAATAATTATATTATTTTATTCTTTATTTTACTTTTTATTTCCTTCCTGGGAGTATTTATAAATACAAATATAATTAATAAACTTGTATCAAGCATAATATTTATAAATGTACTAAGTGCAAATTTTATTATTTTTGCAAACTACATCGATGGTATTAATCTTGATGGCATGGTTTTTGCTATTGTTATTTCTTTTATGCTTATAATGAACATTATTTTGTTTCTTTCTATAATTTTGTGGATATTTAAAATTGAAAATATAGTTGATATTGAAAATGAGGAGAAATATTGATTATGGAATTTTTTATAAACAATATTATTGTAATAATATTTCTTCCTGTGTGGGTATCATTTATTATATTTTTTAATAATTTTGCCGATTTTTCACATTCAAAGAAACTTACATATATAATTACATTTTTAACATCATTAACGGGATTTTTATTTGCATCAGGTTGTTTTTATTATCTTCTTTCAAATCCTATGAAAACTTTTGAAATGAACTTGATGTGGCTGCCTTTTAATGATTTTTCAATATCATTCGGAATTTTAATTGATAAACTATCGTGTCTTTTCCTATCTTTATTTTTCTTTGTAAACCTTATAGTGCAAACTTATTCTTATCATTACTTAATTCAAAATACAAGTTTTCATATGTTTTTTATAATATTAAATTTATTCAATTTTTCAATCGTATCATTTTTATTAAGCAACAATCTCATTCAAAGTTGTGTATTTTTTATGCTTATAAATGCAATATGTTATTTATTTAATAATTTCTCATATAACACAATTGATGTGTCAAATAAAACAAAAAATATTTTTTTACTTAATTCTCTATCGGATATTTGTCTTTTAACTGCAAGTGTTTCATTTATTTATTTTATACTAAATTATTCACAAGATCTGGATGTTTCATCACTTTTATTTATAAATCTGCCAATGATTTCATTGAATGTAAATTCGTTTGTTTCAAATGCTTTATATATTTTATTGTGCATGTTATTTTTAATTTCAATAATAATTCGCATAGGCATTTTTCCTTTTCACACGGGTCCTTTGAGTTTAAATAAAAGTATTTCATGTTATAGTTCGATTTATATTCCGATTGTAATTTTACTTCTGCCAATGTTTTTGCTTATGAGGATATTCCCAATTTTCTCATTAATTGATAATATTTTTTATTATATTAATTATCTTATTATATTTTCAAGTATAATTTTTGCCATTTGTGCTTCCTATCAAATAAGACTTAATAAAGTTCTTATATATCTATCATTGTCAAAATTTGCTCTTGTTTTTGCAATTTTAAATCATGGTTATTTTAAGCCGTCAATATATATAATTTTAGTTGATATTATTACACTTACACTTCTTTTCTTAATATCAGGACTTGTATTATATAATTTTAACTATTCGGACAACTTAAAATATATAAAACTTAACTCAAAAATTCCGCTTTTTTGCTTTTTAACAGGTATTATTTCAATATCAGGTTTATTTTTTGCAGGATATTTCTCACTAAAATCTATTTTATATAGTTTGATTATTGAAAAAAATATAGGACTATTCTTAATAGTTAATGTTATAACTATTTTAATTACATTTGCTTCCTTTAGATTGTTTTTTATTCTTTATAATAAAGGAAAAACTTTTGACAATAAAAGTGCATGGATAAAATTGCCAATTGTTATTTTAACAATACCTTTAATTCTTTTATGTTGTTTAGAAAAACATTTTATGCCTGGTTTTATTTGTAGTTTAAAATATAATATTATTTCTAAAATTTATATTATTTTTAATTTACTTGCTGTTATAATGGCATATAATTTATCAAAACAAAACACATTAATAATTCTCAAACCAAAATTTATTCAAAATCTTGCAATAAATAATTTGTATGCTTATGATTTATTTTACTTATTTAAAAAGATATACAAATTTTTATGCAAAATAATAAATAGATTAGCATTTTGTATTATAGAAAAAAACGAAAAAGAGAAGATAAGTTAATATGATTGAAAATTTATTATCTATTAAAACGCTTATATTGATACCATTAATCGGATGTTTAATAATTTTAATGCCATTTTTCCCGAAAAATTCAGGAATAATTAGAAGATTTGCAAAATTTGTTGCTTTTATAAACTTATTATACTCAATATGTTTAGTGGCTTATTTTAATCCCGAATTATATGGTGTTTCCTTTGAAGAAACTTTTAATTTTGGAAGTTCTCAATGGCTCTCAGTTATGGGCTCAACATTCACATTTGCACTTGACGGATTTTCAATATTATACGTTGTTTTAACGTGTTTTATTATATTTATTGTTTTAAATATTAGTAAATATTTTATAACAACACGACAAAAGTTATATTATTCATTAATATTAATTATGGAATTTGCCCTTTTAGGATTATTTTGTGCAAAAGATGCTATTTTATTTTTATGTTTTTCAGAACTTCAAATTGTTCCTGTATACTTTTTAAATACATTATGGAATTCAACACAGGATAATCAAAAAGGTAAAATAAAATTTCTTGCCTCTTCATTTTTTAGTATTTCCCTTATTTGTATCGCTATTTTAATTCTTGTATATTATAACTTTAAAGTTACAAATACTTTAACTGCAAATCTTGAAAATTTAAATATTTATGAATTGATTTATTCAAAAATATTTCAAATATTTGTATTTTTATGTTTTTTAATTGGTTTTCTTGAACGTCTTGGTATTTTTCCTTTTCATAAATTATTCATTGATAACATTAAGAATGCACCAATACCCATAGGAATACAAATAATGGTATTTAGTCAACTTATTGGTATTTATGGATTATATAGATTTAACCTTCTTATTTTTCCTGAAATATTTAAACTTATTTCAATTTACATTATTATTTTAGGCCTTATAAGTTTAATAATTTCAACAGTAAAAGCTTATATTGAAAATAATTTAAAATCAGTTATTGCATTATTTTCTTTATCTAATGTAAGTTTAATATTGATTTCAATATGTGCTTTAAATGAGTTTTCGATAAAAGGTAGCATTATATATACAATATCAAATGCATTAATAGTAACGGGTTTAATGACAATAGCAGGTGCCATTGCAAGAAAAACAAACAATCAAGTCAACTTAAATGAACTTGGTGGTCTTGCAATAAGTATGCCCAGGCTTTTTAACTTTGCAGCTATTATAAGTTTTGCTCAAATGAATGTTCCGTTTTTAATATCATTTGCTGCTTTATTTATGATTATTATAGGAGTCATAAATATGGATTCTCAGGTTGGATGGCTTCCTATTTTATCGGTTATATTAATACTTTTATATATGTTTTTAAATTATATATCCGCATTGCGTGTTTTACATAAGACATTTCTAGTAAATTATAATGATAAATATAAATCATTAAAAGATCTTTCAATAAGTGAGTTTAGTGTTCTTTTATTGATTTTTATCACCATATTATTTTTTGGAATATGTACAGATGCAATAGTGAAGATTATAAATACTTTTACAATAATGATAAGTGATTTATTTGGAGTATAAAATATGTTTTTAAATGACATTTTAAATTCGTTTTTAACTGAGATTTCTTTAATTTTAATAATATGTATAAATATGGTTTTATCACTTTTTATAAAAAAGGGATTATATAAATTTATCAAATATTTTTCAATATGTTCAATTATTTTATCATCGTTTTTTATAGGTATAAATCAAGTGGAGCCTCCATATTATGCATTTAATGGAAATTTAATATCAAATAGTTTTGTCATGTTTTTTAAAATACTTATACTGGCTTCAGGTATAATGATATTTTTTTTATCACGGAATTTTATAAATCGTATTCGCAATAAAGTTTTTGAATATTACAATACTCTTATATTTGGAATTTTAAGCGGATTAATCATTGTAAGTTCTAATAATTTTATACTTTTGTATTTAGGTGTTCAAATGTTATCTTTAACAATATGCTTGATATCAAGTTTTGTAAGAGGGATTGAAATAAAAAAAAATATTTTAAATTATTTAATTAAAAATATTATTTTTGATGGTTTATTTCTATTTGGTATTTTGTATTTATATTTACTTACATCAAGTTTTAATTTTAATGAAATATATAATTATATAAATTATTCAGGAAAATATGATTTATTTTTAATGATTTGCTTTATTCATATAATTATGTTTTTATCAATAATTGGGAAAGTTATTATATTAAGTGGTAATTTTTATAAAAATAACAGCTATTCAAATTGTGCCTTTATAACAACGTTTATTCCTATTTGTTATTTGAATATATTAATAAAATTTTCATTAATAATGAAAAACACATATTCATATATTGTTGATATTTTTATATCCATATTGATAATAAGTTTAATAACATATGGAATATATAAAGTTATAAAATCAACAAATATAAAAGAATTTTTTGGATATAATGCACTTGTTAACATAAGTTTTATGCTCTTAGGACTTTTAAGTTCATTAAATGTCTATGGTGTATCGTCTATATTATATTATATTATAGTTTATGTAATAACAAATATTGGTTTATTTTCAGGATTAATATTTTTTAATGGTTCGAAACATATGCATAATGTAAAAGACTATGAAGGAATAATATATTTAAGGCCTTATTATACCTATGCTTTGACTATATGTTTATTAAGCTTTGCAAGTATTCCTTTAACCGGTGGTTTCATTTCAAAATTATATCTATTTTCAAGTCTTGTACGTGGAAATTATTTGTATATAACTCTTTTGGTTATAGTGTCAATATTGAATTTAGGTTGTGTATTATATTCTTTAAATTTGGTAAAAAGCTTTTTTATGCGTAAGCCGCCATTAAAAAATATATGTAATAGAGCAATTGCACCTAAGGTTTTATTATATTTAAGTGCATTTATAATATTTATGTTATTTTTCTATTCAAATACATTAATACAATTTTGTCAGGTTATTGCATATGAAATATAATTTTATTTTAATAAATAAAGGAAATAAAAAAGAGTTGCAAAATAAAATTGACTATTATATAATAAACTAAGTAATGAAATGGGAGCGTAGCTCAGTTGGTTAGAGCGCTTGCCTGTCACGCAAGAGGTCGCGAGTTCGAGCCTCGTCGTTCCCGCCATTTAAATTAAGAGCCTTTATAAGAGGCTCTTTTTTTCTTGCCCTGATTGTGTTTGAGCCAGTTCGAACCTTATATTAATATTATTTTAAATGATAGAAATACCTGTATTCAAGCAGATAATTTAATCATTTATTGTTAAAATTATTAAATTATTACCTATAAAATTGCTTTGCTTAGATTATAACTTTAAAAAATAATAAAAATAAAATCAAATTACTTGAAAATTTGGCTATCTGTTAAAGTCTATTCATCTCACTTTTTATGTATTACTAACTTTTTATGTATTACTAACTTTTTATTATATTTAAGATGAAATTGTTATAAAGGAATTATTATAATGGAAAGTTCATTAATTCTTTAAAGAAAAAAAGTTGAGGTGAAGGTAATAAAGTGAGTACTTTGTGTAGGGCAGATAGTGTGATTATTTCGGGCAAAAGGATTCATCCCTCTTTCTGCTTGTGTTTTAGGGTGTTTGAAACTTGATTAAAATGGTCTGATTCTTCGGGGCAATGTGAGTAATTTAAAAATTTAATCAAAAATTCTATTTTTTAAATACATATATGTTGTTTTTGAAATTTCACTTATCAACTTTGCATTTTCGTCATCGGACATTTTTGAATCTTTTATCATTACAGCAATATAATATACTTCTCCATTAAGAGTGAGAACATATCCGACATCATTATCGGCAATTTTGACACCATTTTGCTTTCTTGAAGATGAACCGGTTTTATGCCCTAAAATGGCATCTTGCGGTAAACCTGCCTTGAGTTTATCATTTCCGGTTACCGTGCTTATCATTATCTCATCTAAAAATTTTCGAGAATAATCTGACAAAATATTTTTATCTCTAACAAATTTCATAATTCTTATAATATCAATAGGGTGTGCTTTGTTTAAATATTGTTTTTCGATTTCGTTATTCATATCAAGTTCTGTTTCTGAAATTTCAACATTAACAAAACCAATAGAATTAATATATTTCTGAATTTCTTTTGTGCCGCCTGCATAATTAATTAAAATATCGCAAGCGTTATTGTCACTTTCGGAAATCATATATTTTAGAAGATTTGTTATGCTAATTTTAAAAGGAAAAGTTCTGTACTTAGCCAACATTGGGCTATACAACTTTTCATTAATCATATTTTTATGTATGGTTATTTCCTTATTTAGGGATATTTTTTCTTTTTCTAATTTATCTAAAATCTTAAGAGCAACAAAATATTTAAACACACTTAACATAGGAAGCAAATTATTACTCCCTATAAGCCATTCTTTTTGATTTTTAATAATTGCAATACCAATCTCAGCATCTTTATTCAGAATAAGCCAGTTAAGTTTTAAATTCAGCCAATTCAAGTGGATTAGATAAAACAAAATAACAATTACTAAAAAAAATAATATATTTTTTAATTCGCATTACAAGTTAATAATAGCACAAATTTTAAATTCTTCATCTTTAAAGTTAATGTGTATACCCCCAAAAAATGAAATAGAATATTATAGGAAATCTGTATTAAAAACGGAGTTTTATTAAGAGTTTCTGTCATTTGTTTAACATTTTAAATTTATTTTGCCCAAAATAATCACATCATCTGCACAATATAATCAAACCATGTGTTATTTTACAGTGAAGGTATATATAGTTTACAAAAGTTAATAAAAAGTTTTTTTTTAAATAATAAAGTATACTATTTTTAGATAAGTTAAGGAAGTTCACTTGGAAGATAATACAATTTTAAATAAAAATTTAAATGCAATAAAAAAATATGACATTAATTTGTATAATAAACTTATAACAATGTCTTCAAATGACGGAACTTTAAGTTTGGAATATACTTTAAAAAATGAACCTAATTTGATTTTTAAAAATTATCCTCTTCATAATTCTACAGGTGCTTATGATGAGGCTTCTATGGTAATAAATAATTTAAATATAAACAAAAATGATTTAAATACATTTGTTGTTTTTGGGCTTGGATTAGGATATTTACTTGATGAATTATATACAAAATATAAATCAACCATTATTGTGTATGAACCAAATATACAAATATTAAGATTGGTTATGGAAGCGGTTGATTTTCAGGATACACTAAAGGCATTAAATGTGCGAATTGTAAATGATCTTGATATGTTTCGTACTCATATGTTAAATTTGTGTTCTCCGCAAAGCACTTTAAAAATTGCGTTTCTGGATTCTTATAAACAAATATACACAAAAGAAATGTTAGAAGTTATAAAACAAAGCGAAAAAACTTATAAAGTTTTAAAATTTAATTTGAATTTTCTTGCCAATTCATCAATGAGATTTTTCATGGAAATTATTGAATATCTTGATAAAAAAATATATTTACCTCAATTTAATCTGCTTGAAAATAAACTAGAAAATAAACCTGCAATTATAGTTTCAGCGGGACCTTCTTTAAATAATAATATAGATATATTGAAAAAATATAGAGATAAAGTCTGTTTATTTGCAGTAGGAACAGCATATAAAACTCTAAAACGTAATGGAATAGAGCCTGATTTTGTGAATATTATTGAACTTAATAATTGTTCCGAACAAATTTCAGGCATTGATACTAAAAATATTAACTTTATAAGTGAAGTATATACAAATAGAGCTTTTTTCGAAAAAACATTTAAACATCATTTTATAACATTTTCACGTGAGAATCCATCAAATTTGTGGTTTGAGCAATTAATATCAAATAAATGCGAAAATAAATACGAAACAAAAGGAACTGTTGCATATAATGCATTATTTTGTGCAAAAATTGCAGGATGTAATCCTATTATCCTTTTGGGACAGGATTTAGCTTATACAAATGGAAAACTATATGCAGATGATTCACCATATTGTGAATTTAAATGTAAATATAATGAAAATACTAATCAATATCAAGTTGTAATAAACGATTACGATAAACTTGTTAATGACTTATATGGTGATAAAATTGAAAAAGAGGATGTAATTCATGGATACATTAAATATAAATTAAATGAATTAAATAAACGTATTATAACAGTTGATGGGCAAAATGGTGAAAAATTACCGAGTGATTTTGGATTCGGCATTTTTATTGAATATTTTAAAGATTTTGCCTTTCGCTTTGGCAAGCAAAATAATTTAAAACTTTATAATGCCTCAAATGGTGGTGCACAAATTGAAGGATTTGAAAATGTTTATCTTGAAGATATTTTGAAAAATCTCAATGAGAAATTTTATGTTGATGACATTATTAATAGTATTGATTTAAATGTAAATGTTAATAAGGATGAAATTTATCAAAAAATACAAAATGAAATGAATATTTTAAATCAAGTAAAAAATGATTTAATAAATTCAAAATCAACATATTTAAGGTATAAAAAAGAAATAAATCGAGCTAGAGTTTTAACTTCAAACGCTGCAAAAGATTTAAAAAAGGTTTTAAGTGTAGTTGATAATATTTATACTTCTTTAAGTAGTAAAAATAAAATTATACTTGCAACATGTATAAAAAATACTCACAAATTAAATGATTTATTTAAATTTCTTGAAAATAAAGATCTTGATTACAATTCTCAAGTGCTTATTATTAAAGTTATGGATGAGCTTTATAATGAATCATTAACAAACATTGAAAAAGTTACAGCAAAACTGGAAATGTATACATCATTTTTTAAAGTTATTAATGTTTAGTTTACATAAATAATTTAGTATTATCAAGTTGCCGTGCAAGTTCAAGTGATGTTTTTCTTTCATTTTTGTGGGAATCATCTGTTGCTTTATTTTTTATGGCATATAATACAACACATGGAATGAAAAGTGCAGCAAGAGATGGTGCAAATGCTTTTATTTCTTGATAAATAGATTTTATATTAATTTTGCCATTGTTATTTTTTAGTGTTTTAACTAAATCAATAAAACTATCCCAGTTTAAAGATATAAATAAAGGAGCAAGGATCATAGCTGTTAGATTTAAAACAATAGACGCAGCATTTGTTAATTTATTCTTCTTCTCTTCACTTTCAACTTTAACATTATGTTTTTTATTATAAAAATTATCACACACCATAAGTGTATTTTTTTGAAACATTTTTGCTCTTTCAAGTTGCTCTTTTGACATATTGACCTTTGACATAGCTTTTTGTTTTTTACGGTTTTGAATATGATGTCTGGAATGATATAGTGTGTACTCTTTATAATCTTTATAAAGTGTTTTTACATCATTAATAAAGTTTTTAATAGGATTTTTACTTTTTTTATCTTGAGATTTTATATTTTCATCTTGTTCGTTCATATTTACATCATATAAATATTGTGGATTATTTCTTAAATTTTCTTTTGCAACGAATCTTCCTATTTTTTCATTTTCGGAGGATAAGTATTGACTTAAAAATCCAAAGGTTACAGCAATGCTTATTGGTATAAGTTCAAAAATAAGTTTCAAAATCCGTGTTTTAATAGGCAAGTTTTGACTTTTTTGTTGTAAATTTGGAACAATAACGGCACTGCTCATAATATCCGCAAATAGACTTAAAAGATTTGAGATTTTATCTATTTTTTGAGAATATAAAGAAGAATCATGATCAATTTTTGCCATAGCATCAAGAATGAGGCGTCTATCTTCGTTTGCTTCATTATAGTATTTTTCTAAACTTTCTTTATTTTCTAATTTAAAGTCATTTAAAAGATTGTCTTCATCTTTTCCAATTATTGTTTTTGAAGCATCAATTAAATTTAATTTGTGATTCTTAAATTCATTTTTAATTTCTTCATTTGTTATTTGCGTTCTCATCAAAAATTCAACATATTGCATTTGTTCATCATTTAGAACTGCAAAATATTTAGGATCACTTAATTCGTGTTTTGCAATATCCTGAAATTCATTTTTTGTTATTTTTTGATGAGCTTTACGAATCATATTAGCAATAGGATTTGAAATTAAATAACCTAAAGCTGCACAGAATAAAACAGGCAAAGCACTTGTCAATGTGGTTGAAGCATCGGGTATTTTTGCATTTTTTGTATTTATTTTAGCGGCATTTTTAATTTTTCCGGCTTGTGTATCTACTTTTTGTGCAAATTTATTAAGATGTTTTTTTACAAAAGGTAAAGAGGCAATAATCATACCTAAAGTGCTGCCTAAATAACTTAAACCCTGGTCAACAGATGCAATAAGAAAAAAAGTTGTATTTTTGGTGCCATCAGTTTTTTTAGCTGAATAATCATCAATAACGTCAAGTGCATTTAAAAGATTGTCAATCCTTTGAAGATTTTTTTTCTCATCTTCATAACTTAAAGGATTATTTTTTAAGTATGCTTTTTTACGTTCAAGTTGGCTTAAACGTTCATTATATGATTCATTTTTTGTATTTATAATATTAACACTCATAATTTTGTAAAACTCCTAAAAATAAAAATTGCTACTTGTGTATAGAAATGTTAAAAAATATTAAATTTATTTGCAAATAACTAAAATTATGATATATAATAAAAACCAGATTGAAAAGTGAAAGTTGAAAAAATGGATAAAATAACAATACGTTCTGATAGAACAACGGATTATAAATTTATTTATAAAGGTGAAGAAGTTATACTTGAAGCAGGCAAAGTTATAAGTATACAAAATGGTTTAAATGATGTTGTTTTACCAACATGCAGTATGAAAATAATAAATAATTTGATTGTTATTAAAGAATAAGTTTTTTTGAAATTTTTTTTAAATAATATATAATAAAATTAAAATGAAAAAAAATTTAGTTTTATTGTTAATAATATTGTATTCCCTCACTTTTACAAGTGCACATGGTGCTATCAAGCTAAGAAGCGTCATGGATGGTTCGTTTAAGTATGACGATTTAAAAACACTTGAAATAGGTGATGATTTAAAGTTGATTGAAAGTCAAGCGGATGTGGCAAATGATATAATAAATCAGGCTTGTGTTTTATATAATGAAAATAAATCCGAACTTGCATTTCATATGTTGAATAATGTTGAAGATAAAAACAAAACTCCGCTTGCATATTTTATAATGGCAAATATTTTGTCTGATTATGAAAAACCACTGGATGCGATTTTTTCACTTCAAAAAGCAATTCAACTTGATGAAAAATATTATAAAGCATATTATAATCTTGGGAATTTATATGCGGAGAATAACCAGTTAAAAAATGCAATTGTATGCTATAAAAATACAGTAAAATATAAAAGAGATTTTTCATATGCATATTTTAATATGGGAAATGCATACTTTAAATTAAACGATTATAAAAATGCAAAAAAATCGTATAGAAAAGCAATAAAGTATAATAAAAATGTGGCTGAATATTATTATAATTTATCTTTTACATATAAAAAACTAGATGATTTAAAAAATGCACAAAAGTATCTTGATATATATAATAAGATGATGGAGAATTTATAAAAAGTGTTTTATAAACACTTTTTATAAATTATATAGACATAAAAAAAATCCACCCTTTCGAGTGGTTGTTTTCTGCATCTTAATGGTCTTTATTTGTGCTAATATTTAGGAGTTTAATTTCCTTTTTAATTAAATTGTTAATATTTCGACTTCATTTATGTTTTTTTTTGAATTTATTTTTTCCTTTAGTGTTATTCATACACTTTAATGTCCACTTCTATATATTACGATATATTATTTTAAATGTCAAGTGTTTTTTTTAATTTTTTTTTTAAATATTGAAAATATTTTACATTTTTTAATATTTGCTTCTATACAAGGCTTTCCGGGTTATAGATATATTTAATGTTTTTAGTGTGTAATACTACGAATATCTTAAATGTCAAGCGTAGTAAGGCTTTTCAGGTTAACTCAATATTGTTAAAAGTACACTTAATTTTATAAAATATTTTATATTTTTTTATTTTTTATTTTTAAATTATACTTAAAATTATAATATTTTTAAAAGGAAGGGGTTTTAAAATGCTTGTTGTAATGAATCAAAATGTAAGTGAATCTCAAATTAATGAAGTTATTAATTATGTAAAAGAAAAAGGATTTGATACTCATTTATCGAAAGGTATTTTGCACACTATTATAGGAGTTGTTGGGCAAGGACAGCTTGACCCTAGAAATATTGAACTTATTGAGGGGGTAAATGAAGTTATCAAAATTACATCACCATATAAACTTGTAAGTCGTCAATTTCAAACTATGGATACGATAATTGAAGTGAATGGAGTAAAAACGGGTGGTGATAATTTAAGTGTCATTGCAGGCCCATGTAGTATTGAATCATTAGAGCAAATGGATGAAACAGCTTCTGAATTGTCCGGTATTGGCATTAAAATTTTAAGAGGAGGTGCATTTAAGCCAAGAACATCACCCTATGCATTTCAAGGTTTGGGTGAAAAAGGGCTTAAAATTATGAAAACAGTGTGTGACAAATATAAACTTGCAAGCACTTGTGAAATTATGGATGCTTCTCATATTGATATGTTTTTGGATTATGTTGATGTTTTTCAAGTTGGTGCACGAAATATGCAAAATTTTACGTTGCTTAAAGAACTTGGAAAAATTAACCGTCCTATTATATTGAAACGGGGCTTGTGTTCAACTATTGAAGAATGGCTTATGTCAGCTGAATATATTATGGCCGGCGGCAATAGAAATGTTATTTTGTGTGAGCGTGGAATAAGAACTTTTGAAAAAATGACGCGTAATACCCTGGATTTATCTGCTATTCCAATTGTGAAAAAAATATCACATTTGCCCGTTATTGTAGACCCTTCTCATGCTACAGGATTGCGTGATAAAGTGGAAGCTATGTCAATGGCATCTGTGGCATGCGGTTGTGACGGGCTTATTATTGAAGTGCATAATAATCCTGAGGCAGCTTTATGTGATGGTGCTCAATCTTTATATCCAATTCAATTTGAGCATCTTATTAGCAAAATTTCACAAATTGCTCCTATTGTTAATAAAAAATTTTTGTAAATATTTAATTATTTTTTGAATATATATTTTTGAGTTAAAATAAAGAAAAAAAGGTTTTATGATTCAAAATTTAAATGAAATTCTTGAAATAATAATAATAACATATAATCGTAAAGACTATTTAAGTAACACTTTAAAGCAGCTTTTTGACGATAATTCTCCTGTGCGAAGTTTAGACGTTACAATAATTAATAATAAATCAAATGACGGCACAGATGAGGTAATTAATGAATATTCTAAAAAATTTAATAACATAAAACATATAATTAATAAACGAAATATAGGGGGAAATGCCAATATTGCAAGGGCTTTTGAAATTTCTTCAAAGAAATATTTCTGGATCCTTTGTGATGATGACAATTATGATTTTCAATATTTTGATGAAATTATTGAAGGGATTCAAGAAAATTATGATATTATTTTAACTTCAAAGTATGATTTAAAAATAAAGGAAAATATTGCTACTATTTTAAGACAGTTAACTTTTTTGCCATCAGGTGTGTATAAAACTGAAAATATAACAAATGATGTTATGCAAAATATGATGTATAACGTGTCAAATATGTTTCCTCATTTAATTGCAGGAATTTCGGTTATAAATAAAAATGGAAAAATATTTATTCCAAAGCATGAAGTTGTTAAACCTATTCGTATAGTTCAGGATTATAATAGAGGTATTAATGACTTACATCCTTATTATCGAGATATGTTTTGGGTTGTGGGTTTTATAAATTCCATTCAGTATATAAAAGATAAGAAGATAAAAAATTTTGTAATTAATAACTTTAAGCCGCAAAAATCTGGTTTTTTTAGAGCAATTTCTTCTGAGTTTAAATATAATAGCATTATTTATAATAATTCATTGAAGAATATTTTTGATATTTTTGCAGGTTTAAATTTTTATCAACGCTTTGTGTTTTTAATAGCAGTTTTATGGTTAAATATTGTATATTTTGTAAAAAAGTTTATATTAAGAAAAATATAGTTTCAAAATGTTACAAAAAAGTCATGAAATATTTAATAAATATTTTAGTTAAGTTAAAATGTAATAATCAAAATTAAAAAAGTCATGAAAAAACAGTTTAAAAAGGAGGGGGAACTTAAATTGAATACCGGTATGAAAAATAAATTAAAACTTTCAATAAATTCACAAAAAGTGTTAGAAAAAAGATATTTAAAAAGAGATAAAGAAGGTAATGCAACCGAGACACCTGAAGATTTGTTTTCACGTGTAAGTTATGCAATAGCAGATGGTGATTTAAAGTTTGGTGCAACCGAAAGTGATAGAGATAAAACTGCACAAAAGTTTTATAATATGATAACAGATTTTTATTTTATGCCAAATAGTCCTACATTAATGAATGCCGGTCGAGAATTGGGTCAACTTTCAGCTTGTTTTGTACTTCCGGTTGAGGATTCATTGGAGGGTATATTTGAGACAATAAAAAATACAGCTTTAATTCATAAATCAGGTGGTGGTACAGGGTTTTCATTTTCAAGATTAAGACCAAAAAATGATGTTGTAAGATCTACAATGGGTGTTTCTTCAGGGCCTGTTTCTTTTATGGAAGTGTTTAATGCTGCAACTGAAGCTGTTAAGCAAGGTGGAACCAGACGTGGTGCCAATATGGGAATACTTCGTGTTGATCATCCTGATATTTTAGATTTTATTGACTGTAAGTCAGATATTACAAAATTAAACAACTTCAATATTTCCGTTGCTTTAACTGATAAATTTATGGAAGCTGTTAAAACTAATTCAGATTACGATTTGATTCACCCGAATACAAAAAAATCAGTTGCCAAGCTCAATGCAAAAAAAGTTTTTGATTTGATTGTAAAACACGCATGGCAAACCGGTGAACCTGGAATTGTATTTATTGATAGAATAAATAAAGATAACCCGACGCCAAAAATAGGTGAAATTGAATCAACCAATCCATGCGGTGAGGTACCTTTGCTTCCGTATGAAGCTTGTAATTTAGGTTCTATAAATTTAGGACTTATGGTTAAAGAAACTGGTGATGGGCTTGTTGTTGATTATGACAAATTAAAAGAAGTTGTATATACAGCCATTCATTTTTTAGATAATGTTATAACTGTAAATAATTATCCTTTACCTGAAATTTCAAAAATGGTGCAGGATAACCGTAAGATTGGTTTAGGAGTCATGGGTTGGGCTGATTTGCTTATGAAACTTGGCATTGGTTATAACACCCAGGAAGGTACTAAATTAGCCGGTCAAATTATGGAATTTATAGATTACCATTCAAAAGTTAAGTCAGTTGAATTATCAAAAGAACGTGGTCGTTTTAACAATTTTGAAGGTTCTATTTATGATAATGAGAATTATTTATATAATAAATATAAAGGTAAATCTCAAGGTTTAATAACTGATGACGATTGGCAAGGTCTTGATGAGGAAATTAAAAAGTATGGTATTCGTAATGCAACAACAACATGTATTGCTCCAACCGGAACAATTTCAATGATTGCAAATTGCTCAGGCGGCATTGAGCCTTTGTTTAGCCTTGTGTTTATGCGTAATATTATGGACGGAACAGAATTAATTGAAGCTAACGATGTTTTTGGTGATTATGCAAAAGAACGTGGATTTTATTCTGAAAAATTAATGAAACAAATATTAAAAGATGGGACAATAATGCATAATGACGATGTTCCAAATGAAGCTAAAAAAATATTTGTAACAGCACATGATATTTCACCATACTGGCATGTTAAAATGCAAAGTGCATTCCAATTGCATACTGATAATGCTGTTTCAAAAACGGTAAATTTTGAAGAAAATGCAACGTTAAACGATATTGAAGATGCGTATATTCTAGCTTACAATGAAAATCTAAAAGGTATAACAGTTTATCGCAACAACTCACGTTTAACTCAACCTATGAATTTAGAAAAGAAAGATACGCCAAAAATTGAAGAATTTGTATCAAATGAAAATCAAGTTGACCGGGAAGATGAACGTAAATGCCCGGAATGCGGCAGCATAATAAACATGGCTGAAGGTTGCTTTGTTTGCCCAAATTGTGGCTTTTCAGGCTGTTCATAAATTTGATTTTTTTATATTTAAATGTTTAACAAGGAGAAAAAATAAAAATTTTTTCTCCTTATTTTATTATACTAATTAACTTGTAATAAAATTATTTTTATAATACTATTAATATCGCACAGTATAAAAGGAATATTAACAATGTATCAGGTAGGAAAGTCATCGGATCAGGTTTTTGTAAAATCAGTATTAAATGGTTCGTTAAGTAAAATTTATAAAGTATCATTACAAAAAGATAATGTTTTAAAAAAAAGAGAAGAAAAACCTAAGATGGTTCAAGCTTCTGAGGTTTTATATTATTTTAATTTTGACACAAATAATCAAAAAGGTATAAATTATAAGCAAATTAGCATATTAAAACCTTTTTTCAATAATAATAATTTAAATAAATTATTTGAAAAAAATGTTGAATTTGATGAAGCTTGTTATAAAGAATATAATCAAATATTTAATCAAAAACCTAAAATGGAATATCTTTCAAATGTTGATATGAACATGCTTTTAACAGATAGTGAGTTTTATAGTTATAAATCTGATGCTAAGGAATCTTTAAATATTTTAGATCAAGAAAAGTTATATAATAAATTTGATTCTTTATATAAAGATAATAAAAAGATAGATAATTTGTCACATAAAAAGAGAGAAACGTTGATTTTAAAGGATATAAAAATTTTTAAAATACTTCTTGCCAAAACCATTATGAAAGGTCTTCAATCAAAAGATTATAGTTATTATACGATTAATCTTGACACAAATTTGGCTTTAAAAATTTTAGATAAGTGTCAAGCTGGCAAAGACTCTTTTGAAAAAATATATAAAAATGTTGTTATGGAATTTCAAAATCGAAATTTTGAAAAATGGGGCATAAGAACTATTGAGCGAAAAGATAAAGATGGTGAATTAATTGGAAATTTAATAATAATTCCAAAAACAGATTTAAAGTCTAAAAACTATCAAGAAAGGTATAAAGTTATTCAAACTCATAGTTCTAATACATGGTGCACGCATACATGGATGGCCTCATCGTATATGGGTAAGGGTGATATTATTATTTATAAACCAATTACAAAAGAACTTTATGATAATAGTCAAAATATAGTTTTTCGTTATGAAAATGATAAAATTAATGAAATTGAAGATTATAAGAATAGTCGGAATGTAAATGCTGATAATTTTCCTAAATATTTAGAAATTATGGATAATTTTCAAGATATAACAGGATATGATAAATTTTCAAATGAACTTAAAATAAAATTTAAAATTGGTGAAGTTATGTATTGTTCAAAGAACAATTATTCTCAACAAATTGTTAAGGCTTTTAAAGACTTAAAAGAGAGAGATATATTTGATTTAATGAAAGTTAATAATTTTGTTGATATAA
Source organism: Candidatus Gastranaerophilales bacterium (assembly GCA_944322675.1). Lineage (GTDB taxonomy): Bacteria > Cyanobacteriota > Vampirovibrionia > Gastranaerophilales > Gastranaerophilaceae > UMGS1477. Next base: position 62,488 of record CALUPO010000007.1, on the reverse strand, counting down.
ATAAAAAACTTATGTTCAATGATAATCCGGATGTTAAGAATGAACTTTATAGTTTTAATAAATTATGTTTAAGTGATATTAAAAAAATTACTAAAAATGATAGATATGCATTTTCTTATGATGTTTTTGAATATTTAAATGAATATTTTAAGGGTGATGAATACAAGAAATATAAAAATTCTATTAAGGAATACAATAAAGAATATTTAAGAAAAATATATGTGTCCAAAGCTTCTTTACCACAGTTTCAATATAACATGTTTTTAAATTATTTAGGATGTGAACAGGATGAAGATATTCAATTTATGTTAGAAAAAATAAAAAACCAGATAGAGCAAGTTGAAAGTGATGATTTATTTATATTTTAAAAGAACTTATATATCAGTTTACACTAAGTTTTATGCAAACTGATATATAAATCTCTTTTCAATAATTTTGTTTTGTATAAATCTTATAACCTTATTTTATTTAATATATAATATAAATAAGTCTAAAAAAGAAAGGAGTTATATGAAAGTAGTAATATTGGCAGGCGGACTTGGCACAAGATTAAGTGAAGAAACAGAATTGAAGCCAAAACCAATGGTCGAAATAGGTGGAAAGCCTATATTGTGGCATATTATGAAAATATACTCTTTTTATGGTTTTAATGAGTTTATTATTTTAACAGGTTATAAGTCCCATATTATTAAGGATTATTTTATTAATTATTATAATCGTTATTCAGATATAACGGTGGATATGAATAATAATACGGTTGAAATACACAAAACAAGACACGAACCATGGAAGGTAACCATGCTTTATACAGGACAGGATACAATGACAGGTTCTCGTATTAAAAAAGCTCAAAAATATATTGGAAATGATACATTTCTTTTAACATATGGTGATGGTGTATGTGATGTCAATATAAAAGATTTAATAAAATGCCATAAGGCTTCAAAAAAGACCATAACTATGACAGCTGTTCAACTTCAAGGACGTTTTGGGGCACTTGTTATTAAGGATAATAATATAATAACTTCTTTTATGGAAAAACCAAAAGGTAATGAAAGTTGGATAAATGGTGGATTTTTTGTTTGTGAAAATAATGTATTTGATTATATAGATGACAATCGTGATGATGTTGTTTTTGAACGTGCACCATTGGAAAATCTTGCACATAATAATGAACTTAATGCATATAAACATAGAGGTTTTTGGAAACCTATGGATACTTTGCGTGACAAAATGGATTTAACTAATATGTGGCAAAAGGGTGAGGCTCCTTGGGCAGTTTGGAATATATAGGAATAAAAAACTTTTTTGATTTTTTATTTTATTATTTTATTGTTGCTAACATTATAAAATAAAATAATCAGGGATATTAAGAATGAATGTAAATAATGTAAAATGTGGAATAAATAAAAATGCAGGATTTAAAATTATACAATTTGAACGAATGCCACTTTTGATTAAGGACAAGCCGCGTCCACTTTTAATTAAAGATAAGTTTGATGTGGAGAATAAAATAACTTTTTCTTCTGTATTTTATAAAGTTAATCCACATGATTATAATGTAGAACATACTAAAGACAAAGTACATTTACAAATACCAAAATATAAAGATCAAAAAAATTTGGATAAAAAACAACAAATGGCAACACAGGAACAAATAGATAAAGCAAAAGCAGTTGTTAGGGAGTGTTTAAAAAATTTAAAAAATAATAAACAGATTTTTAATTCAATTATTAATAATATTCCTGATAAGTCTTATGCAAATTGGGAAATGCTTAAAAAATTTATAAACAAATTGGGATGCAAAAAAAATGTTAAAAATGAAGTTATTAAGCAGCTTATCTCAATATATGAGCCAAATAAGGTAAAATTAAATAAAAAAAAAGAAGAAGATGTATTTAATTTTTCAGATTATATTTTAAAGTCCAATTGGAAAGAAGATATAAGTTTAATAAGTGACCCTAATTGCATGGATGTTGGCTCAACAAAAACACAAATGGAATATTATGATAAGGTTATAAGCTCAATTGAAAATAAAGAAGTTAAAAGTGATGTAAATAAAATTTTAATAAAAAATAAAGAATATTTAAGAAAAAAATTGGTTAAACTTTATGAGCAAGGCTTAAAAACTAAGCATTATTCTTATTATAGTGTAGATTTAAATAAAGAAATTTTAGAAAATTTTTATAATATCGCTTTTAAAAATTCGAAAATTAATCCGGTAAATGCCTATAAAGAAGCTGTTGTACAATATCAAGATAATAATATGTATAATTGGGGTATTACGAATTTTAAAAGAAAAGATGAAGATGGTAAAGAATATCAAGTAATGATAATTCCAAAAACATATTCAGATGAAAATTTTTACAAAGAAAGATATCAATTTATACAAACGCATAGTTGTGAAACCTGGTGTGTATATCAAGATGAGGCTCCTTATTATTTAGAATATGGCGATTTTTTTATTTTTAAACCTTCTTCAAAAACATCATTGATAGATAATTATCAAAATATAGGGCTTAATCTTGATGATAACGGTAAAATATCTCAAATGCAGGATCAAACTAATGATGATGTCACGTTTAAAAATGTTGAAAAATTTGAAAAAATAATACGACTATGTAATTTAACATCAAATTTGAATGATGAGTTTGGGAAAAATATAGAAAATATTAAAAAACAAATGAATAATACTATTAATTTATTTAAAAATAGATTTAATGAAGAAGTAAACATTGAAGATTTTATAAATATTAATAATATACCTTTAAAAAAACTAGATTTAAAAAATGATAATGATTTAATTGAATTTAACGAAAAATATTTTAAAAGATTAATACAAGATATAGAAAAATTTGATAATAAAATACCTTTTAAAGTTATCAATACGAAAAATTTAGAAAATTTAAATAAAACATTTAAAAATAATAAATTATATAATCAGCAGTTATATGAACTTAATAATTCAGTTTTAACTCGATTTATAGCCCAATTTGAACTTGAAGATTGTGAAAATTTAAACAAGGTTATTAACATAGAAGATATAGAAAATTTGAATAAAATATTTAAAAATAATAAATTATACATTCAACAGTTAAATAAATTTAATGATGCTTTTATACATTATAATATAAAAAAACTTGATACCTGTAGTAATATAGATAAAGACAAAATAGAATTTCTTAAAGATTTTAATGAAATATATAAAGATAATGAAGGTTATAATGAAAAATTATTTGTTTATAATAAAGCATTTATAAATTCTTGTATAAAGAAATTAAAAAAAGAAGATAATAAAACAGATAATATTGATTTTGCTATTTTAAATGAAATTAATTCAATATTTAAAAATGATAAATTATATAATGAATTACTAAATGAACTTAATAATGCCTATTGGGATAATAATATAAATAAGCTTATAAAAAATGAAAATGATGTAAGTTTTGATAATTTTTATAAAATAAATGATAAATTTGAAGGTAATAAAGCTTTTAATGAAAAATTATATATTTATAATAAAGCATTTTTAAATTTATGTATAAAGAATATAGAAAAAGATAGTGAAAGTCTAAGTAACTTTAAATTAAATGATATGATACAATTTAATGTAAAATTTAAATATGATGAAAAATATAGTCAAGATATGAGCGTTTTTAATAAAGCATCTTTAATTTATTTTACTAAAAAATTAAAAGAAGATAAAATAAATGACATTGATTTAAATGATGTAATATCCCTTAATACAATATTTGAATATGAAGAAGATGAAAAAGAATTAAATGAACAATTAAATGAATTTAATAATACACTTCTTGAATATTGTATAAAAAAGATACAAAATGGTAGAAATAATATAAATGTATATGATTTTAATGCAATAAATAATTATTTTAAAAATAAAGATATTTATAGTGAAAATTTATATGGACTAAATAATGTATATTTAGATTATTATATAAATAAATTGGAGAATAAAAATTACTTTGTTTATGATATGGAATTAAATTATATAAATAAAACACTTGAAGATAATGAAATATATAATGAAAAATTAAAAAGACTAAATACACTTTTTCATAAAAGGTAATAAAATAAGTATCAATAATAATATTTTATCTTTTTATTATATAATATTTATAATAATACTTGTAGGAGATATTGTTATTTTATGTTAAATGAATTTTATCGGGGGAAGAAAGTATTAATAACCGGGTCTACAGGTTTTAAAGGAAGCTGGCTTTCAATGTGGTTATATTCACTTGGAGCTAAGGTTTTAGGTTATTCTTTAGCACCTGATACAAATCCTTCTATGTTTAAAGCACTTGAACTTGAAAAACATATAAACACTATATATGGCAATATCTGTGATGAAGAAAAATTAAATAGAACATTTAATGATTTTAAACCCCAAATTGTTTTTCACCTTGCAGCACAGCCGCTTGTCAGATTGTCATATTCCAAGCCTAAATTGACCTATGAAACAAATGTAATTGGAACTTTAAATGTGCTTGAAGCGGCACGCAAGATTGAAAGTGTGGTTTCATTTGTAAATGTAACAACTGATAAATGTTATGAAAATAAAGAAAAAAATGAAGGTTATAAAGAAGATGAACCAATGGGCGGATATGATATGTATTCTTCGTCAAAAGGATGTGTGGAAATTATGTCATCATCTTATCGCCGGTCATTTTTAAAAAATGGCTATTATATGGCAACGGCTAGAGCAGGCAATGTTATTGGCGGTGGTGATTGGGCGTATGAACGTCTTATACCGGATTGTATTCGATTTATTAATGATAATAAACCAATTGAAATAAGAAGCCCCGATGCAATAAGACCTTGGCAGCATGTTCTTGAGCCTTTGTCGGGTTATTTGCTTCTGGGTATGATGCTTTATAATGAAAAGGAAAAGTATGCACAGGGTTATAATTTTGGCCCGGATAAAGGATCAGTTTTAAATGTTAGAGATGTTGTTGATAGGGTTGTTAAATACTATGAAAAAGGTCGTGTTATCTATAATAAAAAAGATGATCTTCATGAAGCAACTTTGCTTATGTTAAATATAGATAAAGCAAAAAAAGATCTTAACTGGTCACCATTATATGATGTGAATGAAGCAATTAAAATTACAATTGACTGGTATAAACATTTTTATAAAAAAGACATTGATATGTTTGATTTTACATTAAAACAAATAAAAAGTTATGAGGAAAAAATAATATGGAACAAACTTTACGCAAGAAAGTGATTGAAAGTGCCTGCGAATATTTTAAAGAAATAGAAAATAATAATAAAACAAAACAAAAAACGTATATTCCTGCAAGTGGTAAAGTTTTGAAAGAAGATGATTTAATAAATCTAATTGAAGCATCACTTGATATGTGGTTAACAAGTGGTCGATTTAATGATGAATTTGAAAAGGAATTTGCAAAATATATGGAAGTAAAATATGCTTTGACAACAAATTCCGGTTCAAGTGCAAATTTGCTTGCCATTTCAAGCTTAACTTCATATAAATTAGGTGATAGAAGACTAAAAAAAGGTGATGAAGTTATAACAGTGGCCGCAGGTTTTCCAACAACAATAAATCCTATAATTCAAAATGGACTTATTCCGGTGTTTGTAGATGTAGAACTTGAAACTTATAATATAAATACGAATAAAATTGAAGAAGCAATAAGTGATAAAACAAAAGCAATTATTGTGGCACACACTTTGGGGAATCCATTTGAACTTGATAAAATAAAAGAAATAACAAAAAAACATAATTTATGGTTGATTGAAGACAACTGTGATGCCTTAGGAGCAACTTATAAAGGTCAAAAAACAGGTACTTTTGGAGATATTTCAACATTTAGTTTTTATCCTGCACATCACATCACAATGGGTGAAGGTGGAGCATTAATAACAAATAATTCTCAACTATATCGTATCATTATGTCTTATCGTGATTGGGGGCGGGATTGTTGGTGTAAGCCCGGTGTTGATAACACTTGTAAAAATAGATTTAATATGCAGCTTGGAAATTTACCTTTTGGTTATGATCATAAATATACTTATTCTCATTTGGGATATAATCTTAAAATTACGGATTTTCAAGCAGCTATTGGTTTATCCCAATTAAAAAAACTTCCAGAATTTCTTAAAATAAGGGAAGAAAATGCAAATTATCTTCTTCAAAAACTTGAGGATTTAAGTGAATATTTAATTTTGCCCAAGGTTTCTTTAAATGCACATTCTTCGTGGTTTGGATTTTTATTATCAGTTAAGGAAAGTTTAAAATATTCAAAACAGGAACTTGTTAAATACCTTGAAAAAGAAGGCATAGGAACACGTCAGCTTTTTGCCGGCAATGTACTTCGTCAGATGATGTATGTTGAAGATGAAATTAAGCTTAGAATTGGCAAATCTCCTGTTATTGTGTCGAAAGACTTGAATGAATCGCATTATAAACTTCTTCCAAATACTGATTTTATAATGAATAATACTTTTTGGGTGGGGGTTTATCCGGGTTTAAATAAAAGTGATCTTGATAAAATATCTTGGGCTTTGCATAAATATTTTTTAATTGACAATAAGTAAAAAAGCATTTAGTATATTTAAATGGATAAAAAGAGTCAAAAGTTAATAGTAAAAAATAAGTTGGCTTATCATGAGTATAATATTTTAGAAACTTATACAGCTGGAATTGTCTTATTTGGAACTGAAATAAAATCAATTCGTAAAAATGCAATAAACTTGAAAGATAGCTATGCAAAAGTTGATGGCAATAATGAGGTTTGGCTTTTTAATGCACATATAAGTCATTATTTGCAAGGTAACAGATATAATCATCCTGAAAATCGTGATAGAAAGCTTTTATTAACAAAACGTGAAATATTAAAAATTGCAGGAAAAATAAAAAAGGACAATCTGACACTTATTCCTTTGTGTATTTTTTTAAAAAATGGATTTGCAAAAGTTGAATTAGGACTTGCACGGGGGAAGAAATTATATGATAAACGTGAACAACTTGCCAAAAGATCTCAAAATCGGGATATACAAAGAGCTGTTAAAAATTATAAATATTAATTTCAATTTTTTAATGGATTAAAAAACTATATAATTTATGTTTAAATATAAGTTGGAAAATAATAGGAAAAGAATATAAAAAGAAATTTTTAGAATATGGATTTAGGTGCATTAATAGGAGTATTTTTTGGTATAGTATGTATTTTAATTGGTCAGGCACTTGAAGGTGGTAATATTGGTCAGTTGATACAGATAACTGCAGCGTTTATAGTTTTTGGGGGTACAGCGGGAGCTGTTATATTAAGTTTTTCGACACCTGTATTAAAAGATGCAATGATTATGCTGGGCGATGTTTTTTTTGGACCTAAAGTTAATTTTGAAGAAAGTATTGATGAAATTATTCAATATGCTCAAAAGGCGAGAAAAGAAGGAGTTATTTCTCTTGAAAAAGATGCAAAGAATGCCAATGATAGTCTTTTACGTTTTGGGCTTGAACTTATTGCGGATGGAACTGACCCTACGCTTGTTCAAACAATGCTTGAAAACCAGTTAACACAGCTTGAAGCAAAAGTGAATAGTGCAGCTAAAGTTTGGGAATCAGCAGGAGGTTTTGCTCCTACAATAGGTATTATAGGGGCTGTTTTAGGATTGATTCAAGTTATGCAGAATTTATCCGACCCTTCAAAACTTGGTGCCGGTATTGCCGTTGCATTTGTTGCGACGGTGTATGGGGTTGGAAGTGCCAATTTAATCTTTATTCCTTTTTCAACACGTTTAAAATTTAAATATCAAAAAGTTTTTGTTCTTAAAGAACTTATAATTGAGGGTATTTTGTCAATTCAAGCAGGGGAATCGCCTGCATTAATAGAACGTAAACTTAATGCTTTTGTTTTAGATAGTCATTTAAAAGAAAGTAGTGAGAATAAAGCATAAATAATATGGCAAAGAAGAAAAAACATGAAGAACACGAAAATCTTGAACGCTGGCTTGTGTCATATGCAGATTTTATGACTTTACTTTTTGCAACATTTGTTGTGCTATATGCACTTGCACAAACAAATGTTAATGAATTTACAAAAGTTCAAGAGTCGATAAAAAGGGCATTTCAGTCTATTTCGTTTTTGCAGGGTGATAATTCAATTTTAAAGAATAGCGGAAAAAATGTAATAGACTCAAGCGGTGCAAATGATGCATTAATTGATTCTCTTTTTATGGAATATATAAGCCCAAAATATGAAGAAGAGTCATTTGAGCAAATTCAAGAACAAATTAACAAACTTAAAGATAACGAATTAGAAGGCGTTACAACAAAAATTGATAATCGTGGGCTTGTTATCACTTTAAATGACGCTAATATATTATTTGCACCTGGAAGTGCATCGTTATCAATGGAAGCTCGAAAAAAACTTGATTATATTTCTGCATTGATTGGTAAGAAGTTTATGTTACATTTAATAAATGTTGAAGGTCACACAGATTCAACACCTTTTGTAAATAGTAATATGTATCCTTCAAATTGGGAACTATCCTCATCAAGGGCATGTGCAATTGTTCGATATATGATTGATAAGTTTAAATTTACACCTGATTTATTTCAAGCTATAGGTTTTGCAGATACAAGACCGGTTGCAAAAAATGATACGTTAAAAAATAAAGCTTTAAATCGTAGAATTGAAATTATTGTTTTAAAAAATATAAATAAAACACAAAATAGTGCCAATATACAAAATTCTATTTTAAAAATGTCTAAACAATCTCAAAAAGCATTAAGAGATCAGCAACTTGAAGCTATAAATAAAATACTTAATACAAAACCTGACTTAAATAATCAAATAAAATACGAAAAACAGAAAATAAATGATTTTAATAAACCAAATATAAATATTATCGATACAAAATTGTATGAAATAGAAACTATAAGGCTTGAAAATAAGGATAAAAACGAATTACTACCATAATAAATTATCAAAATAGACTATATTTGTGTGCATCAGTGCCTCCGGTTTTAATAAGATTATATTTTTCGCATAATATTTTAATATAATCTGCTTTATGAAATTTAATAATTCCACGATGACGCCGGTATGGATAATAAACCTCAAGTCCATCAAGACCTATATCAATAAGTGATTTAACAAAACTATTCATATTAATTGCCCAACAGCATGCTCCATGTGCCAAAACAGCAATTCCGCCTGCATCATGAATGGCATCAATAATATGTTGAGGTTTCCTTTTTATTGCTTTAAAAAGTCGTATTATATCCCACTTAGTTTCTTTTTTTGTTTTTGCACATAATGATAATATTTTTTTATTATTAATATCAATATTATAGCCTAAAATATGTATTAAAACCCCCTTATGCCAGGAGTCAAATTCTATACCTGTTATAATATTTTTATAATTTTTTACATTTTCATCTAAGTATGCTTCAAGAGTATTATGATCGCATATTGAAATAGTTTCAAAATTATGTTCTTTGGCATAATTTACCACTTCAAGAGGAGTCATTTTGCCATCTGAGCATAAAGTATGAATATGCAAATTAACTTTTGTTAAATAATCATTTTCGTTAAGATTATTTAAATATTCTTTAAAATTTTCCATAAAATTATTTTATAACAAAAATAAAATTATAGACTTTGCATAAATTTATTAATGTGCGGTTCTAATATTTTAGTTGCATAAGATAAAATTTGTTGTTTTTTATTCTGTTCAGGAGCAACCATGGTCGCTTTAACTTTTGAACCATTATAATATACTGCAATAAGAGGCTGCTTCACTTCTGTTCCAAATTCTTGACTTAAATAAGGAAGATGAAGGTCAGTGGCAATATCTGCATAATTTCCAATAACTATAGGCCTATTGACTTCAAGTTCGACAACACCCTTTTTATTTTTGCATTTCATTTCTTCTTCTTCAATATCATAAATTTTTGAAATAAGCGGCAAGAAATGTTCCATTTTGTATGAACGAAATGAAGGATCTATAACTAAAATATCATTATAAAAATCAAGTTTTTCATTTTTTACAGCAAAATCTTCACTTGAATTTTTTCTTGTTATAGCTAGTACACAATGAAACATTTCATATTCTCGATTTACAAAGCTCATGCCGCGAATATTTAAATCTGGACATTTTTTCTTTATTTCTTTTCCGGCTTTTATAACAAGCTCATTACAATTTCCTTTAAATTTTCCATTTTCATCCGGTGTATCAAAGTTGGTTAGAAATACACGATTATCTTGTCTTTTTATTTTTGTTTTTTTAGAAGTTAAAATATTAGCTTTTGAGTATCTGCAATTTTGCAAAACTTTTAAAATATTTAAAGCATTTTCTCTCCCAACATAATGAATTAAATCATTCATATCGTTAACTTTACCCGAACCAATCATGCCAAATGAAATTTTGTCCTTTGAAAATTTGTTTATAATAGGTGTAGTTTTAGATATGTTATTTATATTTTTCACTCCATAAATTTTACCTATGGAATTATTATTAATTCCGGCTATTTTCATTTTTATTTTTATCCCTCTTTCTTCAAATATATAAAAAGGCAGACAAAACACTTACCTGCCAATGAAATCAATTAAATTTTTTGTTTTTATATTATAGTTTTTTGAATCCTTATAAATATTTTTAGCTTTCATTTCGATATCAACTTCAGCCAAATTCATTTTTGCTTTTGATTTTTTAACCTGAGAAGGCATATTATTATTTCCTTCCCGAGTATAAGGTTTGTCATTGTTAATGTTCATACTAATCTTGATGCCTTTCTTTTATTTAATTTGATAACAACTTCTCCCTGTTTTTATCAATTAAAAGCTTTATTTAAGGCTTATTAAATTCTTACTATTATTGTATAATAAAAAAATTAAGTTTCAATATATTCTTTTAATCTTTTACTGCGATTAGGATGTCTTAATTTTCTTAAAGCTTTTGCTTCAATTTGTCGGATACGTTCACGTGTTACCCCGAATAATTGACCAACTTCTTCCAAAGTGCGTTGACGACCATCATCCATGCCGAAACGAAGACGTAAAACATCACGTTCACGTGGGAATAAACCGCTTAGAACTTCGGCTAGATCTTCACGAAGCAACTCATGTGCAACTGTTTTAACAGGTGCATCAGCATCTTTATCTTCAATAAAATCACCCAACCTTGAATCTTCTTCTTTACCAATTGGTGTTTCTAAAGATAAAGGTTCTTGAGCAACTTTTACTATTTCTCGTAATTTTGCTACAGATATTCCCATTTCCATAGCCAACTCATCTTCTGTTGGTTTACGGGAAAGATCCTGTGCAAGCTTACGTGTTATTTTCTTAAGTTTATTAATTGTTTCAACCATATGTACAGGTATTCTAATGGTGCGTGCTTGATCTGCTATGGCACGAGTTATGGCTTGACGTATCCACCATGTTGCATAAGTTGAAAATTTGTACCCACGTTCATGATCAAACTTTTCTGCTGCTCGAATTAATCCAAGATTACCTTCCTGAATTAAATCCAAAAATAACATCCCACGTCCTACATATTTTTTTGCTATACTTACAACAAGTCTTAAATTTGCTTGTACAAGTTTACGTTTGGCTATTGCACCTGCTTTACCTCCTGATAGGATTTTTTGTGCAAGTTGTATTTCTTCCTCTGCATTTAAAAGTTTAATTCTGCCTATTTCTCGTAAGTACATACGAACCGGATCATCACTTGACACACCACGGGGAAGTGAAAGCTCATCATTTTCATCTTCATCATCCATAATGTCATCAACATCATCTTCTTCATCTTCGTCATCAACAATATCATCTGATATAGCCGAGTCACTATCAAATGAAGTATCAATTGAATCTGCGTCGTTTAATTTTGTAACTGCAGCTGCTCCTATTATTGTATCGATATTATCAGTTGATAAAGGACTATCTTCACCATCAAATAAATCATCATTATCACTCATTAAATCTTCATCAACCACTGACACTATAGATTTATCGGATTTTTTTCTACTCATACATTAATTTCTCCAGTTCTCATTAACTTTATCTGTTCCTGTATTTTTAATTGGCATTTACGTTTTGTTTCATCGTCCACAGCCATTGCATATTCTTTTTTCAAATCTGCTATTAAACTTTTAGTTTCGGATGTTTTTATTTTATTAATATTTTCATATATTATTCCTAACAAATCCTTCTCGGATAAATCCTTATAACTTTCTGATAAATAGACCAAATCACTCAATATTTTTTTTACATCATTATTTTGTGCATACTCAATATATAATTTTTCTTGAAGTTCATTTACATTATTTACCGTACAAGACAATTTGTCAATCGTATTTTTAATCTGTTTTAAGGTTTCATCTTTAAAATTTACATCCTTCATTATTACACTTAATTCTTTTAACGTTAATACGTTCCCATCCATTATAAAAACCGAAATTAAATTTTTTTGCGCTTTTTTTTCAATATTTAGTGTTTTTTTTACATTTCTTTGCATTTCTTCATAATTCACTTCTTCATAAAAAGTGTTTTTATGAAGTTCATTTAATAGGCTTTCTTCTTTTATATCAAGGGTTTTGGCTGACAATTTAATATACTCTGTAAGTATAATTTCATTTCTTATTTCGCTTAATATTTCTAATAATTTCTTTACAATTATAGTTTTTTCTTGCGGTGTCATGTTTTCTTTTTTTTGGGATAAAACCGTATTAATTTGATAATCCAAAAATAAAGGTGCGTTTTTAACCTGTTTTTTGTATTCATTTGCTCCATATTCACGAATGAATTCATCAGGATCTTTGCCATTTGGTAAACTTATAACTCTTAATTCACAAACGTATTTATCATTATTTATTGATGTAAAACTTTCATCATATTGTTTTATTTCACCTAATAAGCCAAATGCTTCTTTTATTACATTTGCATTACGTTTTGTTGCTATTTTGCCTGCATTATCCAAATCAAAAGCAAGATATATTCGTTTTGACGGTGTATATTTAGATATAAGTTTTACATGATCTAGAGTTAATGATGTTCCGCAGCTTGCTACACAATTTTTTACTCCTGCTGTTTGTGCACTAATTACGTCAAAATAACCCTCCATTATAATTATGCCGTCTTCTTCTTTAATGGCGTCTTTTGCATGGTATAAACCATAAAGTATTTTACTTTTATTATATACAATACTGTCAGGTGAGTTGAGATATTTTGGCGATTGACCTTCATTTATTGCACGTGCTCCAAATGCTATTATTTCTCCTGATTCATTAAATACAGGTATCATTATACGATTACGAAAACGGTCTATAGAGCTAAAGTTACGTTCTCGTTCAATTATTAATCCACTATTCTTTAATGTTTCATGATTTATATGACTTAACTCTTTTTGCAAACTATCATATTCATTTAATGCAAAACCCAAATGATATTTTTTTATTACATCATCATTTATTTGTCGGGATCTTAAATATTCATAAGCCTTTATACCAAGTTTTGAATTGAGGAGTATATCGGTATAAAATTCACTTACTTCTTTTAAAGCATTAAATATTTCCTTTTTCTTATCCTGATTGTCAAATGTTTTTTTATAATTTGAAGGTAGTTCAATGCCAAATTTAAAAGCATATTCTTTAATAATTTCATGAAAACTTTCACCTCGTATTTTCATAATAAATGAAAACACATCACCGCCTTCGCCACAGCCAAAGCATTTATAGATTTGTTTTTGGGGATTAACAGAAAATGAAGGTGTTTTTTCATTATGAAATGGACACAACCCCCAATAGTTGTTTCCTGATTTTTTTAATATCACACTTTCACTTATTACATCAACTATGTCAAGTTTATCTTTTATTTGTTCAATAATTGATGCATAATCGTTATCTTGCATAAATACCATCAATTCCGATTAATTTAAATATTTGTTCGTCTGATTTTTTGTTTTGGGAAGATTTTGGAATAAATAAATCTTTATATTTTGAAACGGCATATCTATCTGTCATGCCAGCTATATAATCACAGACAGCTCTTTTTATTATTTCTTCTTTTTCGTTAATATTTTTATTTATAAAATCACAATAATAATCAAAAAGCTGTCTTACGACTCCCTCGACTTTATTTTCTTCTTCTTTAGCTTGAGAATTTAAATAAACTTTTTCAAACATAAAATTACGAAGTTTATTTAAGTAAAACCAACATTCCTCAGACATTTTTACGGATTCTTTATTAATACTATTTTCAACAACATCATTTATCATTTTTCCAAGTCTATTTTTTCGTTTTGTTGTAAAATATTTCTTACAATCATCCGGCAGGTCATTTTCAGTAATTATTTGTGATTCAATGGCATCTTCAATATCGTGGTTCAAATAGGCAATTTTATCAGCAAGTTGAACAACCATGCCTTCAAGTGTAATTGGTTTTAACCCCCAGCTATGAGTTAAAATTCCATCTTTAACTTCTTTGGTTAAGTTAAGTTTTTCAATGTATTTAACAACTCTTAAACTTTGTTCATTATGTCGAAAACCGCCAAGTTCTTTCATAAGCTGGTTTAAAACACGTTCACCGCTGTGACCAAACGGTGTGTGTCCTAAATCGTGTCCTAAAGCTATTGCTTCGGTTAAATCTTCATTTAATCCCAAAGCTCTTGATAATGTTCTTGCAATTTGTGAAACTTCAAGTGTATGTGTCATGCGGGTTCGATAGTGATCATTTTGAGGCGAAAAAAAGACCTGTGTTTTGTGTTTTAGTCTTCGAAATGCTTTTGAGTGTATTATTCTATCTCTGTCACGCTGAAAACACATCCTAACGGGACAAGGTTCCTCTTCAATATCGCGGCCTTTGCTTTCAATACTTTTTGTTGCATAAATACTTAGAATCTTTAATTCATTTTCTTCTGCTTTTTGCCGAATATGCATCTTTTTCTTCTCACTTTTTTGTTTTAATTATAATTTTATTATATACGAAAAACTTGTAAATTTAAAAAAAGAAGATACTTTGTTATTTGTTTTTAGCTAACTCTTCAAATAAAGTTACTTTAGACTTGTCCGTTCCCGCGGTACATAAGTTATATCTATCTTCCGATATCCAATCTGCAAAGAACCCAAACTTTTTTAATTTAGTTTTTTTAAAAGAAGAACCTATTGCACGTTCAGGAACTGCAATAATAACTTTTTTGATACCCTGATGTGCCAGTTTATCAAGAGCAATAAACATTAGTGCTCTTGATTTTCCTGAAGCCGATGGTGCTTTAACCAGAAGATATTTTGAGTTACGAGCAGCAAATGCCCTTTCTTGCATTTCTCGCATTCCATACTGATTAGTTTTTGTACTTTCTCCGGTTTGTTTATAAGTTACTTCAATTAAATTAGGCATTATATTTAATACTCCTATTTATCTTCAAGTCTTTTACGTTCTTCTTTTTCAATTTTCTTAATTGAATCAACAGTAGGGAAATCTTCCGGCATTGTGCCGCCAAGCTCTTTTATAGTATCTCTCACCTTTTTGCCAACTTCATAATGAGTTTAATTTGCTTTATATTTCCCTTTGATATTCTCACGTCTTAATTTTTCTTCTCTTTAAGTAGCACGGAATAAATTTGCTGCAAGTTCTGTACTTCCCATATGGTCTAAAATATCTTGACTTTTCTTTAGCCCTTTCCTGTCATGAATATCCTGTCTGCTTAAGCCCCCATACAAACCTTTATAACCATAATTCTGAAATATTGTATAATCTCTTGGCTCTTTTACGCCCGCATTGCTGGCAGTATCCGCCAGGTGTTTATTATGTTTTTTCATTTCTTCTCGTAAAAACAATCGTCTTTGATTTTTTTCAGATTGGATAAGTTTTTGTTCTTCTTCCACAATCAATTCTTTTTGACGGGTCTGCATTTTGAACGATTAAATAACAAGCAAAGCGTGAAAGACGAATATCTTCGACTTCTCTTTCAGCTCCAGAGCCGATTTCGACCATATCGTCCATATGGGCGAAATGGTCATTAACATCATAACCACTGCTTTTGCAGGATTCTTTGGCTTTATTAATCGGATTTAAAAATTTTCTATATTCAGTATATTCCAATAGTTTGATAAATCTCTAGCAGACCAATACTCAAATCCATCCTCACTTATTCTTTTAATTTTTTCAAATGGCGATTTTAATAAATCATCTATGCTGTAATTAGGCATCTTTATCCTCCTCTTGTTTCATTGGTCAAACAAACTTAATTGTCGTTTATCCTTTTTAGGAACTTTAGTAATGTTTAACTCAAAATCATCTGGTAATTCTTTCAGCACTTTTCCATTGAACTGATAGACATCTGTTATGTTAGTTTCTTTTGTTATCACTTTACCATTTTTCATTTCTTTAACATATTCAACACGAGCTAATATTTCATCTGTTTTCTCTGTTACTTTTAACGGATTTTCGCCTTGCCATACCAAACTTGTAAAATCATCATCTAATATCTTATATTCATCATTCTTTTTCTTGCTTATATCTTTAAGTGTCCATGCCTGTGAACTTCTTTCAAGAACAGCTTTAATAATTTTTAGTTTTGAATATTCTACAATATTATCTACATCTCTTATTTTATCAGGAGCTATGTAATATACCATTTCTGATTTCTTAATTAATGCTTTATCTGTATCTGTAAATCCCAAACTTTTTACATTCTTATCATTTGCAATAACTGTATAGAACTTACTTTTAGCTTCAATGGCTTCATCTATATTTACATTATCAGAAATAATTCTGTCTAATTCCTCTCTTGTCTTTGAAAATATTCCCACTGTGACATCTTTTACGAATCTTACAGTCTCAGTTCCATAATACTTTGAATCGTGTCCTGTTAATTCTTGTATCATACCATCACTAAAGTTCCCTATAGACCCTGATAACATTGCCCCTGCAAGAAAAATACAAAATTTAGACTTAAAAGAGCCATCTTCTGGTGGTAGTATAAATATAGAACATTTTACCTTTTCTCCAATAAACACCTTTGAAACATTATTGGTTACTACATTTAATGAGTCCACTAGCTGATTAAAGGAAGCAATACTCAACTTGCTTTCTACTGTATCAAAATGAAAATAAATAATATTTGAACTATCTACTTCTATTTTCTCCATTCTACTCCTTTATAGTAAGCTTAGTTGTTCTTCTGTGCTTAGTTGTTTATCGCGATTTGTCATTATTTACGGAAATGTTTATATGCCCAAAACCAACTAAAAAAGCCACCTTTAGCAGATGGCTTAAATGGAGGAGGAGGTGGGATTCGAACCCACGGTACGCTCGTCACGTACGACGGTTTTCAAGACCGCTCCGATAAACCGCTCTGGCACTCCTCCTTCAAAGTTGTGCACTTATATATTAACAAAAAAAATATATATTGTAAAGCCCTTCTTATACACACTTTTCTAATATACCTTTTTCAAGCATTGAAAGTGTTAAAAGATAATCATTGTGTGCAAGTGTATCTCTTAGTGCATTATGAGCTTCACGCCATCCCTGCCCGTCTGTTATCCAGATAAACTTGTATTTTTTATTTAAAAAAGTTTCAACTTCACGGTATGCCTTTGCTGTTTCAAATAATTTAGAGCCACCGCAATTATAATAATTAACTTCCATTAAAACAGGCTCTTTCCCTGTGTCTATTACATAATTATAGCGTTTGGATGAGTATTTATGAGTTGGAATTTCATAGCCAAATTCTTTTTTTATTTTATGTGCATTAGCTTCTGAAATATATCTATAACCTTTTTTTGCACATAAGTCTTTAATAAAACATTCAACAATAAGTCCCATTGATAAGCCACTTCTTAATTTGCGACCGTTACTATCCAAACCTGCTTCCACCCCAATCATATAATCGACAAGTGATTTAACTTTACCGCTGCATATTAAATCTTTAAGTCCTGATTCTTTAACAAAATGTAAGTACTTATTTATATCATTATCACTTGGTTCTTTTATTGAAAAATCATACTCTTCATAAATAAGTTTTTTATGCTCATAGTCAATTAATATATTAAATTTCTTTTCACGACTTACAATAAGAGATGGAAGTATTTTAACTACCTGCGACTGTGCTTTTACAAGTGTTTTAAATTCTTCGTCAAAATTTTCTTTTCCTATTAAATAGTTAAGTATATTTAAGCTTATTTCAATATCTTTTACATTTGAATAAATTTTATCCCAATTAACAAAATATGACCATAAATTATTTGATGGTTTTAAATTATCAATTATACATTTAAAAACATCATCCTCACAGCTGCAACCCATTAATTCTTGATAACAATTTAAGTATTTCATTAATAATTCCTCACTAAAATTTCTGAAATTTTTCCCCTTCCAAATCCATTAGCATTAATTTGACGTGTAGCAAAAACTTTAATAATGGTATATTTATTATATAATTCTTTAACCAATTCCGTATCGGAATTTGAAAGCATGAACTTTACACCTTTTGAATCTAATTCATCACAAATATCTCTTAACTTGAATTGCATTTCAATATCGAATCCATCTTTTGTATAGGAGGTAAAATTTGATGTAATACTCAATGGAACATATGGCGGGTCAAAATATACAAAGTCTCCTTTATTTGCCATTGTTAAAATATAAGAAAAATCAGCACATTTTATTTCAGTTCGTTGCAATAATCGTGAACAATTAAGCAAGTTTTGAACATCAAGAATCCTTGGATTTTTATAGTGCCCGAATGGAACATTAAATTGACCTTGTGAATTTACACGATACATACCGTTAAAACATGTTCTGTTTAAATATACAAAACGGCTGGCTTTTTCAACACTAGATAAAGTTTTATATTTATCCGTCCTGTCTATATTCCTTATATTCATATAATATTCTTTAGATAATTTATGTTTTTTTAAACTTATAATTAATTCATGAACATTTTTACGAACCACATTATAAAAATTGATAAGTTCTTCATTCATATCAGAAATATAACCATTTGCCGGCTGTAATTCAAAAAATAATGCTCCACCGCCTACAAATGGCTCAAAGTATCTGTTATATGAAGGGGGCATATTTTTTAATAATTCAAACATTAACTGGCGTTTTCCCCCAACCCATTTAACAAGCGGATAAGTATCGCTATTTAAATGTTCTTTTGTTACTTCCATCTTTTTCTTTCTTTAAGAAATATGTTGTATTTTTAATTTATCTTATAAAATCATTATACCAAGTACAAAAATTTATGTGAATTATATTAATATAATTTAAATAAAAGTTATCTTAATTCTTTTTAGGATTTATATACAACTTTATATAAAGCTTCTTCGTCCGGAAGATATTAAAATAAATTTAAATAATTTTTGAAAAAAAAACGAGTATTTGAAATACACTTAAGGTTGGATTTTAAAAAGCAATTAATTTGTTGAATTTCAATAAATTAAATATTTTAACATCTTCCGGACGTAGCTCCCCCTCTCTCTAAAGGGAGAGGGAGGGGGAGGGGGTGAGGGTGACTCTAATCGTGAAGCAGTGACTATTACCCAAACCTGCGTATGGGTTGTCATTGTTGACATCATTCTCCGACTTTTTTATTTTCCCCTTTCTATTTTTTAGCTTTAGGGTTGGGGTGAGGGTGGTTTTAATGTAGCTTTGTTTCACATTTTTTTCAAGAATTATTTAAAAAATACAATCTTAAAACTAATTATCATTAAATTTTGCAAATTCTTCAGAATTTTTAAGCCAAACTTCTCTTTCAACTTTTAAAGCATGATTCCAAAACTTTTCAAGTGCATATAGTTCTCTTTCTTCATAATGAAGAATATGGACAATAACATCATTATAGTCAAGAAGATTCCATCTATTTTTTTTGTCGGATTCATCTTTGGTGACATTAATATTTAAATTTTTTTTAACATTTTCTCTTACATAATTTGTCAAAGCTCGAACTTGATTCGGGCTTTGTGCACTTGCTATAACAAAATAATCACCCAAAATAGAAATATTTGAAATATCAAGAATAACTATATCCTTTGCAAGATTATCATCAAGTATCCGTGCAATAGTTGAAGCAAGTTTCAATGAAGTTGTATTTTCTTTCAATTATTTTCTCCTCAAAAATAAAAATATATGTTTATTTTACATTAAACATTTATTTTTTGAAAGACACCGGGAATATTTGTACCGCAAAATACACATTTACCTTCATTATCAATATTAACTTCATTATTTACCCTTAAGTTTTCACGACTTATTAAAGGCTTTTTACAATTGTGACAAAATGTTGTTGCCAGTTCTTCATCAATAACATTTCCGCCGTAAACATATTTTAAACCTTCATTATAAGCAATTTTAACGGCTTTTTTTATGGTTTCAAGTGATGTTTCTTTTTTATTTTTCATTTTATAGGTAGGGAAAAAAGCAGTAAAATGTAAGGGTGTTTCATCACCTATATTTTCAAGTATCCAGTTTGCTTCATGTTTTATATCATCCTCATTATTATTTTCATCTTCAATAATAAGTGTTGTAAGTTCAATATGTGTATTTGTATTGTTTTTTATATATTTTATTGTTTCAAGCACCGGATTTAACTTTGCAAGACAATTTTTATTATAAAATTTTTCATTAAAACCTTTTAAATCAATATTACAAGCATCAATTACTTCAAATAAATCTTCACGTGGTTTTGGATTTAAATATCCTGCTGACACAAGAATTGTTTTTATATCGTTTTCTTTAAGTTTTTTCGAAGTGTCAATTACATAATCAATAAATACCACAGGTTCGTTATATGTGAATGAAACACTATCGCAATTATATTTTTTTGCAAGTTCACATATTATTTCAGGTGAAATATAATTAGAATTTAAAACCGTTAACGTTTGAGAAATAGAATAATTTTGACAAAATTTGCATCCTAAATTACAACCCAAAGTGCCAAGTGATAATGTTTTTGTGTTTGGATAGAAATGAAACAAAGGTTTTTTTTCAACAGGATCAATTTGCATTGAAGATAATTTGCCATAATACAACGATTCAATACGTCCTTCAATATTTTCATATGCCTTGCAAAACCCTTTTTGTCCTTCTTGTAATTTACAATATCTCGGGCATATTGTGCATTCCTGTTTATTATCTTTTGTGGTATTTTGATATTTCATATATTATATTATAATTTAACTTGTAAAAAAATAAATTGGTAAAAAGTATTATGCAAAAAACAAAAAAATCGAACATTGAAGGTATATTTTATCCTGCAAAAAGTGAAAATTTAAAAGATATGCTTGATATATTTCGTGAAAATACACATGAAATTTATCCTATAACCTCACGTGTTGTTATAGCACCGCATGCAGGGTATATTTATTCGGGGAAAACAGCTTATAATGCTATACATTATTTAGATAATAATTTAAAAAATATATTTATTATTGCACCATCACACAGAGTCTATTTTGAAGGAATAATAAGTTGTGACTATGAGGAATTTAATACGCCTTTAAATAATATTTCAACAAATAATGACATAATTAAAGAACTAACAAAATTTAACGTCAAAATAAATAATACACCATTTGAAAATGAACATTCACTTGAAATTCATTTGCCTTTAATTCAATATAAATTTGGTGAAAATATAAAAATAATACCTCTTTTATATAGCGAGGTAAATTACAATGAAATTTATAATATTATCAATTACTTTTATAACGATAAAAATAACGGATTTATAATTTCAACTGATTTAAGCCATTTTTATAATGAAGAAGATGCAAAAATTATTGATACTAAAACATTTGAACTTATAAATGAGCTTAATATTAAAGGGTTTACACAAACAATGTGTTGTGGTTTAAATGGAGTTTTAGCAGTTATTGAATTTGCAAAACGACGTAATTTTTCTCTTATTCCAATAGCTTACACAAATTCTTCATCACAAAATAACGATAAATCTTCCTGCGTGGGATATGGAAGCTGGATGCTTGCAGAAATGCCGGTTGCTAAATTTATTAAAAGTTATTTTTCAACAAAGTTATTTGACATAGTTAAAAAAAGTATAAAAACCCCGCTAGGTGACAATTTAAGATCTAAATTTATACCGGATACAAAAAATTATCCCCTTATTTTAAATATGCATTTTGCAACTTTTGTCACTTTATATAAAAAAGGAAATTTAAGAGGCTGTATAGGTTCAATAATACCTGATAGATCTCTTGTTGAGGATCTTGCAAATAACGCTTATAATGCCGCTTTTAAAGACCCCAGGTTTAATCCTGTTGCTTGTGATGAGTTATCTTTTCTAGAATTTGAAATATCAATTTTGACTCCTTTAACAAAACTTGAATTTGAATCTCAAAATGACCTTATTGATAAACTTAACATAGATAAAGATGGGCTCTTTATTGAAGACAACAATTTTCATGCTGTATATTTGCCATCAGTTTGGGAACACTTTAAGCTTGATGGATTAAATGAATATGATATTAAATATATGTTTTTAAGTTCATTAAAAGAAAAGGCAGGGCTTGATAAGGATTATTTTTCAAAAACATTTAAAGCTTACGTTTTTCATGTTGAAAAATTACATGCTCTATCTATATAGCATAATCAAAGGAAAAATAGGTAGGTATAAATTTTATGAGTACAACTTTTCATTCGCTATCATTATTATCAAACGGTTTTGGAAATGTTATTGACTTAACGGATAATATTTTACTTTATACAAATAATTCAAATATAAATAATGGTATATTATTTCTTTATAATAGTTCCTTAAATGTTGTTTTTATAAAAGGTGAAATAAATAATATAAAAAGTAAATTACATGATGATTCTTTTAAAAAGGTTTTACAATATTCAAATAATAATACATTAATTATACCTATTATAAATAAAAAATTATATCTCAATGAAATGGAACGCATAATATTTATAGATTTTAAGACCGCTTCAACTAAACGTGAAATTATAATAGGAATTCAAACTTGAAATAAAAGATAAAATAAAGTATAATTTACTTTATTTAAGGTATTAAAAGTATTGACCGGGAAGGAAGAGAAAAGAAATTGTCAGGTGAACGTTTTTCCATAAAGAATATATTATTTGTTTTACTTATAATAATAGTTGCATATTTGATGTATAAAATAGTAGATATAATGCTTATATTATTTGCATCATATGTTTTGGCTTGTTCGTTTAATCCTATTGTTGATAAATTAGAGAAAAAAATGCCAAGAAATGCTGCAACCGGACTTGTGTTGACGATTGCCGTTATAATAATGGTTTTGATATTAACTCCGGCATTAATTATAGCATTAAGAGAAATGTATGGCTTTTTAAAAGACTTGCCTGACACTTTAAAAGAAATAACACATTTTGTTGAAACATCAAAAATTGGTGCGATAAGTTTAAAAACGTTTATCAATGTTGATGAATTAATAACAAATATATCAAATGCAAGTAAAAATATTTTAGGCGGATTTAAAGACTTTACCGCTGCATTATCACAGTGGATTACAGTTATAATTGCAGTTGCACTAACCACTTATTATTGGGTGAGTGAAAAAGTGTATGTAAAAAAACGTTTTTTAATGCTTTTTCCAAATGAAACGAAAAGTAAGGCGGATAAAATTTCACATAATCTTTCAACACAAATTGGAGGATATATGATTGCACAATTATCCGTTATGTTTGCTGCCGGATTATTCACTTCAATAGGGTTGCTTTTAATTGGAGTAAAAAGCTGGTTTGTAATAGGTCTTTTGACAGCCATATTTGATATAATACCAATTGTGGGCCCTATAATAGCTGGTATTATAGCGTTACTTATGAATATTCAAAGCGGGCCTTTAACCGGAGTTTTAATTGTAGTTGTGTTTTTTGCTGCTCAATGGCTGCAAAATGCCTGGGCTCGCCCTATTGTTTATAGTAAATTTCTTGATATTAACCCTGTTATTATTGTTATGGCATTGTTAATTGCGGCTAAATTTTTAGGATTCTGGGGGGTTATTCTTGCTCCTGCTATGGCTGCTGTTGTTTGTACTTTGCTTGATGAATTGTATATAAAACCTATAAATGAAAAAGTATAAATAATTATTTAGCTTGTCACAATCCTAGCATTTCGTTACAGGCTTCGCCTTTCACTCCAGCTGATTGTTTAAGGTTACGGATTGAGGTGCTTCGTATCAAGGTGTGCTATCAACAACTCCTCTTGCAGGCAAAGCCTAAAGGTTTTATATTTTATTAATTATTTAAAATTTGACCTAAAACCAAAGCAGTGTGTTTTATCTCTCTTCCTTTATGGAAGAGCACAGAAATTAGGATATCAAAATGGCGAACTTTAATTATTAAGTCTTAAATTTATCTTTTTATATAAAATAAAAGTTGATATTATAAAAAATATAATAAGATAAAAAGTATTTTTTAAAGTAATCGATAAGACATTTCCTGCTAAAAATTGTGTTTGAATTGTCGAAACATAATAACGTGCAGGAATAATTATTGACATTATTTGAATCCATTTTGGCATTGAAAATATAGGATATATAAGACCTGATAACATAAGTGACGGCATAAACCCCAAAACCATAACAGTTTGACTTGATGTAAATTGATTTTTAAACAAAGATGAAATAATTAATCCTATATTTAAACAAACTAATAAGAAAATAGATGAAACAATAAATAAAATTAACATATTACCACAAAATGGGATTTTAAATATAAATATACATAAAAATACATTAAAAGCAAAAGAGGTAAGTCCCAAAAGAAAATAGGGTATTATTTTTGAAAGTATAAATTGTATTTTTGAAATATGTGTTGATATTAAAAGTTCAAAAGTTCCCCGTTCCCATTCACGGGATATCACAAAAGAGGTTAAAAGCATACCAATTAGCGTCATTGTAACAGACAATGAACCTGGAAGAATAAAATAATGACTGTTTGAATCTTGATTAAATAAAACTCTTGATTCCACTTCTATTTTAGATGAATTATGTATATTATTTTTAATGGAATAAAGGTTTACCACACTTAAGACATAATTATAAACATACTTTGCAAGGTTTGGCTCCGAACCGTCAGTTATTACCTGAATATAAGCCGTATTTTGAGATTTTGTCCAATTTTCACCCGATATAACTTTAATACCCCCTTTATGCTTACGTTTTAAATTTGTTAAAAAATCATCAGGTATTATTATAGCTCCACGCAATTTTGTTGATTTTAAATCGTCTAACATCTTTAATTTATCATAGTAAAAGATAACATTTATATACCTATTCTTTGAAAATGACGATATTAAAGTTTCAAGACCACGAATTTGACCGTTAACTTTTATTCCTAGATTTATTTTTAATGAATCTAAGTTAATAGCATACATATAAATTAAAAGTAATATTAATGGTAACACAAATGCAATTAAAACAGAAGAAAAATCACGTTTAATTTGAATAAATTCCTTAATTATTAATGCCAATAAAATATTCATTAATAATAATTATAGAAATAATAAAAATAAAATATATTAGTCCTTTAACTAGTCAGAAAAACAATATAAATTAAAAATAATCCCAATATTTATAAAAATTGTATGTTACAATTTTGAAAAAAAATTAAATTGAAGTAAAATATAATAGTAATATTAATTAAATAAATCCTAAAGATGGAGGAAAACCTTGGGACCTCAAGCACAAGGAGGCGGTAATACAAATCCGGTAAGTGAAATTTCACTTGCTATATTTGTGCTGCTTCTTGTATTAATTTTGCTTGTTGAACTTCCAACATGGATGATAAATTTTGCGATAAGTTTTAATATAACACTTGGCATAACACTTCTTATGATTTCTTTGTATATATCAAAACCGCTTGAATTATCAACATTTCCATCAATAATATTAATAGGTACAATGTTTCGTCTTGTGTTAAGTATAGCCTCAACACGCTGTATCCTTGCAAATGGTGATGCAGGGGAAGTTATTGAAGCTTTTGGACATTTTGTAACGGGTGGAAACTTGATTGTTGGAGGTGTAATTTTTCTTATTATAACCGTTGTACAGTTTATGGTAATAACAAAAGGTTCAGAACGTATAGCTGAAGTTTCCGCACGTTTTGCATTAGACGCGATGCCTGGTAAACAAATGACAATTGATGCCGATTTTAATGCCGGCTTAATCTCACCTGAAGAAGCGGTGAAAAGAAGAGAAGACCTACACCGTGAATCAAGTCTTTATGGTTCAATGGATGGTGCTATGAAATTCGTAAAAGGTGATACGATTGCAGGTATTATTATTGTTATTATTAATATTGTAGGCGGGTTGTTAATTGGAGTTTTACAAGTGGGGTTGCAGCCTGCTGAAGCTTTAGAAAAATATACAATATTAACAATAGGCGACGGACTTGCAGCACAGGTGCCTTCACTTTTAATGGCAGTTTCTTCCGGTATCATTATGACACGTTCAACAAGCAACGCATCAAGTTTGGGACAAGAACTTTCAGGACAATTTTTATCCAAACCATATAGTTTGTTTTTTACCTGTTTATTTTTAATGTTTATTGCACTTACAAGTTTTATTACAGGCTTGCCATGGTATCCTTTTGTAATATTTACAGTAATAATAGCGTTATCAGGTTTTTCTGTTCTTGTAAACCAAGATGTTCAATCACAATTGGGGCAACTTGATGCTGTTAGGCAAAATATGCAAGACCTTGTTAACCCCAACAAAATGTACGAAAGACTTGGCGTTGATGTTTTATCACTTCAAGTCGGTTCAGGATTGATTGTTATTGCAGACCCCGACCAGGAAGGACAACTACTTGCAAAAATAGCAGCATTGCGTCAGAGAATAACAGACGAATTAGGTTACATTATTCCCAATATTCGTATTATGGACTCCTCAGCACTTGACCCGAATGAATATTTAATTTCCATTCGCGGCAACAGTGTTGCAAATGGTATGGTATATCCAAAACGTTTTATGGTTATAGCTGACCAATGGAATCAATCAGGTGTGCCTGTTCCTAATGATGCTATTGAAGGACTTGACCCTACATATCAAACACAAGCATACTGGCTTAAACCTGAAGAAATAAAACAAAACCCCGGAGTGACTGCCGTTGACTCTGTTGATGTTATTGTAACTCATATTCAAGAATGCGTAAGAAAATATGTAGATGAAGTTATGACAAAAACCGACGTATTAAAACTTATGGAACTTGTTAAAAGTCAAGACCCCACACTTGTTAATGACCTTGTTCCAACCATTATTTCAACAAGTGACTTAAGAAAAATATTTGTAAATTTAATACGTGAAAAAGTGTCCATAAAAGATATCATATTTATCTTTGAAAGATTATGTGACTATGCAAGGTTTTCAAAAGAACCTGATATATTGTCTGAAAGATTAAGAGCAGCTTTAGGTCGGCAAATATGTTTAACAAATTGTGCTTCAAATAAAGTTTTATATACAATTACTTTATCACCTGAATGGGAAAAAGTTTTAGACGATAGTTGTCAAAGAACAGAACTTGGAATGATGTTTTTGTTAAATCCCCTTCAAGTGCAAGAACTTATCGAAATGACAGCTTCAACACTTATGAAAGTCCATCAGAATATAGGAAGACAACCTGTTATCTTGTGTTCTCCCCGTATAAGACTACCTTTATACCAGATGCTTGAACGTCATATACCCACAATTGTTGTTATTTCATATTCTGAACTTATAACGGATATACGTATTGAAGCCGTTGACAGCATTGGCGAATCACAAGATCTTCAATATAACTAACCTTTTGGCTCACCTATTGTTTTTAACAGGTGGTTTATGACTTTTGGCATTTGACATACAAAACTATAACACCCTTTCGATATTGAACAATTTTTGCAGTTTTGTTTAAGTTCATAACACTCAATGGCCTGCGGTGTCCAGTTTTGTATAATGGAATCTGACATTTTTCCTTTAGTCTGGGCGGAATATAGCTTTTTGGAAAACATATTTAATTTAATATAATTTTCATTTAAAACCATAATAACTTAAACTCCAGATTACTTTATATCTTTATAATAGACTTTTTTTATTTGATATTAATCCGCTTAAAAGTTGAGGTTTTTTATTAGTATTTCAAATATTAAGTTTTTTTACAATTTTATTTTTATATGTAAATTAAAATAAAAATTTTGTTTTTATAAATATAAGGACGGTAAGTTATAAGTAAAAAGTATTTAAGTTTAGGTAAAAAGTGTAAATTAAAATGTTAAATCCTTTTATTCCGGCAACATATGCTATACGCAACACCAATAAATGTTTTGAAAATGGCGACATAGGGCGTTATCTTGTCATACCGGGACAAATAAGAAATGCATGTTATGCTGCTTCTGCTTTAAACTTGCCTTTAATTAGTGATAATAATTTAATAGCCAAGGAAATGACAAATTTAAAATCCACCAGCAAATTTTTTAAAGGATTGGATAATTTTATTGATTTTAGTGCAAAAAATACAAACCTTCTTTTAAGTGCTGCCGGTTTAATAAGAGTTATGGGAGCACAGGATAAAAAAGAAGCTGCTTGTAAGGAAACATGCAGTCTTGCTTTTATGTTTGGTGCTGAAAATATAATGAAAAAAATAAGAAAAAAAATAGGCCTACTTAACAATGTAAAATATGCAAGTTTGCCTAAAAAACTTCTATTGCTCGGGCTTGATTCAATCCTTCAAATTGGCACTTCCATTATTTCTTATAATTATGGTGCAAAAATGGGATTAAGACTTAATAAATTTATTGAAAACAATAAACTTAAAAATCAACAACAACCCCGGCAATTATATTTTTAACTTATCCACATCTTTTGAAAAAGTTGATAAATAACTTTGATTAAGTTTATTTATAATGGATTTAAAAGCTTCAAGTTCCTCACTTGTAAGAAGAGAATTACTATTATTCAATGTGCCATCGCCAATTTCATCGCCATATAAAAGCCAATCAATTGACACATTAAAATTCGATTTAATCAAAGTTAAGTCTTCAACACTTGGCATTGCCTTATTATATTTGAAATTGTCAATATGTTTTTTAGGAATGCCGGTTATAGTTTCAAAATAATCCAAATCTATATCATTTTCTTTTAAAATTTCTTCAAGGCGGCTAAACCAATTGTTGGCAGAATCTTGTAAAGCCTGGTTTTGATTTTTAGCAAGAGATTCATATTTTAAAGAGTGGTTTGGCAAAAACCTTTCACCCTGACCTGTTAACATCCAGTTTATATTAACATTACAATATCTATTTAAAGCAATAAGCAATCTAGCTGATGGTTTTTGCTCCCCTGTTTCATATCTTAAATATGAAGGTTGCGGAATGTTAAGTAATTTTGCGAAGCCGTAACCACTCTTCCCGTAAGCTTTTCTAACACTTATTAACCTGTTTACAAATTCATTATTCATATCTATATTGACAAACCTTTCAATTTCACATATAATATACTTAATTATTACTTTAATAAATTCATAGGAGGTTTTGTACAAATCATACACAAACTTATTTATTGAATTATAAAATTCGTTTTGAGAAAAATATATACAATTTTAAGTTAAGGGAGATTTACACAAAAAACGAGAAGCGACATAATACTATGTTTCTTCTCTTCACAATTCCATATCTATATAATACTTGATAAATTAAATATGTCAAGCACATATTTGTTTTATCAAGTTTTTATTAATAGTTGTTGCAAAAAAGTATACGTTTAAATTATAATAATTTTGTTTGTTTAATAAGGGGAAAATTTTTGTTATTACCTTCAAAACTTGAGTTCTTTAAAGTTGTTGATGACAACCTTTTTTTATATTGTAAGGTCATTCCAAATTCTAAAAAAAATTGTGTTGTTGATATAAGTTGTGAATATATAAAAATAAAGCTTAACGCTCAAGCAATTGAAAATAAAGCCAATTGTGCTTTAATTAAGTTTTTAAGCAAAACTTTAGATGTTTCAAAATCGTCTTTAAGCATAACTTCAGGTGAAAAAAGCAGATTAAAATCTATTAAAATTTATAATTATAATAAAGATAAGCTATTGAAAATTTTAAATAATTTATGATAACATAATTATTAAAGTATTTTAAAAAAGGGATTTATAATGCTTACATTTTTATGGATAATTCAAATTATAGCTGCTGTGTTGCTTATAATTTTTGTTCTTTTACATTCTCCAAAAGGTGATGGACTTGCTTCAATGGGAAGTGCTTCTCAAATTTTTTCGTCACAAAAAAATGCCGAAAAGGGATTAAATAGAATTACAATGTATATTGCACTTGTATTTTTGGTTTGTGCTTTTTTGACAGGTTTCAAAATCTTCCACGGATAATTTAAAAGAAATTAACAAAAGGATTTATATATAAGTTTACACTAAGTTTTGTGTAAAGTTATATATAAGTCTCAATATTTTAGCGTCCTCCGGACGAGGTTATTTTGTTTATTTTTTTTAAAATCTCATACCCCCTCTCCCTTGAGGGAGAGGGTGGGGGTGAGGGTGGTTTTAATGCAGCTTTGTTTTATAATTTTTTTAAGAATTATTTAAAAATATTTTAACCTCCTCCGGATGGGGTTACTCTATTTTTTTTAAGAATTAAACAGTTGTAGAATAAAGTCAACAAATGTAACCCATACGCAGGCACGAACAATTATTTTTTTAAATTATTTAAAATTAATTTAATGTCCTCCAGACGGGGCTTCCCCCTCTCCCTTGAGGGAGAGGGCAGGGGTGAGGGTGGCAAAATTGTTAAGTTTAAAATTAATTTAATGTCCTCCGGACGGGGCAACTTTGTGTGGACAAAGTTGCACAAAACCACAACCCACTTGGTTTTCGTATATTCACACGACTCAACCTGAGCCTCCTTAACTCGTGCACTATGTGCACTCAAACAGAAGGAGGCTTTGACAATGTTTCGTCTGTGACTATTACTCAAACCTGCGTATGGGTTGCCATTGTTGACCTCATTCTCCGACTTTTTTATTTCCCCTTTCCCTTTTTAGCGTGATGGCGGGGGTGAGGGTCTTTTCCTATCTCCCTCTCCCTTGAGGGAGAGGGCGGGGGTGAGGGTGTCAAAATTGTTAAATCTCAACAAATTAAATATTTTAATGTCCTCCGGACGGAGAAACTTTATGTGGACAAAGTGCCTCCGCCTGAAAGGTTTTATATTTTTATTATTATTTAAAAACTATTACTCAAATCTACGTATGGGTTGTATATTTTAATTCTACTTAACATCATTTAATTTAATTCAACACTTTTTTTAAACTATTTAAAAAGTATTTTGAAAGCATATTATATCAAGTTTACACTAAGTTTTGTGTAAACTTGTATATAAGTCCCTTAACAAACATAGATTTAAAGATTTGTATTAATTTCATATAAATTTTTTCCGCCTGTAGCTTTATATAAAGCAATAGTTGAAATAAGGCAGTTTATCTTGTTTGAAACTTCAGCTTTTTTTGTCAAAAGATTAGTTTCTTTGCTATACAAAACATCAAGTTCTGAAGCTTGACCTATTTCTTTTTTCTCCTGCATAAGTTTATATGTTTTATTTTCAAGATTTAATCTTTTAAGACTTTCATCATAATTTTTTTTAGCAGTTTTATATTCATAAAGACTTGTATTCACTTCCTTTATATCTTCAAGGATTGTTTTCTGATAATCATTTATTGCTTCATCATACTGGTATTTTTTTAATTTTAAAAATGCAAGTTTTTTTCCGGAAGCAAAAAAGTCAAAATTGGGTACTATTGCTGCATTAAAAAGTTGAGAGGAACTTTTAAAAAGATTATTGAGTCTATATGCATTTAACCCTATTTGACCGAATATTACAAAACCTGGAAGAAGTTCTTTTCGTGCAACTTTTACATCATAGCCTACACGTTTGATATTTGCTTCTTTTTGTTTAAAATCCGGTCGATTTTCAATAATTTGAGAATTTAATTCACAAGGCAGATCATTAAGTAGTTTAAGATCTTTATAGTCTATCCTTTCAAAATTGTCGTCATTTTTTGCAAGATAAACTTTTAAATTGTTAATTAAAACATCCTTTTTTTCATCAAGATTATTTTTTTCTTCATTAAAACCGGTAAGTATTTTTTCTTCACGCAAAACATCGTTTATTGTTCCTAGACCGTTTTGGTATTTGTATTTTGTTTTTTCAAGTATTTCTTTTTGAATATTTATAAGTTCATTTTGAAGTGACAGCAATTTGTCGCATTTTATTAAGTTAAAATAATTAGCGGCAAAATCAGAAGTTAATGAAATATAAGTTGCCCTTTGTGCTTCTTTTACCATTTCAAGATATTCTTTTGCACTTTTTGTTTTAAACCTATTTTTACCCCATATATCAATTTCATAACTTACTGTTAAAGGTAGTTGAAAATTATTCTGTGCATAACTTGGAATAACCATATCCCCATATCTTTGAACGGAAGATCTAAAATCACGTGTAATATAGCCATCAAACGACATTTGAGGCAATTCATTTGCAAATTCAATTTTGACAAGTTTTTCACTTTCTTTTATTTTTAATTGTGCATTTTTTAAATCATAATTTGATTGATACAATTCTTTCAAGTGTTCAATTAAAATGTCATCTTTATAATTTTCCCACCATTTAAGATTTAAATATAAAATGGTGTTTTCATTATTAGCGGCATATATTTGTTTATCTTGTTTTGAATATGAAGGAAGAATCATAATCCAGAGTGTTAAAAATAAAATAAAACTTTTTTTCATATATTTTGTACCTTTAAAATTTTTATTGTGTTATAATTACATCACAATAAAATTGTATTACAAAAAAAAATAGAAAGTAAAAATGCGAAAAAAAATTTTAAAAAGTAGAATAGGTTCCATGATTTTTATGACAGGTGTGCTTATTAGATGTCTTTCTTCTCAAACATTTGCTGAGAAAAAATTTGAAATAACACCTGAACAATACCTCATTTTGACCTTGCTTGTTGAAAATGGAGAATTATACCAAAGACAGCTTTCTGAAATAACATTAAAAGATCGTGCAAATGTGGCAAGAATTGTTGGTATTTTACAGGAAAAAGAACTTATTCAAAAAATCATCGATTCAAATGGAAGAAGAATTTATAAAATTGTGGTGACTCCAAAAGGTAAAGCTTTAAGGGATAAAATTCTCTCAACTGATATGGAATTAATAAGCATAATTACAAAGGATATTTCAAAAAAAGAACTTGATAGTTTAATATCTACACTTGCAAAAATATATAAAAATGTAAGAGAAAAAGTAAAATTACAAATATAAAAAGGAGAATAGAAAGTGGAAGAAGAAAATTCAATGGAAAATATAAGTGAAGAACATGAAAATCAAAACGAAAACAAAAAAGAAGATAATCGACCTGAATATAAGAAGAAAAGAGTTATTATTCCAAGCATAACTGCTATAATTTTCTTAATTTCAGGAATTTTTTACTCTATACACTCAATATATTATAAATCAACAGACAATGCCTTTATTGAAGGTCATATAATAACAGTTGCACCAAGGGTACAAGGGCCTGTTTTGAAGCTTTATATTGAAGATAACATGGAAGTAAAAAAAGGTGATTTGCTTCTTGAAATAGACTCAAGCGATTATAAGACAAAACTAAAAGAAACAAAGGCAAAACTTGAAGAAGAAAAAGCAAAACTTGTAAGTTCTCAAAATGAAGTAACAAAAAGTCTTTCCGATTTAGACTTTGCAAAAGCAGATTATAATAGATATTTAAAAATGTACCAAAAAGGTATTTCTTCAAAACATGATTATGATGAAAGTTTAAATAAATTGACAATAGCACAATCAAATAACAATGCTGCCCTTGCTAATTATAATGAAATAAAAGCCGCTATAAAACGTCTTGAAGCACAACTTGAACAGGATGAACTAAACCTTTCATATACAAAAATCTATGCCTGTCAAAATGGGCTTATAACAAATCGCACAGTTGAGGAAGGGAATTATATACAAATCGCTCAGCCTTTATTTGCCATTGTTCCAAAAGAAATGTGGGTTGTTGCAAATTTTAAAGAAACTCAAATTGCCAACATGCAAAAGGGTCAAAGTGTAACAATCAAGATTGATACTTATCCGGGGAAAAAATTTATTGGTGAAGTTGATAGCATACAGCGTTCAACAGGGTCAAAACAAAGTCTTTTCCCGCCTGAAAATGCTGTTGGAAGTTATGTGAAAATAGTTCAAAGAGTTCCTGTCAAAATAATTTTTAAAGAAGATATTTCAAAATATAATATAGTTCCCGGTATGTCGGTTGTTCCTGAGGTTAAGGTGAAGTAAAATGCAAAACGCCTCGATTATAAAAACATATCATTCACCTTTGTGGCTTAAAGCTTTGTCAATACTTTTACCTACATCATTTGCCTGTCTTGCAACATCCGCTACAAATGTTGCTATTCCTCATATTTCAGGTTATTTTGGTTCCACAACCGATGAAGCTAACTGGATAATAACATCATATATGATAGCAAATGCCTGCTTGATACTTATGTCAGGATGGCTTGAAAATATTATGGGAAGAAAAAGACTTTTAAAAGTTTTTATTTCTATTTTTACAATAGGTTCGCTTATCTGTGCAATAGCACCAAATTTAAATCTTATGGTTTTTGGAAGGCTCATACAAGGTATAGGCGGAGGACCTATGACACCTATTTCGCAAGCTATTCTTCTTGAAGCATTTCCTAAGGATAAAAAAGGAATTGCTATGAGTTTATATGGACTTGCCGTTATGGTTTTTGCTATACTTGGACCAACCTTTGGAGGTTTTATTGTCGATAATGCCGATTGGCAATGGATTTATCTTGTTAACATTCCTATAGGTATTTTATCGATATCTCTAATTCATGCCAATATTGAAAATCAAGAAGTTAGAAAAAAAATAGAAAAAACAGATTATATAGGGATGATATCACTTATTTTCTGGCTTTTATCCATGCAAATTGTTCTTGATAAAGGTCAGCAATACAATTGGTTTGATTGTGCCTGGATATCCTGGCTTGCAGGTTTTTCTGCATTTACTTTAGTTTTCTTTATCATCTGGGAGCTTGAATGTAAAAATCCTCTTATAAACTTGAGGTTGTTTAAAGATAAAAACTTTTTTATAGGTACAATTTTAAGTTCGTCGGTTAATATGCTTGTGTTTTCAACTATTGTTTTGTTGCCCCAATTTCTTCAAAATATGATGGGCTATACTGCAATTTTAAGCGGATATGTACTGGCTCCAAGAATTATATCATGTGTATTTATGATGCTTATTATAAATTCACTTATGCAGATCTTTGATAATAGAATACTTATTGCAACAGGATTTTTATTCTTAGGTATTTCTACTTTATTTTTTGTAAATATAAATTTATCCGTTTCATTTATTTATGTTGCAATACCACAAGTACTTATGGGTGTTGGTGTTATTCTTACTTTCATTCCTATATCTGCATTAGTTTTAGGGACTTTGCCAAAATCTGAACTTTCAAATGGTGCAAGCCTTCACAATTTATGTAAAAGTGCTGTAACAGCCGTTGTTGCTTCTATTGCTTCAACGCTTGTTGCACGTCATAGTCAAATTCATCAGGTGTATCTTGTGAGAAACCTATCTAATTTTAATATTGTGTTTCAAGAAAAATTATCATCACTTATTCACACTTTTATATCAAACGCTTCGACAAACTATGCAAACACAAAAGCCAATTTTTACCTTTATAAATCACTTCTAACGCAGTCAAGACTTATGGCATACGTTGACGTTTTTGCAATGTTCGCTTTAATTGCTTTTATGCTTATCCCTCTTGCTTTTTATTTAAAAGTTGAAAATACAAAAAAATAACAACAAAAAAAGACGATTTAATTTTTAATCGTCCTTTTTTATTATAATTTTTAAGAGATTTATACATAAAGCCTGGCATTAACTTATGTATAAATTCCTAAATTTTAATATTAAAAAGAATGTATACATAAATAATATGGTATAATGTAAAAAGAACCTATATTATTATAAAAAATTAATATTATCATCAAGAAAATGTTTAAGTGCACAAAAGAAGATTTAAAAAAATTTTATTATAAATATATTTTACGAAAGAAATATATAAGGACAGGTTTTTGTAAAAAATGTGGTCAATGTTGTCAAAATATTTATATAAAACATGATAATAAAGTTATTTCTGATAAAATTGAATTTTATAAATTAAATAAAAAGAATAAATATCTTGATTTTGAAATTACCGGAAAAGATGAAACCGGTCTTATTTTTAAATGTAAATTGCTTGATGAGAACACAAATTTATGTAAAAATCATAAAAATCGTGATTTTATATGCAGAAGATATCCTCAGGAAGAAATTTTTTCATTTGGTGCAAAACTTGCAAATGGTTGTGGATACAAGTTTGAGCCTGTAGAAAGTTTTGAGGATGTTTTTTTTAAAGTTGTAAAACAAAAAAGTCGATTTTAATAGTATAAAATTTATAAAGATAATGGAAGAAAAAAATTGATTTATGAAAATATTTCTCAATACATTGAATATTTGACAATTGAAAGGGGATTATCAACAAATACTATTTTTGCATATGAAAGAGATTTAAAAGAATTTTCCGATTTTTTATTTTCAGAAAACATAATTGAAAATAAAGATATAAAACGACAGCATATAAGTTTGTTTATAAAATATTTGCGTGAAAAAAAACTAACGCCTTCAACAATATTTCGTAAACTTGCATCTATAAAGGGATATTTTTTGTATTTGACAACAAGCGGTAAAATAAATGAAAATCCGGCACTTGCTATTGACATGCCTAAATTAAGACGCAAATTGCCGGTTATTTTAACTTATAACGAAGTTGAAAAACTTTTAAAAACAAAAATGTCCACTATCGATAAAGCTATATTTGAACTTTTATATAGTTCAGGTCTTAGAGTTTCGGAATTAACAAACTTAAAACTTAATGATATTGATTATACATTACAAATTTTAAAATGCATGGGCAAAGGTTCAAAAGAAAGAATTGTACCGGTTAATAAAAAGGCTATAAAAGCAATAAAAACCTATTTAAAAGAACGTGAGTTTATTATAAAAAAGTTTAAACTTTCAACAAAACGACTTTTTATTTTAGACACCGGAAAAGTAATTAATCGCCAATATGTTTACAACTTTATACATAATATTGGTATCAATATAGTGAATAAAAACATATCACCGCACACAATAAGGCACAGTTTTGCAACACACCTGCTTGAAAATGGAGCTGATTTAAGAGTTGTACAAGAACTTTTAGGTCATTGTGATATTTCAACAACACAACTATATACACACATTTCGACAAAGCATCTTAAAGATGTCTACTTTAGCATTAATAATAAATAAGAAAAGGTTATAAATTTACGTAACTAAATTATTACTGCCTGACTTTTTTATTATTTTATTCCCGTCTTTATCTTTTGTAGCGATTAAAATACCATCAAATTCATCATTATCTTCATTGTTTATATTATTATCAACTTGAGAATTATTATCAATATTTTTTTCGTCTTCTTTATTTTTAATATCTATATCTTTTTCATTAGTTGTATTTTCATCGTTTTCTATTTTATCATAAGCATTTTCATCTAAGATTTCATTTGTATTTTCATCATTATCAATATTTGAATCACAATCAGATTTTTTCTTGATTTTTCTTTCATTTTGTTCTATCTCTTCATAAGTTTTAGTTCGTGTAATTCCTATATTGAACATAAAAGCAAGTTCGTTTTCTTCGCCTGAAAAGCTTACATCATAAGTATCTTCCTTAACATCCATATATTTTGAAAGGAGATTTAATAAGTCTTCTTTAAGTTGATTGGCAGAAACTGAATCAAGCCTCATTCTATCTTGTGTTAAAACAAGTTTTAAACGATTATATGCAACATCTTTTGCATTTTCTTCTTCATTTTCATTCTGGAAGAAGTTTACCATTCTATTATAAATATCCGCTAATATATCTTTCATTTTCTTTTATTCCTTTTTTTCTTATTTATTAAAGACATAAATTCAAAATTAAATGAATTTGAATTTTAATGAGATTATAAAATCTTATCTAACATTTGGAACAAAAAAATCCTTAACTTTATCAAAAAAGCTTTTTTCTTCTATATTAAGAAAAGGTACATCTTCGCCCAAAATTCTTCGTGCCACATTTTTATATGCCATTCCGGCTTTAGATCTTGTTTCATTAACTATAGGTTCACCTTTATTAGTTGAAGTTATAATCCCGGTATCTTCAGGTATTATTCCTATAATTCCACAGGACAATATTTCTGATACATCCTCAACACTCATCATTTCTTTTGTTTTTATCATATTGGGTCGCACTCTATTTATTAAAAGTTTATATGATTTTATTTCTTCTTTAGCCTCTAAAAGACCTATAATTCTATCGGCATCCCGCACAGCACTCATTTCAGGTGTTGTAACTATAATTGCCTCACTTGCACCGGCTATTGCATTTTGGAAACCTTGCTCTATACCTGCAGGGCAATCTACAAGTACAAAATCAAATTCTTCTTGAAGTTTTTCACATATTTCTTTAAGTTGTTCTTCACTTACGGATGTTTTATCACGTGTTTGTGCTGCGGCTAATAAACATAAATTAGGACATTTTTTATCTTTGACAAGTGCTTGTTTTAATTTACAACGTTCTTCAACCACATCCACAAGTGTGTAAACAATCCGATTTTCAAGCCCCAACAATAAATCAAGATTCCTCAAACCGATATCTGTATCGATTAAAGCCACTTTTGCTCCGGTTTTTGCCAGTGCTGTACCAATATTTGCACTGCTTGTTGTCTTGCCGACACCACCTTTTCCAGATGTTATAACTATCACTCTTCCTGTCATTTTTTTCCCCTTTTTATCTAATGGATTTTATTCAACAACCTTCTTTTTTATTTTTTTCTTGTTATTATTTGTAAAAATATTGGGGTGAGGTTGTTTAAACTTAATCCTTCTTTTTTATTTTTATATTAACTTCTCAAATACTTAACTTTACTTATAAATATAATAAATACAAAGTAAAATTATTTTTTGTCAAAAAAGATATTAATATTATTATACTAAGTTGAAATTCAATTTGTATTTTATGATCAATATCTCACAATATTAATTTCATCATCAATAACCATAGCTTCTTCAACACAGATTATATTTCTTTTTTCCTTTAAATTAATATTTGCCCCATCAGGTTTACGAGTATATAAATTAGCTATTCTTATTTGAATGGGATTTAAATTTAAAGCACGAATACGTGCTTTTTTATTGCCATTTTTACCGGCATGACAAACACCTAGAAGCTTGCCCCAAACTGTTATATCTCCTGCAGCTTGCACTTCGCTTCCTGCATTACAATCACCCATAATAAAAACATTTCCGTCAAAACTTAAATACTGTCCTGAACGAAGTGTTTGTTTTACATATTTTGTTGGCATATTTAAAATTTCTAAATCTTCTTTTGTAATAACTTGACGTGCTTTTTTGTCTTGTTCACTATCTTGTTCATTTAACATTTCTTCAAGTTTTTTTATAGCACTATCTTCATAAGATTCATCATTATTTTCATTTGTATCACCTGATAACATTGATATCATCATGTTATAAGTGTCATTTTCTTTACCGGTAGTTATGATGCCTATATTATCTAACGCTTCTTTTGTTTTTGTGGAAGATGTATTAATCCTGTTTAATATACAATTATTTGATTCAATTATTAATCGGATACTTTCAATTTGATTAATATTTAAATCAATATCCGGCAATATTAAATTAACACGTTTAAATTTATTTTCCTCTTTTTCCAACATAGAACAAACATGTGCAATAATTGAATTTGCTGAATTAACATCACATAAATCCAAATCAAGTTCGTTTTTATCTTCATTTTCATTTTTCGAACTAATGTCTATTTTATTATTTAACATACCCTGCTCATTCCCCGAATTTTATTAAAGTCTTCAATATTTAGAATATCTTAAAACACTTTATTTTACAATAAAAAATTTAATTATATTAATTTTTTTTAATATAAATAATTTTTCTAAATAATAGCCTTTTTAACTTTAAGCGTTTTATCATCAACTTCAATTTCAACTAAATCTTTTTCAGGGTTTACATCAATTAATTCAAGCAGGACAATTGACATAAAAAGAGAATATCCTCCGCCGCGTTTTGTGAATTTTTTGATTAGTGCATTTTCATATTTTTTATAATTATCATCAATATTAAGTTTTGTTATATACAAAACTTTACTTTTTATCTCAAATAACATTTTTGTTTCAAGAGGATTTATATTTAAAAGTTTTAATACAGGTTTGGGTACATGAAGCTCCCAACCATTGCCGTTGGATGTTAATGACTTTTTCATAGCGTATACCAAAATTAAATTGATCTATTCATTTATACATTAATGTGATTTTAAAATAATAAATATAGCATATTAGATGTATTTTAATGGTACTAAAAATGTTGACAAAAAAATAAAAATGATTTAAAATAAACTTATGATTTTGAATTTTTAGTTATGGATATTTTCATACTTTAGGTTATTTTAAAAGTATTTTTAAAATAACCTTTTTTTTATTCCATTTATTGTAATTTAGTATATTTGTGATAAAATTATATACATATGAATTTTAATTTAGAACAAGTACAAAAATTTGATAAAATAATAAAAGAATCAAATAATATAGCCATATTCACACATATATCGCCTGATGGTGATACGATTGGTTCGTCACTTGCTTTATATATGATTATTAAGGAATATTATAAAAAAAATGTAACTTTATTTGTTCCTGATAAAATTCCTAAAGTTTATGAATTTTTACCTTGTGTAGATTGTTTTAATAAAATAGATAATGAAACATCAATTAATAAAAATTTTGATGTTGTAATATCTTTGGATGTTGCAACTGTTGAACGTATGGGAAAAGGTTATTTTATTTTTAAAAAAATTCCTTTAAAAATAAATATTGATCACCATAAATCAAATGGCTGTTATGGACAAATTAATATAGTAAATCCTGATGCTTCTTCAGCTTCAGAGGTTGTTTATGATATTTTAAGTTATTTACAAATTAAACTTACAAAAGATATTGCAGCCTGTTTATACACAGGCATTCTTACCGATACCGGCGGTTTTAGATATGATAATACCAATCAAAATGTGCTTAAAAAAGCTTCAGCACTTCTTGATTATGGTATAAGTCATTCTGATTTATGCCAAAAATGTTTTATGACAAAAGAAAAAAAAGCTTTGCTTTTGACAGCTAATGCTATATTAAATGCAAAATTTTTATTACGTGATAAAATTGTTTATGCTTCTATAACTTTAAATGATCTGAAAAAGTATAATGCAAAAA
The DNA here is from genome assembly GCA_944322675.1 of Candidatus Gastranaerophilales bacterium. Classification (GTDB taxonomy): domain Bacteria; phylum Cyanobacteriota; class Vampirovibrionia; order Gastranaerophilales; family Gastranaerophilaceae; genus UMGS1477. The sequence continues at coordinate 21,065 of CALUPO010000007.1, read as the reverse complement.
GTGAACACACAGATAGAATTGTTGAAACACTAAGACAAATCGAAGCTTGTGAGGTTGCTTTATTATTTAAGGAAAATATTAATCACACAACCAAAGTATCATTAAGAAGTAAAACATTTGATGTCGCAAATTTTGCTTCTCATTTTGGAGGAGGCGGGCATAAATTTGCTGCGGGTCTTGTTATACAAAAACCTATAAATATAGCTATTGATTTAGTTCTTGGTGAACTTAGCCGGGTTATTAAAAATGATTAAAAAATATTCAAAAAATATAATATCAAGAATTATTGATGATGATTTCCCCGGTATGGCTGCTGAAATGGCTTTTATGTTCGTTCTTGGTATTTTTCCTTTTTTACTTCTTCTTATGTCATTCTTTGCCTGGATGGGAAAAAAGGCTTTTATAAATAAAGTTCTAATTTTTTTGGATATAATTGCACCACCTCAAATATCAAATTTAATAAATTCTGTTCTTGATGAAATAATGATATTTTCACAAGGTAAACTTGTTGCTGTTTTTGGCTTTTGTATTACTTTATTTTTGGCTTCAAATGCTATTTTTGTTATAATAAAAGGTCTAAATAGGGCTTATGGTATTGTTGAAACAAGGAATCTTCTTTATACACGTTTGTTGTCTGTTTTAATTGTTTTTGCAAATGGACTTGTTTTGTTTTTAAGTATTAACTTAATTATTTTTGGGAAAATTATTTTAGAAATGTTAATAAATTTTATCCATTTACCATCAGAATTAATTAATATGATTTTGATATTCAGATGGCCGGTTTCTTTTTTAGCTTTATTTGTTGTAGCATATATGAATTATTATTTTCTTCCTGATATTAAGGAAATGTCAAAAGCACGTTATATAAGTTCGTTATTTGGCACTTTATTTTTTTGTATTTTCTGGCTTTTAGGTTCATGGCTTTTTTCACTTTATGTTAGTAACTTAAACACTTACAACTGGGTTTATGGCACAATTGGTGCTTTTGCTATGCTTATGGTCTGGTTGTATTACACGTCGTTGCTCATTTTAATAGGTGGTGAAATAAATTCGCAAATCTTAAACGAACTAACTTGTGAGAAAAAATGAAAGGATTTTTATGGGACAATTGTTAAGTCAAAAAGTTTTAATCGATGTTGTTAAAAACTTACAAAATAATAATATTAAAGTAGCTTTCACAAACGGTTGTTTTGATATTTTACATTCCGGACATGTAAAATACTTACAAGAGGCTAAAAAATTTGGTGATATTCTTATTATAGGATTAAATTCGGATAAATCGGTTAAAATGTTAAAAGGAGAAACAAGACCTTTAAATTCCCAATTTGACCGTGCACAGGTTTTATGTGCTTTAAGTTGTGTGGATTATGTTGTGATTTTTGATAAGCTATCACCTGTTGATTTACTAAAACAAATAATACCGGATGTTTATATAAAAGGTGCAGATTATAACCTTGAAAATTTACCTGAAGCTAAACAACTTTTAAAACTCGGGGTTCAAATTGAGTTTGTTAATTTTGTTGAAGGAAAATCAACATCTAGTATTATTGAGAAGATGAAAAATTAATGAAAAATTAATTTGTAAATTTATTATTTTAATAAATATTTATATTTTTTTATATTTTATGTTAGAATTTAAAATATGACTTTTAATAATTTAAAAAACTTAATAAGTATTAATATAATAAAGAAAGCAGTAGCAATACTTTTTAGAATTTCATCGCATACAATAGATTTTAGGCCAATTAATGCTCCTAACTTAAATAGTTATATTCTTGCATTGTGGCATGCTCATCAGTGTTGTTTATATGCTGTTCCTCAAAGAGAAAGAGTGCATGTTATGATTTCTAATTCTCGAGATGGAGATATAATAGCTCATGCAACTGAAACTATGGGATTAAAAGTTATTCGTGGTTCAAAAAGTCAAAAGGCCATTCAAGCAACAATGGGTATGATTGAATGTTTGCAAAAAGGTGAAATTGGTGCAATAACCGTTGATGGTCCCCGCGGACCTAAAGGTATTGTTCATAAGGGTATTATATCTATAGCCAAAACAACAAATGTGCCTATTGTGCCTGTTGCTTATTATTCACCACAAAAAAACTTTCTTAAGTTTAATACCTGGGATGAGTTTAGGTTCCCGTTAGGGTTTTGTAAACCTGTTGTGAAATTTGGAGCCCCAATTTATGTTGATAAAGATATATCAAATGATGATATTAAAAAACTTCAAATTTATCTTGCTGAAGTTATTCAAAATTTATATGACGATATAAAAGAAAATTATAAAGAATATTCAAAAATGTAAATATTTTTTTTCTTGATTAGTTTTTGTTTTAAGTTATTGTATTCTTTAAAAAGTTTAATAAAAAATATTTATTTTTATATGTTCCATTAAAAGACTTATTGGATGCAATATGAATTAGTGTTATAATAAAAAAAGAAATATTTGAGTTTTTTAAGCATAATGATGCTACACTTAATGACTTTATGTTATTAAAATGAGGAGGTTTTTATATATGAAGTTAATTGGTAAAAATAAGAAAAAAGAATAAATCTATTTTTTTATTTTTTTTTCAATGATTTTTAGTTTTATAAAGAAAATGGGTTTAATATATAAATTTATAGTTTTTATTAAGAAAAGGGAAAATGTATAAAATGTCTATTGAATCAATATCAAGCAAACAGGGAGTTAATATTTTACAATATTTAAATGCAAAGAATGCATTTGATAATATAAACAAGAATAAACAAAATGACAATGTAAATCAAACAAATGAAATTGAAAATACATTTGATGATAACAACTTAGTTTCAAAAATCAATAAAGAAGAAGTTAAAAGTTATGCAACTTTAATGAATGAAAATATAACTGATGATGATATAAAATATGGAATGGTTTATGGAAGAAGTGTTATTGCAGATTATCTTGCTTAAAAATATTTAAATGAGGAGGCTATGGTAGAAGAAAATTTAAATAAAATAGAAAATATTGTTGAAAAACAAATAAAATTATATGAAAATATTAAAAATTTATATAATGAAAAACGCAATATACTTATTGCGGGGGATTTAACTTTGCTTGAAAAAGCGGATAATCAAATTATAGTTCTGGCAAATGAGGTAAATAGCTGCGAAAAAGAAAGACTTATATTGTGTGAGGCTTTAGGAATAAATAAAGAAAATACAAGTTTAAGTGAAGTTATAAAATATGCAAAAGCAAATAATTATAATTGTGAAAAGCTTTTTGAAATGAAGGAAAATATAAAAATTTTAATTGGAGAAATAGAAGAACTTGACAAAATAAACCGTGCTTTAATATCTAAAACAAGTGAAATAATAGATAACACAATAAAAATAATAACTAACAATGCATTTGTCACAACGGCTGAATATAACAAATCAGGACAGAGGCTTGATAATTTGGGAATGGAATTCTCATCAATAATTGAAGAAGGATAAAGGAAAAAAATAATGTCATTATCTGCAAGTATGAATATAGCTTTAGGAGCATTAAATGTAAACCAGGCTGCTATAAATGTTGTGTCGAATAATATAGCAAATATGAATACAGAAGGCTATTCCAAACAACGTGTGGAACTTGAAAATTTAAAGGGTTATAGTGCCATTGCCAATTCAGCGGGAAAGAGCAATTATATAGGTAATGGAGTTACAATAGCTAAAATATCGACATACCGTGATATATATATGGATAGGAATTTTAGAAGTGAAAATACAGAATATAATCTTAATCAATCACTATATGAATACGCAAGTAATATAGAAAGTATAATGAATGAATATGAAGACGGTGGTTTAAAAAGTGCTTTAGAAAAGTTTTATGATGCGGCACAAAGCCTGGCTTCGGATCCTTCAAATAGTGTCTATCGAACAAATTTTGCAACACAAGCACAAAATGTCGGGAATGTTTTTAATAAATTATATTCAAGTCTCAATGAAAAACGAGTGGAACTTGTAGGTGATATAAATGAACCCGGAAGCCTTGATACATCAATGGTGGGTGTTAGTGTTGATGAAGTTAATGAAAAATTACAATCACTTGCGGATTTAAATTATAAAATAATAATAGCTGAAGCAAAAGGCAACGGTTCGCAATCACTTCGGGATGAGAGAAGTCGTTTGCTTGATGAAATTTCAAGCCAAATTCCTGTTCAGGTTACTGAAAATACAAATGGAACAGTTAATCTTTATATGAATGATATACGTCTTGTCAAAGGTGCAAGGCTTGAAGCTACACTTGATGCTGTGGTAGGTGATGAAAATACACCCGCTGTTATAAACATTCTTGATGAACAGGGAAATATTAAGTTTAGCAATGTAAATGAAAAAATAAATGGCGGACAAATAGGTGCATATCTTATTATGGGGTCAAGTGAACAAAATACACTATCATATTCAAATGTTATGTCACAATTAAATCAACTTGCAAGCGGGTTTGCAAATGAATTGAATGCAATACAAAAATATCAAGATGGCAATACACAGGCTATGAAAATAGAAGTTGATAATACAACCGGCGAATTAAAACTTTCTCAATCGACTCAAGATTTGTTTGTTTCAAGTGATGGCAATCCTATTGATGCTTCCAATATAAAAATTAATGATGTAATACTTTCTAATCCTTATGAAATTGCAGCTTCACGGGTGGATATAACAAATTATGATGAGTTTGAAGTTGGTAATAGTGACAATATAAAGCTTATGATTGAAGCACGTGACACAAATAATGCTGATTTAAATAATACAAGTGTTGATAAATTTTTAACATCAATAGTTTCGGATATTGGAACACAAACTTCCGCAATAAAGTCAAATTATGAAGTGAGTCAAAGCACCAAAAATGTAGTGGAAGTTGAGCGTCAAAATAAAATAGGTGTCAATCTGGATGAAGAATTGATGGATCTTGTAAAATATCAAATGGGTTATCAAGCAGCTTCAAGGATTTTTAATGTGACCTCGGAGCTTATGATGACTCTGGTTAATCTTGGTAATTAAGAAGGGTTATATTATGTTAAGCAGGGTTACAAACATAGGTCAAAATAATAATGTTTTAAACCGTTTAAATACGGCACAAAATAAGTATCTTGAGCTTCAAAACCAGTTGATGAGCGGGTATAAAGTGAGCAAACCTTCAGATGACAGTTTAAATACCGGTAAAATATTAAACTTAAATCGAGAATTAGCTGATATTGTAACTTATCAGCGTAATATATCAACAGCACAGGGTGAAATTGACACATCTGAAAGCGTGCTTGCGGAACTTGGCGATAAACTTCTTCGCGGAAAGGATTTAGCCATACTTGCATCAAGTGAAACTAATAATGAAGAAAGCTTAACTGCTATAAAAAATGAGGTAAAGGAGCTTCTTCAAACTGTTAAAAATTTTGCAAATACTAAGTATAATGGCAACTATATATTTTCAGGATTAAACACTCAAACGTTAACCTACTTTGAAGATGATGCAGGCAATATAAATTATCAAGGAACAAACACAGGAGATCATAAAAGAGAGATAAAAATTTCAGATACCACACAAGTTACAGTAAATGTAGACGGCGAAGAAATTTTTGGAAGTTATGATGCAACTCAAAACACAGGTGAAGGTGCTTTGGGAACGCTTGGAAAGTTTGTTGCTTACCTTGAAGAAGACCCTCCAAATATCGACATGGTGCGGGAGTTAATTGATGAATTTGAAACAAGTGCAAATCAAGCCACAGAAGCACGCACTTTTTTGGGCACTCAGGCTCAATTAATTGATATTCAAAGTTCAAATTTTACAAATAATGAAATAACTTTATCCGAACAAAAATCAAACCTAACAGAAGTTGATCTTGTTTCTGCAATATCTAATCTTATGACACAACAATATGCACTTCAAGCTTCCATGCAAGCTGCTTCAAGTTTAACAATGCCTTCTCTTTTAAATTATATGTAATTAAAATCGTTATTACATAATTAAAAATAAAGCCTCAAATTGGTGTTCAATTTGAGGCTCAGTGAGTGTCATACAAATTAATCTCGATTAAAATAATCTAAACTTTGAAGGGGTTGCTGTTGTTCTAACAGCTTTTATCATACATCCAAAGTTATTATTACAAGATTCATCAATATCATATTTTGTAACAACTTTTCCGCTTTCATCTTTGCAGTTGCAATATTGTGAAAAATCTTGACCTGTATATTTCATAGCTTCACAATATGTAAGCGGTTTGGAATTTAAAGTTTTTATTTTCATTGTTTGAGGGTCACGGGTTATAACATTAAATTTTAAAGGAGTATTTGCGTTGCTTGCAAGGTAGCCCACAGGAATAATTTTGTCTTTAAACTGTTCAAACACAAATAAATTTTTGCCTATTTGAGCCTCACTAAAAGGCGTGTCAATTGATGCATAGATAAAATGGGCAATATGTCCGCCTCCATTTTTGTTTTCAACTTCACGCACTTCAATATCATCAACAATTCCTTCGCCTTGACCTTCTATGTCAATTGCAGCTTTTGTTTCTTTGGGAATATCAGGATTTTTTGTAAAGAAATTGTTCCATTTAATATAGTATGCTTTTAATGCATCAAAATTTTCATATTTTATATTATACACTTTAGTATAAAATGTAGCACTTTTATATCCAGTTTTACTCCAATTTGCACCTGTAGTCAATAAACATTTATGAAGTACTGAATTTTCTTTTGAAAAACTATTTGAATTTACATTAAAATTTTTTGCATAATTTAAATAACTTTGACAGGTTGAACCACTTAAACTGAAAGCATTATAATTAGCACTTAAATCCCAATTTTTACAATCGCCTGCTACAATGAATTTATTATTACTTTTCTGTTTAGCATAGAATGTTCCTACTACTTGACTGTATGCATAATAATCATATGAATTAGCATTGCATTGATTTTGACTTACATAATAATATTTATTTGTGCCATACTGATTACTATCACTAGAAAAACTACATGTTTTTGATACTGATGATAGAAGTTTTGCTCTCGTAACTGCAGGACAAATTGCTTCCTGTGATATGCTGGTTGTACTAAGCTTATAAATTGGTTTATATTTATCATTTGGCGAAATAAATGTTACAAAATTTAAATGAATATTATTAGCAGTTTTTAAAGAATTGCCAAAATTTTGTGGTTTTACATCAATATCAAAAGTATTTTCATTTTCACTTTGATTTTCATCTTCATCTATGGATTCATCATCTTCACCATCATTTTTTATTTTTGTGCAGCTATAGGCATACATATTTTTTGTATTGTCAATTAATAAACCCTCGATACTTGTTTTTGGGCTTGCTTTACATATAATATTATCTGATGAAAAATCACTATTTTCTTCACATGTTGTTGAAGCTTCTTCAAGTTTTGGACTCATGATTTCGCTATATGTTCCATCATCATTAACAACAAAATTATAAGTTCTGCTGCAATTATAATTAATTTCTTTTGTTTGTGATGTTACTGCATTTTGATCTCTTGAACTATTTTCACAATCGGCATTGCCGATCAAGTTTAAATCTTTTGTAAAGGCATTACAGTAGCTTTTTGCATCTGTTTGTTTCAAAACTTCATCGATAGACTTATTAGTAGTGACGTTTTCTGAACCTGTGCCGTTATTATTATTGCCCTCGTTTGAACTATCGCCATTTGAATCTTCTCCGGAGGAAGCGTTGTTATTGTTTGCTTGATTTAAAAGTTTTTTTGCAACAAATACATTTTCAGACTCCAAATTTTTATATAAGTTATAAACATACGAAGATGCTTTTGCATCAAGATTGTGTTGGATAACTTTTGTTGTCATAACATACAAAAAACTAATCAAAGCCATAACAATCATAACTTCCACAAAAGTAAACGCTAGCTTTTTATATTTCGACATATTAACCTCCACATTTACTGCATAGTATATAAATACCACTAAGTTATTCTTTTGAAACAAAGTATTTTTGTGCCGCTTCAAATTCATCTTCGGTGTCAATATCTAAGAATGCAGGGTCTTTATAAATTCTTGGATTTTCACCTATAAAGTCTTTAACTTTTAGCATGACTTCTGTTTTAACGATATATATTGAGCCTGTTTCAACAAAAGTTTTATAATGTAAATGTGTGTCCTGACGTCTTGGACGGTTGCGATAATCGTATAAACATTCTAGTTTTTGAGATTTATCAATTGTCTTAGGGCACATTCGCCACAAGGCATGAGTTGTTCCAACTTCAACAGCTGCAAAAATAGAATCATAACTTTCATCTTCAAAAAACAAATCAAATGCTTCATCAATATGTTTTTCATTTCGTAAAGGACAAGTTGCTTGAAGCAAAACGACTACATCAGGTGTATAATTTTCCTTTTCTTTTAGTTGTTTTAAAACATCAAGCATAACAGGGCTTGTTTTTGTTTCATCTTTGGCAAGATAAAAAGGTCTATCAATAACCTCTGCTTTATATTTTAAACAAATATCTTTAATTTCTTGATCTTCTGTTGACACACAGGTGCGGCTTATATATTTAGATTTTAAAGATGCATTTATAGTGTGTGCAACAAGAGGTATTCCGCCCAACAATCGTATGTTCTTACGTTTAATACCTTTTGAACCGCCACGGGCAGGAATTATTGATAATATTTCCATTAACTTAAAACTTTCTCCAATTCCTGAGCTTCACGTGTTGCTCTTTCATTTATTGCATTTACAGAATTTTTGCGAATATATCCTCTTAATGCTTCGCGTATAAGTTCACTTCTTGTACGCCCTTCGGATAAAGCAACTTTATCTATTTTGCCTAAAAAATCTTCAGGCATTGACACTAATACTCGAGCCATACATCCTCCACATCTTATTTATATATACATTGTATCATTTTTCTTGATTATTGCAATAATTTTTTATACCGCAATTTCCTTTCACAATTTTTTTAAGAATTATTTAAAAATATTTTAATGTCCTCCGGACGTAGCTCCCCCTCTCTTTTAGTGTGAGGGCTTATCCTTTTCTCCCTCTCCCTAAAGGGAGAGGGCAGGGGTGAGGGTGTCAAAATTGTTAAGTTTAAAATTAATATAATGTCCTCCGGACGGGGTTACTATGTTCATTTTTTTAAAGAATTAAACAGTTGTAGGAAAAAGTCAACAAATGTAACCCATACGCCGGCACGAACAATTATCACCCTCTTGAATTTCCTTCAAGCTCAAAGCACTTCGCCTGTCGCACTTCGTGCTGCCGGCTTCGGCTTTTCGCTCCCCGGGGCTTCGCCCGTACGGAAATCCGCTTTTTCCACACAAAGTGCCTCCGCCTGAAAGGCTTTATATTTTTATTATTATTTAAGGACTATTACTCAAACCTGCATATGGGTTGCTATTGTTGATCTCATTCTCCGACTTTTTTATTTTCCCCTCCCTCTCTCTTTTTAGCGTGAGGGGTAGGATGAGGTGACATCCCATACCCCCTCTCCCTAAAGGGAGAGGGCAGGGGTGAGGGTGTTCTAATGCAACTTCGTTTCACATTTTTTTCAAAAGTATCCGCCCTCATTTCATTCGGGCGTCTTTCCTACGGCGGGAATTAGTAATTTATGGGGGGGGGGGGAGGCTTTGCCTCCCCCCATATCCCCCCACACGAAATATTTAAAATTTTTCTCAAAAAATTATTTAAAATTAATTTAACGTCCTCCGGACGGGGCAGCTTTGTTTCACGATTTTTTAAAAAATACTAAACAGTCGTAGAATAAAATCAGCAAATGTAACCCATACGCAGGCACGAACAATTATCACTTAACGAAACAACAACAGGCAGCCTTTTGTTTGAGTGCGAAGCACGAGTTAAGGCTGCTTGAGTTGAGTTTAGTGAGAATGTGAGTGACAAGTCGGGTTACGGTTTTGGGCACTTTTTCCACAAAAAGTGCCTCCGCCTGAAAGGCTTTATATTTTTATTATTATTTAAAAACTATTACTCAAACCTGCGTATGGGTTGCCATTGTTGATCTCATTCTCAAATTTATGTAAGTATCTTTATAAATTCATAAAATTTTTGTTTTGTTTCTTTTGGTAGTAACCTAATTTGCTCAAGTATCATTAAATTCAAAAGTTCTTCTTCTGTATTTTCATGCCTAACAAAATCCAAAAACTCATTCGGCTCCACTTTCAATATACGTATCAAACTGCTTAATGTCTCAAAAGATGGAAAATTTTTACCGGTTTCAATTTTGCTTAAAGTTGTAACATCAATACCTATTTTGCTGCAAAATTCATCTTGTGTATATCCATTTGATAATCTATAATTTTTTATTCTTAATCCAAATAATGATTTTTCATTTATATTTGCCATTTTGTAATTATATTTTTTATATTGTTAAAAGTTAATGGATACAAGTCTAATTTTTTACAAATATTTGTTTTTTATCATATATATGATAAGATTATTAAAAAAAAGGATTGAAAATTATGAAACCAACTATAAACGAGCTTTATAATAATATACTTGAAATAAACAACTGTTTTAATTATCTTTTTAAAAATATATTAAAAGATAACAATAAATTACCGGATGAAATTTATAACTACTTGCTTGCAATAAAAGAATTATCCGCCGATTTAAAAAACGATTTTGATGATTTTATGCATGATATAATAAATTAAAATTATGTATAAAACTTTACTACAAACAAATATGCAAAAAGCTATAAAACTTGCCAGAACAAGCGGTTATGATTTGCCTGTGGGATGTTTTATTTTGGATTCAAATGATAATATTATTGCCCAGGCAACAAATGAAGTGCAAAAAAATAATAATGTTACTAATCATGCTGAAATGTTGGCAATAAATAAAGCGACTAAAAAATTAAACACAAAATATCTAAATAACTGCAAAATGTATGTTACGCTTGAACCATGTCCTATGTGTGCTTGGGCAATAATTTTGGCACGTATTGACACGGTTTATTTTGGTGCTTATGATTCTAATTATGGTGCATTTTTATCAAAATACGATTTAAGAAAATCTATTAATTCAAAACTCAAAGTTTATGGTGGAATATGCGAAGATGATTGTATATCTTTAATTAAAGACTATTTTAAAAATTTGAGGGATTAATTATGAATCTAAAAGAAATTATGGATAATAATTGCAAAAAATACGAAACAATTGACTTTATTCCACATGATCCTATTTTATTCCCCCATAGATTTAATAAAAAAGAAGATATTGAAATAGCAGGATTTATTGCCTCATCTTTTGCATACGGTAAACGTTCGCTTTTTATTGCAAAGCTAAATGAACTTTTTGACATTATGAACAATCAGCCATACCTTTTTATGAAAAGTTTTAAAAATAAAAAGCTTGACTTAAATGGTATAAACTATAGGTTTGCAAAAGAAGACGATATTAAGAACTTATTATACGTGCTTTCAACGATATATAATGATGAAAATTCGTCATTAAGTGACTTATTTTATGAATATTATAACGATAAAGAAAATATAAATTCTAAACTTTGTAAAATACATAATATGTTTGTTAAAATAGTAAAATATTTTTATAAAAATTGTATAACCGAACCTCAAGCCGGGTTTAAGCATCTTTTACCCGACCCTTTAAATATGGGAAGCTGCAAAAGGTTAAACATGTTTTTAAGGTGGATGGTAAGAAAAAGTGATGTCGATTTTGGGTTATGGAAATTTATTGACAAAAGTGAGCTTTTAATACCACTTGATATTCATGTTGGGAATATATCACGTCAATATGGCCTGCTTAAAAGGAAAACTAACGATTATAAAAGCGTTATTGAGTTAACCCAAAAATTGAAAGAGTTTGACCCCCATGACCCTATAAAATACGACTTTGCTTTATTTTCACTGGGAATTGAAACTATAAAATTATAAAGGAAATAAATTTATTATGAAAAAGAACTTATCTGGAATTATATTTTGTTTATTTTTTTCAATTATTTTTTATTTTATTTGTAAATTAGGTTTTTGTGAAAAAATAAATTTAAACTCACTTACTTTGGCAATAATTATAGGAATGATAATTGGTAACTTGTTTCTAAGATTTATTCCAAGAAAATTACGTTATGGAATAAAGTTTTCAGGAAAGAAAATATTAAGACTAGGTATTATTCTTTATGGTTTCAGAATAACATTTCAACAAATTATACAAGTTGGTTTTGATGGTTTTTTTGTTGATATAATAATGTTAACAACAACATATTTTATAGGCTATTATTTAGGTACACGTTTATTTAAGCTTGATAAAGATTTATGTATGTTAACTTCAATTGGTTCATCTATATGCGGAGCTGCTGCAATTCTTGGAACTGATTCAATGTTAAAAGCAAAATCACATAAAGTTTCTCTTGCTGTTTCAACTGTTGTATTATTCGGGACAATAGCAATGTTTTTATATCCTGTGTTGTATAATATAGGTATATTACCGTCTAATGTTTTTGGTATATATATAGGTGCAACAGTTCATGAAGTTGCTCAGGTTGTTGCTGCAGGAAGTGCAATATCATCAAATATTACAGATACAGCTGTTATTGTCAAATTAACACGTGTTATGATGCTTGTTCCATATTTATTTTTTCTTGGTTTATATTTAAAGAAAAAATCAAAAACTCAAACAGCAAAAATTCCAATACCTTGGTTTGCAGTATTATTTGTTATAATGTGTTTAGTAAATTCAACAAATTTAATTCCGGAATATATAACAAAAGGAATTATTGAATTTGATATAATACTTTTAACAATGGCAATGTTTGCACTTGGCATTGAAACAAATTTTGAAAAAATTAAAGGACTTGGAATAAAACCAATTTTAGTATCCTTAATAATGTTTATCTGGCTTGTTGTTGGAGGATTTTTAACAATAAAATTTATAACAAAATTTTAATTTTGATAACAAACAGGTGGTATAACAATGTCCTCACAAAGCCGCATGTAAATAACTTTACCTTTTTTAGCTTTGTAATGCAATCCAGGAGTCAAAAGTCCGAGTAAAAGACCTGTTCCGCCGCCAATGGCCATACCAAGCCACGTTCCTGTCCAGGCATTACCTGCACAAGCACCAATCCAAGCACCGTTGCCGGCACCTAAACCAAATCCGCCTACTGTATAAGCTGCTGCTTTTCCAAAATTTGTCCAACCACTTTTTTTCAAAACACCACCATTTTCGTATGGTTTTGCACATATATCAAACTGACGCCCATCGGGAAATATTAGTTTTTTTAATGTAATATAAACTTTTGCATTACGATTACCCCATTTAGGTTGTTTTATACAGTCAATTTCACCAAGAACAATAGATTTTGCAGGGATTAAACATTTTGCATTATTTGTTGTAATATCACAAGGAACATAAAACTCGACTACATTTAAATCTTTATACTTTTTAGTTGTAAAATGATCGTTAAATGCAATGGGAATTAAATTATTTTTAACAATAACTCTTGTTCCATCATTTGTAACTTTTATTAAATCCATAGGTGTGGAATTTTTTCCGTTATTTATATGTTCAAACTTAAATTCAACAGGATCAAGACCGTTTACATCACAATCACAGTCATTTGCAAAGACTTTAACGGGGTTCAAAGTAAAAAATAAAATAAATAATAAAATAGAACTTAATATTTTCTTCTTTATCATACATCACACCTTTTAATTTATTTATTTTATTTATATCATAATTTTATAATAAATAAAATAGTTATACATCGTATAAGTTATTTCTATAAAAAAGTGGACAAAAATAAAAAAAAAGGATAGAATATAAAAAAGTGGAAAATTGAACTATTACAATTAATTTTATTGAAAAGTTAACATGTGAGTTTTATTAATCTACTTTATGTAACAAAATAAAAGGAGAAAAACCCAATGTACGAAGATGAAAAACTAATCTGTGAGGATTGCGGTTGTGAGTTTGTTTTTACAGCCGGTGAGAAGGAATTCTTTGCTCAAAAAGGATTAGTTAACACACCAAAACGCTGCAGCAATTGCCGTAAACAACGTCGTCACAATAGAAATAAACGCAAAAAAATGTATGAAGTTAATTGCAGCGAATGTGGTATTTTGACAAAAGTACCGTTTAAGCCCGTTGAAGGTAAGGAAGTTTTTTGTAAAGATTGTTACAAAAAACATAAAGTAGAATCTCAACATGTTGCTTCTATTTAATTTTTGATGTATAATAATTGTAAATTGATTTTATTTTATTGTTATAAGTGCAGAAGGTGTATTTTTCCAAATACACCTTTTTTTTATTAAAAATATTTGGGATTTATATATAAGTTTACACCAAATTTTGCGTAAAGCTGTATATTATCAAATTTCTTTAATATCTTCCCCTCTCTCTTTTAAGCGTGAGGATTGGGATGAGGGTAACACCTCATACCCCCTCTCCATTTTAGCGTGAGGGCAGGGGTGAGAGTGACATCTCATGCCCCCTCTCCCTCAAGGGAGAGGGTGGGGGTGAGGGTGACAAAATTGTTAAACTTCAACAAATTAAATATTTTAATGTCCTCCGGGTGGGGTTATTTTGTTTATTTTTTTTAAGAATTAAACAATTGTAGAATAAAGTCAACAAATGTAACCCATACGCAGCCACGAACAATTATCACCCTCTTGAATTTCCTTCAAGCTCAAAGCACTTCGCCTGTCGCACTTCGTGCTGTCGGCTTCGGCTTTTCGCTACCCGGGACTTCGCCCGTCCGGAAATTCGCTTAACGAAACAACAACAGGCAGCCTTTTGTTTGAGTGCGAAGCACGAGTTAAGGCTGCTTGAGTTGAGTTTAGTGAGAATGTGAGTGACAAGTCGGGTTACGGTTTTGGGCACCCTCTTGAATTTCCTTCAAGCTCAAAGCACTTCGCCTATCGCACTTCGTGCTGTCGGCTTCGGCTTTTCGCTCCCCGGGGCTTCGCCCGTACGGAAATCCGCTTTTTCCACACAAAGTGCCTCCGCCTGAAAGGCTTTAATTTTCTTTAAATATTTAAAATTTTTCTCAAAAAATTATTTAAAAATATTTTAATGTCTTCCAGGCGGAATTGTTAACATTTCATTGCCATATTAGGCAAAATAATGTATAATATTCTTAAAAGAAGGAGGTTTTTAATGTCAATATGTCCCCATTGCCAAAGCAATAAAGTAAGAAAAAACGGAAAAAATAGAGGAACCCAACGTATGCTTTGTACAAATTGTGGCAAAACATTCCCACAAAAGCCTAAACGTTACACAAAAGAAGATAAATATAAAGCTTTAATGATGTATTTAAACAATGTAGGTATACGAAAAATAGCACTATTTTTTGGAGTAAGTGCTACTGCAGTATTAAAATGGATAAAAAATGCTCATGTATTATTACAAGAGTTATTGGCTAACTTTAATCCTTTGGTTTCAGAGAAAGCTGATATTATAGAGTTGGATGAAATATATACCTATGTAAAAAAAAGAAAAATAGAGCAGTCGTATGGACTGCTTATTCTAGACGACAGATGCGTGTTATTGCATTTACCATCGGAGAAGGACTGAAACCTCACGTTATGACAAAAAGTGAAACTCATTTAATAGAAAGTTCCAATAGTTCAATAAGGGATAATCTTGCTAGGTTTAATAGAAAAACCAAGAGGTATTCAAAGACCGAAGAAATGTTAAGAATATCTTTAGACTTGTTCTTCCACAAAGACCTGTTCCTCAACACAATGAAAAGTTGAACATCCCCCTTTTTAGCGTAAGGGCAGAGATATTTCTAGTAAAATTTAACAAAAGAAAAAATGACAATAATATTTTATATGATATAATAAACTTAAATAAAAAGGAGAGGTGTCCGAGTGGCTTAAGGTGCAGACCTGGAACGTCTGTGTGGGGGTAAAACTTCACCGAGGGTTCAAATCCCTCTCTCTCCGTTTTTGTGTTTTACATTTTAATTAAGATTTATTTTTAATGAAAATATAATTTAATATATGATGTATTTTAACTGGACATTTTATTTGAACGAATAAAAGGACTATTCGGCAAGGTTGGTTTATTACTTAAGTTTCGGCGGTCGGAAGTAATCATTTTATGTGTTATGAAATTGTACAAAAAGTCTATTTTGGGTATCACAAATGTCCTCAAAATACCAAAATTTTTATCTGAAAACCGAATCGTAATCATCGTTTGCCCTAATTTCACTAACTTGCATGGATAAAACGATTATTGGACTTTTGAAGTAAAATTTTTATTTTTGAATTTTAAACCGTTTACACCATTACACAGCAGTTTGTCGGACATTTCAATTATTTCATTGAGTGGGATTTGCTGTCCAATACCCATTGTCTGTATAGTTCCTAAAAAGGGAGAGGGCAGAGATATTTCTAGTAAATTTTCCTTCTTTCAATTTTTTTTCGTAATATGCTTTAGCTTTAGAATTGTATCTTTTTTGTGCAATGGATAAGGAGTAAAATATACTATTAAGGATACGGTTACCACCTTTGTTGTTTCTTTTTCTTGTTGTTTTACCGCTGGAGCAATCAACAGGAGCAACACCGCAATAGCTTGCAAATTTTTCTTTTGTTGATATTTTCCCTTTTGTTTCGGTATAGATAGTACAAGCAGTAATAGTTGAAATTCATTCAAGAGATGTTAAGTTTTTAGCAATTGGTGGCATTTCATTTTCTATTTCTTTTTCCAGATTATTAATTCCAGACAGGATTTTTCCTAATATCTGAGCATTTGTTTGAATAATTATATCTTGTTGGTTATTCAACCAAGCCAGTGCTTTTTTAGTAGTTAAGTTTTTAAAAGGTAATTGTTCACCTCTTGTTGCGAATAACATATTCAAGCATTAAGAGCGGTTCTGCAAGATTTTGTTAAAAGTGGTTAATATCACATACTTCGCATCCACAATCGAGAAGAAATCTGGAGAAAGGGAGTCCAAAGCAATAGGCCTTGTTGAAAAAACAGAAAGGTTAAACAATCTTAAGCAAAGTCTTTATGACTGGGAGAGGGTAAGTTTTAACCTTTCTGTTACTATTTAATCATGAAATTTTTTACTAAGCAGGTGAGGGGAAAAGCGTCGAAATTCGAACTTTTTTTCTTGTATAAAAGAATTGATTTAAAAACTTAAAAGTCAGATGCCGTCTTATTTTTAGAACGTTAGATGCTTTTTAAACAAACGTATATCGCATAAGAAAAGAAACTGTTATGCTGAACTTTCGAAAACGAATTATAACTTGTTGTCACCCCGAATTCGTACTATATAAATAGTAAAGTTTATCAATACAAAAATTAACAGAAAAGATTGCTTTAATCGCATAAACAAAAAAGTTTGTATTCAAGAAAAATCAAATATCTTCAAATCCTGTGAAAATTGTACAGAATCAAAGATTTAAAATCTGTGTTAACGAGTGAAATATTAGGATTTTAGAAGAATTGCTTAGAATGAAGAATGATAAAGTTGATAGTTCTATGCTATAACTTTATGCTTTTTACACAATCCTCCTCATACTCCAAAAGCCGCCGGAAGCGATTAGAAAGTTTAGAAGTTTGGTAAGATACAAGGAATCATTATCTGAATTAAGTATCTTTGCCGGTACTAGGCTGCATTAAAAATCCAAATTATTTTACAGGATTTTATCTAAATTTAATAGAGAAAGGAAAACTGAAGAAGCTTGCTGTAACGGCTGTAATGAGGAAAATATTATTGACTTCAATGGGAGTTTTAAAGAATCAGCAGCCTTTTGATCCTGACTGGGCAGAAAAAACTAGAACTAAATATTTTGAAAATCTGCAATTTGCTTAACTTTGTTATTTAGCAATAACTTTCAAACGTTTTTACTAACGTTAAGTTTGTAGTGCAAAATTTTTGACTTAAATAAATATACATTTTCCCAAAGAAAAATTAAAAAAAGTACTTGACTTTTTCAACAGAATCTTGTTTCAGAATCCCTTTAAGATCCTGAAATAAATTCAGGATGACATTTTATTATTTTTTTTACTTTTGGAAATTTATTCTTAAAAAAGTAATATGTCCTAAAAACAAAAAGATGTAAACGTAATAACTACATTTGACGATAAAGAATATTCGGAAGAAGAAACCGCAATGCTTTATCAACAATTTTTTGAGAGTTTAGTAAAAATAAAAAGAGTAAAAATTCCGGAACATGCCGGAAAAGCTTTTGATAAAGAGACTCGAACCTCTAAAACTGCCAATACAAAAGAGTTTTAGCGATTATTAAAAAATTCTTTTAAAATACTCGAAATCTGCAAACATAGACTACAAGCTAAAAGCTACTAAAAAAAGAGCCTTTTCGGCTCTTTTTAGAAATGGTGGGCCACCCTGGACTCGAACCAGGGACCTCACCCTTATCAGGGGTGCACTCTAACCACCTGAGCTAGTAGCCCTTAGTATTTACTTATTTTATATTGACATAAATATAAAATAAAATCAAGTTTTTTTATTTATTATAAGACAATTATTTAAAAAAATTAAAATTTAAATTTTGGGTTTTTAAACTTGTATGATATTATTAATTTATGAAAATGAAACAAAAAGTAAATGATTCAAAAAAACAAAAAAATATAGGTAATTATATAAAAAATAAAAAACAAAAACGTGTTTATTATTCTTTTTTAACTTTTGTTTTAGTTGTTTGTATTATTCAAATGGGAATAAGTGCATTTTTAAATATTTCAAAATTTATTTCAAATCAAGCGAAGATTAAAACAATGAAATCCTTTAAACTTGAAGTTATATCAGAAAATAAAAAACTTAAAAATAAATTCAAAGATTTTAATTCACTTAAATCAATGGAAGCTATAGCACGAAACAACCTAAAAATGGCCGGTAAGGATGAAGTTCTTGTTATTATTAACCAAAGTCAAAAACAAATCGAAGAAGATGAAAATTATAATCCTAAAAAACAACATAAAAGCTTATTAAAACCAAGAAATAAACAATAAAATTTTTTCTTTCTTTTTATTTTTTAAGAATATAAGGCTTTTTATCTATTTTGTAAAGTTTTGCAAATTACTATGACAAAAATAGCAATATTTTTTAACTTAAATACTTTATATATACATAAGTAGTAAGTTAAAAATTAAAAAAAGGAAGGAAGAAATATGTTTGGTAAAGTAGGCAGAACATCAAATTTAAGTTATGTAAAAGAAACAGCATCATTAGCAAAAGGTAACGCATCAAGAACAATTGGAACAATAAATCAAAAGGCATCTTCAGATACTTGTGAATTTTCTACAACAACTCCTAAAAAACCAAGTCTTATACAACGAGCAAAAAATGCAACAACAAAACTGTTCACCGATGATCCAACTAAAACGGAGGTTAAAAAACTTCTTAAAAAAGATATTAATGTAGATGGCAGTTATAGAAGTCCAAGTGAAATTGCAGAAGTCGTTTGTGATCCTCAAAATAAAGAAATTGTAAACACAGGTTATTTTCAATCAAAACTTGCAATAATTAAAAGTCAATGGACACCTGAGCAGCAAAGTGAATTTAATAAAAAATCTGCCGTACTAGAATTTGGTAAATCAGTTGAAGCACTTAGCAAATTAAAGCTTAATCAACAAACATTCAAATTTGCTAAAAATTCTCTTATAGTTGGCTTTATTTCATTAGGCAGTATAAAACCTGTTCCTAAACTCAATAAACAAACTATAGATAATTGTATAGAAGTGGTTGCTAACCTTAAAAGTAAAGATGACAATCTATTTAAAGATGAAAATTTTAAAAATGCTTTTAAACAATTTATAAATGTGGCAAGCGAAAATAATGTAAAACCTGAAGAAATTATAAAAGAAGTTAAGGAAAAAGCTGCTGAAAAGAAAGTATTAAATGGAAAACAAATGGCAATAAAAGAATTGTCAAGAAGATGTGATCAACTAGATGACAAAGCTCCTGCAAATGTTGAAACTAGTGAGTTTGATGATCTAAAGACAAAATTAAATAATGTTATGGCTAAAAAATATGTCGAAATGCCAAAACTAAAACAAATGGCAATACAAGATTTATCAACAAAATTGAATGATTTGGATGACCAGGCTCCTGCAAATGTTGAAACTAGTGAGTTTGATGATATTACAACAAAATTAGATAATGTTATGGCTAAAAAATTTGTAGAAATGCCAAGTTTAAGACAAATGAAGATACAAGATTTATTAAAAAGATGTAATCAACTATAATTAAATTTGTCAAATTAAATTAAATATTAAGAAAATCTTAAGCTTAATTTAATAACAAGCTTAAGGTTTTTTATTAGGATTTATATATCAGTTTACACTAAGCTTTATGTGAAGTTGTATATAAATCCTTTTTTATTTTATTACTTATTGTTTTAAATTATGTGGCAAATTACATATATTTTTTTTTGTAAAGTTTTGCAAATTACTATGACAAAAATAGCAATATTTTTCAACTTAAATACTTTATATATACATAAGTAGTAAGTTAAAAATTAAAAAAAGAAAGGAAGAAATATGTTTAGTAAAGTAGGCGGAACATCAAATTTAAGTTATGTAAAAGGAACAACAGCATTAGCAAAAGGTAACGCATCAAGAACAATCGAAACAATAAATCAAAAGGCATCTTCAGATACTTGTGAATTTTCTACAACAACTCCTAAAAAAACAAATTTTTGGACTTCTTGGATGCGAAAAAGTAATAATACTCAAACATCTCAACCAGAAGCTAAAAAAACAACAACACCAAAGAAAACAGGAATTTTTACTGAGTGGAGTATAAAACGTCATACTGATAAACCAACTCAACAAAAAGTTAAAGAACTTCTTAAAAACGATGTTGATAAAAAACACGATTATAAAAGCCCAAGTGAAATTGCTAAGGTAATTATGGATCCTAAAAATGAAGAAACTGTAAATACAGATTATTTTAAATTAAAAATTAATAAGCTTAAGGTTAAATGGACACCTGAAGAAATGTTGGAATTTAATAATGTATTAAATGGAACAGAAGCTAAAACAGTGAAGGATGCTAAAAAAACAAATACAGATGATAAGCTTCAAGCTCAACAAAATACAAATGCTGATAAAACAAAGAATGCTCAAAAAACA
>CALUPO010000006.1 GCA_944322675.1 Candidatus Gastranaerophilales bacterium | reverse complement strand
ACATACTCCAAATGATTCAATATATTCTCCACATTATATTCCATCGCTCCCTTCGCTCCCGTACTGTCATATAACTCTCCACTCCTCTTATTACCATTTCTATCTAACATACTTAATGTACCTTTATCTTGACACGCTTGTTTTAAAGCAGCAACAACTTGCTTATCTTCAAGCAAGCGTGCAAGTATTTCCGGCCCATCAGCCAGATTACTTATTGTAATAAACTTTTCCAATACATCATCAGGAGAGGCCTTGCTATTATTAGTGTTTATGACTTGTTCACCATCCTCTGTTTCCCACTTATAAAACTCTATAATATCATTTTTATATTCATTAATTGTGAAATCTGTAACCCCATATGTAACAGTGTTGCTTATGGCAGTTTCCATTGATTTATAAGCAGTTGATGTTTGGCTAATTGCAGCTGTTGCAGCGTTTATTTTATTAGAATCAATATTTTCGACTAACGAAGGATTTGATTTAATATCGTCAAGTGATGTATTTGGATTTGTTTTTAAATAGTTATCAATTATAGCACGGTCCGAAGCACTAAGGTATGTTGTCCAATCTCCCATACCGTTTAATTTTTCCTGCATAACTGTTTCATAACTTATTGTTGTGTCCATACCTGATTGATTGCCGTTGCGGTCAAGATATGTCCGGCTTTGAAAATCACCTATAAATGTATTTAATGCCTGTGTAAAACCTGGATTCATTTTTTCCAAAAGTTCGTATTCTATTGTTGACATTTTTCTAATTGTTTGCAACAAATTTAATTTGTCCTGGTCAGTTGCTGTTGAACCTTTATTTATGATTTTGCTTATGTCATTTATTGTGTTGTTTAAATTTGTAATAAATGCTGTTGAACCGCTTACAAAAACTGTACCATTAGATTCAATTTCAACACCCTGGGCTGCAAGTGCATATTTATAATAATCATATTCGTCACTATCTGATGTTATGTCGGTTATTCCTTTTGCAGACACAAGTTTTAAAGCACCTGATGTATATGTGTTATCTGTTTCAGATGTGTCAACTATTCCCATTTCATCACAATAATTGGTTTTGGTTTCACCGCTTAAAAGACCTGTAATCAAACTTGAATCGATTTTTGTTCCGTCTTTTGTGTTTGTTATGCTATCAGCACCTAAATATGTTGTTATTTTATTAATTAAATTTGTTATTTGTTCTGAAAAACTAACCGATGTGTCTTCAGGCTGAATTACGGTGAGGTTATATTGTTGTGAACTTGAATTAACACTATTTAAATCCAAAATGTATGCTTTTGCTTCATTTGGATCCATACATAACAATCTGCCATCACTTAATTCAACAATTGATTCTTTTACAAATGTATCACCATAACTTTCATCAACATGACCATAATCAGTAAATAAACATTCAAGCTGGTTCAAATGTTCTTGACTTGAAAGAAGATAAGTCTTAAAATTATCTGTCGTTTTTTTATTATTTATTGCATATTTCCACTGGTTATATATACTTCCTAATCCAGTTCTTGTACTTAAATTAACGCTATCAATACCCATTTTTACACCTAATAATTTACTATACTATCTTATTTAACGGCAATATTATATTTAACTTTAGGATTTTTTACAAATTTTTACAATTAATTATTAATAATTTTTTTTATAAAGGCTATTATGAGTCATATTTTCAATTTTGTCATCAAGTGGATTTAATAATATTTCTTCATCATATTTAGTTTTTAAAGCTTTTGATATTAAATAATCGGTAAATTCCGGATTTTTAGGTAAAAAACTGCCATGCAAGTATGTACCAAAAACATTATTTTTATATGCCCCTTCTAATTTATCTTCACCATTATTTCCATTCCCGACAATTATATCCCCTATTGCTTTTGTATTTTGAGATGTAAAATATGTTAAGCCACTATGATTTTCAAATCCGACAAGAGTTCCATTATATAAATCATTTTTTATTTTTACCGAAACATTACCAATAAATCTCTTTGATGAAGCAACAGTATAAACATCCAAAAGACCTAACCCCTCTTGTTTATCCATATTATGTGGTTTATAATATTCACCCATAAGTTGATATCCGCCGCAAATGCCAAGAAAAACATTGCCTTCATTTGCTTTTTGGTTAAAAAAATTTTTGTGTTTTTTTAAATCATTTGCCACTTCATTTTGTTGAATATCCTGACCGCCTCCTATAAAAAATATATTACAATCATTTATTTTTTCATAAGGATCATCATTAATGTTAAAATTTATGATGCTACAGGTTATATTTCTATCTTGAAGTCTTTTTCTTAATGCAATAATATTTCCCAAATCACCGTAAATATTTAATAAATTAGGGTATAAATGAGCAATTTTTATGCTATATTCTTGATTTAACATAATTTATAACTTCCGTTATTGTTTCATCAGGTGTCATTTTAATAACTTCACCCGTATGTCTATATTTTAATTCAACAAGTCCTTTATTAACCGTTTTACCTGCATTTATACGAAGAGGATAACCAATTAAATCAGCATCTTTAAATTTTACACCTGCACGTTCATCACGGTCATCAAAAACAACTTCAATATTATTTTCAAGTAATTTTTGATACAAATATGATGATATTTCCATTTGTTTTTCATCTTTTATATTAACAGGCACTATACAAACATGATATGGAGCTATTGAAACAGGCCATTTTATACCATATTCGTCATTATAAACTTCAACAGCCGATGCAGCCGTTCTTGAAATACCAATACCATAACATCCCATAATAAACGGTTTATTTTTTCCATTTTCGTCGGTGTATGTTGCATTCATAGCTGATGAATATTTTGTGCCAAGCTGAAAAATGTTGCCAACTTCAATTCCTTTTGTCACTTTTAGTTTACCGCCGCATTCAATACAAATATCATCTGTTTTTACCAGACATATATCTGTATATTTTAAATTTGGCAAATGTTCTTTAAGGTTTGCTCCCACATAGTGATAATCTGTTTCATTTGCTCCCATTATGAAATTTTTCAGTGTTTTAACTGAATTATCGGCAACAATTTGAATTTTGTCTTCTAAGTTATATGGTGAAATAAATCCGCTTTTTGAATTTATATTATTATTTAGCATAAATTCAATTATTTCATCTTCACTGGCTAATCGAATATCGTTTGCATTAAAATAATTTTTTAACTTTGTTTCTTCAATATCTCTATCAGCACGGATACACGCCAAAACCATATTTTTATCAACGATATATGCGATGGTTTTAAGCATTATGGAAGCGGGGCTTTTGAAAAATTCTTCAAGCTGAGTAATGGTTTTTACATTTGGAGTGTGAACTTTTTCAAATTTTTCAAAAGCCCCATCTGTTTCGCAATTTGGAAGTATTGAAGTAGCATGGTTTGAATTTGCTTGATAGTCACAATTTTCACAATAAAAGACATCATTTTCACCGGCATTTACATTTCCGTCATTATTTAGCAAAACCATAAATTCATGTGAAACAGCTCCTCCAATAGCACCTGAATCAGATTGCACCATTTTTGTTTCAAGTCCACATCTTTTAAATATTCGAGTATAGGTTTGAGCCATTTTTTCATACTCTTTTTCCATATCTTTTTGATTTGTAGCAAAACTATATGCATCTTTCATTATAAATTCACGTCCTCTAAGAAGTCCAAATCGTGGCCTTATTTCATCACGAAATTTTGATTGAATCTGGTATAAATTGACAGGCAATTGTTTATATGAACGTATTCCTTCGCGAGCCACAAATGTTATTATTTCTTCATGTGTTGGACCTAAGCATAATTCACGATTATGCCTATCTTTTAATCGCATAAGTTCTTTACCGTATACATCCCAGCGGCCTGATTGTTCCCATAGTTCTTTTGGCTGCACAAAAGGCATCAAAAGCTCTTGAGCACCTGATGAGTCCATTTCTTGACGAACAATGGTTTCAATTTTTTGTAAAACACGAAACATTAATGGCAAGTAAATATAAACACCATTTGTAAGTCTTCTTATAAAACCTGCTTTTACCAGCAATTTATGACTCATTATTTCAGCATCCTGTGGAAATTCACGTAAGGTTTCAACAAACATTTGTGACATTTTCATAATTTATAGCTTCTCCAGTTTTTATTATTCTTATGTAAAAATTTTATCACAAAAAGTTAAGGTATGAAAAATATAATTGTAAAAATATGTTAAATTTGTAGTTATAAAAATGTTTTTTTCATGCTATTATTGTAAATGTTAAATTTAAAGGTTATGTAGTATGAAAATTGAAAACTTAAAACAAGGTAATAATATATATTTAGCTGGTAGAAAAAATTTATTTAAAAAAAATAATAACAACGTTTCATTTGGTGTAAAAATTACTTCTATTGATAGACCAAAGGATCTGGTAACTAATTTGAAATTATATTCAGAAAAGGCTGAATATAAAAAAATGGGTATTATTAATTATAATTGTTATGTAGGTTTATTGCAAAAAGGGGTTCGATATGTTAGGTCCTTATTTCATAAGGAAAATGCTATTAAAGATATAGATGCTATGTATGAAAGTTCTTATAATGTTTTAAATAGTTATTTAAATTCTCAAAACAATGTTGAAAGTAATAATAAGGATTATAAACTTATAAAAAATTGTGTAGAAATTTATGCTTTAAAACTAGATACATTTAATGAAGATGGCTCTAAATTTGATACAAAAGATTATGCTTGTAAGCTATATAAAGCTATTTTAACAAATATTTCAAGAGGAAGGTTTGATGATGAAGATAAATGTAATATTATAAAAGAAAAATATAAAAAAATTAAAAAATATTTAGATGTAGCATATGATAAATTGTTTTCCAAAAAACAGGTATTAGAACAGGGAAATGTTTCAATAGATTTTAGACGAAATGAGTTAGTTATAGATGGGCTTAAAAATGATAAAAGTATGTATTATACAATTGGTGATTCGGTTGGAGATGCCTATATAGGCGATGCAAGTTATGAAGAAGCTTATTATTTTATGAAGTCTTATAAATTTGTATCA
Organism: Candidatus Gastranaerophilales bacterium; assembly: GCA_944322675.1. GTDB lineage: Bacteria > Cyanobacteriota > Vampirovibrionia > Gastranaerophilales > Gastranaerophilaceae > UMGS1477. The sequence goes on along the minus strand of CALUPO010000006.1, from coordinate 118,352 downwards.
GAAACTTTAAATTTATTAAATGATTATTTTAAGTGTGAAAATGAAAATCAAAAGGAAAATTTAGCTTTGAGATTGCAATCTATTCCAAATGATGCAAAAAGAAACTTGCCTGTAATTTCAAAAGAAAAACTTATTTTTGATGAAAATGATATTACATATGAAAGAATTAAAAGTAGTTTTTTGGATAAAAGTTCAGATGAAGTTGGAAGAAGAAATAGTAGTATTAAAGAAGAAGATGAAAATTTTGTGTTTTATAGTGCACATAAAGATGAGCCGGAAGCTAATGTGAAAGTTGATAAGAGAGCTCAAGCGGCATTAGATATATATTTTAAGACTATATCTAAATTATGTGGTCAGAAAAACTATGCAACTTTACTTCACCTTGCTCACCGTTTTTTACAAAGAAATCCTATTTATGAAGGAACAAAAATTATTTATGGTGCAAAAGAATTAAATGATTTAAAAGATTATGTTGAAACTATAAAAAATGATATTGATATATTATTAAATAAAAAAATATCTCGTTTATCAAAAAAAGGACCAATTAGTTATTATAACCCCAAAAATAAAAATTCATATATTATTGCTTTAAATCCTAGTGATAGAGGAAAATACCAAAATAAAACTTATACTATATTTATCTATAATAATACAAATAAAAATAAAGAATCGTTATTAAATTGTAATTTAGTAATAAATAGCAATGGTAATTATGGTTTGCTTACATTTATTGAAAGTGATAATAAATTAAAAGGTGATTATGACTTTTTAAGTAAAGAAGTGGAGAAGTTAAAAAAACTTATAAAAAACAAAAAGAATGCTATAAATAAATTAGAAAATATTAAGAAATCTATTTCTGAAAAAAAAGTTCAAAGTATAGAGCAATTAAATTTAGATATTAAGAATAGAGAATCTGAAATAAGAAAAATTAATTTTCAATTGGAAAAGAAAAATGCCGAAAAAGATGGGTACATATTTCCCTGGAAACGGTATCGAATTAAGCCAAAGATAGTTATATAAAATATTTTAGATTTAGTTTTAATTGACAAGTTGTTGTTTCTTTGTTTAAATATTAAATAGGGAAATAAATCACAATAACAATGGAGTCAATGTGAAAATACAATTAACGGATAAGGTAATAAAGCGTTTAACATTATATCATTACATACTTTTTGATTACATTGAAAAAAATATTGAGTTTATTTCATCTCCTCAGATTGCTAAACTTTTAAATATTGATGATTCGCAAGTTAGAAAAGATATTAAACTTTTAAATAATACAGGAAAATGCAAGGTTGGATACGAAGTAAAATGTCTTAAAAAATCTATTGAAAAGATGTTGGGTTTTGAAAATCCAAAAAATGCTTTTATTATAGGAGCAGGTAATCTTGGAATGGCTTTGGCCAAATATACAAATTTTAAAGATTATGGCTTAAATATAATGGCATTGTTTGATATTGACAAATCAAAGGTTGATGTTGTTGTCAATTTTAAAAAAGTTTTTGATGTTGAAAAACTTCCTGATTTAGCAAAAAAATTAAATGTGGAAATAGCAATTTTAACTGTTCCAAGAGCTTATGCACAGGAAACGGCTGATTTTTTGATTAAGAGTAATATAAAATATATATGGAATTTCACACCTACGGTTTTAAAGGTGCCAAGTGATGTTATTGTGTGGAATGAAAATTTAATTGGCAATTTTTTGCATTTTACTTTAAATCATAATTAAATAAAAAATTGTAGTATAATTAAACATGAGGAATTATAAAGAATGGAAAAAATACAAGTTGAAATATGTTTGGGAACAACATGTTTTGTAATGGGGTCATCTCATTTGCAGGAGTTGATAGAATTGATTCCTAAGCGTTATAATAATAAAGTAGAGGTGTCAGGAAAACCATGTTTGGGGCTATGTTCTCAAGATTGTGAATATTCTCAAGCTCCTTATGTTAAGGTTAATAATGAAGTTGTTAGTCAGGCTACAGTTGAAAAAGTTTTAAAAGTTATTGAGGGAATTATAGGTAATAATGAGAAATAATAATAGTCAAGCAGTTCATTTAAAAAAACAAATTTTAATAAAAATAATTGAAGCTTTTTTTTCGGATGATTATGAAAGAAATACAAGGCTTATTCCATATCAGATGCGTCCAAAAGGCTCTCAAGTTCCCTACCGGTGCTGTATATATAAAGAACGAGCTATTTTAAAAGATAGAGCAATTGCGGAATTGGGATTTTCAATTGAAGAACATGATGAAACTGTTTTATTATCAGAGTATGCAAAAAAAGCATTAGAAAGGGAAAAACCTGAAAAAAATCCATTAACTGTTCTTGATGCAGCTTGCAAAGGTTGTGTGCCAAGTCGTATTTATGTTACAGATTTATGTCAAGGTTGTGTTGCTCGTCCTTGTCAAAGTGTTTGTAAGTTTGGAGCTATAAGTATTGTTGATGGAAAATCTGTTATTGATGGTACAAAATGTAAAAATTGTAAGCAATGTATGCAGGTATGTCCATATAATGCAATAGTTAAAATAACAGTTCCATGTGAAGATGCATGTCCTGTAGGTGCTATAGCCAAAGGTGAAAATGGTCTTGCAAGAATTGACTTTGATGCTTGCATTTCTTGTGGTAAATGTGTTTCTGCTTGTCCTTTTGGGGCTGTTCATGAAAAAAGCCAGGTTATTGATATTTTAAAACATATTAAAAACGGAGAAAAAGTGATTGCTTTAATAGCTCCATCAATTGTTGGGCAATTCCCTGGAAATATATATCAATTAAAAACGGCTATTAAAAAAGCAGGATTTTATGATGTATATGAAGTGGCTCAAGGTGCGGATGTAACAACAAAAAATGAAGCTTGTGAGTTTGAGGAACGTATGAAAAAAAATGAACCATTTATGACAACATCTTGTTGTGCAGGGTATAATCAGCTTATTAAAAAACATTTAAATGAAATAAAGCCTTTTGTATCTGATACTTTAACTCCAATGGCTTATATTGGGCAAATAGCTAGAAAAAAAGAACCAAATGCAAAACTTGTATTTATTAGTCCTTGTGTTGCAAAACGTGTTGAGGTTGAAGAGGATCCTAATGTCGATTATTTAATGAATTTTGAGGAATTGGGTGCATTATTTGTAGCACGTAAAATAGAAATACTTAATTGTGAAGAAGAAAAATTTGATATTGAAAGCTCAAAACAAGGGCGAGGATTTGGTGTTACAACAGGTGTTGCAAATGCCGTTAAAGATGCTTCAAAAAATAGTGACTGTGTTAAGCCTACCTGTGTTAATGGTTTAAATAAGGATACTATTAAACAATTAAAAAAATGGGCTAAGGATGGAAAATGTGAGGAAGGCAATTTAGTTGAAGTAATGTGTTGTGAAGGTGGTTGTGTTGGCGGTAATGCAACAATAAATTCTGTTAAAATTGCTTCAAAGGCAATAAATGAATTTAAAACTAAAAGTCCTCATATAAATGGTGTAGAAATTTGTAAAGAAAGTAGTTAATATGAATAAAAATAATTGTGTTGTTTTAATGATAGATTTACAAGAAAAGCTTGTTAATGCAACTAATGCAGCTGATGAAGTAAGAAACGCATATAAAATTTTAAAAACAGCAAGTTTGATGGATATTCCTATTGTTGTTACGGAACAATATCCAAAAGGTTTAGGTGAAACTGTTTCAGAATTAAAAAATGTTTTTAATGAAAACACTTTCTTGTTTGAAAAAACAGATTTTTCTGCTTTAAATAATGACGATGTTTTAAAAAAACTTGAAGTTTTAGGCAAAAAGCAAGTCATTTTGTTTGGAATTGAGGCACATATTTGTGTTTTACAAACAGTAAAAGCTCTTATTGAAAAAGGTTATGAAGTTTTTCTTATTAAAGATGCTTCAAAGAGCCGTAAAAATTATGAATTTGAGACGGGTATAAATTTGATGCAACAATATGGAGTTAAAATATCTTGTTGTGAAATTTTGCTTTTTGATTTATTAAAAAGCTCTAAAAATCCAAATTTTAAAGAAGTTCAAGGGTTGATTAAGTAATTTTTATATGATATTATTAAAAAATGAAAGGTTTTTATATTGAAAAATTAAAAAATCTTATAAACTTAAGAACAAATCTTATAACAATACTTGTTGTGTTAATTGGCGGTGTATATGGTTTACATTTATTAAATTTAAGCAAAAGTGTATATTGGATTTCATTAATTATTGGAGTTTTTTATATTTATTTTATTACGAAAACAACATTGAATACAAATGCCAGGATTAATAAAATGTTGGAGGAATTAAAAAATGCTTGAAACTATAGATAGGATAGCATTAGAATTCATTTTACTTTTTAGTATACATTCACGTATTGGCTAAATCTGTAAAGGTTGCTTTAGCGGATAATAATAAAAAAGATAAAAATGAATAATAATTAAAAATTATAACTATTCAAACCTTTTAAATATTTCATCGGTATTTTGTAAATAATCATCAATATTGAAACATTCTATAATTTCATCTTTTGATAAGATATTTAAAATATCTTTATCATTTAATAAACTTTCTTTAAAATTACCGTTTTCAACTCCAAAGTTTTTATGAGCATTTTTTTGAACAAGCTTATAAGCGTCTTCTCTTGAAAGTCCTTTGCCTGTAAGTTTTAATAGAACTTTTTGTGAAAACACAATTCCACCATATAGATTTATATTTTTAAGCATATGTTCTTTATTAATATTAAGATTTTCAATTGTATTTATAAAGCGATTAAGCATATAATTAATTAAAATTGTAGTGTCTGGGAAAATAATTCTCTCAACGCTTGAGTGTGAAATATCCCGTTCATGCCAAAGTACGATATTATCCAAACTTGCATTAAAATTATTCTTTATAAGTCGTGCTAATCCGCATAAATTTTCTGATGAAATTGGATTTTTTTTGTGTGGCATTGCTGATGAGCCTTTTTGACCTTTTTTAAAACCCTCTTCAACTTCAAGTATTTCTGTTTTTTGTAAGTGTCTTATTTCTGTTGCTGCTTGTTCAATAACTTTTGCTATCATTGTTAAACTATTTAAATGGTAAGCATAGACATCTCTTGATATGACTTGAGTTGAGACTTTGCATGGTTTTAATTCAAGTATTTCGCAAACTCTTTTTTCAATATCAGGACTTATATTGCTATAGGTGCCTACAGGACCTGATATTTGACCTTGTTCAACATCTTCTTTTGATATTTTAAAATATTTATAAGCACGTTCAATTTGGCTATACCAGTTTAAAAACTTTAATCCAAAAACCATCGGTTCGGCTAAAATACCATGAGAACGTCCTATGCAAGGTGTATTTTTGTATTCAAAAGCTTTTTCTTTTAGTATATTCAATGCTTTTATAATATCTTTTTCAATAATTTTATTCGCTTCTTTGAATTGAAGTCCTAAAGCCGTATCAATTACATCGGATGAAGTAAGCCCCATATGTATATATCGTGAAGACTCTCCAACGTTTTCATTTATATTAGTTAAAAACGCAATGACATCATGATTTACTTCTTTTTCTATTTCGTTTATACGATTTAAATCAAATTTTGCATTATTTTTTATGTTTTCAAAATCTTGTTTTGGAATTTTTCCACATTCAAAGTATGCTTGACAAGTGGCCAATTCAACTTGCAAATAAAAATTGTACTTTGAGTTTAAATCCCAAATATTTTTCATTTCATCTCGTGTATAACGTTCAATCATATAAACCTTTCTCTATAATATCTACTAAAAAATAGCTTCAATTGGACTTTTTGCAATATAAAGTATTAAATTCAATCCACGTTTTGGAGCGGAAAATTAAATTGTACACACGGTAGTCCATCATATTTGTTTTTTTAGTTAAAATATAGTATCATAAATTAAGTTTATAACAAATATGAATAAATAGGAATATAAAGAAAAATGGAAAGAAAACCTTTTTTTTATGATATAACTTTGCGAGATGGCAATCAAGCGTTAAAAAAGCCCTGGAATTTAGAAGAAAAGGAGAAGATTTTTAATACACTTCTTGAGCTAAATGTTGATGGGATAGAAATAGGTTTTCCACATGCTTCAAATATGGATTTTGAGTCAACAAAATATTTAGCATCATTAGCACCAAAAAATATTGTTGTCTCGGGTCTTGCAAGGACAAAAAAAGAAGATATTGATGATTGTAATAAAGCAATATTAGAAGCGTATAAACCTCGCATTCATACATTTGTTACTTTAAGTCCTTTTCATCTAAAATATGTTTTGAATAAATCTTATGAAGAAGTTGCTAAAAATGCTATTGAGGCGGTTAAATATGCAAGAAGTATATTAAAAAAAGATGGAGAAATTGAATTTTCAGTTGAACATTTTGGAGATTGTGCCGAAAATTTGGATGAGGTTATTAAAACATTAAAGGAAATTATATTGGCAGGAGCTACTATTATAAACCTTCCAAATACCGTTGAACGATATCGTCCCAAACACTTAATTGATATGATTGAAAAGGTTTATAAAGCTTTACCAAAAGATATAGTAATTTCGGTTCATAACCATAATGATTTAGGCATGGCAACAGCTACCACTGTTGAAAGTTATTTTGTTGGTGCAACACAACTTGAATGCTGCTTAAATGGATTAGGTGAAAGATGTGGGAATACAAATTTTTATGAAGTTGCAGTTGCATTGCATAACAATGGAATAAAAACTAATTTAAACTATAATAAATTTTATGAAACAGCAATAATGATATCTGAAATGAGTAATGTTGAAATACCTGAAAAATCTCCATTAATTGGTAAAGAGGCACTTGCTCATCGTTCAGGCATACATCAAGATGGTGCTATCAAAACAAAAGATATGCAAATGGGGGCATATCGTCCTATAAAACCTTCATTAATTGGTCGAGAAAATAGTGAACAAATAGGATTTACTTCTCAAAGTGGAAAAACTGCGATATTTGATATTATTTCAGGAGCGAATTATCCAATAACCATGCAAGAAGCAATTCGTATAACACCATATTTTAAACAGAAAGCAGAACTTGTTGGTGAATTAAATTTAGATGAAATGATTAAGTTGTATTTTGATACTGTTTTTAATGTAAATGGTCCTTTTAAATTAATTGCCTTTAATGAACTATCGAAGGATAATTATAGATTAAATTTTGAATATAACAACAAATTATATGAAATAGAAAGTACAGGTAATGGACCTGTTGATGCTTGTTTATTGGCATTAAAACAGGCAGGATTTGAACAAAAATTACTTCATTACGAACAAAAAGCTTTGGATGAAGACAAATTGGGCTCAGGTGCATATGCAATGAGTGTAATTTATTTTGAAGATAAAAATAAAAATCAAATAATAGCTAGAGCTTGTGATACAAGCACTCAAAAGGCTAATGTTAAAGCGATTTTTAATGGTTTAAATATTCTAAACTCAAATATTTGACAAATTTAGTAGTTTATGGTATAATTAGTTATTAGTAAAAAAGGTCTTATTCATGACAGATTATATGATTGGTAGTGTATTAATTTTTTTAAATTTGATTCTTCTTGCTGGCTTAATGGTTTATGTTTCTAAAAAAGCAGATATACAAGCAGCTTCGCAGCAAAGATTAAATGAAAATTGTGATAAAAATTAAAAAAAGTATTTATCTTTTTGAAATGTATCCGGTTGCTTTATAATTTTCATCTTCATATTGAATAATATAATATTTAGGATTGTTTGTTATGAATTGAGCCTTAATATTAAATGCTTTTTTACGTTCAATTATTTTTAAAGCATCTTCAATTTCAAGAATCTTTTTTTTCTTTTTTTTGAATTTAAATTCCTCTAATTTTTCTTTTAAAATGGCTTCTTCTTCATATAATTTAGTGTCTTTTATTTTTTTTTCAAAATTTATAATATAGACTTTTAAGATAAGTTTTTTTGCCTGAATTAAAAGTAAAAATTTTTCATCATCTGAAATGGCAACCTCATAATATCCTGGATTTAAATAGTTAAGCTTATCGTCAAGTAAAATTTTATCAGGCACTATAATAATAGGATATTTACTATTTGGAAGAGAATATTTATAAATAGGATTTTCTTCATTTTTATTTCCTGATTTATATCTTTCATAAGGAAACAAAAGTCTCTCATCATTATTTTGGACTGTAATATAATCGGTTATCATATTAATTAATATTTTATCAAAGATTAAGAAATATTTAAATATAAAATATGATAGTTAATATTTTGTTACAAAAATAATAAAAAATAACAATTTTTTAGTTAATATATACTTATTATATATATAGTATTATAATAAGGATATAAAGATATGTTTATTAAGACCGTAGTAAGAAAATTTGCTACCCTTTCAGAAACACGTAGGGCTTTTCATGTTGGTATGAAAACAGGGGCTAAGGTAGTAAATACAACTTTAATGCTAACTACAGGGGCTGAAGCATTAAATATGGCAAGAAAAAAAGATCCGGGAACAGGAAAAAATATGGTGATATTCGGAAAACAATTTTTGTGCAATATTTATCCACAAATAACATTTTGGATAAAAACCTCAGAAAATTTGAATACTTGTAGTAAATCTTTTAATGAAATTGTGTCAAATGATAAAATATCAGATGACGAAAAATGTAAAACTTTATTAGATATTATTAAAAAGGCTATTGTGTCTCAGCTAAAAATGTCTAATAAATGTGTTAAAGAATTTTGCAAATTAACAGAAACGAAAGAAGAAATAACTAAAATTGTTAATTCTAAACAATTCGATAAAGAAGCAGTAAAAAATTGTTGTAAAAAACTAATTAAGCTATATTGTTCTAATTTAGGAACTTTAATTGATGCAACAACTCTTCCTGAAAGATGGCTTAGACTTTTAAAGGATTTAGGCTGCGAGGAGATATTAAAAAATTATTCTCAAACAGATATTGATGCAGAAGGACAAATTAGTTGGGGAGTTCCTGATATTGAATCAAGTGAAAAAGTTATTAATAAAAAATATATAGATTCAGATGAAGCAAAATCACAGGCATTAGATTCAACAACATTAGAATTAGAAAATAAATTTTTTAATAAGGAAAAAATGTATGAATTTTTTAAAAATTTAAAAGATGCTTTTAATCAAATGGAAAAATTTGAAGTTAATGAGGAAGGCGATGTCGATAGATTGAAAGAAATGAGCGAACATCCGGATCTTCCTCGTACACAAGAAGTATTTTATAGAACATTTGCAATGATGTCAAAATATGGGTTTAATAACATGGTATATAAATTTAAAAATTATTCACCAGTAGTTTACGATATAGAAGGTCAAAAATCTTATGGTTTAGACGAATAAGCTTGATAAGTATTATTTAGGTTTCTTCTTTGGAATTTTGGATTTTATTTTTATTTTCAAGTTGTTCCAAGCCATAATCAATACATTTATGTGCCAAATGACCTAAAAGAGATGTTCCAACAACACCAACAATAAAACCTAAATTCCGTGCAAATTCCGTGTTATTATTTTTTTTAGATTGTGCTTCTTGATTAAAATTAGGTTTTTGTTGGTAATTTTTTTCACTTGTATTATTTTTTTGAGAATAAAATCTTTTTGAATTTGATATAAGTATAGTAGAAGTTTTAATAACTTTGGGTATTATAACTTGTACTGCCGGCAATGACCTGTTTATAAAAGGTACCATAATTATCTCCTTATCTTATGCTATTAAAATATCACAAATGTAATATATTGTCAAGTAAATATATTTTTTATTGTGTTGATTATTTCTTATTGCAATAGTTTAATATAATTTGTATAATTATATTGTTATGGATACAAATGAATTGTTAAATAAGTCGTCTGACTATATAAAAGATTCAAAATATGAGGATGCTTTAGTAATATTAAAAGAAATTTATGAGTCTGATAGTCATAATATTGATGTTCTAAAAAATATTGCATTATGTTATGTTAATTTAGATGATAGTGAAAATGGGTTAAAATATTTTAATGAAGTATTTAATTTAAATCCTTATGATGCTACGTCGTTGTTTTATTTAGGTGCTTTATATACAAAAATTAATGATTTTCAGAAAGCTTATGATTTTTATATTAAATTAAAGGAAATACGTCCTGAATATGAAAATTTGTATCGTAATTTAGCTTTAGTATGTTTTCGGCTTGATAAAATTGATGAAACCATTGAGTATTCTCAAAAAGCTATTGAATTTAATGAATATGATAATATTGCTTATAATACTCTTGCTTTAATGTATATATTAAAAAATGAAAGAAATTGTGCTATTGAAGTTCTTGAAAAAGCAATTGGATTAGATATTGTTGATGCACAAATTTATAAAAATTTGGGTAAGCTATATATTATGATAAATAAACTTGATGATGCAATTTTGTTGTTTAATAAGCTAATTGAACTTGAGCCGGATAATAGAGAAGGACTTGTGAGTTTATCTCAAATTTATCAAATTAAGGAAGATTTTGAAAAGGCTTATGAATATTTAAAAATAGCTTCGGGCTATCATTTTGATATGAAAAATTCATCATTATATGCATACTGTGCAATGCAGGCACAAGATTATGATACTGCTATAAATATTTATAATATTTTATTAAAATTAAATAAAAATACCTTGGTTGAAGTCAATCTTGCAAACTGCTATATAAAAAAATATCAGTATGAACTTGCATTACCTTTGCTTATAGATTTATTTAAAGAAAATCCAAATTCAATACAAATTGCCCAGCAGCTTTCATTATGTCATAAAGAAATGGGAAATCTTCAAAGTGCAAAAGATGTATTAAAGTCAATGCTGCATAAAAAACAAGAAAACTCAGATATTTTTTATAACTATGGTATATTATTATATCAAACCGGTGAAACAAGTGAAGCTATTGAAATGTTTAAAAAAGTTATAAAGGTGGAGCCTGATAATGCCATTGCTCATAAAGATTTAGGTGTTATATATTTAAATCAGCATTTAATAAGCGAAGCAAATGATGAATTACAGTGTGCTTTAAAAATTGAGCCAAATAATGCTATTATAAATTTTGAATACGCTAACTATTTAAGTGCTACAGGGGATTTTATTTCTGCTAAAACACTTTATAATAAAGCTTGTGAACTTGATAATAATAATTTTGAGTTTTTAAAATTTATGGGCATAAATTATATAAAATTAAATGATATTGAAAATGCTCGTTTGACTCTTGAAAAAGCTTATGAAATAAATTCAAACGATGCTTTGGTTTTATATAATTTAGGTAATGTTTATTATTTATTGAAAGATTATGAAAATGCTCGTAAGTTCCTTGAAAATGCTTATTTAATGAATTTGGATGCTGAAACTTTGAATCTTTTAGGGCTTGTTAATATGGAACTAAGTAATTTTGAGGAAGCTAAAAATTATTTTGAAAAGTTATATAAAGATTATAAAAATAATCCATATTTACTTTTAAATCTTGGTAAGTGTTGTATTAAACTGGCAAAAAATGATTTAGCCCGAGAATATTTAAATAAAGCAAATGATTTGTTGCCGGATTTTGAAGAAGCTAAAACACTTTTAGAATCGTTAAAATAAAAATAAAAAAAAGGACACGTTTATATGAAACAACAATTAAAAATAGCTGTTTGTATAAAACAGGTTCCTGATACAGGTCAAATTAAATGGACTCAAAATAATACTATTGATAGAACTAATATGGATAGTATAATAAATTTATGTGATGAGTATGCTCTTGAAATGGCGTTTAATATAAAAGAAGCATACAAGGACAAACAAACACAAATTAGTGTATTTTCTATGGGACCATATAAAGCTTGTGAAATTTTAAAATATGCACTTGCACTTGGGTGTGATAATGCATATTTAATTACTGATAAAGTTTTTCTTGGCTCTGATTCTTATATCACATCTAAAATTTTAGCTCAAGCAATAAAATATGTATTTCAAGATGAATTTGATCTTGTTATATGTGGACAATTTGCATCGGATGGAGATACTGCTCAAACAGGAGTCGGAATTGCTGTTAATCTTAATATCCCTGTAGTTACTTATATTTCTTCTTTAATTGAAGTAAATGACGATTCTATTGTTGTGCAACAAAATTTTGAAGATAGTTTTAATATTGTAAAATTACCTTTGAAAAGTTTAATGTGTGTTATAAATAACAATTGTAAACTAAGAAATCCAAATGTTTTGGGTTATATGTTAAGTCAAAGAAAAGATATTAAAATTTTAACTGCAAATGATTTAGGTTTTGAAAGAAATCAGGTTGGCTTACAAGGTTCACCAACATATGTATATAATGCTTATCGATATAATGAAGATAATAATCGTGAAAAAAAAATCTATTCCAATTTGTCTTCAAATGATGGTGCAAAAATTATTCTAAAAGAAGTTCAAAAGTTGTTTGACTATTATGAGGATTAAGTTATGAATGATATTTTAATTTTTGGTGAATTTTCTATATCAAATAAGTTACGTCCTTGTGTTTTTCAACTTTTGTCAAAAGCTAATTATTTAAAAAACAAGCTTGATGACTCTAAATTAAAACTATTAATATTATCTCCATCTGATTTAAATTTTGATGAAATAATTAATGAACTTAAATATTATAATATTGATGAAATAATAATTGTAAAAAATGATAATTTTAAAGAGTTTAATAGTGATTATTATTATAATTGTATAAAGAATATAGTTCTTGAGGTAAACCCTAAAATTTTTTTAATAGGCGGTACAAATATAGGCAGGACAATAGCACCAATGATTTCAAATTCTTTGCATACAGGTTTAACTGCTGATTGTATTGAACTTGATATTAATGATGAAAAGAATTTAAGTGCAACACGACCGACATTTGGTGGTGAATTGATGGCGACCATTTGGTCAAAAACTTATCCACAAATGGCGACTGTTCGTGAAAATGTATTTAAAATTGAAAAATTTGATGAAAATAACCCTACAATAATTTTTAAAGATTATAATTTTCAAGAATACAAAAGTAAACTGTCATTAATAAAGCAGATAAAACGAGAAATAAATAATGACTTAGCAAATGCAAGAATAATACTTTCCGGTGGCATGGGATTAAAAAACAAAGAAGGTTTTGCAAAACTAGAAAATTTAGCAAATATTATGGGTGCTCAAATTGGTGGTTCAAGATTGATAGTTGAAGCTGGATTTGCTTCATCAAATATTCAAATTGGTCAAACTGGCCAAAGTGTTGCTGCTGATTTATATATTGCTTTTGGGATAAGCGGTGCTATTCAGCATTTATGTGGGATTAAAAATTGTAAAAAAATTATTGCTATTAATAATGACCCCAATGCTCCTATTTTTAATCATTGCGATATTGGTATTGTTGATGATGCAGCATTAGTTATAGAGCAATTGGAAAATTTGCTTTCACAAAAGGTTTAAAAGTTTAACAAAACAATCTCTAAAGACAAATTTTCGTTCAACTTACCTTCTTTAATATTTTCTTCAGCTTTTATTAATGCTAGTTTTAAATTTGTAAGTTCGCTTAAAGATATATTTTTCATTTTATCAATTGCCAATTTAACTCGATATTCGTGTATTCCTATTTTCTTTGAAATTTCAAAATTTGATAATTTATTTTGGTAATTTTTTATAACTAGATAATTTGAAATAGTTGACTGCAAAACAGCAAGAATTTCAAGTGGGTGGCGTTTAAATAGCAGGCTTTTAAGTTCAATCAATATGTCATCTTTATTTTTTTCAAAAAGTTTATCAATTAATGCAAATACATCATCACAATGTGTACAATATTTTTTTATATCATTAAAATCAGCTGTTTTTCGTGGATGAATAGATAATATAAGTTTTTCAATTTGATTAGCTAAAATATTTAAATTTACTCCAGAATGTTTAATTAATGTTTCAGCAATTTGAGAATTAATTTTAAAGTTAAGAGATTTTGCAATTTCGACCACTCTTGAAGGTAAATTTTTATCATATGGTTTATATTCATCAAATTCAAAAGTATTTTTTTTGTTAGAAGCTAATATTTTGAATATTTTTCGTCTTGTATCAAGTTTTTTTTGAGAATCTCTTGGAACTTTTGCAACAAATATTACTTTTTTATTTGAAGACAAATCACTATTTAATATTTTTTCAAGACTTTTTAATTCCTTATCCGAAAAATCAATTTTATCTTTATCAAAAAAATATCTTTCACAATTTATCACAATAATGGTGTTTATATTCATAAATCCTTGTGATAAAAGTGCTGCTTCAAGTGTATCATAATTTGGATTATTTATTATTTTAAAATTTAATGAAGAAAATTGAGGATCTAAAAAATCTTTTTTTAAGTCCTCAATTTTTTTATTTATATCATAATCTTCTTTTCCATATATAAAATATACATTCATAAAATTTATTCACTTAGCTTTTAATGAGAAGGCTAGCCCCAATGACTCCTGCTGTGTTGCCAAGTTTTGCTTTAACAATTTGACAAGCCTCAGCTTGTATTTTCATAGCACGTTTTTTGATAGTTTCACGAATAGGGTCAAAAAGGATATCGCCTGCATCAGCAACGCCACCACCAATAACAATTTTTTCGGGATTTAAAAGATTAATAACTGACGATAAACCAATGCCAATATATTCACCAATAATTTCAAATATTTTAATAGCAACACAATCACCGGCCTTAGCAGCCTCAGCAACAATATAAGGAGTAATCTCACCGCCTGAAGCAAGTTCTCTAAATTTTGTAGATTTTCCACCTTTAATATAATCATAGGCCATAGCAACAATAGAAGGTCCTGATGCAAAAGCCTCAAAACATCCCTGATCTCCACAACCACAAATAGGGCCATCAAACATTTGCATTTTAATATGTCCAATTTCACCAGCAGCGTTGCTTGCACCTCGAACAAGTTTGCCGTTTATAATTAAGCCAGACCCAATACCAGTTCCAACAGTAATACAAATTAAATTTTGACACCCAACTCCAGCACCATAATTCAATTCACCTAATGCTGCAACTCGAACATCATTGTCAACACGGGTTGGAATTTTAAACTCGTCTTCCATAATTTTTGATAAAGGAACATTGACCCAGCCCGGAATATTTGGTAACGCACGAACTATACCGTTTGTGAAATCAATTTGGCCAGGAAACCCAAATCCGATGCCTTCAATATTATCTTTTGTAGTATTTGTTTCTTTCATTAAATCATCAATAGCCTGTTTTATATTGTTAATTGTGTATTCATACCCCATTTCAGCACGGGTTGGCACTGTATTTGAGTATATTAAAGCACCTTTATTATCTACCAATGCTATTTTTACATTTGTTCCGCCAACATCCGTTCCGATTCTATACTTTTCCATTTCTTAATCTCACTTTCAAAAATAAAATAACAAATTTATAGATTTTATAATATCATAAAATAAATTATATGTATAATTTAAACTTCAATAAAAAATACACAATCACCGCCTTCTTCAAGTGTTCCTGTTCGATATTTTGTTATATAACTTGAATTTTTTATATAATTACCTATTGCTTGTTTTAAAGCTCCGGTTCCTTTGCCTGCAATTATAGTCAAATTTGTCAAATTTGTTAGAATAGCTTTATCAATATAATATTCAACAGTTCTTATGGCTTCATCAACATTCATTCCTCGAAGGTCTATTTTTGAAGGAATGCTATTTCGCTCAAATTCAAATGGTTTTTGTTTTTTGAATTTTTTTAATTTAATGTTTGTATTTATATAAGAGTTTTCATATTTTGCAAGTTTGTTAATATCAACTACTGTTTTTATATTGCCAAGTTGAATTTGAACTGTTTTACCTTTTTTAACATGATTTAGAAACACTGCCGGTTGGTTTAAATTTTTAAGTAATACTTTATCTTGAGGTTTTATAACATTCCAGTTGATTTTTTTATAATCATGACTTAATTCATTTTCATCTTCTTCAAACATAGTGAAACTTGATTTTTCAAGATTGGCTATTTTATTATATGAATTTACAAAAACTTTTTTATCATTAGCTTTCTTTGCATTTTCAATTATATCCTTTAATTCATTTCTGGTTTTTTCATACTTGTTTTGATATTTTTTCTTAAAATTATTTAAATTTTTACGTTTTTCATTTTTTAACGTTTCAAGTTTTTCAATATATTCTTTTTCAATTTTTTTTATATTAAGTTCCTTTTGCACAAGTTCTTTATTTTGTTTTTCAATTTTGTTGTGAGTATTTATAATTTTTCCTATTATTTCATTGTTTAAGTTTGAGTTTGTATTTTGTTTATTTTGTTTCTTATTTATAATTTCATTTGCTTCATTAATTATCTGTTGATTTAATCCTAAATTTGAGGCGATATTAATTGCATGACTTAATCCCGGGATTCCAAGGAGAAGTTTATAAGTTGGTTTTAATGTTTCATTATCAAAAGCAACGGAAGCGTTTAAAAAATTTTTATTTATAAATGCTAAGTTTTTTAATGAGCTAAAGTGAGTTGTTGAAATTGAAAAAGCTTTATGTTTTTGAATATATGTTAAAATTGATTGAGCAAGTGCTTCACCTTCAATGGGGTCAGTTCCTGAGCATATTTCATCAAAAAGTATAAGACTATCTTCTGTGGCTTCATTAATAATACTATTTATATTTTTTAAGTGAGCTGAAAAGGTTGAAAGATTTTGTAGAATATTTTGCTCATCACCAATATCAGCTAAAACATTATCAAACATATAAATTTTAGCACTTGTTGCACCAACATCAAGACCTGATTTTGCCATTAAAATAGCAAGACCTATTGTTTTTAAAACAACTGTCTTACCACCAGTATTAGAGCCTGTTATTATTATTGCATTTGAATTTTCATCCATATAAAAATCATTTTTAACAATATTTTCACAGACAAGCTGTAATATAGGATTTTTCATTTCTTTTAAATCTATAATTTTTTCTTTGACAAATTCAGGTGTGCACAGGTCAAATCTATGTGAGTATCTTGCTTTTGCATATAAAAAATCAGTTTCAACTAAAATATTCAAATTTTTTTCAAGTTCAAGTATAAACGGTTCAAGTTTTTGACTTAACAAGAACAATATTTTTTCAATTTCTTTCTTTATCTCAATATCAATGTTTCGTATTTTGTTATTTAAAGTGACTAATTCTTTTGGTTCAATATAATATGTTTGAAGGCTTGAAGAAGCATCAAGTATAATGCCATCAATTTTATTTTTGTTTTCAGCTTTAACAAGAAAAGCACTTCTTCCATCTCTTGTTGTAACAATATTGCTTTGAAGATATTTGTTGAAATTGGGATCTTTAAGTAAGTTTGAAATAGTATCTTTTATATTTTGCTCCAGACTTCTTTTTTGATTACGAAGACTTTTTAACTCCAATGATGCCTCATCAACAACATTAAGCTTGTCATCAAATGTATTAAAAATTTCATCTTCCAATTCTTTATTTGAAAATAAAATTGCTTCCATTTTGTATAAATTGCTAAAATCTTTTTGATGTTGTGAAAAAAAACTTTTTAGTAAACGAGAAGTTTTTAAATTGTTAGCTATATTTACTAAATCTTCAATTGACAGCGTTCGTTTAAAATTTAGGTCATTTAAAGATTTTGATGTGTCATATAGTTTATTTAGAGGTAAATTTAAGTTTAATCTTAAAATATCCTTCATTTCGCCTAACATAGAAAATTGTCTATTCAATTCAATAATGTTTGATATAGGTTTAATATTTAGAATTTTATTTCTTGTTAGACTAAAATCAGTAAATTTTAAAAGTTCATCAAGGACTTTATCAAATTCAAGTATTTTTAAATATTTATCCATAGTGAAATTATACTTAAAAGGTAAAGATATAACAAACTAAACTTCATCTGCATCAATCTCATTTTCATTATTTTTTTCTATAATTTTATTATTATTTGTTTCTTTATTATTTTTTTTATTTAAATATAATAATAATCCACTTCCAATTGCAAGAAATGGTGATATAATCATTAAAATTATACCTATAGCTTTTTTTAATTCTCCTTTGGCTATTTTATTAGCTTCTGCTTCAGTTTTTACACCTTTTTTGTATAATTTTTCTCCAAGTTTATTTAGTTGATTATATAGACTTTGATTTTTTTTATCTAAACCTTTAGCTTTCATGGATTTAGCAAGTGTACTATAAATATTAAGTCCGTTTCCGTTTTGGATTGCTGTATGGAAAGCTTCTTCATAATTTGCTGGAATTGTGTATCTATAATTTTTGCTTGAATTTCTTCTTTGAGAATCAAATTGTTCTAATCTTCCAAAAACATCCATAAAAAATAATTTAACATTTTTTGCCAAAAATATATGAGCAAACTTAGCTTTTATAAATTCATTTTTATCTTTTTTAAGAGTTTCTTCATCCAATTTTAATTCTTTACTTAAAACAGGATATTGTGCATTTTTCTTTTGTTCTACGTTATCTCCGTTTAATCTAAATATACTATCATTGTCAATTCCCTGAGCAAGAGCATTTAAAGCCAGATGATCGTGATTGCCAACCATAAGAACATAATTGTCTCTTGGAACATGCATTTGATTTTCAATTGCATCAATTGATGTATATTTTTCATCCATGTAACAGGTACTTTGAACTATCTTTCTATTTTGAAAAGCCGGAATAACACAATGTTTACTCCAATCATAAACAGAAAATTCAGCCCCGCCGGCTTCAACTTCATAAATGAGGTCATTTTTGTCAAATTTGTCACCTTTTACAGTTTTAACCTCTTGTTCAATAATATTTAGTAATTTATCATTTAATGGATTTTTTAACCGGTAACCATTAATGTTATCATCATAATTATAATCTTTTTCAAGAGATTTTTTTTGTTCTTCTGTTTTACAAT
The DNA here is from genome assembly GCA_944322675.1 of Candidatus Gastranaerophilales bacterium. Taxonomy (GTDB): domain Bacteria; phylum Cyanobacteriota; class Vampirovibrionia; order Gastranaerophilales; family Gastranaerophilaceae; genus UMGS1477. Next base: position 99,467 of record CALUPO010000006.1, on the reverse strand, counting down.
AAAGAATAGGACTTGTATATCCCCAGCCGACATCAAGACGGATGGCATCATATCTTTTTGCAAAAAGTGCTACTTTTTTTCTTATAAGTTTATTGCTTTCAGAATTATTATCACAAATTGTTGTAAAATCCAGAGCTTTTATTCCCCAATTAGGAGAACAAATATTTGCATTTGCAAAAGCTTTCGGGTGTGCCCATTGTTCATCTTTTGAAAAACCAACCAAACAATCTCCCATAAGCTTTAAACCATCTTTATTAAGATTTTTTCGTGCTTTTGCAAGGTTTTTTTCTGCTAAAAATTCTTTAAAATATAAAAAGTTTAAATCATCTTCATATTTTGACTTTATTTCGGTTATTCTTTTGTTTTTTGTATCTTCACTAATTAGGTCTTTGTTGTATAAATTTTTATCAATGTTATCCCATAATTCAAAATTATCCGAGTTATATTTTTTTGTTAAAACTTTAAAAATACCCATAGGTTCAAGTATATCTTGATAGTCTTTTTTATAATTTTCAAATTCTTTCTTTAAATTTCTAACATTTGTATTATCTGATTTTTTGAAATTTTCATAGGATTCTTTTAATGCCTCATTAAATGGAGAATTATCAAGCACAATATTTTCGAAATTTGCAAGACCACTATCTTTTTGTGTTGTTTTATTTTTTTCAATGACTTTATTAAAAGTATTATTTGAAAGAATTGAACCATATTCATCTGTCGTAAGTTCTTCAAGATTTATAAGTTGAATCCCTAAATTTAAAGCAGAAGTTCCATAGGCTCCATAATATCCATCTTTTTTATATTTGTAATTACCTTGTGGAAGAACTTTAACAATATTCATTCCGGTGTATGATTTCATAAACTTAAAAAAATCATATGAATCTTTACTATTAATTTGCCCCATGCCTATATTTTTATTAGTATTGCTTGGCAATGAAGCTTCTGGAGTGATAAGAATAATATCGTGAAGATCCAAAATTTTCATTGCCTTTGCTTTTAATTTATCACCCTTTTTTCTTTCTCGTGTTGTTAAAGCTTCACCAAATCTTACATTTTGCTTAATATTATTTATTTTCATAACTAAACTCTTTCTTTTATATATTTTAATTTATTAAAAATAGAAAAAATTATTATTTATGCTTTGACCATTAATATGAAATTTTTATAAATTATTATAAATTTTCCTACTTTTTTATACTATAGTAAAGAACATGTGTTCTCACATATATAAAAACTATAAAAAAAAAAATTGCTAGTTTTTTTTAATTGATACAAAACTTTACAAATTTTAATTATAAAAAATAAAACATTGTACATAAGTAAAAAAATATGATAAAATAAAGAATATGATTAAACGTAAATGTAAAATAACCTTTATAAGACATGGTTCAACAGTCTATACTGATTCAGATATTCTTAATGATGACATAAATTATCCACCTTTAAATGAACTGGGTCGCATAGAAATGGAACGTATAAGTAAGTGGATACAAAGTCGCGGTTTAAAAGTTGATAAGATTTATTCATCTGATTCTTGTGATTGTATTAAGTCTGCAGGAATATTATCAAAAGTGTTAAAGCAGGATTTTGAAGTTATACCTGATTTATATACAAGACGTGCAGGGAAGTGGAATGGTCTTAGTTTTGAACAAATTATGGAAAAATATCCTGATGAGTTTGTACTTTATAAAGAAAATAAAGCAGATTTTGCACCTCAGGATGGAGAGTCTTTAAATAAATTGAATGAACGTGTTGAGTCTGTTATTTCAAATTTAATTAAAGATAACTTGACAAAAAGATTGATTGTAGTTACAAATCGCGATGTTATTCAAGCTGCAGTGGCAAATGCATTAAAAATTCCACCAAAACACCAGACAGAAATTTGTATACAAAGTGCATCAGCAACGCAAATTAGCTACTTTAAGGATTTTACAATGTTGATGTATTCAAATTATTTTGTAAGTTTATAGTTAATAATTCGAATGAAAACTATTATTATTAATTTAATAAAATTATATCAGTTTTTTTCAAAATTTACACCAAAAGTTTGCCGCTATTATCCAAGTTGTTCTAATTATATGATAGAAGCGATTCAAAAATTTGGTGTAATACGTGGTTTGTTTCTTGGAATTTTAAGGATTTTGAGATGCCATCCTTTTGCCCCTGGTGGGTACGATCCTGTACCTTCTAAGGAAATATCAAAATAATTTATACAGTATAAAGGAATAATATTCTTTATTCTATTATCTAATCGGGGGATTTATTTTATATTTAGTTATTACTAATATGTTCTTTAGTAAAAATACTTATGAGTTATAAATATGTATAAGATATTATATATTACCAATAAAGATGTATCAAGATATCCTAAAATAAAAGTGCCTATAAATTTTAGTATAGATTATTTTACTTTAAAAAAAGAAGCAATTAATTTAGATATTCATAAGTTAGGTAAAATATATAGCCAATTTTTTATTGATATTGATATTTATGATACTGAATATAATAAGCATTTAAAAAAATTTTTAAAATTTCATCATGATATAAGATTTTGGGGTGTTTGTAAGTATGCTGGAAAAGATGAAGTTTTACATGCAAGAGGGCTTGGAATTTATGATTTATTAACTTATCCTATTCAATTTGATGTGCTTAAAAAAGAAGTTAATAATTTAAATAAAAAAGAAGCCTCTCGAATGAGTTATAGTAGACTTGAAAAATTCTATAACTGTAATGTGCTTATTGTTGAAAATAATAAAAGAAGTATTGAATTAATTAGTGATATACTTGATGTTTTTGAACTTAACTTCTATTCAAGTTTAAAATTGTGTGATATATATAAGTTTTTAAAAAATAAAAATTTTGATTTAATAATAGTGAATGCAAATTTGTATGATGTTGATTTAATGGAGGCAATAAAAAGATCTAAGTTTAATTCAGAAACACCTATTTTATTTATAACAAATGAAAACACAGCTTGTCAGGAATTTGATATAAAAACAATGGGACTTTATAATTATATTGAAAAGCCTGTTGAACTTGTAAGACTTCGGACTCAGGTTTATAATATTATCAAACTTGAAAAATTAAAAGCTTTATTATGGACGGAAAAAGAAAAACTTGATAATGTGCTTGAGTTTTCAACAAATGAAATTGTTTTAATGGATATTAATTTTTATATTGTATCAAGGAATAAAAAAGTTTTATTATTTTCTGAAAAAGCTCAAAATATTCATGATTTTTTATGGAAAGAGCCTCGAATTATAAACACTCAATTATTAAATTTTAAGGTTTCTGAATTAAAGATGTTAAAAGTTCAAACACAGGTTAGGGTTGGACAGGAATTAATACATATCGATATGAGCTTAACAAAAATATTTAATAAAGATGGTGATTTAACAGGGTTTATGGCCATAATTCGTGATAATACTGAAGATATTGAAATAGAACAACAAAAAGATACTTTTATTGCAACGTTAACTCATGATTTAAAGACCCCAATTCGTGCCCAGTTACGTGCTATGGATTTATTAATTCGTGAACAATTTGGCTCCATACCTGATGATGTCAAAACTGTATTAGAAGAAGTTCGTGCCTCTTGTGATTTTATGAAAAATATGACAGATAATTTATTATTGAAATATAAAAGTGATAAGGGGCAATTAAGAATATGTAAGGAAATGAATAATTTAAAAAAGTTACTTGAAAAATGCGGTAATAATTTGAAATACTTACTTAATCAAAAGCAACAAATTTTATGTGTGAACTATAAAGCAGATATTGAAATTTTTCTATTTGATCCTATTGAGATAGAGCGTGTTATTAATAATTTAATTACTAATGCTTCTGAATATACTCCAAATGAAGGTAAAATAATTATTAATATACTTAATAAAAATAGTGAAGAAATAGAAATTGAAATTATTGACGGCGGTATAGGTATGACAGAAGAATATTGTAGAATTATATTTGATAAATTTGTATCTTCCGCTAAAAAATATCGTAAAATTGGTTCAGGGCTTGGTTTATACATTTCAAGAAAAATAATTAAAGCACATGGAGGTGATATTAATGTTATTTCAAAACCCAATGTTGGAACAAAATTTACCATAAAACTTCCCGTAATGAGTTTATCACCAAATACGGAAACAGAAATTGAAAATCAAAGTTTTCAATAAAAATTACTCTCTAAATTTTATATTTGGATAAATATTTTTTAAGCCTTCTTTTAAGTTTTTAATTTGCTCATTAATTATATTATCACTTAAAGTTTCAATCATTGATTGAAATTTTATATTAAAAGCAACACTTTTCATGTTAGACTCTATTTTTTCACCTTCATATATGTCAAAAATATTAATAGAATTTAGAATATCTTTCTTTATAAACTTACTAATATTTTTAATAAGTTCATCATTTTGTATTTTTTTATCAACTATAAAAGCAATGTCTCTTTCACTTATTGGATAAATTGATATTTTTTTATATTTAACATTTGAAGATGTTGATAATGTATTTAAAAGTAAATCTAAATTTAACTCACCTATAAATACTTTGTTAACAAATTTAGCCTTATCCTTGATGGTTGGATGTAATTCACCAAAATAGCCTAAAATTTGAGGTTTTTTATCAAGTAATATAACTTTTGCACTTTTTGAAGGATGTAAATATGGTTCATTGCATTTCTCATATCTAATTCTGTTTTGTATTTTAAACACATCGAAAATATTTTCAACAATACCTTTTAAGGTGTAAAAATTAGCATATTCTTCACCATACCACAGTGATTTTTCAAGTTTACCTGAAATTATAAAGCTTAGCATTTGTTTTTCAGTAACTGAAGAATCTATTTCTGTTGGTGGATTATCTTTTTTGTAATAAACTTTACCTATTTCATATAACATAATATTTTTTTGACTGTTTTTTATGTTATATTTTAAATAATTTAAAGCATTAGGTATAAGACTTTGTCTAAGTAAAGTAAAATCTTCAGATTGTGCATTTATAACACTTACTGATTTTTCATAGTCATAAGGAAAATAATACTCATTTAGTAATGCTTTTCCTATTAAAGATGAACTTTTTGCTTCAAAAAAGCCACTACCTAAAAATATATTATTAATTTTAGATAAGTATTCATTTTCAATATTAACATCTATAATATTTGAGCTGGCAGGCAAAGTGGAAGGTATTTTATTATATCCATAAATACGTGAAATTTCTTCAATTAAGTCTATTTCACGATAAATATCATTTTGACGATATCCAGGAACTTCAAATCTGGCACAAGTGTCGTTAACTTCAAGTAATTTAAATCCAAGTTTATCAAGAATCTGGATGCATAAATCTTTTTTTATTTCACATCCTAGTATTCTTTTTATTTCGCTAAACCTTAAAGTTATTTTATTGGGATTTTCATCATATTTTTTATCTTCGACTATTCCTTGATATTTAGCGTTGGCATATTTTATGAGCAACGAAATTGCACGATTTAAAGCCTCCTTACACGAAAATAAATCAACCCCTCTTTCAAATCTTGCTGATGCTTCACTTCTATAGCCTACACTTTTAGAATTTTTACGATTTGTTGATGAGGTAAAATATGCACTTTCAAGAGCAATATTTCTTGTGTTATCATCAATTTCTGAATTTTCACTTCCAAATACCCCTGCAATACATACGCCTTTTTCTTTTGTTGCTATTAAAACAGAATCATTAGTTAAATTTCTTTCAATGCCATCTAAAGTAGTAATTTTTTCGTCCTTAAAAGCTTTTCTTACACATAAATACCCGTTTAATTTATCTAAATCAAAAGCATGAAGTGGTTGACCATATTCAAGCATCACATAATTTGTAATATCTACAACATTATTTATAGGACGAATACCTGAAGAAATTAGTCTATCTTGCATCCACTTTGGAGATTGTGATATTTTTACGTCTTTTAAAATTCCAATAGCATAATATTTACACACATTATCATCAAGAATTTCAACCTTAAAATCAGGATTTTTATCATTATTGTCATAAGTTTCAACAAGCGGCATTTTAAAATTCCTGTTAAATATTGCAGATATTTCTCTTGCTATTCCTATAACCGACATTTCGTCACCACGGTTAGCTGTTGGAGCTGTATGTAATATTATATCATTTTTAATATTAAGAACTTTTGCAAGATCCTCACCTAAATTTACATTATTTAAAAAACTATTTAGAATCAAAATGCCATCTTCTTTCTGATAGTTATATTCATTAAGCCCTAATTCATCACTAGAGCATAGCATTCCTGATGATTCAACACCTCTTATTGTTGTTTTTTCAAGTTCAAATTTTTCACCGGTTTTTCTAGATAGCACTTTTGAGCCAACTTGAGCATATGGCACTATTTGACCAACTTCAATGTTTTTAGCTCCACATACAACTTGCTTGAAATCATTATTGCCTGTATCAATTTTTACAAGATGAAGTTTATCAGCATTTGGATGATTATTGATTTCAATAATTTTTGCAGTTTTAATATTTTCAAATTTTGGACCGGTATATTCAATGTTTTCAACTTCAAGTCCGCTTAATGTTAATCCGGAAGCAATTTCATCCGGTTTTAGATTTTCAATATCCACATATTCTGATAACCAACTTAGTGATAGCTGCATCTTTCACTCCAAACATGACTTACTTATTTACTATGTATTTATTTTATATCAAAAGATTTTAATTCGCAATTTTATATTTTAAAGGTTAAAAATTTCTATTGTAAGCCAATTTGTTATAATAAAACTTTACAAATATAAAAAAATAATATATACTAAATTAGTATGTCATTTAGTTGAAAAATTAAATATTTTAGCTAAAATTGTAAATTTTTGTAACAATTGTTTATATATTTATATTAAAACTAGCAAAAAAAAATATGTTTAGGTTTTATAACAAATGTCAGGTATCATTTAGTTTAATTAAAAAGTTAAGAATGGAGAACTTTTAATGGCGAATAACATTAATGATTTGAATAAATTTATTGGTAATAAATTACCATTAAAGGGAGTTAAGGCTAATAAAATAAAAGATGAAATAAAACATAATGAAAATAAAAAAAATTGTGAAAATAAAATAGATTCTGATGAAAATGTTTTAATTGAAAGAAATAGTCCATCTGAAATTTTGGGAAGGACACAGGTTAAGAATAATAAAAGCTATAAATTAAATAATGATAATTTTGATAATGATATGGCTTTTATTGAGAAAAATTATAAAGCTGTTAGTGTTGCAAATAGAATGTTTGATGAGTTTATGAATAACGGGTTTTCTTATGTTGAATCTTCTTTATTATCAAGACAATTTATTAAGGAGATAGGTTAATTTATACTTGATTATAGATATTTAAGGTGTTAAAATTTAAAACATATGAATAAAAACAGGAATTATAAATGGCAATAAAAAAACCAGAATCTTCAAAAGACAGGATAGTTTTAGCATTAGATGTTGATACAATTGATGAAGTTGAAGAAATTGTTAAAGAATTAAAGGATTATGTCGGTTTTTTTAAGGTTGGGTTACAGCTTATTACTTCAACTGGATTTAAAAGTATTGATGTTATAAAAAATAATGGTGGTAAAGTATTTTTTGATTCAAAATTTCATGATATTCCAAATACTGTTGCTAAGGCAAGTGTTAATCTGCTTCGAAAAGGGGTAGATTTTTTTAATATTCATATTCAAGGCGGGTCAAAAATGATATCTTCAACTGTGAAATTAACACGGGAATATGCTAAACGTAATAATATTGAACAACCAACTATTCTTGGAGTGACTTTGTTGTCAAGTTTTGGACAAAAAACTTTAACTGAGGAATTAAGCGTAAATTTAAATATTGATGAATATGTTGCAAATTTGACTAAAATAGCTGTTAATTCCGGAATAAATGGTGTTGTTGCATCATCCATTGAAGCGAAGGAAATAAGAAAAACACTTGATGATGATTTTATTATTATGTGCCCGGCTGTGCGTCCTACTTGGAGTTGTGTTAATGATCAGGTTCGTGTTTTAACACCAAAGGCAGCTATAAATTATGGGGTGGATTATTTGATTGTTGGAAGACCCATAATATGTGCTGAAAATAGAATAGCCGCTGTTAATTTAATTATTGATGAAATTGAAGATGCTTTAAATGTTGAGATATAATTTGAGGAATAAGTTAAATATATGAAAATTGGTGTACCAAAAGAATTGAAACATAATGAATCAAGGGTTGCTGTTAATCCTGCTGGTGTCGAACTTCTTGTTAAAGCCGGTCATTGTGTCTATGTTCAGAAAGATGCCGGTATTTTAAGCGGATTTTCAAATGAACAATATAGTACCTATGGTGCTAAAATTATTGATAATATTGAAGATGTTTATAGTTTATCGGATTTAATTGTTAAGGTAAAAGAGCCTCACGAATGTGAGTTTGATTTATTAAAACGAGATCAGATATTGTTTGCCTTTTTACATCTTGATAAAAATCCGAAATTAATTGATGTATTATTAAAAAAACGTATAACGACTATTTCAAATGAAAATGTAATTTGTGCTGATGGTTCAAAACCATTGCTTATTCCAATGAGTGAAGTTGCTGGTGCTGCTTCTGTATTAATAGGTGCAAATTTACTTCAAAAGCATTTAGGTGGTGAGGGTATTCTTTTATCTTCAATTGCTGGTATTTTACCTGCAAAAGTTGTTATAATTGGAGCTGGAACTGTTGGAATGAATGCTTTGCGTGTAGCTTTAGGTTTAGGTACTGATGTTACTGTTGTTGATAATGACATAAATAAACTACGTTCAATTAATAATCATATTCCATGTGGAGTAAAAACGGTTTATGCCTCAAAATATAATATTCAGAAGTTGTTGCCTACATGTGACTTACTTATTTCTGCTGTTTTATATGATGATAACGATGCTAAGTCAAAGTCATTTTTGGTGACTGAGGATATGGTTAAGACCATGAAAAAGGGGTCTGTTATTATGGATGTGTCTGTTGATAGATGTTCTATTATTGAAACAGTTGATAAAGAAACAACTCATAATGATCCAACATTTATAAAACACGATGTAATACATTATAGTGTTACAAATATTCCTGGTGCTTATCCTCGCACTTCAACTATTGCTTTAACAAATGTTTCAATAAAATATATACTTGAAATAGCTAACAAAGGTGTTATTGAAGCTGTTAAAACATATACTGAACTTCAAAGCGGGGTTACAACTTGTTATGGTAAGTTAACTGATGAATATGTTGGTGATGTTTTAAATATTCCTTATGTTGAACTTTCTTCTATAATCGGATTTTAATATAAAAAACTTTATATTTTTTAATAAAACATTTGACTTTATTATTTATTTTTGATATAAAAATAATAAAGTTTTTGTATCTATTTTATTAATGGTGATTGTGTGCTATGAAAATTGGTGCTATTAATCAAGAAAATTATGTTAATGTTTTTAAAATGGGGAAAAAAACAAAAGAATTAAAAAATAAATCAACCAATCCATTACCCAAACAAGCTTTAAAGAATGATCTTGTTGAATTTAAATCAAAAGTTCCTCCAAATAAGCAAGATATAGCATATAAAAAACTTGAAAGCTTAAAAAAAGAAAATATTGTTGATGGAAATATTTATAACGGATTATTAAAAGATATAAAATCAAACAATAAAAATGTTATAAAAATATTAAGCAGTATTGAAACAAAGAATGTAACTTTTAAAAATAATAAAGAAAATGCAGACAATATAGTTAATAAGCATGCCAAACTTGCAAAAGCAATAAGCTATTCAAAAAACAATTCAGATTTAAGACAAAGTTTATTAACCAATGAATTAAAAATGATAAAAAATGTTTCTGCGGTTTATGGTAAAAAGTTGCCTTTTTACATTGAAAATAATGTTTCGGATATTGGTTTTGGAGGTAGAAAAGGTCAGGCTGCTTGGGTTGTTCAAAAACATACTGGAAAAGCTGCAGCAATAGCTGCAACCATTGGTTCAATTCCTTTTACGGATATGATTCCATTGATGGATAATGAAAATGAAATGGCTAAAAAAATACTTAAAATATATGGTATAGAAAATCCTGCAGATGAAAAATCCGATAATGTTTCAATAGCTGGTCTTATTTTAGGTGGTGGTGTTTATGCAGGACTTCAAGCAGGAGCTATTGAGGCTGCTAAAGCAGGAGCAAAAGAGACTGTAAAAGCTTTATTTGGCTGGGTACCAGGTGTTGGTTCTGCTTTAAATGCTGCTATTGCATGCGGAACAACTGAAGCTGTTGGTTTTGCGTTAATTGCTTATTGTGAAAAACATTCTTAAGCTAAAATATGGTGATAATTATGCTAAATATAAAATTTAATAAGGATTTTATGAATAATAATCTAAAGTTTAAATCACAGAATAAAGATGTGAATTATTTTACTATTAATAGACATCCTGTTTCAATACTTGGAAATTTAGTATTAAATGCAAGTTTAATTGGAACTTATCACTGGTTAAATAATTCTTCCAAAAATGTAAAAGATATAAATAAAGAAAATTTGGGACTTTTAGGTCGTTTGAATAATGATATGCAAAATTTAAAATCAAAAAGTCTTGCAAAGTATTGTGGTGTTATGGCTCTTGGATTATCAGTTTTGTCAGTTGGAACTTATTTATTAAATTCTAAAATATTTATCACTAAAAATGAAAATGAAACTAAAAAAGAAACTATAGAAAAACAAATAAATAAAGAGTCTACAAAATTGAATAAATTTGCTTTGCCAATTATAGCTGTTGCTACGGCTTGTCTTTTTGGGAGTTCTAATAAAACATCAAAATATGTTGAAGGGGATACCTTAAAAAATTTAGGAAAATCGGCTCTAGGTGCTTTTGGTGGAACATTTGCTTTAATCGGTTTTAATAAATTTGCAAATTATTTAACTTTAAAAAATTACAAAAATGAAAATTAAAGGCGGAAAATATATAAATATATCAAAATTTAAAACAAAATCATTTGGTAATGATTCCAAACCATTAAAACATGATGAAGAAGAACAACAACAAGATGTTTTTATTGCGAAAAAACATCCGTATAAAATTTTTCAAAATGTATCTTACCTTAGTTCTTTATCTTTGGGATTTTATACTTTAGTTCCTTCAAAACAAAAATATTTGAATTATATTAAATCACAAAAAAATGATAAAAAGAAAGATGTTTTGAAAAATTTTAAACTCTCCTTATGTGAAGATAAGGATAAAAATAAATTTAAATTTTGTGCTAAATTATTGATATTGCCAATTTTAGCATCAGTTTTAGGGTATGCTTTAAATCACAAAATTTATTTTTGCAAAGAAAAGAATGAAACAAAAAAAGAGGCTCTTAGTAAGCAATTGGAACTTGATAAAAAAATATTGAATCGTTATTCTCCTATTATATTCCTTTTGATGCCTTGTGCTTTAATGAAACTTGCACCTGATAATAAAAATATTTTATTACGTTATGGATTAGCTTTTTTATTTAGTTTTTTATCTACAATTATGTTACAAACTATGCAAAGTATATATATGAATAAAACTCTTAATGAATATAAGGAGTGATTGTTTCGGGTGCACAGGGCATTATAATTTATTTTAATTAAATTTGCCCTGTGCACCCGAAAATTATACCATATTGTTGAATATAAATGATTTGTTGTATAATCTTTTTATGAAACGTGATGAAATAATAAAAAATATAAAAAGAGTTGTTTTGAAATTCGGTACAAATGTACTTAGAGATGAAACTGGAGATTTATCACAAAAACGTATTGAATCATTTATTTCACAAATTGCAAAGCTTCATAAAAAAGGAGTTGAGGTTATTGTTGTAACATCAGGTGCTGTTGGAATTGGAGCTAAAAAGCTTGGAGTAGATCCAAATTCAAACCTTACTTTAAAAATGGCTTGTGCTTCAATAGGTCAAGGATATTTGATGTCTATTTATGAAAAAGAATTTCAAAAACACGACATACTGGTTTCACAGCTTTTATTAACAGAAGATGATTTTTCAAACCGTATTAAATATTTAAATTTGTCAGATGTTTTAAATGAACTTTTAAAACTAAATGTAATACCTGTTATCAATCAAAACGATGCTGTTTCATCAAGTGAACTGGAAACAATAAGCGATATGGTGGATATAAGTTTTTCAGACAATGATAAACTCTCTGCACTTGTTGCAAGCCGTTTGGAAGCCGATTTATTAATTATTCTATCTGATATTGACGGATTGTATGATGATAATCCAAAAATAAATCCAAATGCAAAGTTTATAAGTGTTGTGGAAAAAATTGATGAAGATATTGAAAAACTAGGTTTTGAAGCAACCTCTGGTGGTCGTGGGGGAATGAAAACTAAACTTCAAGCTGCAAAAGTGATGACGCGCTCAGGTGGTGCTTGTATTATTTCAAATGGTAAAATTGAAAACGCTATTGACGAAGTACTTGAAAATAATAAGGGTACAATTTTTTTACCTTATGAAAATTTATCAGGAAAGAAAAAATGGATAGCTTATGCTGTTAATATTTGTGGGCAGATAGTTGTTAATAATGGAGCTAAAAAGGCTTTATTAAAAGGTGATTCAAGTTTGCTTCCTATTGGCGTTATAAAAATTGAAAATGACTTTCAACGTGGAGATGTTGTTAATATTATTGATGAAGATAATAATATTTTTGCTCGTGGTGTTGCTAATTATAATTGTTCTGATTGTATTAAACTTGTTGGATGCCATTCTGATGAAATATTAAATATTTTAGGTTATAAAAACTATGATGCTATAATTACACGTGATAATATTGTTATATTATAAAAATAAAGGGGATAATTTTGGAAAATTTATTAAAAGAAACTAAAAATGCAGCATTAAAACTTGCCAATTTGGATAATAAAACAAAAAATGAGGCACTTGAAGCTATAGCTCAAATTATTGAAAAAAATAAAGATGTCATTTTTGAAAATAATAATATGGATTTGGTGCAAGCAAAAGAACTTGTTAGTTTAGGTAAAATCACTCAAAGCACATATAATAGACTAAAACTTGATGAAAATAAAATGCGAGATATGATTGCAGGAATTTATGATGTAATAAAACTTGAAGATCCTGTTAATAAAATTCTTTCAAAAACAAAACTTGATGAAAATTTGATTTTGGAAAAAATAAGCTGTCCAATTGGTGTAATATGTGTTATTTTTGAAGCAAGACCGGATGTAATTGTACAAATTGCAACTTTAGCTATTAAATCTGGCAATGCAGTTGTATTAAAAGGTGGAAGTGAAAGCATTAATACAAATAAAATTTTTGCAAAACTTATAAATGAAGCTTTAGAATCTATCAATTTTCCAAAAAATGTTATAAATCTTGTATTTAGCCATGATGATGTTAATAAACTTCTAAATTATGATAAATATGTTAATTTAATAATCCCAAGAGGTTCCAATAAACTTGTAAAATATATAAAAGAAAATACTAAAATCCCTGTTTTAGGTCATGCAAGCGGAATTTGTCATATTTTTGTTGATGAAAGTGCCAATTTAAATAAAACATTAAAAATTTGTGTTGATTCAAAAACACAGTATCCAAGTGCTTGCAATAGTGTTGAAACTATTTTGGTGCATAAGAATTTTAAATATATTGATAAGTTAAAAGATTGTCTAAAAACTAATGATGTTGAAATATTTGAAAATGTTGATGATTATAGTTTTGAATATGGTGAAAAAAAAGTTACATTAAAAATAGTCAGCAATTTAGATGAGGCTATAAATCATATTAACAATTATGGCTCAGGACACACAGATTGTATTATCACAGAAGATGAAAATAATGCTAATAAATTTTTAAATGAAGTTGATTCTTCATCTGTTTATCACAATTGTTCAACACGTTTTGCCGATGGTTTCAGATACGGTTTTGGGGCAGAGGTTGGGATTTCAACTAATAAAACACATGCTCGTGGACCTGTTGGATTAGAAGGGCTTACAATTTATAAATATAAATTGAAAGGTAATGGACAAATTGTTGATGATTATGCAAAAGGATTGAAAACTTTTAAGCATGAAAAGTTGTAGAGATTATAAAAATACAATTTATATTAAAGATTTAAATGAAAAAAATATGACTAGAGAACTTCAAAGTGTTGATTTCGATGCTTCATATATAAATTGTGCTTGCCAAAAATATAAGTATAAATCGATAAAACTTTTTAATTTAAAACCTCATGAAGCAACTATTTTGAAACAAATTTGTCTTTCTCTAGGTTCCGATTGTGCTTTGAGTCGTGGTGTACTTTTAAATGAAGTTGATTATACCGATTGTATTGTTGTCGCTTCTTATTCTATTTTAAAAAAGATTGTTGAAAAACTAAAACTTCAACCTTTTAGAATGAAAGAAATTGCACAACTTATTCAGAATAATATAAACAGAAATTTAAAAGTATGGCAAATCAAAAATAAAGAGTTTGATTTTCAAAATAAAAAATATGTTATGGGTATTTTAAATATCACGCCTGATTCTTTTTCAGATGGTGGTTTATTTATAAAACTTAAAGATGCTTTAAAACAAGTTGAATTGATGGTTGAAAATGGGATTGATATTTTAGATATAGGTGCTGAATCAACGCAACCTGGAGCAAAAGAAGTCGAAAGTTCTGAACAAATAAAAAGGCTTAAGCATATTTTAAAAGAAATTGTGAGAGAATTTCCATTCTTGCCACTTAGTATTGATACAAGAAGCGAGGAAGTCGCAAGGTTTTCACTTGATAGTAACGTTGATATAATAAACGATGTTTCTTCAGGCGATTATGACAAAAAAATGATTGATTTTATTAAAAAATATAACAAAATTTATATTATTACACACAGTCCTTCGACTCCTGATGATATGCAAAATAAAACAAAATATAAAAATTTAATTGACGATATTTATTTATACTTAAAGAAAAAAGTAGATTTTTTAGAAGAAAAAGGACTCAAGAAAATTATAATTGATCCTGGAATTGGGTTTGGCAAAACAGAAAATCAAAATATTGAGATTATAAAAAGGTTAGAAGATTTTAAATCTATAAACAAACCAATACTTATTGCATTATCGCGAAAAAGTTTTATTACTAAATTATTTAATACATCAAAAAAAGAAGAACTTGATTATGCAACAGTTGTTTATAACACTCTTGCTTTAAATAATGGAGCCTGTTTAACACGTGTGCATCAAACAGAAAATATAAAACTTTTAAAAAATATTTTATCTCAATTTATAAATAATAATTAAACTATTAAATAATTAATGTGGTGATTAAAAAAATAATTATTTTTGTTAAATTATTATATGTTAATTTGAAATGAGGTAAAAATATGGAAAACATAAGACGTTATATAGCGGAGTTTATAGGAGCATTTATTTTAATGTTCACAATAGCGTGTGTAATATTAATGCCAACTTCAGGTGTAATAGCAGCAATAGCAATAGGATTTGCATTAATGATAATGGTTTATGCGTTAGGACAGGTTTCAGGTGGGCATTTTAATCCGGCTGTATCATTAGCAGCATCAATACGTGGAGCTTTATCTTATAAAAGATTAATACCATATATGATCTTTCAAGTTATAGGTGCATCATTAGCAGCTTATATTGCTTTAAGTATGTCAAATGGTAATAGTGAAATTTTAACATTTAATATTAAAAATATGATGATAGCAGAATTTATATTTACATTTGTTTTATGTTATGTAGTATTAATGACAGCAACATCATATCGCACAGATGGCAATTCGTTTTATGGTTTTGCAATAGGTTCTTCTGTTACAACAGGTATATTTGCCGTTAGCACACTATGTTTAACAGCATTTAACCCAGCTGTTGCAATAGGCTTAGGAATTATAGGTGTTGCATCATGGCAGCTTATAGGATTGACTATTGTTGCAAATTTTCTAAGTGCCATAGTTGCAGCTTTAGTTTTTAAATTAACAATAGATGAATAAACAAATAATATATTTAACTATTTAAAGCTTTAAATTTTAAATAGCTTTCAATAAACTCGTCAATATCACCATCCATAACCGCATCAACATTTGAGACTTCAAAGTTGGTGCGATGGTCTTTAACCATTTTATAAGGATGAAAGACATAAGAACGAATCTGAGAGCCAAAATTTACATCAACATTTTCACCTTTAAGTTGCGATAACTTAGCTTCATGCTCAGCTTGTTTAATAGCAAGCAGTTTTGAAGCTAAAATTTGAAGTGCAGTCTCTTTATTTTGAAGTTGCGAACGTTGTTGTTGACATTTTACAACAATACCTGTTGGTTTATGATAAATTCTAACAGCGGTTTCAACCTTATTGACATTTTGACCGCCGGCTCCACCAGAGCGCATTGTTTCGACTTCAATTTCTTCTTGAGGGATTTCAATTTTTTTATCCAAATCTTCAATTAAAGGTGAAACTTCAAGAGAAGCAAAACTAGTTTGTCGTTTGCCATTTGCATTAAAAGGAGATATCCTAACAAGGCGATGAACACCTCTTTCAGCTTGTAAATAACCAAATGCAAACTTACCTTCAACTTTTAAAGTTGCACTTTTTATCCCGGCTTCATCTCCATCTTGTTTTTCAAGCATTTCAACTTTATATTTTCTTTTTTCAGCCCACCTTAAATACATTCTTAACAACATTGAAGCCCAATCTTGTGCATCAGTGCCGCCGGCTCCTGATATAATTGTTATTATTGCATTACTTTTATCGTATTCACCGTTCAACTTTTGCTCGGTTTCAAATTTGTTTAATTCATCATTAAGTTTATCCGCCTTTAAAATAGCTTCATCTCTAAATTCTACATCCGTTTCAAACAAATCTTTTAATACAACAATGTCATCATAAAGACTTTCCCAAAAACTAAGCCTTTCAAGTTTATCTTTGTTTTCTTTTAAATTTTGCGAAAGTTCTTGAGCTTTTTTTTGATTATTCCAAATATCAGGATTTTCGAGTTCTTGTTGCAAATGATTTATATCTTCATTTATTTTATTTACATTAAAAAATTGAAGAGCATTTTTATATTTTTCAATAACAATATTAAAATCTTGACTTGTTTGAAACTGCATATTTTGAGGTTAGTCCTATTTCTTATTTTGTGCAAATTCACTATCAAGTCGCAAAAATACAGGTGTAATTTCATCTTTAGTGATAATTTTACCAGCTTTAATATTATTTTTGTCTAAGTCATAAAGTTTGATATTAATATTTGTTTTAAGCTGTTTCGCAATATTTGAAGCAATATTTGGGCAATATGGGTAAATTAAAACCGAAACATACCTCATAACTTCAAAGACATTATATAAAACGACACCGGCTTGAGTTAAATCACCGTTTTTTGAAAGACTCCATGGTGCTTTATCGTTTATATATTTATTTGCAGCGTTTAAAAGAGTCATAATTTCAAAAGCAGCTTCTGCAACTTGAAACTTATCAAAATTTTCAACAACTTTATTAACAGTTTTTTTTGCTGTTTTTATTATTTCATCTTCAACAATAAATTCATCTTTTATTTCACCATCAAAATATTTAACAAGAATATTTAAAGAGCGGTTTAATAAATTTCCCATATTATTTGCCAAATCGGCATTAACTTTTTCTTTAAAATCAATGTCGCTATAATTTCCGTCTTTTCCACAATTTGCACAGCTAGAAATGTAATAGCGAAAAGCATCGGGTTTTTGAAGTTCAAAGCTTTTCAAAATATTTTCAGGTGATAAAACATTGCCTAAAGATTTTGACATTTTGGTTTCATCAATTGTAATCCAACCGTGAGCCAAAATGTGCTTTGGAAGCGGTAAATCAAGTGCCATAAGTAAAGCAATCCAATAAATTGAATGAAATTTTAATATGTCTTTGCCTATAACCTGACAACTTGCAGGCCAGAAAGTTGTAAAAGTTTCATTTTGTTCTTCTTTATCCGGGTCATAACCTAAAGCTGTAATATAATTAGACAAAGCATCAATCCAAACGTAAATAATTTGACTATCATCACTTAATACTGGTATTCCCCAGCTTACATTATTTATTGAACGAGAAACCGAAATATCTTCAATATTTTCTAACTGATTTAAAACTTCATTTGCTCGAAATGAAGGTATTATAAAATCAGGATTACTTTTTATATGATTTATAATTGCATCTTTATATTTTGTAAGTTTAAAGAAATAATTTTCTTCTTCAACAACTTCAGGTTTTGTTAAATGATTTGGGCATAAACCATCTTCTGTTAAATCTTTTTCGTTCAAGAAACACTCACAACCATTACAATATAAACCTTTATATGAATGTTTATAAATATCACCTTGTTTAAGTAATTTTTCAAATATTTTTTGGACAATTTCTTTATGCTCATGGGAGGTTGTTCTAATAAACTTATCATAATTTATATCCAAAAGTTTCCAACTATTTTGAAAAGCTTCAACATTTTGATTGCAAAGTTCCATAGGTGAAATATTTAAACTTTTAGCTGTTTTTTGTATTTTTATACCATGCTCATCAGTTCCTGTTAAAAACATTGTTTTATCACAACGCTGTTTAAAGTGTCGGTATATTACATCTGTTATAATTTTTTCAAAAGCATGACCTATATGTGCTTTGCCGTTTACATAGTCAATTGCGGTTGTGATATAAAAATTTTCGTTCATTATTGTTTATTCTTCCTCTTCTATATTTTGTTGTTGTGCTTGTGGATTTAGTTTTTCTCTTACTAATGTTTCAATTTGTTCTAAGATTTGAGGATTTTCTTTTAAAAATTCCTTTGCTTTTTCTTTACCCTGACCAAGTTTTGTTTCTTCATAGCTAAACCAGGCACCTGCTTTATTTATTATCTCAAAATTAACAGCCATGTCAATAATTGAACCGATTTTACAAATGCCTTCACCATAAATAAGGTCAAACTCACCAACTCTAAAAGGTGGAGCAACTTTATTTTTAACAACTTTTACTTTAACTCGGTTACCATATTCTTTTTCGTCTTTTTTTAAGGTTTCAATTTTACGTATATCAAGGCGAACGCTTGCATAATATTTTAGAGCATTACCACCTGCTGTAGTTTCAGATAAACCATACCCGCCTATTTTTTGACGAAGTTGATTGATAAAAATAACAGTAGTATTTGTTTTACCAACAACACCTGTTAATTTTCTCAAAGCTTTTGACATTAAACGTGCTTGAAGTCCCATTTGTTGGTCTTCCATTGTGCCATCAATTTCAGCTTTTGGAACAAGTGCAGCAACAGAGTCAATAACAACAACATCAATTGCACTTGAACGTACAAGTTCTTCGGCTATTTCCAATGCCTGCTCACCTGTATCCGGTTGAGAAATAAGTAATTCATCAACATTGACTCCCAAACGTCTTGCATATTCAGGATCTAAAGCATGCTCTGCATCAATAAAAGCAGCAATACCGCCACGTTGTTGACACTCTGCAACGATATGCTGGGCTAAAGTTGTTTTCCCACTGCTTTCAGGTCCATATACTTCAATAATACGACCACGAGGTACGCCACCAATACCCAATGCTACATCTACACTTAATGCACCTGTTGGTATTGCTTCAACAGAAACCAGGCTTCTTTCGCCAAGTTTCATTATTGAACCTTTTCCAAAATCTTTTTCTATTTTATCAATTGCAAGTTGAAGTGCTTTCCCTTTTTCCTCAGGCGGTGCAATAACTACTTTTGTCTTGTCTTTGCTGACCTTTGCTGTTGCCATGCTTTATACTCCTTTTTATTTTTGTCATTTACTTCTTATTATACTTTATCAAAATATTTTATACAAAAAATTTACAAAGTTTTAAAATTTAATACTTATATTATTGAAACTTTTATTTTATTGTGATAACCTTATAAAATGAATGAAGTATACAGAGAGAAAATTAATTTTTACAAACTGTTATTAACTATTTTTACAACTGCTTTTTATGGATGTGTAAGTTGGTGTCTTTTAAATATTGATAATGTTATTTCTAGTAAACTTTTAGTCTGTTTTTTTATTAGTGTAGTTATATTTATTTCTATTGCTGTAGTTATAAAAAAAATAAGATTTTATATAAATAAAATGGGAGAAAAATAATTTATGCTTGAAAATTTGGCTTTAATTTATGTTACTGTTGCTATGACTGCATTTTCAGGCTTACTTTTGTATGCTGTTAGTGAACCTTGTGAAAATACTAAGAAGAATAACTGTAAATAAGAGGGATGATGAAACTTACAATTTTAGGTTATGGTGCATGGGGATTATGTCAAGCATGGCTATTGAGGAATAATTTTGATGAAATTTATGTTTGGGGTCGAAATGAGGATAAAATAAACGAGCTTAAAAATACAAAACAATCTAATAAACCATATTGCATTAAATTTCAAGATAATATAAATTTTACATCTAATATTGATGAAGCTGTTTTTAAGTCCGATTATATTATTTTGTGCATTGCTTCAAGCGGTATTCGTGAAGTTTTAGGTAAATTAAAATTAAATGAAAATCAAATATTGATAAATACATCAAAAGGGCTTGAATTTGAAAGTTTAAAAACAATTTCTCAAATTATTGAGGAAATTTTGCCAAAGCAAAAATATGCTATTTTGTCAGGTCCCACACTAAGTTCTGAAATTTTAGCCGGTAAACCGACAGCCGCTTGTATTGCTTGCAAGAGTATAAATCTTGCAAATGATTTACAAAAAATATTTAATGTACCTTTAAAATTTAGGCTATATGCAAGTAGTGATGTTATAGGAGTTGAATTGGGAGGCAGTTTAAAAAATGTTATTGCTATTGCATCAGGTTTTGCAAGTTCAATGAATTTAGGTGAAAATGCTAAGGGCTCTCTTATTACCCGTGGTATGGCTGAAATTGTTCGTGTTGCTAAAGTTTATAATGCAAATATTCAAACATTATATGGTTTGTCAGGCTTGGGTGATCTTATTGCTACAGCTTCAAGCCCTCAATCACGCAATTTTAAAGTCGGACAAATGTTAGGACAGGGCAAAAAAATTGATGAAATTTTACAAACACTCGGGCAAGTGGCTGAAGGTGTTGAAACCTCAAAAGCTATTTGTGAAATAGGTAAAAAATATAATATACAAACACCTGTTTCAAATGCTATTTATGAAGCTATTTATACTGATATTTCACCAAATGATGTTTTAAATAAACTTATGAATCGAAAGTTAAAAGATGAAAATGAGTTATAATATTATTTTTATTTTTTCTTTAATTTCATGTAATCTTTTTTGACTATATGATTCTATATAAACTCGCAAAAGCGGTTCTGTGCCGCTTTTTCTGACAAGAATCCAACTTAAATCATTATCTAAATGTATTTTTAAACCTTCAAGGTTGGATATTTTTGTCGTGTCGTTTTTAAATAATTCAATAAAATCATTGTCACTTATATGTTTTGATTGTCTGGTTAAATCAATATCAATACGGTCATTTATAAAAGTATAGCCTATAAATTCGTTAAGTTCTTTTTGAAGTTGATAAAGTGGTTTGTTTGCGTAAGCTATTGCTTCTAAAATAAGCAAATTGGCAATAATTCCGTCTTTTTCAGGGATGTGTTTGCCAATTGACAAACCGCCGGATTCTTCACCTGCAATTATTGTTTCATTTTCTCGCATTGCAAGTCCAAGCCATTTAAATCCGACTTTTGTTTCAATTAATGGGATATTTAATTTATAAGCTAAAATATTGAGCATTGTGGATGATGCAATTGTTTTTATTAACGAGCCTTTATAAGCTTTATTTTGTATTAAATGTTTGAGCAATATACCCATTATTTCGTTTGGAGAAACATATTCTCCAAGTTCATTTATGACACCAAATCTGTCACCATCACCATCGTTTGAAAGTCCTATTGTATTTTGTTTATTTTTTACCTTTATGATTAAGTCTTTAAGATATTTTGGTTTGGGGTCAGGCATTTTCCCACCAAAATTTGAGTCAAAGTTATCATTATATTTTTCAAATTTTATTTGGTGTTTTTTCAACAATTCATCAAGATATCCTATTGTTGCACTATGAAGAAAATCAATAATGATGTTTGTTTTTAATGTTTTTATTTTTTTAAAGTCAATAAGTTTTTCTAATTGTTCAAAATATTCATGTTTAAAAGATGAAAGTTTATAATTTTCATTATCTAAGTTTAAATGAATATCTATATCATTTTTTTGTATTCTTTGTATATTTTCAACTATTTCACCTGTTATTTCATCTGTGGCAGGTCCTCCATATTCCGGTATAAATTTTAAACCTTGATAACTTGGTGGATTATGACTTGCTGTAAACATTATTCCAAGCCCGTTTTTTAATTTCGTTTGATAAGCCAAAACAGGTGTTGGGCAAATTGTCTTTGAAATTTCTACATTATATTTTCCATAATCTGATATAATCTTAGCTGTATATTTTGCAAATTCAAAACCATGTTTTCTCCCATCATAACCTATAAAAAATGTTGGCTTATTTTCTTTTGAATAGTGTTTATTAACATACTCAATAATAGCTAAAACAACGATTTTTATATTATCATAATTAAAATCTTCATCAAGTTTTGCTCTCCAGCCGTCAGTTCCAAACTTAATATTTGCCATAATTTGCCTCTTTTGTGTAAAATATTTTTATATTTTAAAATAAAAGGTATTTTTTTACAAATGAATGAAATTACAAATATCAAAAACGTTTATTATTTAGGACCAAGAGGGTCATATTCTTCACTTGCAGTTAAGTTTTTTTCAAAGTTTTATAATTTAAAAGATTTAAAATTTAACGCTCAAAAGAATATAAAGACTTTGTTAAAGAATTTTGAAACTGACAAAGATTCAATTGCAATTGTACCTATTGAAAATTCAATTCAGGGGATTGTAAAAGAAACAATAAATAATATTATGGAGTTAAATGATGAAAAAATAACTTTTTATGCAGAGTATGTTTTAAATATTAATCATTCTCTTATTTCAAAATCTAGTGATAAAAATAGCATAAAAACAATTTTATCACATCCTCAGGCACTTCAGCAGTGTGAAAACTATATTTTTAATAATTTTAAAACAGCAAAACTTCAATCAAAAAATTCAACAAGCGAAGCTATATATGAGTTAATAGAACTTGATAAAACATTTGCAGCAATAGGCAACCCCGAGTTGGCTTTGGAACTTGATTTAAATGTTTTGGAAAAAGAGATAAATGATGAAAAAGATAACCAAACAAGATTTATTCTCTTAACAAGATTTGAAAATAAAAATACAATAAATTCAAAAACAAATATTGTTTTCGCCACTCAAAATAAACCAGGTGCTTTGTGTGATGTTTTAAATATTTTTAAGGAATATAATATAAATTTAACATATATTGATTCACGTCCTTCAAAGAAAAATTTGGGTGAATATTTATTTTTGGCTGATTTAAAAGGGCATATTTTGGATGAGAATGTAAAATGTGCATTATCTAAAGTAAAAAAACAGGTGAAATTTTGTAAAATAAATGGTAGTTATACTGTATTAAGTCGTTAAAATATTGATATTTTCTAAATAAAACTTAAAATTATAAATAAGGGTAAACTTAAGGATTGATTAAATATATAAGAAAATTAAAGTTATAATATGGGCGAAATTAAAGATTATTTAAATATGAATTTATATGAAATACTTAATATTTCAACAAATGCAACCGATGTTGAAATAAAAGCTGCTTTTCGTTTATTGGTTCGACAATATCATCCTGATGTCAATCCAAATTATGAAGAAAAATTTAAAGAAATAAAAAATGCTTATGATATTTTATCTGACTCGCAAAAAAAACTTAAATATGATAAATTAAATGGCTATAATGAAATTAATCAAAAATCAGCAACAACATCTTCAATAAATAATGAAGATATAAAAGTAAAGGCACAAGCAAAAAAAGCATATAGTGAAAATGAAAATAAACATAAAACATTTGATTCTCTTTTTAAGGATATTTTAAATAATTTAAAACCTAAAAATAAAGTTAACGGAACAAATATAGAACTAAATGTAAAAATTTCATCTCAAGAAGCTATAATAGGCACATCTAGGATTGTTAACGTTCTACATACTAATATTTGTCCAAAATGTAACGGAAAAAAATTTGTAAACGAAGCAAAATGTTCATATTGCAATGGTTTGGGTGAAATAAAAAAACATAAAAAAATAAATATAAAAATCCCTTCAAATGTAAAAACAGGCTCTAAAATAAGAATAGTTAATGAAGGAAATCAAGGGTTAAATGGGGGGCAAAATGGTGATTTATATTTAAATATTGAAGTAAATGAAAGTAATCCAAATAATTTTAAGATTATAAATAATGATGTTTATACAAAAGCTATAATTGAACCATATCAAGCAGTTTTGGGAGATGAAGTTTGTATTGAAAATTTTAAGGGTGAAAAAATAAAATTAAAAATTCCCCAAAATACCAAATCGGGGCAGAAATTTAAAATTGCTAATGAAGGGTTAATAGCAAAAAAAAATCAAAATTCATCAGACTTGATTGTTGAAATAATTATTGATATTAAGTCTCAAATTTCAAGCGAAGAAATCGAGTTATATAAAAAAATAAAAGAGTTGAAAAGTAAGGATTAAAAGTGGAAAAACATAATATTGCAAAAATTAATGAAATTTTTGAATCAATTCAGGGTGAAGGGAAATATTTAGGAGCTAATCAAATATTTGTGAGGTTTTCAAATTGTAATTTACATTGCAAATTTTGTGATACACAATTTTTTGAAGGAAAAGAATATGATGTTGAAATGCTAGTCAAAGAAATTTCAAGTTTTGATTTGTCAAAAGTACATTCAATTTCATTTACAGGTGGTGAACCTTTAATGTTTGTTGATTTTTTGAATGAATTTTTGGATGATTTTAAAGATATAAGTAAAGAATATAATATAAAAATATACTTGGAAACAAATGGTACACTATTCAAAAATTTACAAAAAATTATTGATAAAATTGATATTGTTTCAATGGATATAAAACTAAAAACTGCAACAAATGAGGAAAATAAATTTGATATAAATGATAAATTTTTAAAAATTGCATCCAATGTTGAAATATATGTAAAAGTTGTTTTTGATAATAAAATTGAAGAAAATGAAATTGAAAATTGTTGCAGGCTTGCTAAAAAATATAATGTTCCTTTATACTTACAACCTGAAAGTTCTTTTTTATTTAAAGAATTAAAAAATAAAAATAATATTTTATTTTTGAAAAATATTCATAAAAAGTTTTTAAAATATTATAAAAATGTTTTTTTAATACCTCAGGTTCATAAATTTTTAAATTTGAGGTAGATAAAAATGTTTCAAAATAATTTTGAATTAAAAAAAATTATTAATTTTATTAAAAATGAAAATAAATATAATAAATTAACATTAACATCCATAAACGATATAACAAAACTTATATTGTTAAATGAGTTTTTTAAAACCGGAAAAAAAATAATATTTGTAACTTATGATAACAATCGGGTATTAAAATTCAATCATGATTTGATGAATTTAAATGAAAAAATAATGACTCAAATTTTTCCATTTCAAGATGTTTCACCTTATGAGGTTATAAATCATAACTTATATAAATATAAAGATCAAATTAACATTATAAGAAATAAACCGCCATTTGTAATAACTTCGGTTAGGGCTTTAATGGAAAAATTTCCTTTGGATAATTATTTTAATCAAAATAAAATTATATTATCCCAAAATAATGATATAGAGCCATATAACTTAGCACAAAAACTAATAAATTTAGGATATAAACGTGTCACTCAGGTTTGTGATATTGGAGAATTTTCACTTCGTGGTGACATTTTGGATGTTTTTAGTCTTGATAATAATCCAATAAGAATTGAGTTTTGGGGTGATACAATAAGTGATATAAGATATTTTAATGTTGATAATCAAAAAAGTATCGGTCATATAAATAGTGTTGATATTTTACCGCTTTATAAATTTGTTAAAGATTTAAATCAGGAAAGTAAAATTGATAATGAATTTGATGAATATTGCCAATATTTTGAAGGAAATTACGGGAAAAATTTGAAAACAATTGTTGAATTATTTCAAGACGATTATATATTTGTATTTGATGAAACTATTGAAATATTAAACCACTATCAAAATTTAGATGAAAAATATAGCGAAAAATATGAAAAAAATCTAAAAGAAGATGAAAATTTGAAGTTAGAAAATTCAAATCATTTAAAATATTGTGATTTTGAGAGTTTATATTATAAATTAAAGAAAATATGTTTTGAAAATTTTTTAAATGAAAAAGAAAACTCAAATGTTATTGAATTTGATAGTGAAATAGTTGGTTTATTTTCAGCTGATGTTTATAAAATAGCACAATTTGTTGAGGAAATATTAAATAAAAAATATAAATTTGTTATTGCTACAGATTATAAAGCACGTGTTATTGAAATTTTAAATGATTTTGAAATAGATAATTCGCAAATAGAATATACTGGTAATTTATCAATAGGAGGAGGTATTTCCCATACTTTAAAATTAGCAGTTTTAACGGATAAAGAATTATTTAATAAAATATCAAAAGATATAACATCAAAAAAATATAATTATAAAAAAGAAAACATAGAATTTATTGAAAATATAAATGATATAAAAGAAGGTGATTATGTTGTCCATCGTATCCATGGTGTTGGCAAATATCTTGGATTAAGTCAAATGGAAATTGATGGAGAATATAAAGATTATTTGACAATTGAATACGCAAATAATGATAAGCTTCATATAGTTGCTGAGCAAATAAATATGCTGTCCCGTTATCGTGGGATTCAAGGTGGAAGTATTGTTAAATTGTCAAAAATGGGTGGAAGCGAATGGAATAATGTTAAGAAAAAAACAAAATCAGCATTGGAAGACGTTGCTCGAGAGTTAATAAATCTTTATGCAAGCAGAAAAGTGTCAAAAGGAATAAAGTTTGATCCTGATACACCATGGCAATATGAGCTTGAGGAAAGCTTTCCATATACTGAAACTGATGATCAGATGAAAGCTATAATTGAAACAAAGCAGGATATGGAAAAAGAATCTCCAATGGATAGACTTATTTGTGCTGATGTTGGTTTTGGCAAAACAGAAATTGCATTAAGAGCTGCATTTAAAGCTATAACAAGCGGAAAACAAGTTGTTCTTGTTGTGCCTACAACTATTCTTGCACTTCAACATTATGAAACATTTAAGCAGCGTTTTAGTCCTTATCCTGTTAGTGTTGAATTGTTGACAAGATTTAAAAGCAAAGCTGAACAGAAAAAAATTATAACAAAACTTTCAATGGGGGAAGTTGATCTTGTAATTGGCACACATAGGCTCTTGCAAAGTGATGTAGGTTTTAAGGATTTAGGATTACTTATTATTGATGAAGAACATCGATTTGGAGTAAAACATAAAGAAAAACTTAAAAGTTTAAAGAAAAATATTGATATATTATCAATGAGTGCAACACCAATACCAAGAACTTTATATATGTCATTATCAGGTATAAAAAACTTGTCAGTTATAAATACACCGCCACAAAATAGACTTCCAATAAAAACAAAAGTTTGTGAAATGGATGATAATGTAATAAAAAATGCCATAAATTATGAGCTTGATAGGGAAGGTCAGGTGTTTGTTCTTTATAATCGTGTTGATACAATATATGAGTTTGCATCATATATTCAAAAACTTGTGCCAAATGCTAAAATAGCGGTTGGTCATGGAAAATTGGATGAAAAAACTTTAGAACAGGTTATGGTAGATTTTTTAGAAGGTCAATATAATGTTCTTGTAGCCACAACAATCATTGAATCAGGGTTAAATATTGAAAATGCAAATACAATAATAATAATTGATTCAGATAAATTTGGCTTAGCTCAGTTATATCAATTGCGAGGACGTGTAGGTAGGTCTCAAAGACAGGCATATTGTTATTGTTTGTATAAAAAAAGTAAAAGTTTAACAGAAGAAGCTATAAAACGTTTAAGGGCAATAAATGATTTTACAACATTAGGTAGTGGGTATCAAATAGCACTTCGAGATATAGAAATAAGAGGTGTTGGTAATCTTCTTGGAACAAAACAGCATGGACATATGATGAATGTTGGATTTGACACTTATTGTGAACTTTTAGATGAAGCAATCAGGGAATTTAAAGGTGAAAAAATAGAAAAAGTAGAACCAACAATTGTTGATATAAATGTAACGGCATTTATTCCAGAAACCTGGGTCGGTGATTATAGTCAGAAAATGATAGAATATAAACGACTTGCAAATGTTGAAAATGAAGCCCAGTTGGAATTAATAATATCTGAGTGGAAAGATAGATTTTCAAAAATGCCAACTGAAGTTGAAAATTTAATTAAATTAATAAGACTTCGACTTCTTGCTACTAATATTAAAATAAATTCAATACGTCAAACGCCTGATGGAATAAGAATATATACACCTTATAATGAAAACGAATGGAGGATTATAAACTCAAAAATAGAACCAAATGTTAAGAAACGTTTAAAATTTACAAAAGCTCCAAAAACGTTAAATGAAACCAAATCTATACTTATTTTTAATAATCGTTTTATGACTTTTGATGAAATATTTAACATGTTGGCTAGTTTATTTTATTATATATCTTGTGTACGTTTAAAATATTAACTAAAAAATTGAAAAATAATCAAAAAGTAGAAGAGGAGAAAATATAAAATGTTAAAGAAAAAATTGATGTCAACTGTAGCTTTATCCTTAGTTATGTTTATGGCATGTAGTTGTACAAAACCTGGCGAAAAAATTATTGAAGTAAATGAACATCCTATTACAAAAAGTGAATTTAATAAGGCATTTGATAAAGCTGTTAGTGATTCAATGTTTTCAAAAATGGGAATTGATGTAAAAAAAGATAAAAATAGTTTTTTATATTTAATGATTAAAGATAGAGTTGTTAATGAACTTATTGTTAAGTCACTTTTAGATGAAGAAATGAAAGCTAAAAATATAAAAGCATCAAAAGAAGAAATTGAAGAAGAACATAAAGCAATGATAGATAGAGTTGGTTCCAAAGAAAAATTTAATGAAATTTTGAAACAAAATGGGATATCTAATGAGCAATTTAAAGAAGATTTAGTTGAAGGTGTAAAACTACAAAAGCTTATAGCAACAATTAAAGCTCCACAAGTTTCTGATGCTGATGCTAAAAAATTCTATAAGGAAAATATGGATAAATTTAAATATCCTGATAAGGTTCGTGCTTCGCATATTTTGATAAGTGCAAATCGTGATGAAATTGCTCAAATTTTGCAAAAAGAAAATAAAAATTTAACGGAAGAAGAATTAAATAAAAAGATAAATGATGAAATTAAGATAAAAAAAGAAAAAGCACAAAAGATTTTATCACAGGTAAAAGCTGATAAATCTCAATTTGAAAAAATAGCACGTGAAAATTCAGATGATGTAGCAAGTGCAAAACAAGGAGGAGATTTAGGATTTTTTGCAAAAGAAGAAATGGTTGAACCTTTTGCGGTTGTTGCTTTCAATCAAAAGCCGAATACTATAAGTGAAATAGTTGAAACACCATATGGTTTTCATATAATAATGGTAACTGATAGAGTTTCAGCAGGTGTTGAACCTTATGAAAAAGTAAAAGAAGAAATAAAAACTTATTTGACAAATGTTCAACAGGTTGAAATCTTGCAAAAATATATTGAAAGTTTAAGACAAAAAGCTAAGATTGAATATCTTGATAATTCTTATAATCCTGAGGTTATTCAAAAAGAAATAAAAGAGGTTTCAAAGGAAAATAAAGCATTAATGGATTCTCAAAAACAGCAGCAGATGCCTCAAGATAATAAAAAGTAATAACAAATACATTAATTGACTCTTAAAAAATATTTTTTAAGAGTCAATTATATTATTATAAAAAGTAAAATAGATAAAAATAAGTGAAAAAATATGAAAACAGATGAAACACTTGTTATGATACTTGCAGGTGGTGAAGGTAAAAGATTATTTCCATTAACACGTGATAGGGCAAAACCAGCTGTACCTTTTGGTGGCAGGTATCGTATTATTGATTTTGTTTTAAATAATTTTGTAAATTCCGGTTATTTCAAGATAAAAATACTTACCCAATATAAGTCAGATTCGTTAAATAAACATATAACAAGAGGTTGGAACTTATCATCATCAATAAATCAGTATGTTGATTTAGTACCGGCTCAAATGAGAACAAATGCATCCTGGTATAAAGGTACAGCTGATGCAGTATTCCAAAATTTAAATATTATATTGGATGAAGCACCAAAATATGTATGTGTATTTGGCGGTGACCATGTTTATAAAATGGATGTATCACAAATGCATGCTTATCATAAGGAAGTTAATGCGGATTTGACTATTTCAGCTATTCCTGTGCCATTGGAACTTGCAAGTGAATATGGTATTATCGAGGTTGATGAAAATTGGAGGCTTACAAATTTTATTGAAAAACCAACAATCAAGCCAAAAACCATACCCGGAAATGACAAAATGTGCCTTGCATCAATGGGGAATTATATTTTTACAACAAAAGAACTTGTATCCGCATTAAACGAAGATGCTTTAAATCAAAATTCAAATAATGATTTTGGTAAGGACATAATACCTCAGATGTTAAAAGAGGGAAAAAGTATTTTTGTATATGATTTTTCCAAAAATGAAGTACCTGAAATGCTTGAATCGGAAAAAGGATACTGGAGAGATGTTGGTACAATTGATGCATATTGGAGTGCAAATATGGATTTAATAAGTCATTCACCTGAATTAAATTTATATTCAAAAGCTTGGCCAATACGTACATATAATTACAATGATCCTCCTGCAAAATTTATATGGGAGGAAAATGATAGAATTGGTATGGCAACAAATTCTCTTGTTTCCGAAGGTTGTGTAATTTCAGGCGGGTGCCTTTCAAAATGTATATTATCACCTCAGGTACGTATAAATAGCTTTTCTAATGTTTGTGAAAGTATATTGATGGAAAATGTTAATGTTGGACGCAATTGTGAAATAAAAAAAGCTATAATAGATAAAAATGTTGATATACCTTCGTATACAAAAATTGGTGTGTCAAAGGAAGATGATATAAAACGTGGATTTTATGTTACAAAAAATGGTATTACAGTGGTTCCAAAAGGAGCAGTTTTATGAAAAAAAATATATTAATAATATTATGTTTAATGTTTTTGTCAATTATATTTACAGGGTGTAAAAATAGTGAAAAAGAATTACAAATTCAAGCAAATGAAGGGTGTCAAAAAACGAAAAGTTTTTTAAACTATGATTTTGGAAATTCTTATCAAACTGCAATTAAAGATAGCAAGCCAATGTTGCTTGTGTTTTATGTTAACTGGTGTACATATTGCAGGAGGTTAATGCCAAAATTAGCAAGCTTAAATAATGAATACAAGGATAAATATAACATAGTTCTAATCGATTGTGAGGATAGAAAAAATGAAGAATTATTAAAAAAATATAAAATTGAATATTTTCCTACAATATACATAATTAATAAAAATAATGAAATTATAGTACCAGGTCAATATACTCAAAGTTTGGAAACGTTTAAATTATTTTTGGATAAAACGTTAAAGTAGAAAGCTTTATTTTTTATTTAAAAAAGTTGTTATTTAAAAAAGTTTTTAATATAATAAATAAGTGTAGCAGAAACAAACAATTAAGACTTGGGAAAAGTTTATAAATAAGATATTTTTAATAAAGAGGATAATTGTATGAGTATAAAATCAATATTTGACGCAATAAAGCCGTTTTTAAGCAGAAAAATAGTTATACCGACGCTAATTGTTCTTGCTTTAATAGGTTTTCAACAATTGAAAGCTTTTTTTGAAAATCAAATGATAGCAAAAATGAGAATGGCACCTGTTGAAGTTACCGTTGGTGAGGTAATTGAGGATAATATAACAACAAGTACTTCATCATCTGGTAGAGTTGTTGCGTGTAAAATAGTAAATGTTGTGTCAAGGGTAAATGGTTGGCTTCAGGAAAAATATTTTAAAGAAGGTGCATTTGTAAAGAAAGGTCAGCTTTTATATAAAATAGAACCAAATGAGTATCAAAATGCAGTTAATCAAGCAGCTGCTTCAGTTCGTGAGTCTCAGGCACAGCTTGTAAATTATGAAAAGTCGTTAAAGCGTGCTCGAGAGCTTGTAAAGCAAGACTTTGTAAGCAAATCATATTATGATGATGCACTTGCACAACGCGATGCAACAAAAGCTTTGCTTGATGTGAATCGTGCAAATCTTGCTCAAGCTAAGTTAAATTTAAGCTATACAAATATTTATTCTCCTATTGATGGAAAAGTAGGTGATATTTTAATAACCGAAGGCAATCTTGTTAATACTTCAAGTGGTACGCTTGTACGTATTTTATCTATTGATCCTATATATGTTTCTTTTACTATGAAAAGTGAAGATTATTTACGATATTTAAAAAGTTATTCTGGTAAAAATGAACTTGTTAATAAATTATCTTTTATAGTTCCACAGGTTGTGATGTCGGATGGAACTATATATGATGAAGAGGGTGAAATAGATTTTGTTGATAATGAAGTTGATGAAAGCTCCGGAACTATATCATTAAGAGCTACTTTTTCAAATAAGAAAAAATTACTTGTACCTGGTGATTTTGTTACTGTAAAAACAACTTCAAAATATAAGCAAAAGGTAGCTTTATTACCTCAGGATGCTGTTATAGAGTCAACTTCAGGCTCTTTTGTTTATGTTATTGATGAGGATAACAAAGCTCAATTAAAGCAATTTCAAAAAGCCGGTCAGTATAAAGGATACTGGATTGTCTCAGACGGGTTAAAAGTTGGAGATAAATTTATTTCAAATAATTTACAAAAGTTAAAACCAGGTTCAAAAGTTAAAGTTATTGATAAGAAAAATGAAAATGGTAAAAAATAATGGATAATAAAAACAAACAAAAGGATAATACGTATTTTTTCATAAAACGACCACGATTTGCATTTGTAATTTCTATATTTATTACAATATTAGGTTTACTTGCTATTTTTAGTTTAAAATTAGAGAAATATCCTGATATTACTCCTGTTCAGGTATCAGTAACAGCTTCCTATCCTGGTGCAAGTGCAAGTGTAATTGAATCATCCGTTGCCTCGCTTATTGAAAGTGGAGTAAATGGTGTTGAAAATATGATATATATGACTTCAACATCTCAGGATGATTCGTATCAGTTAACGATATACTTTAAAACGGGTACTAATAAAGATATAGCACTAGTAAACGTACAGAATCGTCTTCAACAGGTTCAGCCGCGTTTGCCGGAAGAAGTTAAACGGTTGGGTGTGAATGCAAGAACAAAAGTGAGTGGTGCTGGTTTAATGATTATAGGTGTAACCTCACCAAATAAGATGTATGACGAACTTTATTTATCAAATTATGCATCAGTTTATGTAAAAGATGAACTGGCACGTGTGCCTGGTGTTGGTGATATTACTGTTTTTGGTGCCGGTGATTATAGTATGCGTATATGGATAAATCCTATAAAAATGGCACAATTAAATGTTTCAGTATCTGAAATTCAAGAAGCTGTTACAAATCAAAATACTCAAGTATCAGCCGGTGCATTTGGTATGCTTCCATCAGATGATAAAGAAAAACTTCAGGTGACATTAATAACTAAAGGTCGTTTGGTTGAGCCTGAAGAATTTGAAAAAATTATAGTTCGAGAAAATCCTTCAGGTTCAAAAATATTATTAAAAGATGTAGCTCGAGTTGAATTAGGTCAAGTTTCATATTCTTCAATAGCAAGAGCAAACGGGGAGCCTCTTGCTTTAATGCAGGTTATTCAAATACCTGGTGCAAATGCAATAGATGTTGCTAATAAAGTATCTAAAGAGCTTGAAAGATTAAAGAAAGATGTTCCACCGGGTATTGAGTTGAAAGTTTTGCGTGATGAAACTATTTTTGTTAAGGAAGCTATGGCAGAAGTTGTAAAGACTATTTTTGAAGCTTCATTTATTGTAATAGTATTGACATATTTGTTTTTGGGTTCTGTTCGTGCAACGTTTGTTCCTTTAATAGCTATACCTGTTTCTTTGGTTGGTACATTTGTTGCATTGCCAATTTTTGGAATGTCTATAAATATGTTAACTTTGTTTGCTATGGTTCTTGCTGTTGGAACGGTTGTAGACGATGCAATAGTTGTAATTGAAAACGTTCAACGACACATGGAAGAAGGTGATGATCCTAAAGTTGCAACACAAAAAACAATGGAGGAAGTTGGTGGAGCTCTTGTTGCTATGGCAATGGTCTTAATGGCGGTATTTGTTCCAGTTGCTTTTGTTCCAGGGTTAAGTGGTTTAATGTATAAACAATTTGGAGTTTGTATCGCTGTTTCAATTGCTTTATCTGCAATCGTAGCATTAACCTTGTCACCAGCTTTATGTACAACTATTTTAAGACCAAAAGAGCAAAAGCCAAAACTTATAGCAAAATTTGACGAAAAATTTAAAGAATTAACAGATGTCTATATGACTTATGTTGCAAAATTTGTGTATAATAAAAAACTTACAATTACTACATTTATTCTTTTATGTTTGTTAAGTGCGTTTTTATTTAAAATTATACCAACCGGATTTGTTCCAACTGATGATGAAGGTGTTTTATTAACATCTGTTAATTTGCCTGCAAGTGCTTCTATTTCAAGAACTTACGATGTTGTTGAAAGAATGGAAAAAAGTATAAGAAATATTGAAGGTATAGAACGTACAATGTGTTTTATAGGTATGAATGGTTCTAATACCGCATTTATAGTTATGGAATTTAAAGAATTTAAGGAACGTCAGTTTAGTTTAATACAAAAAATTATTCGTAAGTTGCAAGGAAAAGAAACTGATTTATCTATGTGGAAAATAAAAGAAAAAGTTGAAGCAGCTTTTGCACCAATAAAAGATGCAAATATCTATATTATAACACCGCCTGCGATATCAGGTTTGAGTATGTATGGAGGTTTTGAATTTCAAATGCTTTCAAAAGGAGAATATACTCCTCAGGAATTATCAAGTATAGCTAATAATTTCATGGTTGTGGCAAATCAAAATAAAGCATTGTCAAATGTTTTCAACACATATCAAGCTAATATGCTTCAATATTATGTAAATATAGACTATGATCAAGCTCTTGCTCAGGGAGTTTCGTTATCTGAATTATATTTAACATTAAGTTCAAATTATGGTACGGCTTATATAAATGATTTTAACAAGATGGGTCGTGTATTTCGTGTACAAATGCAAGCCGATAAAGAATTTCGAAATAGACCATCAGATCTTACGAATTTATATGTTATGAATAATAAAGGTCGTATGATACCTATAGCAACTATGGTTTCTTTAGAAGAACATATTGGTGCTACAACTATAAATCGTTATAATCAATATCGTTCAATTCAATTTAACGGAAGTCCTGGACCTGGTAAAAGTTCAGGTGAAGCAATGAAAGTTATGGAAGAATTGGCTGATGAGAATTTTCCATCTGATATAACTTTTGAATGGTCAGGTACTTCAAAACAAGAAATTGAATCATCAGGTACTACAGGTTATGTAATGGCACTTGCTTTACTTTTTGTTTATTTATTTTTAGTGGCATTATATGAAAGCTGGATGATACCGGTTGCTGTATTACTTATAGCTCCTATAGCAACTGTGGGTGCTTTGTTGTTCCAGTTAATAACAGCCCAGGAATTTGACTTATATTCTCAAGTAGGTATGATTATGTTAATAGGGCTAGCTGCAAAACAAGCTATTTTAATTGTTGAATTTGCAAAAGAATTACATGAAAAAGATGGTTTAAGTATTGAGGATGCTGCTATGAAAGCAGCACATATACGTTTCCGTGCTGTAGTTATGACAGTTGTTGCGTTTGTACTTGGTGTTGTACCTTTGTTACTTGCACACGGTGCAGGTGCGGCAAGTCGTGTTTCTGTTGGTACTACTGTTTTTGGTGGTATGTTGGCTGCCGGTGTTGCCGGTACAATGCTTGTTCCCGCATTTTATGTAATAGTTCAGTATGTTATCAATAAAATTATGGAAAAAGTGAAAAAAGTAAATAATAATGGTAATTAAAAACGTTATACGAGGAAAATTCAAGTGAATATTTATAAAATTCTAACATTAATAATATTATTCGGGGTATATTTTAATTTGAGTGTTTCAGCAAATGAAATTGCACCTGAAGTTGTTATAGAAGAGGATACATCATCTTCCTTTAATAATACATTAGAAATTATTACCCCATCAATTGAGGATGCTATACAATCAATAAGCAGTGAAGGAAATAAAACAATTGAAGGGTCTGTTACACAAGCACCTTCTATTAATCTTGATGAATGTATTAAAATAGCACTTGCTAATAATCCTCAAATTCAGTCAGCTATATATAATAAAGAAATTTATAAGACAAAGATAGGACAGGCGTGGGCAAATTATTTTCCGGAATTTTCAGCTTCAATTGGTTATGATAGAACAAAAAATTTAATGCCTGCATTAAGTTCAATAAAGATGCAGCCTTATAACTTTATAAATACAGTTTCAGTAAGTGCAACACAACTTGTTTATGATTTTGGTAAAACAAGAACATCTGCAAATATGGCTAAAAGAACATATGAGGCAACAGCAAAAAATCTTGATGAAACAATAAATACAATTGTTTATCAGGTAAAAGAAGCGTATTTTAATCTATTATATGCAATTCAACAGGAGAATATACTAAAAGAATCGGTTAAAATCTATGAGTCACATTTAGCTCAGGCAAAATCGTACTATGATATTGGAGTTAAGGCTAAAATTGATGTAATAACTGCAGA
The DNA here is from genome assembly GCA_944322675.1 of Candidatus Gastranaerophilales bacterium. Lineage (GTDB taxonomy): Bacteria > Cyanobacteriota > Vampirovibrionia > Gastranaerophilales > Gastranaerophilaceae > UMGS1477. Next base: position 62,516 of record CALUPO010000006.1, on the reverse strand, counting down.
GCATAACTTAAGTAGCGTGAAATTAAGTCATATTAAAGCAAAAAATGCTATTGATGTAGCTTATGCAAATCTAAATAATGCTCTTGGTATTCCAAATAAAGAACCTTATAAAATTTCTGATAATTTAGCTTCAAGTTATTATGAGGTAAATTTTGATAATCTTTTAAATGATGCTTATCAGTCACGACCTGCTTTATTATCAGCACAAAAAAAAGCAGAAGCTTCAAAATATCTTGTTAAAGCTTCAAAAGTTGCTTTTTTACCTGATGTGAAACTTGCTGCAAGTTATAATTTAGGTGGACGTGAATTTAATGCTGACTATGGTTATACATTTGGTGGGTCTTTATCTTATGAGCTTGTTAATCTTATGAAATTAAAAAAACAGGTTGATGAAGCAAAAGCAACTTATAAAAAAGATGAAAGTGATTATGAAGTTCAAAAACAAAGTGTTTATTTAGAAGTGAAACAAGCTTATATAAGTTTGATTGAACTTGAAGATTCTATACCTGTTTCTAAAATGGCTTTATCTCAAGCTAAAGAACAATATGATCTGGCAGATGGCAGGTATAAAGTTGGGCTTGGTGATGCCATTGAGTTTAAGGATGCTGAAAATACTTATCGAAATGCACAACTTGATTATTATAAAACACTTTTGGATTATAATATAGCAGCTGCAAATTTAGAAAAAGTAGTTGGAGTCCCTTTAAAAGAAGCTAAAGCACCTTTATTATGATTAAAGTAAAAACTTATGCTAAAATCAATTTAACTTTGGAAGTTTTAAATAAACGTTCAAATGATGGTTTTCACAATATTCAATCTATTATGCAAAATATTAATCTTTTTGATATTTTAACTTTTAAGATATCTAAAAGTAAGTTAAATAATGAAATTATATTAAGCGGTAATGTATCATCTATACCATATGATAATTCTAATCTTGTATATAAAGCTATTGATTTGTTTTTAAAAAAAGCATGTATTCAAAATAATAAATTTGAAGTGTATATTGAAAAAAATATACCGATTGAAGCTGGATTAGCGGGCGGAAGTTCAAATGCAGCCGCAACTTTGGCTGTTTTAAACAATTATTTTTGTAATATATTAAATCAAAATGAGTTAGATGAATTGTGTTGTATTTTGGGCTCAGATTTAAATTTTTGTTTAAAAGGCGGAACTTGTTTATGTACTTCAAGAGGTGAAGTTGTGCAAAAATTAAATGATATTAAAGAATTGCATGTTTCTTTAATAAAGCCTAGATATATTGGAATAAAAGCTTTTTATGCTTATAAAAAATATTCAGAACAAAAAATTAAAATAAAAAATGATAATACAATTAAACTTGCAAAAATTATTCAGAGTAATCAATTTGATAAAAACTTTCTTTATAATGATTTAGAAACACAATTAGTGAATGAATTTGATGAGTTTATGTATATAAAAAAAATTAAACCGAGTGCGATTATGACAGGCAGTGGTTCTGTTTTTTATATAGTAAATGATACATTTGATTATTATGACTTTAATCCAGATAAATATTTGATTTTTAACAATATAAAAACTATCAACAAAGGTTATGAAGTTTTGTAAAGTAAATTTTACAAATATAGTTTATGAAAACTATTGTCAATTGGGCATTTTAAAGAAAAATGTTAAGTTTTTTTAAGTTTATTTCATTAAAAATTAAAGAAATAAATTTATTTTGCCGATAAATATTATGTGTATCGTTAGGAAAAAAATGGAGATTTAAAAAAATGGGTATGGCGGCATCGTCCTTGCGTTTAACTTCGTTACACGCAAGAAAAAATCAAGTTGAATTTGAAGGTCAACAGATTAACCAACAGCGTATAAATTTAAGTCAAAAATCTTCGGCTATTTATAATCAAATGTTGGAAATGGCTGTTCCAACAGCACCAAGTCCAAGTGATTATACTAAAATAGTTTACAAATTTGATGCCGGATATGGTGAATCTCAGGTTTTAAATATTACAAAAAAAGATGGAGCATATAATTACAATATTAGATATAAAAGTCCTGCAACTGAAAAAGTATTAAGTAAGTCTACATATAATAATGTTTCATTTTCTAAACCTACTGATATTGATGGTGGAGAAGAATATCAATATTTAAATACAAATATTGATGGAGAATCATATCAAATGGAATTGGTTGGTAGTGAAGAGGCTGCAAGATCATTATCAAAATATAAAGATAATTTGAGTATTTATGAAAATATGAAAACGATTGAGGAGCAAATAGCAAAACTAAGTGCTGAAAAAAGTACTGAAAAAGTAAGCTCTTCAACTCAAAGAGATTTAGCTGCAGCTTTAGGAATTTCTGATGCAAAAAGTGCTGGTACAGAAGCATTAAAGAAATATATGCGACCTGATTCATTTACAGATGAGCAAATTGATGAATTAACAGAGGCTTCGCAAAAGGCAGCTGCACGTGCTTATAGCTTGCCCAATTACTCTAGTGCTGCTACAGATAGTTTAGATAATATAGTTACTGATACAAATGAACAAGATGAGTTATTAAAGATATTAAATACCGTAAGTGTTAATGAATTAACCTGGGATGATATTAAAAATATTACAAATATGGATGATTTAGCAGGTCTTGTTTATGATCATAAAAATGATAATGGACGTGAAGACTTATATGATATTTTATTTGATTCTACAGGATATGATCCTCTTAATATAGGAGCAAATGCCTCAAAAGCCAGTCAAGCTGCATTAAGTTTGTATTATGCAGGCACAGGTGAAGGAGCAATTAATACAGATATAACAAATGAAGATATGATTTCAATGTTAAGAGGAATGTTAAAATCAATAAGTGCAACAGCTGATAATCCTCAAGGATATTCATCTTCATCTGAGTTTAATAATGCTGTTGTTGTGCCAAGTTATACACAATATGCAAATCAAGCTGCTGTTGCGGGTATGATTAATGTTGATAAGAATCAAGCTTTATATCGCTATAAAGACGAAAATGACGATTGGTCATATATGTACGTTCCTTTAGATAATGTAAGTGAAAGTTATGGAAGCACTTATGCTGATAGTATTAATGTTTATGAAAATGAAATAAGCTATGTTGAAGGACGTACTCAAATTTATGAACAAGATGCTAATATTGTTATGAGTTCTGATGGACAAATAACTAAAATAACATTTGCAGATGGTACTGTTGTTCAACCCACTGTTACAACTGAAATAGACCAGGATGCCTATGATTTTGCAATGGTTGAGTATGATTATCTTGTTAGCGTATATGAAAAAGAAATGAATGATGCAAATGCTCAACTTAAAATTATTCAAGCACAGGATCAAAGATTGGAAGTTCGTTTAACACAATTGGATACAGAGCAAAAAGCTTTGTCAACTGAAATCGATGCTGTTAAATCAGTTAGAGATAAGTCAATTGAAAGTTCATTTAAAACATTTGCTTAATTTGCAAAAAAATATTTTTTATTTTTTATAATGATACACAAAAATATAACGATACACATATTTAAGTTAATTACTTAATAAAAATCCCATTTTCAATGATTATCAGGTTTAATACCTGATTTTTTTTGTTTTTATTTTGTATTATTTATAATAAAATAATATTATGAATTATATATTTATATTTTTGGTTTTATTATCTATATTTTTTGGCTTTATAAATAATAGTATAAATGAGGTTGTGGATTCGATATGGCAAGGTTGTAAAAAAACACTTGATATATCTATTTATTTAATTGGTATTATGGGATTTTGGATGGGAATTTTAAATATAGCTCATAAAAGCGGGCTTATGAAATTTTTTTCTAAACTTGTAACTCCTTTTATTAATAAAATTTTTGACGAATTACCACAAAATTCTAAAATTCAAGGTGATATTGCATTAAATTTTAGTGCTAATTTTTTTGGTCTTGCAAATGCGGCCACTCCTTTTGGTATTTCAGCAATAAAGAAGATGCAAGAAATAAATATAGACAAAAACTCGGCTTCAAATTCAATGTGTATGTTACTTGCTATGAATACAGCAGGGTTTCAGCTTATACCTTCAACAATCATTGCAATTTTGGCAGCAAAAGGTTTTAAAAATCCTGAAGTTATTATTTTACCTACATTAATTGTTACTTGTATTGCGTTTTTATCTTCTATTTTATTTGCTAAATTAATGCAAAAAATTTTTAAACCGCAAGAAAATAAGAAAATAAGTCAAAAAGTTGAGGTAATAGACTATGGAATTAGTTAATAAAATCTCTATTTTGATATTGCCTTTATTAATTTCATTTATTTTTGTATATGCATTGATAAAAAAAACAAACGTTTATGATGCTTTTATTGATGGAGCACAAGATGGTATTAAATGTGCCTGTTCAATCATTCCATATTTGCTTGCAATAATAGTTGTAATTTCAATGGTACAATCGTGTGGTTTGTTTGATTTTATTGAAAGAAAATTTAAATTTATTTTTGAGTTTTTGAAAATACCTGTAGATATAATTCCTGTGATGATAATAAGAAGTCTTTCAGGGTCTGCACTTTTGGGGCTTGTGTCTGATATTGTAGATAAATATGGCAATGATGCTTATGTTACAAAACTTGCTGCTATAATGGCTGGAAGTAGTGAAACTACGTTTTATGTAATTTCTGTTTATTTTGGTGCTATTGGTATTAAAAAACTAAGATATGCTCTATTTTGTGGTTTATTTGGTGATATGATAGGTATTATTGCAGCTATTTTTGTTTGCAAAGTATTTTTTTCTTAAAAAAAATTAAATTTTTCTTTGGGTTAAAAGAATGATTTGACTTTTTTCTTTTTGAGTTAAAATAACATAAAAAATTAGTAAGGGAGATTATAATTTATGAAAATTAGTGTAAAAAATGCAGATATTAAAAATGAAGTTTGTGATGTAGTTGTTATTAATTTATTTGAAGGGGTAAAAAATCCATCGGGTGCAACTGGTGTAATTAATGAAGCTGTTAATAATAAAATTGTAGATTATATTATTAATATGGAAGACTTTAAAGGTGAATTTGGAACCTTTTATACATTACCTGTTTTAAATAATGAAATAGCTGCAAAAAAAATTCTAATTGCCGGACTTGGAAAAAAGGAAGATTTTAATTTAAATAAGTTGAGAGAATTAAGTGCAAAAATAATAAATGAATGTAAGAAGAATAAAAAAGATAAAAATATTGTATCAATTTTGCATGGTGCAGGTGAAGGTGAATTATGTACTAAATGTTGTGCAAAAATGATTGCAGAAGGAATAACAATTGCTAATTATAAATTTGACAAATATTTAAGTGATGAAGACAAAAATAAAACAGCACAAATTGAAAATTTTATAATATGTGAAAATGACGAAACAAAAATTGAAAAAATTAAAGAAGGTTTGTATATTGGTGAAACAATTGCAAAAGCTTCCAATTTTGCAAAAGATTTAATAAATGAAGCTGCTTATGTTATGACACCTAATAAATTATCCGAAGTTGCAAAAAGTATAGATGAGGTTGATATAAAAATTTATGATAAAAAAGATATAGAAAAAATGGATATGGGTGCTTATTTAGCAGTTGCAAGAGGCAGTGTGAATGAGCCAAAGTTTATTCATTTGACATATAAACCAAAGAATCCCAATGGCAAGAAAGTTGCTATTATTGGTAAAGGTATAACTTTTGACTCCGGGGGTATGGATTTAAAACCGCCTTCTTCAATGTTAAATATGAAAGATGATATGTCAGGTGCTGCTTGTGTTATTGGTTTATTTAGTGTGTTGAATGAATTAAATATAAATACTGAGGTTCATGGTATAATAGCTGCTTGTGAGAATATGATAAGCGGTTGTGCTTATAAACCTGGAGACATTTTAAAAGCTAAAAATGGAAAAACTATTGAAGTTGATAACACAGATGCTGAAGGTCGTTTAACTCTTGCAGATGCTTTGTGTTTTGCCGATGAACTTAATGTCGATGAAGTTATTGATGTCGCTACTTTAACAGGTGCTTGTATGGTTGCTTTAGGAACCTGTGCAAGTGGTATTATGGGAACAAATCAAGAATTAATTAATAAATTAATTGAAGTTTCAAAAGTAAGTGATGAAAAATTGTGGCAGCTTCCTCTTTATGAAGAATATGATAAAAGTTTAAAAAGTGATATTGCAGATATGAAAAATACCGGCTCAAGATATGCGGGAGCTTCAACTGCGGGTGTATTTTTAAGTAAGTTTATTAAAAATAAAAACTGGGCTCATATAGATATAGCCGGAACGGCATTTTTAGAAAAACCTGATAAGTATGGTGTAAAAATGGCAAATGGGGCAATGGTTAGAACTCTTTTATATTATTTAAAGGAATGTAAGTGTAAATAATTAAAAAAATAATATAAAACAAACTATGAAGATTTTGAAACCAAAAAAGTTAATAAAAGGTGATACAATTGGATTTCTATCTGTATCAGGTTCGATTGATAATAAGGATAATTTGTTAAAATCAGTAAAATTTTTTGAAGATTTAGGTTTTAATGTTGTTTTATCTGATAATATTTATGATAATATAAACGAAATATCCGGAAGTATTGATGTAAGGTTAAAAAATCTTCATAGTTTTTTTGAAAATAATGATATTGATGCTATTTTTTGTGTTCGTGGAGGTTTTGGGACTTTAAAGCTTATAAATTATATAGATTACGAACTTATAAAAAAACATCCTAAGATTTTTGTTGGATTTTCAGATATTACAAATTTAAATGCAATGTTTTATAAAAAATCAAATTTGCTCACTTTTTATGGACCAATGCCTTATGTTGATTTTGTTGATGATATTGATGAGTATACTAAAGAAATGTTTTTTGATACTTTATTTGGCAATATTAGTATATATAAATCAAATGATTTAATAGTTTATAATAAAGGTATTAAAAATGGTATTTTATGGGGTGGAAACTTATCAACATTGGCTTCTTTATGTGGTATTGATTTTATTCCAAATGAAGATTTTATTTTGTTTATTGAAGATTGGCACGACCCAACTTATAAAATAGACAGGATGTTAACTCAGTTGTTTAATATAAAACAATTTGAAGAGAATATTAATGGTATAGTTATAGGAGATTTTTTAAGTGTTGATAATGAAAAATATTTTTCAAATATTTTTACAGATATTGCAAAGAAGTATAATATACCTATAGCTTCAGGCTTTAAAATATCTCATGCTAAACAAAAAATTACCCTTCCTTATGGAATTCAATGTGAATTTAATTCAAAAATTGGTCAAATAAAAATACTTGAAAATATTTATAAATAATTTAAGTTTTAAGTTCTTTTGAAATTTGTGCATGTAAAACACCAGCTTTTGTTAAATTATAAACTAGTGTTTCATAACGTTGTTCTTCTTCACCATATGGAACTTTTAATTTTATCAGTTCTGAAACATTTTCATTTATATTATTTAATTTCATTAATGTTTTTTTAAAATTAGTTTTAAAATAAAAAGGTTTAAATATTTTATATAATACTTGAAAGATAAAATTAAATCTTTTAAAAAAAGTTTTTATAAATTGTAAAAATTGATAATTTTCAACATTAATTTTTGAAATAATATTTTGCGACTTTTGATTTTGTTTTAAAGTTTCAAGTTTTAATATAACCTGTTTTTTTTCATCATTTAAAAAAGCAATTTGATTTTGATTTTTATTGTGATTTGCAATTTTAAGTTTTTCGTTAATATTTTCTAAGAATATTTCAAGTCTCAATATTCTTTCATCAAGGCTTAAAGATTCATCATCAAGTTTTATAAAAAATGTTTTATCTAAAATAAGATTATCATACGAGTTAAGACGTTTTAGATTATTTGAGCTTATTGTATTTTCCTTGAGTTCTTCTTTTTCTTCTTTTTGAGAATTATTTTTTATATTATTATTTGTTGCAAAAATATTTGATGAATTATTGGAATTTAAGTTAAAAATATTTGTATCATTATTAATTTCAATGTTTAAATCATTAAAATTAACATGACTATTTGTTGTTTTGAAAAAAATATTCTCGTCTTTATTGCTCATATATATATTATGATAAAACAAAATCTAAAAATAACCATATAAAAAATGTATTTTAACTTGACTATTTAATTAGGAAGAAAGTATAATAAAGGGTGAAAGTTTTTTAGTATGTAAAAAGTAAAAGAGGATTTAATTATGAAAAATTTGAAAAAGAAATTGTTTGCTTCAACAATTTTAATGTCAACAGTTTTTGTTCAAGCCGGTATTGCAGGCGAAAAATGTCAGAATAACATGGTTGAGTCTTATGCACATCCAACAATGTTTAATTCTCAAATATTGGAAACAGCAACTGATGAAGCAACTTATGTAACAGGTGCAAAGTGTATTAAAACATCATTAAATAAAGTTAATGTCTTATCAAAAGAAAATGTATTAGTTGAAACTTGGGCTAATAATGTTTTAAATATTATTAAAGAAAATCAAACTTATACAACTGATTTTAACTGTAAGTCACCTGTTTTACGTTCAGAACTTGCTGTTATACTAGCAGAAGGTTTTAATTTAGGTAATTCTAATTCTTCAAATTGTTCAAAGTATTCTGATGTTTCATCATCATACTGGGCAAAAGATTGGATTTGTCGTGCTTTATCTTGCGGTGTTATGATAGGTTATCCTAATAATACATTTAAACCTGACCAATATGTTACAAAAGCTGAGGTTTTTGCAACAATTGCTCAATTAATTAAAGTTCCTTATGATTCATCATCTGTGATTTCATTTAACGGAAAATCTATTGAATATATACCTCAATGGGCAACAAATGCAACACGTGAGGTTGTTAATTCAAAATTGTTAAATAATTTACCTGATATAAATAAAGTTAATACAAATGAATATTTAAGTAAGGAACAGGTTGCACATCTTGTTGGGGCTTTAAGACAAAACTGGGCAACTATAAATTCAGTTGGAAAAGACTTAAATGCTCCAAGTAGTATTAAAAATTATAAACCGACTTGCTTAAAAATAAAAATTACAGATAGACTTTCAGCTCGTACGTCAAATGTTGGTGAAAAATTTACAGCTGTTACTACAAATTGTATAAATATAGCTGGACAAAATTTTGAAGAAGGTTCAAAAGTAAAAGGACAAGTTGTTGAAGTAAGTCGTCCTGGTGTTGATTGCAGTGGTTATATAAAAGTTAAATTCTTAAATATAACAGATAAAAACGGAAATTGTGTAAACTTCCCTGAAACCTTGTCAAAAGCTCAAGTTGATTGTTTAAAAAATCCAAACTTTATTGCAAGATTGTTAGGTGCTCCATTTAGTGCTGCTGGTCGTGTTGCAGGCGTTGCCGGTAGAACAGGTGCTGCAGGTGTAAATGTTGTTGCTAATACAGTAGAGCAATTTGGTGATAATTTATCTGATACTTTTGTTGATCTTGCTTCTTTACAACCAACAGCATCAGTTAAAAAATTAGGTAATGGTATTTTATCTTTAGGTAAAGGTGTTGTGAATATTGTTAAATTAGCAGTTTCTGGAACTTTTGGTGTCGTTTATGAATTTGCTGATGAAGTACGTTATTTAATTGTTCCTTCATATACTAATGATTCAAGTATAAATCCAAATGAAGAAATGACAATTATTTTTTAGTTTATAGAATTAAATAATAATTAAAAGGCTTAATTTAATAAAAATTAAGCCTTTTTTTATAATATTATTTTAAAAATATTGTTATAAAAAAATAGTTAAATATTACTACGATATTTAGATACAGTAGAAAGATATTTTTCTAAAGCCAAATAACCTTTAGATAATTCATTTGATACAAGGGTATATTTATAACCCATTAAAAATTTAAGTTCTTTTACACGTATTTGTAGTATGTTATCTGCATCTAATTGAAGTTTTTTGTTTAAAGATTTTGCCCAATTTTTTAATAGTTCAATTTCTTCATTCATTTTATTAATTGTTGTATTTTCTAATGTGTTAAAATCGTATTTTTTAAGTAAGTTTTTTTCATAAACAGAGATTTTGCTATTTATTGTTTGAAAACCGTATATTTTTTTTATAACCATATAATTATCAGCTATTTTTTTATGAGAAGATGGAATATTCCCGTATGATAGTAAGGAAGATAAATCCAAATTTTCAAGGTTGTCATCTTCTTTATATGTTTCTAATGTTTTTGGATTGAATACTTCAAGCATAACTTACTTTCTATAAACTTATAACACTTTACATTATAATATTATAAAGTTTATTTTATTTAAATAATATTTATAAAATTTTTTACAAAATTTAAAATTCTAAATTTTAAAAAATATATAGACGGGGTGATATGTAAGAGTGACAAAATTTTTATCTTTTGTTTTAAATAATTTATAATAATCATCAATAAATTTTTTAAGTTTTGTTTTGGTAAATGAATGATTGTAAACTGCATTGACACCAGAGCATTTTAAATGCTTTAAAACATAATAGGGGTTTTTGAAATGTAGTTGTATAATTTCGTCTTTAATTATTATTTTATTCTTATCCTTTATAGGAAACAAGCTTTTTATTGATTCAATATTTATATAATTAAGTCCGAAGCCTAATTGTTTAAATTCTTTTAAATTGTAAGGACCAAAAGTTGTAAAAGCTAAAATGCCATCTTCTTTTAAATTTGAAATTAAGGTATTTGTCGTTTTCTTAGGATTATTTAACCATTGAAATGTAGCATTTGATATTATTAAATCAAATTTTTTATTAAGTTCTATCTTTTCAACATCTGCACATATAAATTCAATTTTTTTATTAATGTTAAAAATATAATCATAACATGATTTAACTATGTCATTGCATATATAATTTGTACAACTAAAATTGTTAAAAAATTCATATGTTAATAATCCACACCCACAACCAAATTCAAAAACATCATCAAACTTTTTTTTATTTAAACTTTCTTCTTTTAATATATTTAACAATTTTAAAGCCATTGTTTTTTGAATTATGGCATTGTCTTTATATGTATGGATGGATTTTGTAAATCTTTTTTCAATTAAAATTTTATTACTATTCATTTTAAATTAAAATACTTTCATTAAAAATTTTATCGTCTTCAAATGGAAAATGCCCAAGATCAAGTGTTATAACTTTTTCATTCCGGCAATTCCAAAAATTAATTTGATTTTTATATGGTATAATCTTATCATATTTTGAAACATAAACCAGATCAAAATAAAAGTTTTCATTTCCTTTATAATCTATAAGACTTATAAGTTCATTTTTTAATTCACAAATTGGTCTATTTATTAGATTTAATATTAATTCATCTTTGAAAAACATTTTTTTAACAAATTTTTGAGATGATGAATCATCAAAATTATTTATAGTCATGTTATATATTTTTTTTGTTATTCCATAATTATCATCAATTGGTTTTATTGTGCCATTTATTGCAATTTTTCTATTTAATTTTCCAAGTTCTTGCTCAAATATGGTGCTTATCATAACACCCATTGACCAAGAGATAAGATATTTATTTTTATATTTTGAACATTGTAAAAAGATACTTTTGTCAATTTCAAGATTTTGATAATCATAAAACATTATTATGTCAAAATTTTTAGGATATTTAACTTTTTGAAAAACATTCTCATCCATTCCCCAACCGTTAAAAAAGTAAACAAGATTATTATTTGGATTATTTTTAACTATCCATTTATATTTCATAAATTTTATCCTTTAATTCTTTATTAATAATGTCAAAAGTGTTTTTTAATTCAGTAAATTCAATATTTGAATTTATTGAAATTCTTAAACGTGCTTTATTAGGTGGAACACTTGGAGTTCTTATAGGTAGAGCAAGAATATTATTATTGTATAATTTCTGATACATATCTATTGTTTTTTTGTTGTCTCCTATTACTATAGGTATAATTTGTGTTTTTGAGTTTGATATATTTATTTTGTTTATATAGCTATTTGTTTTAGTTAGCAAATTATGAAGTTTTTTTTGTTGCATTTTTAAAATTTTGTTTTTTTTTGACAAAAGCCAGTTTACCCACATTATACTTGCACTGGGAAGAGCAGTTGAAAAAATAAAAGAACGTGATTTATTTATTAAAAAATTGATTAGATTTTTATTTGCAATAACAAATGCCCCCTGAGAAGCAAGTGCTTTACCAAATGTTGCAGTAATTATATCAATATCTTCTTTATTTTTTTCAAAATATCCACATAAATTTTCGCCAAAAACTCCAAAAGCATGTGCTTCATCAATTATAAGTTTACAGTTATATTTATTTTTTAATTCAATAAGAGAATTAATATCAGCAATGTCACCATCCATACTAAATATAGACTCAGAAATAATAAACGCATTTTTATATTTATATCGATGATTTTTTAAAAGTTGTTCAAGGTGATTATAATCTAAGTGTTTATATCGATAAAATTGAGAATTTGAAAGTTTTATTCCATCAATTATGCTGGCATGATTTAACTTATCGGAAAAAATTATGTCATTAGCTTTGGCAATTGATGAAATAACTCCTAAATTGCATTGGTAACCTGTATTAAATAACAATGCTTTTTCTTTTTTATATAATTTGGCAAGATTTTCTTCAAGTTCCTTATAAATATTAGAAGTTCCAGTTAAAAGCCGGGAAGATGAAGACGAAAATAAAAATTCATCATTATTAATTTTTTCATTTATAAATTCTTTTAATAATTCTTTATTTGTTCCTAATCCCAAGTAATCATTGGACGATAAATTTAATAATTTTTTATTGTCAATAAATATATATTTTTCTATTTTTTTTTGAATATTATAAATTTCCCGATAATTATCTGCTTTTTTTAAATTTTCAATTTCATCTTTATAAATCATAATATTAACTTTCAAATGTTTATTTTTGTTAAGTTTTATATAAAAATCGTTATATAATTCTATAATAGTGGAATTTATTAAATAGAAATAACTTCTCTCCACACTTTCTTTAAAAAAACTGCTCGTATTTTTATACGAGTATTCTTTTATGTACTAATATTTGTTAATTATCTCACTAATGCCTTTTTTGGCATAAGAAAGCATTAACATTAATTTATCTTCATTAAATGGGTATTCTTCAGCTGTAGTTTGAAATTCCACAATTTTACCGCTTTTTGTTAATACTATATTTGAATCAGCACAACAATTTGAATCTTCTTCATAGTTTAAATCTAAAATAACATTATCATTTAATATTCCTGTAGAAATTGCTGCAATTGGTTCAATGATTGGATTTTCTTTAATAATATTGTTATTAATTAATTTATTAAAAGCCATATTTAAAGCAATAAATCCTCCACAAATAGAAGCACATCTTGTGCCGCCATCAGCTTGTATAACATCGGCATCTATTGTAATAGTTATATCCGGTATTTTATATAAATCAACGCAACTTCTTAAACTTCTACCAATTAGTCTTTCAATTTCGCGTGTACGACCTGATACGTTGTTTCTTTCACGGTTGTTTCTTGTATTTGTGGATGATGGAAGAAGACTATACTCTGCTGTTATCCAGCCTCTGGGGTCATTTTTATCCATCCATCTTGGTTTGGTTTCAGATATAGAAGAAGCAACAATAACTTTTGTATCTCCAAATTCTGCAAGAACTGACGAAAATGCATTTTTTGTATAATTTTTAATAAAATTTATAAGTCTTAATTCATCATTTTTACGATTATCATATCTCATATTAACTCTCCTTTGTGTATATTATTAAATAATACCTCAAAACAAAATTTATTGTATAATTTTATTATGAAGTTTTTAGTTATAGGTAAAGCACCAAAGGCTTATTTTTTGTCCGCAAAATTGCAAAGTGAGGGGCATCTTGTTTATTTGTGTATTGAACAATTTGATAAATACTATACTTATGATAAAGTTATATTTTTTGATTATTCAAATCAAATTGATATTTTAAAGTTTATTATTAAAAAAGAAATTGACCTGGTGATTTGTTTACAAAATGACGAATTGACATATGAATTGAATGAGTTTCTTGTGGTAAATGGTGTGAATGTATATAGAACACAACGAGACTTAATTGAAATTAGTTCAAATTTATATGCTCAAAGATTATTTCTAAAAGACTTTAATATCCCTTCTTTAAATGGTATTTTTTTTGAAAAAGAAATATTTGCTCTTAATTATTTAAAACAAGTTGAATATCCTCTAAAAATAACAGCCGGAAATTATGATGAAAGTTATATTGTAAGTGGATTTTTAAATAGTAGAAAATGTATATGTGATTTATTTGATTTGCAATATAAAAGTTTATTTATCGAAGAAGATTATTGTGGAGAGGAAATTTATTTATATTTTATTAATGATGGTGTTTCTTTACATTTAATAGGTGAGGTATATGAAGATGATTTAAAAAAACAAATAATCTCCCCAATTCCATTTTTGGACAGTATAACGAAAGAAAAAATTATAAATGATATTATTATAAAGATAGCTCAAGCTTTAAACAGTATTAATGAATATGAGCATGCCTGTATTTTTGGGGTCAAGCTTTTGTTGAAAGATGACGGTGTATATGTTGTTCGGATTATTGATAATATTCTTGAAGTGCATTTTATGAATATTATTAATTTACTGGATGAAAGTTTGGCAAAATTAATAATATCAAGTTATAGTTGTTCTTTATCAGATGATTTTTATGAAGTTAAATTTAAAAATAAATATGCTATAACCTGTAAGTGTCCCAATCAAAGGAATTATGAAATTGATTATTTAGATAGTATTTGTAGATACTTTAAAATGGATAATGAATATTATATAAATATTGAAGGTTCAAGTTTGGCATGGTTGAAAAATTATGTTGTTGAAAGTTTGGTGTGAATTATATGAAAAGAATAAATTTTCGTAAATGTATAGCTTGTGGTAAAATGGAGAATAAACTAGAGCTTATAAAAATAACAAGAGAATATAAGACAAAGAATATAGTTGTTGCACCTGATAATAATACATTCGGTCGTTCTGCTTATATTTGTAAGAATGAGATATGTATAAACAATGCTATTAGAAAAGGAAAAATATTTAAAGTTTTACGTGTGAAAAATATAAATAATTTATTTGAAAAAATCAAAGCTGTACTAAATTAAGGAATTGTGCTAATAATATTAATATAGAAAAATAATTTGGAGAAATAATAATAGATGTCACCTGACAAAAGAGTATATGATGTAGCTAAAGAGTTTAATATAACAACAAAAGAATTAATAGAGAAACTTGAGAAAATTGATATAAAAGTAAAATCGCATTCAAGTACTTTGACTTCGTTTCAAATAGCAAGGCTTAAGGAATTGTTTAATGCTAATAATGATAGTGATAAAAAATCAAGTCGTCCTAAAGCATTTGTTGTAAAAAAAGTTAAAAAAAATGATGAAGAAAATAAAGAAAATAAAAGCGATAAAGAAGTAGAGGAAAAAGAAAAGACTTTATCTTCTCAAAAAAAAGAAGAAATTAAAATTGAAGAAAAAAAAGAAAGAAAAGAAAAACCTGACATTCGTGAGCTTTTGCTTGTGCGTGAAGGGATAAAAAGACCTGTTGTTAAGGGTAAAAAAGTTTCATCTGTTGAAAATTCTTCAAAATCTTTAAATTCTCAAAAGGATTTAGTTTCTTCGCATGGTAATGATGAAGTTAATATTTCATCTAATAAAGTTGTCCAAAGTCATGATGAACAAGTTAAAGAAACTAATATTAAGCAAGAATCTAGTGAAAAAGTATTAAATGATGTTAACGAATCAAAAAAGGTAATTACAAATAAAAAAGATACTAAAAATTATATAAAACCTCGCAATATCAAAGCGGAATTTGATGAAAAAATAAAAGTTAAAAAGGCAAAAAATGTTACATTAGATGTATCAAATGTTAAAACTGAGCAAAATGAAAAAAAAGATACTGTTATAAAAAAACCTATAGCACGTCATATAATTTCACAGGAGATATATGAAGGTAAAAATAATTATAAAAAATCCTCAAAAATAAATCTTAAGGATAAAAAGAAATCAAAAGAAGAAATGCAAGAGATGATTAGTCTTGAAAAAGCTATGACTCAAAAGCACAAGAAGAAAGTTCGCGAGGATGAAGAAAATATATTAGAAGTAAAGCAGGTTGTTATTGATTCAAGTATTTCAGTTGGGGATTTATCTAAAAAAATACATAAAACACCAGCTGAGATAGTACGTTTTTTAATGATGAATGGTGTTTTGGCAACTGTGAATCAAGTTATTGATGCCAAAATGGCGAAAAAAGTTGCTGAAAGTTTTGGAATAGAAGTGCTTGAAGAAGACTTAGATGCTTATATCCAAGAAGAACTTAAAAAGGAAGAAAAACTAAATAAGATTAAAAATACAGATGAAAGATTATTAAAACGTCGAGCACCTGTTGTAAGTATAATGGGGCATGTAGATCATGGTAAAACAACGTTATTAGATGCAATTCGTGCTTCGAAGCATAAGATAGTTTCAGATGAGGTTGGTGGTATAACTCAATCAATAGGTGCATATACTGTATTTTTAAATGATAAAAAAATAGTATTTGTGGATACCCCCGGTCATGAAGCATTTACAGAAATGCGTGCAAGAGGAGCACAGGCCACGGATATAGCAATTTTAGTTGTGGCCGCTGATGATGGTATAATGCCTCAAACAATTGAAGCTATAAATCATGCTAAAGCTGCAAATGTGCCAATAATTGTGGCCATTAATAAAATGGATAAAGCGGATGCTAATCCTGATAAGATTATGCAGCAATTAACAGAACATGGACTTGTTCCGGAACAATGGGGCGGAGATACTATATGTGTTAAACTTAGTGCTTTAACAGGTATGGGATTGGATGAGTTGTTGGAATATATATTACTTACAGCTGAGATTTTAGATTTGAAAGCAAATCCTGATGATTATGCAACAGGTGTTGTCATTGAGGCAAATTTGGATAAAGGTAAAGGGCCTTTGGCAACATTGTTGATTCAAAATGGAACGTTAAAAGTTGGGGATAGTGTTGTTGTAGGTAGTGTAGGCGGTAAGGTTCGTGCTTTACTTTTAGATTCTGGTGAAAAGGTTAAAAAAGCAGGTCCTTCTACGCCTGTTGAAATACTTGGATTAAATGAGGTTCCTCAAGCAGGTGACACATTTGAAGTTGTAAGATCTGATAAAGAAATGAAAAGTATTATTGAAAAAAGAAAACAAAATGAGCGTAATTTGCGTCTTGAGTCGATGACTCCTAATTATGTAAAGAATGATATTATAGGTCAGGATGATGAGATTCAAACTTTAAATTTAATAATAAAAGCAAATACCCACGGTAGTGCAGAAGCTGTGTCACAAGCAATAGGTCATCTTGAGTCAAAAGAAATAATAACAAAACTTGTTCATGTAGGTGTAGGGGATATTTCAGAAGCTGATGTTATGCTTGCATCTGCTTCAAATGCTATTATACTTGGCTTTACTGTTAAAGAAGATGCAAATGTCCAGGCTATGGCTGAAAGAAATGGAGTCCAAATAAAAATTTACAATATAATTTATCAAGTTTTAGAAGATGTTGAAAAAACAATGCTTGAACTTTTAAAACCTGAAATTAAAGAAGTGGAACTAGGTAAGGCTGAAATACGTCAAATATTTACAATTGGTAAAACAAATAAAATTGCCGGATGTTATGTTTTGGAAGGAAAAATTGTGAGAGGATGTAATGCCTCTTTGATACGTAATGGTAAAGAAGTTTATAATGGTCAAATTGATATGCTTAAAAGGTTTAAGGATGATGTAAAAGAAGTTGCAAGTGGTTTTGAATGTGGTGTATCTTTTGCTAAATTTAATGATATTGAGGAAGGTGATATAATCCAGGTTACAAAATTTGAAGAAATTGAACGAAAAATTTTAGTATAAACAAATTTTGAGGTTTAAATAAATGACTTTACGTAATGAAAAAGTAAGAAAAGCTATGATGCGTGAGATTTCTAGTATATTATTAACTGAAATTCAGGATAGCAGAATATCCAGTTTGGTTTCTGTAACAGATGTTGTTATGGCACATGATAATTCATTTGCAAAAGTGTATTTTTCAATTTTAACTCAGGATGAGACAAATAAACAAAAAATATTTGATGCTTTAAATTCTCATAAATCACAAATTCGTTATAATATTGGTAAGCGTATTCGTTTAAGGGTTACACCTGATTTAAAATTTTATCTGGATGATTCCCTTGAAAGAGGTATGAAAGTTCTTGAAATAATTGATAAAATATCGAAGGAAGAGATATAGTTTATGTTTGGATTTTTGAATATAAATAAACCGTGTGGAATTACTTCCTCAAAAGTTGTTTATATTTTAAGAAAAGTTTTAAACATTAAGCAAATAGGTCATTGTGGAACGTTGGATCCTTTGGCGTCAGGTGTTCTTCCTATTGCTATTGGTAAAGCAACAAGATTAATTGAATATTTACCTTTTAATAAAAAATATGTTGCATCATTTGAACTTGGGAAAAAATCTGATACTTATGATATTGAAGGAAATGTTATTGAAGTTAAGGATTTTGACTATTCTAAAGTTGATGAAAAACTTCTTTTTTCTATTTTATCAAGCTTTATAGGTGAAACAAGTCAAAAAGTTCCTCCATTTTCAGCTGTTAAAATAGATGGACAAAAATTATATAAACTTGCACGCAGGGGGGTAAAAATTGATAATTTACCTCAAAAAGTAATTTATATTAATGATATAAAACTTTTAAGTTATAATAAATTTTTAAAAAAAGGAGAATTTGTTATAACTTGCAATAAAGGTGTTTATGTGCGTTCAGTTATTAATGATATGGGAAATATATTAGGCTGTGGTGCTATAATGACCGGTTTAATTAGAACATTGTCAAACGGATTTATTATTGAAGATTCAATTTCTGATTTTGAGAATATTGAAATTTTAAGAAATAATTTAGTAAATCCAATTGAAATTTTGCCGTTTAGGTGTTTTAATTTAACAAATGATGAAGTAGAAAAAATTAAATTTGGACAAAGTATTGAAAATTTTAATTTAAAATGCAATAATGATATCTTAATGTTGACTTATGATGAAAAATTACAGGCAATAGGAAGAATGGTTAATAGTAGAATAAAACTTGAGAAGGTGTTGATATGAAAAAAATATGTAATTTAGGGGCTATTTTATTAGCTTTTGTTTTGTTTCAAAATGTAACTTATGCTATTGAAGATGTAGCAAGTTTTTGTCCGGCAGAGCCTTATCCTGTTGGGGGTGTTTTTGCATCAACAATTAGTAAAATAACAGGTACAAATTTAATTCTTACTAATATTGCAGAAAAACGTATTAAATTTGCATTGAAAAAAGAAACAAATTCTGATTTTGATGTTGATATAAAAGCTTTTGGAGGTAAAAACTTAATTGAAGGAAAGTTTAAAAATTTGAGTATGACATCGGATAGTGTTAAATATGAAGGATTTTATGTTTCAAATTTAAAAGCTTATACTTTATGTGATTATAATCAAGTTAAGTTTAATTCTTATGATTTTACATTTCCTGAAAATTTTGTATTAAAATATGAAGCAAAAATAACTCAAAATGATTTAAATAAAATTATATTAAGACCTCAATATCGTGAAAAAATAAACAAATTTAATCAATCTTTTTCTAATATACTTTCTTTAAAAGTGTATGAACCACAGTTTACATTGGCAGGAAATAGAATTTATATGGATTTTAAAGTTCTATTACCATTTATAGGTACAAAAACTATTAATTCCGATTTTGGGCTTAAAGTTGTTGACGGCAAAATTGCAGTTGCTGATTTTAATATTAGTAATTCTTTAAGTTTTTCATCTGATAATATTTTATCAATATTAAATATATTTAATCCTTTTAATATTGACTTATCTTTGGATAAAAATAATAAAGGAATAAATGCAGTTCAAAATGTTAATATAATAAATAATGAAATTGTTTTTGATGGAGTGTTTATTGTTCCTAAAAGTGTTTAATTTTTATGGAGAATGTGATTTATGAATTTATTTTCTAAGATTTTTGTTGTATTACTAATTATTTTAGGTTTCTTTTATTTTAAAAGTAATTTAGTGGATAATTTTTTAAACGATAAAATTGACAATGTAAAAAAAGGGCTTGATAAAGATATACCTGAAAATATAGGGAATAATGGTAATATTAATAAAGATAATAAAGAAAATACTTCAGATTTAAAAAAGATTTATACATATTTTTTAAAGGAATCACAAGGTGGAAAAATAAGTTTTTTAGCTATTGAAACAAAAGTAAATAAAAATGAAGATACTTTAAAAGCTTCGATAGAAGCACTTTTAGAAGGACCTGATGAAGAAAGTAAAAAAAATGGCTTTTATAGTGAAATTCCAAATGGTACTAAATTACTTGGTATAAAAGAAACTGATGAATATATTATAATAAATTTAAATGATGCTTTTCAGTATGGTGGTGGGACTGATAGCGTTTATAATAGATTAAAACAATTAATAAAAACAGTTGAACAAACTAAAATAAATAAAGATATTTACTTGTATTTAAATGGTAAACAAGCTGATGTGATTGGCGGAGAAGGTGTAATAATTAAACAACCTTTAACTCGTGAGTCATTATATAGTGAATGAGGTAATTTAATAAAGTGGATGTTGTGAAAGATATTGATTATTATTTGAATCTTAATTGGACTTTAATTGAAGGAACGGATTTGGATTTTGTTGGTGAAGTTTATCATTATATTGAGATAAAAGAATTGCCAAGTTTTTGTTTTTGTGCTAAAACAAGTGAAATAGCACATAAAAATTATAAAAAACAATTAAAACTTATGTTGCAAATTATGCTTGAAGATGGTGATGAAATTGTTGAACCTGGTTGCGAAGCTGATGATGATATAGATTGGGAAAGTATTTGTCCTTGATAATTAAAAATATCTTAAAAGTGTAATAAAATTATGAATAAAATCTTAATAATAGATGATGATAAATCAATAAATGAGTTAATAAAAGTTAATCTTGAATTGTCTGGTTTTGATGTAATTCAAGCATATGATGGTACGATTGGTTTTGCTTTATGTAAACAAGAAATTCCTGATTTAATAATACTTGATGTTATGATGCCAAATATTGATGGTTATACTGTTGCTAAAAGAATACGTGAAAATAAGAATCTTGAAAATATTCCTATTCTTATGTTGACAGCTTTAGGATTTTTAGAAAATAAAGTTAAAGGTTTTAATATAGGAGTTGATGACTATTTAGTAAAACCTTTTGAGATGGATGAGTTGCTTGTAAGAGTGAAAGCACTTTTAAAAAGAACAAATTCTATTCCTGTTTCTGTTGTAATTAAGGAAATATCTACAATTGGTGATATTACGTTACTAAGTGAGTCTTATGAAGTGAAAATTTTAGATAAAAAAATAAAATTAACTCCTATTGAATTTGATATATTAAACGTCCTTGTTCAAAACCATGGATGTATGGTTTCATCATCAAAGCTTCTTAAGGAAATATGGGGATATCAGGAAGATGATGATGTTGAAACAATAAGAGTACATATTCGTCATTTACGTTCAAAGTTAGATAAAATATCAAATGGTAAAAAATACATTCAAACAGTTTATGGTGGTGGTTATAAGCTTATGCCATATGGACTAACTCAAAAAGATTAACCTCCTCCACAAAACATAACAATTTCTATTTCATCATTTTCCTTAAGTGTTTCTTTTTTATAATTTTCTTTGTATATTATCTTACCATTTTTTTCAATGGCAAACAATTTTGGTATTTTATCCTCTAAAAAATCAATAAGCATAGAAAGATTATTTATATTATCACTTATTACCTCAGTTTTACCATTTATTTTAATTTTCATATGAATTAATCCTTTTTAAAACCAGTTGCAACTGCCACTTTCACAAAAAGCTTTTTCTAAATCCGGCATTATTTCATTAAAAGTCATCTCAAATGTTAATGGTGTTATTGAAATTTTGTTTTGTCTTAATGCATTAATGTCAGTTCCATCATCTTCATCATGTTTTATAAGTTCGCCTGCCATCCAATAGTATGTTTTTCCTCTTGGATCTTTCCTTTTTTCGTATGTATTTGTAAACATTCGTGTGCCTAATTTAGTAATTGCAACGCCTACAATATCATCTTTACTTAAAGCAGGTGTATTTATGTTTAAAACAGTTTTTTTAGGAAATTTGACTTCTTTTATTTTAGGTAAGAATTTGGTAATAAAGTCAGCGGTTGTTTTAAAGTGTTCAAGATGACAAACAAGACATGATAATGAAACTGCAATTGAGGGATAGCCAAGCATTGCTCCTTCCATAGCACACGAAACCGTACCGGAATATAAAATATCCGCTCCAAGGTTAGGACCGTGGTTTATGCCTGAAATAACTATATCAGGTTTTTCATTTTCATCCAGAATGGCACTAAGACCTATTTTGACACAATCTCCTGGAGTTCCTGTTGTTACCCATGTTCTTTTTGAGCCGTATTGTGCTTCTACTTCATCAACTCTTAATGGTGTATGAAGTGTTAAAGAATGTCCTGCTGCACTTCTTTCCCTATCAGGAGCAATAATATATACATCATGATATTGTGATAAAGCTTCGCTTAAACATTTTATTCCTGTTGCATTTATCCCGTCATCGTTTGAAATTAAAATTTTCATTTTTATTTATCCTCAATACTTATATATTATACTCAATAATTTATAAATCGGCTAATGTAACAAAAACTTTAAAAATAGATTTTATTATTAATAACAAAATATTTTAGAGTTATTATAATTACATGAACTTAATTAATATAAGGAGTTTAATATGAAGGTGCATAAATTTAATAATAATCTTAAATTTGGCCGTGCTTTAACTACAGAAGAAAGAAAGGATTTTATTAAAGTACAAGAACAAGTAAAAAAAGTAATAGGAAATGATGGAATAAATATCTTAATAGTTCAGGATACTTGTTTGCCAATTGATGAATCTGATAATGTTGGTGTCGGTAATTTAGGTAATAAAAAAGCTTTGGAATTTTTTGATTTAATGAAAACATATATGGGAATTAATGCCGTTAAAGTTTTGCCTCAAGGTGAAATGTTACCAATGAAGAAAAAAAGTGGTTTATTTTATTGTAATTATACTTCAACTGCCTTATCACTTGGAATTCAAAATATTGATCTTGAAAGATTGACAGGTGATAAATATGGTAATATTTTATCAAAAAATGATTTAAAAAAAGTTGTAGATGTAAATAATTTAGAAAAACAAGACGAACTTATAAATTTATCAAATGTATTACCTAAGGATCGTTCAAATAAAGAGTTAGCAATGACTCCTTTTATAGAGGCTCTTGATAAAGCTTATGAAAATTTTATAACATATAAACCAAAATTATTAACTCAAAGATTTGAAGAATATAAATTACAAAATAAAAAACGGCTTGAGCCTAAGGCTTTATACGAAATTTTAAGAAAAAAGTATGCCAATAATAATCCTTATAAATGGGGAAATGATGAAAGTGCTAAGATTGATATTAATCTTTACAATCCTGATTATGATGAAATCAAACGTAATGAGCGTATTGAAAAGCTTAAAAAAGAAAATGAAAAAGAAATTGATAAATATTATTTTGAACAATTTTTAGCAGATGAACATTTATCTGAAAATCGTCAAAAATTACATGAAAAAAATTTGAAACTTTTTGGTGATTGTTTAATAGGTTTTTCATATGATGAGGTTTGGGCTCATCCAAAAGCATTTGAAAAAAGTTCTGATCCTAAGTTTCCTTTTGCTAATATAGGATGGGGATTGCCGGCTTTAAATTATTCTCAAATAAAAGATGAAAAAAGTGATGCTAATAAATTATTGATGGAAAAAGTTGAATTTTTTGCTAAAAGGTATGATGGAATACGTTTTGATGTAGGATGGGCTTATGTTTCTCCGTCTATAAATGATGTAGCTTCAAGTGTTAAACAAAATTATAAGAATAAAAAAAATGGTGTTTACACACTTGATATGGGTGAAAATCTTTTAAATCGTATTGAGAAAAAGGTAAAAGAGGTAAAAGGTGATAAGTTTAATAAGGATGATCTTATTTTTGAGGTAGAAGCTTCTCCTGATGATTTTTCAATTTTTCCTAAAGGATTTTTAAGAAGTGAATTTAAAAACCATAAATTTGTGCAAAGTACGGCTTATGTTAGTCCTTCTTATGCCACAACTCTAGATTTAAAAAAGCGTGGAGTGGATGATGACGGATATATTTATATGACAAATAATCATGATCATATATCTCTTCAACGTTTAAGTCAAAAAAATGAATTTGTTAATAATTCTTATGATTCTCTCAATCAAAATTTAAATGAAAGAGTTAAGCTTCAAAAGGAAGCTCTTATTGAAGAATTACACTTAAATCCTCAAAATGCAAATTTAGATAAACCTTCAAATTTTGTTCGGGCTAAATTTGCTCAAATTAAAATGGCTAAAAATAATAAAGTTTTTTATATGGATATTTATGGAAAAGCACAACAATTTAATGCACAGGAATTGAATGATGTTAATAACTTTAGATATAAAATTCCATATAATTTTGAACAAAGTTATCATCAAAGTCTTCAAAATAAAACTGGATTAAATATTATGGATGCTTATCAAAAAGTTATGAAAGCAAAAGGTCTTGATAATAAATATAAATTACTTTATAAAAAAGTTAAAAATTTTGCTAAAATTTTATACGAAAAAGGACCATTAAGCGAGGCACAAGCAAATAGGGAAATAATTTTAAAAAAATAAAAATATAATATAATAATATTATTATGTTAAGTCATCTAAATCTGGATATCTGCTATCCAAAATGCTTGATGTATCTGTTGAAGTGTCATCAACATAAAATATTGACATATTACTTGGTTTAAAAGCATTTAGTTCGCTTTTAACTTTTTCTTCTTCAACTTTGTTGCTCCAAGCTGTAATTTCAGAATTGGAAACTTTACCATCACCATTTGTATCAATTTCATTAAAATAAGTTAAAACGGTAGATAATAAAGAACTTGAACCTAAACCGTTTTGTGAACAAAGTTGCACAAGTTCATTATAACTTAATCCTTGACTATATAAATTGTTAGTTAATGTTGTTAGGTCATTTGCATTTATGACTCCATCATTATCTTTGTCAATATTTTGAAAATTTGATGATAAATAACTTAAAAAACTTTTATTTAAATTTAAATTTTTATAATTATCGGTATTATTTATATCTTCTAAGGTTACTCCATTAGGATAACTTTGAGCAAGAATACTATATGTATTTGTTAAACCTGAAACAGCACTAACAAGTAAAGATTGACCATTCAATTTAGCCATTTTATATACCTTTCTTATTTTTATTATCTCAATTACATTTTAATGTTCGATATATAAAAGTAAACCATTTATTTATACTATTTTTTTAAGTAAGTCATGAATTTGTCAAAATTACCTTTATAATTATTTGTAAATTGTTGAATTAATAAATCAGCAGGTGATAAACCATTTAATGTTAAATCTAATAATGGTGTAATATATTTTTTATCTATATCATCATAAAGTGCATTAAATGCAAGTTTTATAATATCACTTGCAACGTCTTGAATTTGATAATTTCCAATTTGTCCTTTAAGACCTTGCTTTGCACTTGAAAGTTTTGCTTTATTTAATTCATCAATTGTAAATTCACTTATGATTTTATTTATTGAGTTAAATGTATATGAATCTTTAAATATAGCTTTATATAAAGCCGGTATTGAATATTTTAAAATTCCTTTTTGACAATCATGGTTTCTAATTTCAATATAATTTTTTAGACGAACATCTGGAAAGAATAATGATGCATGTAGCCAATAGTCTTCTTTTTGTGCATTTATTCCTTTATAGCCAAAATTATAAAAATCATTAAATGTTGTTTTGTTATCAAATTCAATAATTTTATTATTGCGTATAATAAAAATAACAGGAATATTAAATATGTAATTTATATATTTACTAAATGAAAAATTTTCAATTAAATCTTCATTTAAGATGTTGCACCTTTTTTTATCCGTATATAACCATGCAAGTGAACGTATTGATTTATATTTTGTAATCTGTTTATTGTAAATCGGGGAATTTGCAAAAATAGCTGTCATAATAGGGCTTAACTTTGAACATAAAGTAATTTTTTTTGCAGCATCAGATTCATTTTCAAAATCGAAAGTTGTCTGAATTCCGCTTGTTTGTCTCATCATAAACTTTGACATTTTTAAATCAAGATATTTTGCCATTGTTTGATATCTACGTTTGGGAATTATAGGTATTTCATTTGCAAGGCAGGTAGGATTAATTCCATATTCAATAAAATTAAGATTAAAATGTTGGGAAAGTTTTTTTATTTTATCATTTAAACTTTCTATTTCAAGTTCAATATCATTAACGTTTTTTTGAGGTGATAGACTAATTTCAAGTTGACCTCCAGGTTCCAATGTGATAGTTGTATTATTTAATTCAAGTCCTATTATAAAGTTATTATCAAAAATTAAATTCCAGTTGTATTGGTTGGCAAAAGTTTTTAAAAAATTTTGAATACCGTTTTTACCTAAATATGAGGCTGTTTTATTGTTTGTATTATCTATACTTATTCTTTCATACTCAAGACCTATTTTGAATAATTTTGGGTGCTTTGCACTATATAAATAGTCTTTAATAAGATCTTCTTTGGTAAAGTTTTGTTTATGTAAAATTATAGCTTTCATATAATTTAGCTTACCAAAATATCAAAATTAAAACAAATCACCTGTTTGTATTATTATAAATATACAGATGAATTATATACAGAAAGCTAAAAAATTTAATACTAAAAAAAGTCTCGGTCAGAATTTTTTGATTGATGAAAATATTTTGGACTTTATTGTTAAACAAGCAGGATGTATTGATGATAGTATAATTATTGAAATAGGGCCTGGTATTGGCTTTTTGACTCAAAAACTTTGTAAAAAAGCAAAGCATGTTATAGCTTGTGAAATAGATAACGATGCAATAAATTATTTAAATGAAAATATTTTGCCTTTTAATAAAAATTTAGAATTAATAAATAATGATATACTAAAGTTGAATATTGCAGATTTAACTTATGAAAAAAAAGTAAAAATAATAGCAAATATTCCATATTACATAACAAGTCCTATAATTGTTCATTTGCTTGGTGAAATTGATGAGTTAAATAATCAAAATAGAAATAAAATTGAAGAAATTATACTTATGGTTCAATACGAAGTTGCAAAAAGATTAGTAGCAAATGAAAATAGTAATAATAAAGAATATGGTCTTTTGTCAATATTATCACAATTTTATTGCAATGTTGAATTTTTAAAGAAAGTAAAAGCAAGTTCTTTTTATCCATCTCCAAAGGTTGATTCGGCAATTGTAAAATTTAAAGTTAAAAATTCTCCTATAGTTAAGTCTAATGACTATACCTTTTTAAAGAGGGTAATAAAGGCTTGTTTTTTATCTCGAAGAAAAAATGTTAAAAATTCTTTAATTCAAGGAGGATTTGATAAAGATATTGTTATTAAGACATTAAAAGATTGTGACATAAATGAAAATATAAGAGGAGAAAAACTTTCAATTATAGAAATTAATATATTGGCAAATAACTTAAAATTAAATTTAAATTTATTATAATTTTACTAAAATAACACTTGCAATTGCATAATTATTACAGTGAGACATTGATAAATTTATTGTATATTTATTCTTTAAGCATGTTAAAATACTTATTTGCGGATATTGATTTATATTTATCACTTCGATTTGATTTAAAAATATTTTTTTATTTTCATAAGGAAATAAAGCCTTAATGCATGCTTCTTTAGCACAAAATCTTGCAGTCAAATGTTGTGCAGTATTTTTTTTTGAAAAACAATATTCAAGCTCATTTTTTGTAAATATGCGATTTAGTATTTTTGAGTTTATATTTTTTTCATATTTCTTAAAGCGTACTACTTCTTCAATATCAACGCCTTGTGATAGTTTATTATCCATAACAAATTTATTATACAATATAATTATATGATATATTTGTAGTTTGTAAACAAATTGCAACAAATGCAATAAAACTCCATGCCATTTTTGAAATAAGTGTGTTAATATACTAATATAAGTTATATAAAGTGATGTAAAAAATTGAGTAATAATTTTAGCAATCTGGATAATCTAGAAACAACAATAAGAAAATCATCAGTTATACAAGAGCGGATGAACCTTGTTTCGACTCACATGTATAAACAATTTTTGGAATACCAGAATGCTGTTTTAAATACAAATGAAATGTTTTTGAGAATGATAGAACATGTTCACTTAACTGTTGATTATTTAAAACAGTCTTTTTCATCACGTGGAATTGCTTCACAGAAAATTTATTATGAAATAGATAAAAACAAAACAACTGTAAAGTTGAATATATTATGGCATAGTATAAGTTTTACATTAAGAAGTAATGATAAACCTCAGGCATTGTTTCGTGAAGGTAAAGAACCTTTGTTTTCTGGACGTATTATTGCAATTAAAGGTAATATTTCAAAAATGAGAAAAAATGGTGAGTTTGAGCCAGATTTCCAACTTATACTTGAAAATGAAGTTGCATCATTATTTGTACCAGCTGATAAACAGGAGCCTGCAATAATAAAGATAAGACATATTGGCAATCGTGAATTTCCTTTAAATCAAACTGACGCACATCGTGAATTTCTTTTAAAAGTTATTGAAATTATATGTGGTGGCGGTGTTTATCATGAAGAAAATTTTAAGAGAAATATAAAATTATAGTAAAAATTAACTTAATAATTTTAACGTGAAACTTTGATCATTATCTTGTTGTTTTTCAACAGATTGAACGCTTTTTTCAACATATTGTAAATCTGTTTCTATTTTGTTTAACCTTAGTTCATATTGTTGTTCTTCTTCTTCAATTTGATTTTCTTTTGCTTCTATTTCCGTTAAAATAGCTGAAAGTTCTTTATCGGAATATTCACTTAAAGTAAATATATCACTTTCTTCAAGGTTTATTGTGTTTCCATCCATGTCCATAAATGCATATGTGCCTCGAAGTAAGTTTGCTTGAAGTATGGAGCCATCGTCGTCATCTTTAAAAATTAAATCTCCTGAAGCTTGTGAACTTTCTTGATTACCTTCTAAAATTTCTTGACCTGTTGTTGTGTTATAAAGTTGAATAGGAGAATTTGATGTATTGTTGTTATATTCTTTAATTGCTTCCCAGGTTAAATTTGAAGATGTTCCGTTATTATTTATTTTAATGCTTTTTCCAGAATAAGCTTTGCTTTTTTTTTCTGATAATTCTGTTTTTTGTTCTATTAAGGTAAGCATTTGGTTATTAATTTGATTGCGTTCAAAATTTAACTTACTTAAGTAAGTTTGATAATAAACTAATGTACCTGTATTAACTGCAAAGCCCACAATTTACCTCTTATTGTAACTATACATATATATAAAAAAATAAAAGAGAATGATATTTCAAATATTTTGTAAATTGTTACAAAAATTAATAAAACTCTACACAATAAATTATATTTATGAGAAAATTAAATTATATATATGCAGGTTAATTTAAATGACGTCTAAAAAAACAAAAGCAATTATTATGGCAGCAGGTTGCGGAAAAAGAATGAAATCTAATGTACCCAAGGTGCTACATAAAATTTTTGATGTAGAACTTTTAAAGTATGTTTATGATGCGTGTTTTGATATTGTTGATTCAAGTTATATAATTGTAGGTCATAAAGCACAGGTCGTTGAAAATTATTGTAAGTCTAGCTTAATTAAATATAAATGTATACTTCAATATCCTCAAAGAGGAACAGGTGATGCAGTTAAAAAAGTTTATAATGAACTTGATAATTTTAATGGAAATGTACTTGTTTTATGTGGAGATACACCATTAATAGAAAAAAATACTTTGGAATCTTTAATTGATTATCATAATCAAAATAAAAGTGTTTGCACTGTTGTGACAACAGAAGTTATAGATCCTCATGGATATGGGCGTATTGTTCGTGATAAAGATAATAACTTAATAGAAATTGTAGAAGAAAAAGATGCTAATGAATATCAAAGGTCAATTAATGAGATAAATGGTGGGATTTATTGTCTTGATTGGCAGAAAATTAAACAATCATTTAATGAACTTGATTGTGATAATGCTCAGAATGAATATTATTTAACTGATATAGTTTTGTGGGCTGTAAAAAACAACTTAAAGGTTTCAGGTTATAAAATTGAGGATAGTGTTCAATTATTTGGAATAAACTCAAAACGAGATCTTATGAAAGCATCAACAATATTAAAAAATAAAGTGATTGATTGTTTGTTAGAAAATGGTGTCACTATATATGATAGAGATACAACATGGATATCTCTTCAAACCTCTATTGAACCTGACACAATTATATTACCTAATGTTTATATAAGTGGTAAAAACAAAATAGGAAAAAATTGTAAAATTGGACCTTTTACTCATATAAGAGGAAATGTTAATATTGAAAATAATGTAAAAATAGGTAATTTTGTAGAATTAAAAAATGCTAATGTTGCATCAAACACTAATATTTGTCATTTAAGTTATATAGGCGATAGTGAAGTTGGAGAAAATGTTAATATAGGTGCAGGCACGATAACAGCTAATTTTAATTCAATAACTAAGGAAAAAAATAAAACGATTATTAAAAACAAAGTATCAATAGGTTCAAATAGTGTCTTGGTTGCACCTGTTTGTGTTGGAGAAAACGCAATGGTAGGTGCTAATTCAACTGTTACAAAAGATGTATATAATGATTCTTTATATGTAACTAGAAGTGAGGAAAAAATTATAAAGGATTATGTAAAAGTTAAGCAAAAGAATATGGAAGGTAGTTGTTAAAATGGAAATGCAAATGTGTTTACCCGAACGGGAAAAAAATATTAATCCTACGCATGATATAAAGTTATTTACAGGGCGTGCAAATCCAAAGCTGGCATCTGAGATAGCTAAATATCTAGGGACTTCAATTGCACCTATGATTGTTAAAAATTTTGCAGATGGTGAAATTTACGTGCAGGTACAAGAAAGTATTCGTGGAGATGATGTTTTTGTTATTCAACCTTTGTGTAATCCGGTTAATGAAAATTTAGTTGAATTGTTAATAATTATAGATGCATTTAAACGTGCAAGTGCAAAAACAATTACAGCTGTTATACCATATTATGGTTATGCAAGACAGGATAGGAAAACATCGGGTAGGGAAGCAATAACTGCTAAATTAGTTGCAGATCTTTTAACAACGGCAGGTGCAGATAGGATCCTTGCTATGGATTTACATACAGGACAAATTCAAGGATTTTTTAATATTTTGGTTGATCATATTTTTGCAACACCTGTGCTTGTTGATTATATAAAAAATCTTAATTTGCCAGGTCAGGATATAGTTGCAGTTAGTCCTGATACAGGTGGTGTACCTAGGACAAGATATTTTGCAAAGGCTATTAATTGTTCTTTAGCAATTATAGATAAAAGGCGAGATAAACATAATGAAGCAATAGCTTCTCATGTTATTGGTGATGTTAAAGATAAAATATGTATTATGTTTGATGATATGATAGATACAGCAGGTACAATATGTGAAGCTGCACGTGTTTTAAAAGAAAATGGAGCAAAAGATGTTTATGTTTGTGCTGCACATCCTGTCTTTTCTGGTCCGGCTTTAACTAGATTAGAAAGTGCACCAATAAAGGAGATTATTGTTACAAATACTATACCCCTTGATATAGATAATTTACCATCTAAAATAAAACAGTTAAGTGTTGCACCTTTGCTTGGGGAAGCAATTTCACGGATACATGATGATGAAAGTGTGTCATCATTATTTGGTTTTGAAAAAGAATATAAACTATAAGTTTATATTTAATTTTGTTGAAAAAAAATTAATGTAAATAAATTTTTACGCAATTTTTATTTATTTAATGTTTTTATATAATTAAGTGAATAAGTACTTTTTATGAGTATGCATGAGTAATATTAATTTTTGTATAAATCAAAATAATTTTAATTCCAATCCATCATTCTGCCAAAATAATAAATCCTTTCAAACGCAAGAACATATGGAGTCAGGTATAGTTCAGCATGATTTACTTCTTTTGAATAATAAAAAAGAAAAAGAAAAAGAAAAAAAATCATTTTTTAGCACAGTTTTAAAAGGATTTATGTTGACAGCAGGGGTGGCTTTAGGTTTGTTTTGTGGTTATAGAATTGTAGAGTATTATAAACCTGGATTTTTTAAAAGAATATTTAATACACAAAATAAAGAATCAAAATCCATAGTTGAAAAAAGTGAGCAAGAACGTACATTTTTACAGAAGTTTAATAGTCATTTTAAAAATTATAATGGTACATCTCAAGAAATTGAACAACTGGAAAAAGATTATGTTTTAAATGGAGTTAAAAATAGGGAAATTACAGAAGAACAAAAAGAGAAATTTTTTGTTAAAATAAAATCGAGAAAAAAAATACGTGATTTTAACTCTAAGTATGATACTCAAATATCACTTACCCCATACGGTGGTATTGATAGTTTAGTTAAAGCATATAAGATTACAAATAGTGATAAAGAAGCTAAAAAAGCTTTTAATGAAATATTGGATAATAAAATAGAAAAAATTGAAAATAAAATTAAAGTCTTAGAAAATCAAAAACTTGATTCTAAAACTCTTTCTAAGATGGATAGAACAAACGATTTATTGTGTTCACTTAAAGCAATAAAGAAAAATTTAAGTAAGAAAAACTTTTATTATGTTAATTATCAAAATCGTATTATAAAAAATGAAATAAAACAAGAAAGTCCATATAAAACTTCTTTAAAAAATGAACTTGGAACTACTTATAATATAAATTTATCTACAGAAACATTTAAAGCTTTATTTGATAACAATGATATTCTTAAACAAAGAGCACAAGATTGTTATTTAGTTGGAACCTTAAATGCAATAATAAATAATCCCGAAAAAAGATGCGAGTTTTATAGTATGTTTAGTGAAGACGATAAATCAATTAAATTTGAGTTTAAAAATGGTTTTTATGTTGTATTTCCAAAAACAGAAGATGGAAAACCTGAATCATTATATAAAAATAATCTTAGTTCTCTTAAAGGAGCAATGGGTTATAAGATGTTTGAAGAAGCATATTTATTATATCGTTTATATCATAAGAATACAACAAAAGAAAATAAAAAAGAGATTGAAAAATTTTCTATAAAAATAAGTAAAAATTCAGAAGAATTTCAAAGGATATTAATTAACAATAATAAAAAATCTTATAATAGTTTAACAGATATTTTAAGGCGTTCTAATTTTGATGATTTAATTAATGGTGGTTTAATTTATGAAGTTGCACAAAGTTTATTTGGTAGTGATACAAAATCATATTGTTTACAAGGCTGTAAATATAGTGAAAAAACTAAAGAATTGAAAAAGTGTACAGATGATGAATTGTCTCAGGTGTTAGAAAAATTAATAGAAGAAAATAAATCAGTAGTTGTTGGACGTGATAAAGAAGATGAATGTGACTATAATGGTGCAACAATAGCAGGAGAACATTTTTTTGTTATAAGATACTATAATCCAAAAACAAAAGAGATTCATCTATTTGAGTCTAATAATCCTTCTAAAATACTTATATTACCATTAAGTAAGTTTAATGAAGAGTATGGGTTATTGTATGGATTTTAATTTTTATTAAATTTTTAATATATACTAATGTATAATATAAAAATTTATTTATTATTTTTATGATAAAATAAAATTAAGTTATATAATTAGGATAGAGTAAAAATGATAAATTTGATAAGTAAAGTTTTAGGCGACCCAAATGAGCGAAAAGTAAAAAAAGTTTTACCTGTAGTTGAACAAATTAATGCATTAGAAGATGAATTTTCAAAATTATCAGATGAAGAATTAAAAGCAAAGACCCAGGAATTTAAGGATTTTTTGAAAAATCGTAAAAAATCCGAAAATCCTAAGATTGATTTGGAATATGAAAAGAAAGCTCTTGATGAAATTTTACCTGAAGCATTTGCTACAGTTCGTGAGGCAGGAAAGCGTGTTTTAAATATGCGTCATTATGATGTTCAATTAATAGGTGCTTATTTCTTACATAATGGTCATATTGCCGAAATGAGAACCGGAGAAGGAAAAACATTAGTTGCAACATTAAGTGCCTATTTAAATGCATTAACAGGTAAGGGGGTGCATGTTGTTACGGTAAATGATTATCTTGCAAAGCGTGATAGTGATTGGATGGGAAAAATATATAAATTTTTAGGCTTAACAGTAGGTACGATTCTTTCGTCTGATAGAAATGAAGACTTTCAGGATGGCTTAACTGAATTCGAACGAAAAAAACAAGCATATAATTGTGATATTACCTATGGAACTAATAATGAATTTGGATTTGATTATTTGAGGGATAATATGGCTCCTTCACTTGAGCAGTGTGTGCAAAGACCTTATAATTATGCAATTATTGATGAAGTTGATTCTATTTTAATTGATGAAGCAAGAACACCTTTAATTATTAGTGGAAAGTTGGAGCAAAGTGCTGATTTATATAAACTTATGGCTAAAATTACACCGCAGTTAAAAAGAGATATTGATTATGAAGTTGATGAAAAGAATAAAAACGTTATTTTAACAGAAGAAGGAATTGACCATGCAGAAGAGCTGCTAAATATTGATGATTTGTTTAATATTGAAACGCAGCATGCTCATCATTTACTTCAGGCTCTTAAAGCTAAAGAATTATTTCAAAAGGATATTGATTATGTTGTAAATAATGGTGAAGTTATGATAGTTGATGAGTTTACAGGACGTCTTATGGAAGGAAGGCGTTGGTCTGATGGACTTCATCAAGCTGTCGAAGCAAAAGAAAATGTTGAAATTCAAGATGAAACTCAAACACTTGCTTCAATTACTTTTCAAAATTTATTTAGGCTTTATCCCAAGTTATCAGGTATGACAGGCACTGCTATGACTGAAGAAGCTGAATTTGGTAAAATATATAATTTGAATGTGACTAAAATTCCAACAAACAAATGTGATATTAGAAAGGATTTACCTGATATTATTTATAAAACTGAAAAACAAAAATATAAAAGTGTGGTTGATGAAATTATTGAAATGAAAAAAATAGGAAGACCTGTTTTGGTAGGAACAGTTAGTATAGAAAAATCAGAATATATTTCAACCTTACTTAAAAAAAGGGGAATAGAACATCATGTATTAAATGCAAAGCATCATGAAAAAGAAGCATATATAATTGCTCAGGCAGGGCGATATGGAGCTGTTACTATTGCAACAAATATGGCTGGACGAGGAACAGATATTTTACTTGGCGGCAATCCTGAGTATTTAGCTATGGAAGAAATAAAACGACAAAATATTTCAAAAGATTTTGCAAATTATGATGAGGTTGCTAAAAGTATTTTTGATAAAATGAAAAAAATAACAGAAGATGAACATCAAAAAGTTGTGGCTGCCGGTGGTCTTCATGTTATAGGTACTGAACGGCATGAATCACGTCGAATTGATAATCAACTTCGTGGTCGTGCTGCACGTCAAGGTGATCCTGGCTC
Source organism: Candidatus Gastranaerophilales bacterium (assembly GCA_944322675.1). GTDB lineage: Bacteria > Cyanobacteriota > Vampirovibrionia > Gastranaerophilales > Gastranaerophilaceae > UMGS1477. The sequence continues at coordinate 26,791 of CALUPO010000006.1, read as the reverse complement.
TACCAGATTTTTTCTTTCACTTGAAGATAATTTAATGAGAATTTTTGGTGGACAGCATGTTATAAACTTAATGAATACTTTAAATGTAGAAGAAGATATGGCCATAGAATCACCATTAATAACAAGACAAATACAATCATCACAAAAAAAAGTTGAAACTCATCATTTTGATATAAGAAAACATGTGCTTGAATATGATGATGTAATGAATGTACAAAGGGAAAAATTTTATAAACAAAGGCGTAAAGTTCTTAAAGGAGATAATCTACAGGAAGATATTATTTATATGCTTGAACGTGAAGTAGAACGAATTATGCTTGCTTATATTTCTCCACATATGCAGCCTGTTGAGTACATTCCTGATGAACTTGAGATGATGTTAAATGAATTTTATGTAACAATTAATCGTGATGAAAATAAGCTTACTTTTGATGATATAAGTACTTTAACTTATGATGAAATATTTGAAAAGTTAAAAGAAATAGCTATTACAGCTTATGCTAAGCTTGAAGTTGATACGGTTAATTTTTACAATGATGTAATAACACAATATGAAACTCAAGAAATTCCTAAGCTTCAAGAAGTAAATTCAAAAGATAATGTTTTACGAAATATTGAAAAAGATATATTACTTCGTGTTGTTGATAATAAATGGATTGACCATTTGCATAATATTGATATGTTGCGTGATGGTATAGGTCTTAGAGCTTATGGGCAAAAAGATCCTTTAATTGAATATAAACGTGAAGCTTATGATTTATTTAATAATATGATGTGTGAAATACAAACTGAAACAATAAAATATTTATTTCGTACAAGATTTGGTATCCAAATTGTGCAACCGACATCTAATGATGAATCATAAATAATAGGTTTTAATGAATTAATATAGTTAATATTATGCTATAATAATTTTATAGTTTACGGAATTTATTTTGTAAAATAATGGAAAAAATTAAGCAATCAATAAAGAAAAACCTTTATTTATATGTTAGAATTGGTAACTATAAAGAAATTTCAGGTTTGTTGAAAAATGAACAACAAGCTTTAAAAATGATAAATAAGTTTGTTGATTTCGGTAAAAATATAACACTTGATGGTGTTAAGGTTTCTGTTAAAAGTGGAAAGGGATTGATACTTTTTACTTTTACAACTATTTTTGCAGATAAACATCTTTATTTAAATGCATTGGATTTTATTGTTAAATTTTCTCAAAAACTTTTGGATATTAATGTTGATTTTTTTAAGTTAAAAAATAAGTATATTAAAGTTTATATGAATCTTACAAGTGATAGCAAAACGGAAGCTTTAGAAAAGATAAAAGATTTAGCAAAGCTAAATATTGTTGAAAATAAAACTTCTGCTTATTCACAAATAAAAATACAACTTGATAAAAAAATTTTTATTGAAGTTATGGATAAATATAAGGCAACATCTTATGAAAATATTTTAATAAATAATAAAAAGTGTAGTTTTTATTTATTAATTATTAAAAATTTACTTACTTTAAAATTGTCAAAAGTTAAAGATGTTGAAAATGTCGAAGATGAGTATATCAAACTTCCCAAAAAAATTGAAAAAAATAATGATTTAAATGAAAATATAATTAATGGTTCTGTAAAAATTTTTGAAACAAAAGCAGGGTTTTATCGTTTAGGTTCTGTAAAAATTTGTGAGTTTATTCAAAATAAAATTGAAGAACTTAATACAGGTAGTGTTTTTATATTTAAGTATCCTAATCATTTAGGTGGTGTTGATAATATATTTTTTGAACATTTAAATAAAAAAAATGTTATAAAAGTGCAGTGTTGTAAGACAAATCCAAGATTTCCTTTTTATATAATAAGAGAAATTATTAAACTTTTTTATAAATTGACTGAAATTGAAATATTTTCAATGCCCAATAAATTAGATACTCTTGATGAAGATATAAAATCAATATTGAATTTGATGCCTTATGAAAGTGATAATTTTGAAAAAAATTATGAGCTAATCCTTTCAAAAGTTTTAGATTTATTTTCTAAATTTAATAATGAAGTTATTATTATGATTGATGATTTTCATTATATTGATAGTGGTTCTTTAAAAATATTGAAAAGATTTTTTGAGACTAAAATTAAATTTAATTTTAATATAATTTTTGCTATAAATAATAGTTTTAAGTTTTTTGATATGATACCGGGTTTGTTAAATAAAGATTATGTTTATCATTTTGATTTAGTATCTGATAAATTTGAAGATCTTGTTGAGGAGTTTGCTTTAAATGATATTGAAGGAATGGGTTATTATTTAAATAAGTTAAAAAATGAGGGACAAAAATCTAAATTTTATATAAAAAATTTATTAGAATATTTTCGGGAAACAGGTGTGCTGACTTTTATGGAAGGTAAGTGGTTTTTTGATGAAAGTAATTTTGTTAAAATACCTTCGTCTATAAATAACTTATTATTTACCAAGTTATTAAGACTTACCAAGTTGAACCAATTTTTTGAGTTGTGGGTATTTCTTTTATATGCAAAGTTTGGTGTTCGTAAAGCATACTTACGTGGATTTGGTTTTAAAGAAGAACGTTTTTTAATGTTACTTGAAGATAGAGATTTTATAACCGTAAAGGATGACATTGTTTATGTTGTTAATCGTAAATACTATGAGAAACTTATTAAGCACATTGTTGATGATTATCCTGAAATTTTGAATCGTCAAAAACAAATTGAAAAATTTAAAATGTTCTTGCCTCCATTTCATCCCCTTATGTTTGAAAAAAATGATGCATTTTTTTATAATGGATTGGAGCACCTTTCAACGGTTGGTTTGTCTTTTGGTGATTATGCCATGTATGCAAGGCTACAAAAAGAATTTATGTTCACATTAGAAGAACAAAATATGAGTGAAAATGATTCGGCAATTGATAATATTATGCTTTCGTTGATTTCTACTTGTTTTGCAAAGAGTCCTGAATTAGTCGTTGATGTTGTTGAGATGGCTATAAATCGTTTTAGAAATAGTGATAATGCTGACCTTGTTCGAACTCTTTATTATTTTGCTTACAATATTTTTTATAGTTTAAAAAATTATTATGAATCTTACGTTTATCTAAATGAAGTGCTTGCTCGTATGGTAAATAAAGATTATAATATGGCTTCAAATTCTTTTAATCCTAATATGTTTTTATTAGTTTTAAAAAAAGTTGAAATTTTATTTGAATTAGGACAGATTGAAGCTTCTTCAAAAATATTTCAAGATATCTTATTGAATCTTGATATAAATAATCAGCAAAAAGCTTATGATGCTTTTGGTGGGGTAAAAAACTATCATAGAATATTAAATATTTGTATTATTTATTATCTTTTGGAGTCTATATTGACGTTAAAAGATGATTTGAAGGAAAAAATTAATAAAGTAGAACCTTTTTATAATGGTAATAAGAATGATTTTAATTTGTTTTTCATGATAGAAAATCTTTTTATTACCGGTGCTTTAAGTAATGATTTTGCAAAAATTGCAAGTGATGTTAAAACACCAATAGGAAAAATTCTTGTTAATCTTTATCGTATTATTTTAGATTTTACTTTGTCAAGTTCCATTAATAATTCAAAAATAATAAATGAAACAAAAGTTCTTGCTCGTCAAATTGATAGTATAAGTTTAAATTATATTCTTGATTTAATGGCTGCCATGCTTCATAGCTATGCAGGAAATTACAATATGACCGATAACATTCTTCTTGATGTAATAGATAAGTCTAATCAATATGGGTTATTGAATATTAACTTACTTGCATTTTATTTAAGTGCTTTAAATAAAGTTCAAAATAATAAATTTGAAGCTGCTAAAAGTTTAATTCTCGAAATATTACCTGATATAGAAAAAGTTGATGATACTTTAATTATATTAACAATTAACTTTAAAATACTTTTATCAAAAATATTTATTCAAAATCCACAAACTGAAGAAAAAGGAATCTATATCTTAAATCAAGTCATTACAAAAACAAAACTTAATAATATTAAGTCATTTGATAAGCAAATTAATGAAATTTTAAACTTAGTTAATAAATCAGATTAATTTATATTATTCCATATTTTTACGAATATTTTCTTTAGTTTTATCCAGATTTTTTATTCTTTTTTCAAGTGATTTTACTTCTTTATTTAATAATTTACGTTCTTGCTTTATAAGCTGGTAACGTGAGTCAACATCTTGATATTTTGTTTTTAGATCTACTAAATTGTTTCTCATTTCAACTTGTGCAGAATCTAATTTAAATAAAGCACTTTGAAAATTATCAGTTTGTTGTACACTTCCAGATGTTGTTTTATTTGAACTTCCAGATACATTTTTTATATTTGGTACATTGTAAGTTGAATCAACATTTACCGGTTCAATTGCCATACCATCAGCAAGAGCAACATTTGTTCCTGCTAATATTATTAAGGTTTGGATAAGTAATAAACCTGTTAACTTTTTATTCATATTTTTCCTCTCTCCCTCATTCTAATTTAAATATATAATTTTATTTTAATAGTTAACTATTAAATTTGTCAATATTTGATCTTTAAAAGTTTATTTTAAATTTAATTTAATCATATTACTTAACTCAAATATGCGTTTCGAAACTTCCATTTGTGGAATATTTAACTCAAAGGATATTTGATTTTGTGTCTTTTTATTAATATAACGAAGTTTGTATAATTTCAAATACTGTTTATCTGGATATTCTTGATTTATTTGAATAACTGAATTTAATATATGTTTTATTATTTCTTTACTTAGATTTTTTTTGTTGTAAGAAAAACGTGGATCAATAAGCTCATATTTTATTTTATCTTCATATTTTAAAGAAGGGCTTTTAATTATATCATTTATATTAGAAACATCAATTTGCAAAGGCTTTGTTTTTGAATATCTTACATTATTTAATTTTATACGTCCTTTATTTTTAAGTATGGTAAGTATAGAAGTATTTACAACTTTTGCAGCATAACCTTCTATTTTTGTTAAATCTTTAATTGAGTTTATAAATACATGAAGTTTTGAATATGCTTCATTCATAAATTCTTCAAATAAATCTTCATTACCTACAAAATTTGGATTATTCCGTATTAATTGTTCAATAATTTTGATTTGACTTTCAATAACTGAAGATGTGACCATTTATAATTTCTCCATTTCAATTGTATAGTTTATTATAACATAAAGATTAGAATTCAAATTCTAAAATTAAAATCAAGGGTTCTTTTATTGTATCAATAACAGGTGGTTTTATATAGTTTAATGTTTGTTTTGTTGTAGTCAAGATTAATTCATCTATTGCTTCATTTCCGCTTGCTTGAATTATTTTGATATCGGCAACTGTTCCATTTGTATCAATTAAAACTTGTAGTTGATACTTTGTTTGATAAACTATTTCATTTAATTCAAAAAATTGGTTTTGTAGGTTTATTTTGAGATTTTTTCCAACGTCAATTAAATATTTATTATAAGCAGGTGTTTTTAAAATATTTTCAGGAGCTTCCCAGGATATTTGTGAAAGTTTTAAGGGACGTGGAACTAAAACTTCTTTTGTTTTTGCATTTTGTTCTTCCAATGGATTTGCACTTTCTGAAGATATATTGTCAACAACTTTTATATTGTTTTGTTTATTTTTTAAATATTTAATTTTGTAGTATTTATAACCATAATAACATAATGAAACTGATGATAGAATAAAAATAATAAATAAAATAATTACTTTTTTGAAATTATTTTTTGTTTTATTAATATTGTCAATTTCATTAATTGTATTAATTCCTTTATTTAAAGTCGGATTTGAATTGTAAAGTAAACTTATTTTAATATTATCATTAATGTTTGAAGGATTACTTGTTTTTGTATTTTCATCTTTATTTTCAAAATTTATAACTTTATTTGTTAAATTTTCTTTAACCTCAATTTCACAATTTTGAGAAATATTTTCTTTTTCAACTATATTATTTTGAATATCATTTAGGTTATAACTGCTTTCTTTGACATAATATTTATCAACAGTGCCATATATATATTCATCAATTTTATTAATTAATTCGCTGTCAGAGTCTATATTTTGAACCATAGATTCAAATTTATAATAGTTTATAAGTTTATTTCGGCAATCAGGACATTTTAATAAATGTTTAATTAACTCAACATTTTCTGCAATTGTTAAATTATTATCAATAAAACTTATAAAATTTGTTTTAATATGTTCAAAAACTTCGCAATTTTGATTAAATTCATAATCTTGTGTATACTTATTAATGTCATAAGTTATTTTATCAATTTTATTTAAAGTTGTTATATCAACATAAATATACTTATTATTTTCTTTGACTTTATTTAGGAAATTTGTATTTATAGTACCGATTAAATCAAAAGATGATAAGTTGGAATGAAGTTTTGCAACAATATACATAGGAGGTTCAATAGAAGCTTCAAAGTGAATTTTTGGAATTGCTACTGTTGTGTCATTTTCAAATGTATAAGCAACTTGTATTGGTAAGTTTTTTATGTAAATATCAACAAATTCATAATTTTCAATAATAGCAGGCACTTGGAAAAGAGAATCTTCCATTTCGAAATTAAAACCATTGACATTTAAGTGATTTTTTAAAGCTGAGGCTATTGACAATGAATAAAAAAGTTTTTTCCTTAAAAATTCATCTTCGATGTCACAAGTATAGCCCTGTGCAAATTTTGTATCGTTTGCAGTTATTTGAATATTATTGTACATTATAGTATCATTTTTATTCAATATAATATTTTCCATACTTATTATAGATTACACTTAAATTAAAAATATTCCAATATTTTTAGCTAAAGTGTAAAGTTTTGTAACAAAAACTAATATTATAATTTAAGTATTAACTCTAAATTTATAAAAATATTATAATATTCACAAAAATGTATAAATGAAAATTATAATAAAAAATTAACAAATAATAATATATTTAAGTAAATTTCTTTACGTAAAAAAAAGGTTATAATATAATTTAGAAAGAAGTGAAATTAATATATTTTAAATAGGAATTAACTTGTGAAAATGAAAGTAGCAATATATCCGGGGAGTTTTGATCCTATGACTTTAGGGCATTTTGATGTTTTAAAGACGGCTGCTTCTATTTTTGATAAAGTTATTATTGCTGTTTTAAATAACACTCGAAAGTCATGTTTTTTAACAATAGATGAACGTACCAAATTAATAAAAGGAACAGTTAAGGATATATCTAATGTAGAAGTTGACAGTTTTGAAGGTTTGACGGTTGATTATGCAAAGAAAATGAGTGCAAAGGTGATTATTCGAGGATTAAGAGCCGTTTCTGATTTTGAATATGAAATGCAATTGTCTCAGAATAATCGTGCATTAAGTTCTGATATAAATACTGTTTTTTTGATAACTAAACCAGAGTACAATTTTATATCATCATCTTTTGTTAAAGAAATTTACATGATGGGTGGTGATATTAAAAAATTTGTTCCAAAATATGTATATGAATATTTGGGGAAAAATAAAATAATAAATCAAAGGGGTAACTAAAATGACACAAATAAGAGTGCAAGAATTATTAGACAGAGCAAATTATATACTTGATACCGGTTTTAGATTGGTTGGAAAGGTTATGATTGATAGTGAAGCAATGGAAACATTACTTGACAGGATTCATGATGCTTTGCCTGAGGATATTCGTGAAGCTGAAAGGCTTTTAAAACGTAAAGATGAAATTCAACTTGAAGCTCAGCAAAGAGCAGATAGAATAATTGCTGATGCTCAAAATGAAGCAGGAAGAGTGTTAAGTGAATCTGAATTGTTACGTGCTGTTCAAGTTGAAGCACAAAAAATACGAGAGCAGGTTATTGCGGATTGTGAGGATATTAAACGCCGTGCTCTGGATGAAGCTGAATCAATACGAAATCATGCTCTTGATGAAGCATCAAAAATACGTGAAGGTGCTGAGGTATATGCTGAGCAGGTGTTAAATAATTTAGAAACAGATTTAACACAAATTCAACAAATTGTAAGGAATGGGCAAATGTATTTAACAAAACATAAACAAAGTTATGAAACTAATATGACTCATATTCAGAATAATTCAAATGAGCAGTTACAGTTAGATTATGCTGAATGATTTATTTTGTTAGTATTTTAAACTCATTAAGGTAAATATAATTTTTTATAATTTTATTTTTGGGGTATTTTATGAATATATTTCTAAGTTCAACTTTTCTATTTATATTTAATTTTATTTGAAGTATTTTATTTTTATCCATATATAAAATTATTATTGAATTTATAAGTTATCACAATTATATTTATGACTAAAGTTTATATGTGTTCTTTTTTGTATATAGTTTATAATTTGAAGTGATTATGAAAAAATTAAGTTTATTTTTATGTTTATTAATATGTATTATTTGTTTATATGTAGGAATACATTATAAGGATTTTGATTTTACAGGCAAGGCATTTAAAATTTATAAACAAGGTCTTGCTTTTGAGCAAAAGAATGATTTTCAAAATGCTTATTATAATTTTTCTAAAATTCCAAAGTTTAGTCCCTTATATAAATTTGCAATAATTCATCAAGCTCAAAATGCCTATAAGTTAAATGATTATCAAACGGCTTGTAATTATTATTTAAAATTTGTTAAGTCATTTCCTGATACAATATTGACTCCAAAAGCTTATTATTATTTAGGTTTATCATATTATAATGATAAAAATTATAAAATGGCTTTTGAAACATTCACTATTCTTATTAAAAAATATCCAAAAACTGATTTTGGAATTGCTGCTAATTATTATTTAGGCTTAGTTAACGAAATATTGAATATAGGTGAAAGAAAAGATTCTCTTTTATATTTTATAAAATATATTGAATATGCTCCTGATGGTAAATTAAGTAAAAATGTATTAAGACAAATAAAGAAATTAAACTTGCCATTAAATGATAATTATAAAAAAATAATCGGGATATCGTCATTTGAAAATGGGTTATATAGTGATTGTATATTTTATTTAGATAAGTTAAATGATTTAGATTTATGGCCTTATCTTGGTTTTTCTTATTCAAAGATAGGAAAGTATAATGTTGCAAAGAATGTTTTTGAAAAAGGGTTAATGAATACAAATTGTGAGTTGGAAAATGATATTTTGTATAATGCAATTTCAAATTATGTTGCACTTTTTCAAAATAAAAAAAATGGATGGATAAATGCAAAAAAAATTATCGAAAAAAATCCTTCAAAATGTGGGCTTGATTATGTGTTATATAATTTAGCTCATTGGGAAAGTCAAAAAAATGCTCTTAATTATTATTTTGAAATTTATAATGATTTTAAAAATGGTAATTTTGCTTCTGAGGCATTGTGGGAGATTTTTTGGTATTTTTATAAAAATAAAAGTTATAAAACTGCTAAAATGTATGCTTTAAAACATGCAGATTTATATAATAATACTCAGGCAAGTCCAAGAATTTTATTTTGGCTTGGTAAGTTGGCTCAAATGGAACGTAATTATTCAGAGGCAAATTCTTATTTTAAGGATGTAGTATCAAAATATCCAAATAGTTATTATGCTTTTCGTGCAAATAGTAAATTAAATAATAAAAATGATGTTAAGCTTAGACGAAATTATAAGTATTTAAGTGAAAAATTTATAAATCCTCAATTTCCAATCAATTATACAAAATTGAGTCCAAAAGATATGTCATTGGTTATGAAAATTATTGATTTAGATGATTATTCACTTTTAGAACAGATTGATTTTGACACTAAATTTATTGATAGTTGGATAGAATATAAAAAAGGAAATTATGTACGTTCCGTTAATCTTGCAAAAATTGCATTTGACAAGCTTGAAGTAAAACCTTTATTTTATGATGAAGTTTATAAGCTTGTATTTCCTTTACATTATGCAGCTAAGATAAATGCATATAGTTCAATTTGGAATTTAGATCCATATCTTGTAATTTCATTAATTAAAGAAGAAAGTCATTTTGATGTCAATGCAAAAAGTAAATCCGGAGCAATTGGCTTAATGCAATTGATGCCTGCAACAGCTGATTTTACTGCTAAAAATTATAAACTTTATTATAATTCATTATATAACCCGGAAGATAACTTAAAACTTGGAACTGCATATTTAAATTATGTTATAAAGGATTGTGATAATATTCTTTATGCAATTGCAGGGTATAATGGAGGACATAATAATATTAAAACTTGGCAAACATACACTAATAATAATGATATAGATGAAGTTATCGAAAATATTCCGTATCCTGAATCAAAACATTATGTGAGAAAAGTTTTTTCAACTTATTGGAATTACAATAATATTTATAAATAATTGAGGTTTATTAAATGAATGTTTTTTCTCATAAATTTAGTTTGGACTGTGAATATAAATTAAAAAACTTTTTATTAACATATGATGTCATTTTTGAAGCCCAACAGCATGCTATTTTTGCATCAAAATGTCCAAAATTTAAAGCTGTGTTTTATCAAAGTGGAAAATTTGTTATTCAGGGAAGTAATATTGACGATGTTGTTAAAAATTTAATTAAAGAATTTAATATTGAATATAATTATTTGAGTGATAATTTTGTTGAAAGTAATGATAAAAAAACAACATCAAATTCTAGTTATAGTTCATATATAGGTGTGGATGAGTCAGGAAAGGGTGACTTTTTTGGTCCGCTTGTTGTTGCAGGTGTGTGTGTTAATAATGAAAATAAAACAAAATTTATCAATATGGGAGTAAAGGATAGTAAAAAAATAAATGATAAGATCATAAAAAAACTAAGTCTTGAAATACAAAAAAATTCTATATGGTCTATAGTTATGATATCACCTTTAAAATATAATGAATTATATTTAAAATTTAAGAATTTAAATAAACTTCTTGCTTGGGGGCATGCTCGTGTTATTGAAAATATTTTAAATAAATATCCTTGTGAATATGCTTTGTCTGATAAATTTGCAGATGAAAGTTTGATTAAAAATGCATTAATGAAAAACGGGAAAAATATTATTTTAGAACAAAAAATTAAAGCAGAATCGGATATTGCAGTTGCCTGTGCTTCTATTTTGGCTCGTAATGCTTTTGTTGAAAAAATTGAAAGTTTATCTTTAAATTATGGTATTAATTTTCCAAAAGGTGCTTCAAAACAAACAATTGAAGCTGCAAAAGAGTTTATTCAAAAATATAATAAAGATGATTTAAAAAATGTAGCTAAAATTCATTTTAAAACGTATAATGAACTTTAAACATTTATCTTTTCCTCATTTATTGTTTCTTGAGATTTAGATGTTTTAAACCAGCCTTTAATGAAGTTATTATTTATATTATGTTTAAGGCAATATTCTTTTAAATCATTCTTTAAATCAGGAAGTAAGAAATAAATAGCTATTAAATTAGGAACACTCATTGCAAGCATTCCTGCATCAGTGAAATCAACAATACTTCTTAAATTCATACTTGAGCCGATTATAATAAATGAACAAAATATTACTTGATAAACTAATATTCTTTTTTTACCTTCACCAAAAAGATAAGTCCAGCCTTTTTGACCATAATATGCCCATGAAATGATAGTTGAAACTGCAAATAAAATAATGACAATTGATAATATATAATCAGAATAAGGAATAACATTTGAAAATGCAGAAGACGTAATTTCAATGCCTGAAATGCCATCTGTATAATTTTTATAACTTCCTGTTAAAATAATAACAAGAGCTGTTAAAGTACACATACATCCAGAAATAAAAGGTTCTAAAAGAGAAACCAATCCTTGAGATATAGGTTCTCTTGTTTTAACTGTGGCATAGGCTATTGGTGCTGAACCAGTTCCTGCTTCATTTGATTGCACACTTCTTCGTAAACCTATAATAATTGTGCCTGCTACACCACCATAGATTGCTTGTGGAACAAAAGCTTCTTTTATTATAGTTATTATAACATGAGGTATAAGATTAAAATGCATTAATATTAAGGCTCCACCAAGAAATATATATAATAAGCACATAAATGGAACTATTTTTTCAGTTACTTTTGCTATACTTTTTATACCTCCTATTATAGTTAAGCCAACAAATAGAGCAATGCCTAAACCGCAAATCCAAACGTGATTTGCAAATATACTGTTTGTATCACCAGTCATATGGATAAATTGCTGACAAGCTTGATTACTTTGAAACATGTTACCACCGCCTAATGAACCAAGAAGGAGAAAAATTGCGAAAATAATAGCAAGAATCTCACCAAGTTTCCGTTTTCCTTTTTTTGTTAATCCAAAAACAATATAATGCATAGGTCCACCTGAAATTGTACCATCTTCATTAAAACGTCTATGTTTAACAGCAAGTGAGCTTTCTGCAAATTTTAATGACATTCCTAAAATGGCACCAACCAAAATCCAAAAAGTTGCACCAGGCCCACCAATTGAAATAGCAACAGCAACACCGGCTATGCTTCCAAGTCCTAATGTTCCTGATAAAGCTGTTGCAAGGGCTTGAAAAGATGAAACCTCTCCACTTGCACTATCATTGTTATCCTTATCTTTTGAACCTAAAATTAAACCAAGTGAATGTTTAAATCCCCAAATTGGAATACACTTGAAATATATTGTGAAAAATAATCCTCCTATTAATATCCATAATATTGTAATTGGTATTTTAGAACCAAAAATATCTATAGGATAAAAAACAAGACTTGATAATATATCTGATACAGGTGCAAATATCTTGTCAATATTTTCATCAATTCTCATTGCATGTGAAGCATTTTGACTTAAAATAAACATTAAAAATATTAAAATTTGCTGCATAAAACCTCAAAACTTATTTAATTTTACTTACATAGTTTATCATACCAAAAAAATGATAAAACATTTATTGATTGTATATTTTTGTATCTTTTTTTATTTTTTAAATAAAACATTAACTTAGTAACCTTGAATTGTAGTTATTTTAGTTGTCAAGCTAATTATTTACTTTTGTAATATATATAATTTTGATATAATTGAATAATGTATTTATAAGAGGTAAAAAAAATGACAAAATATAATGGTGGAGTTATACATTGGACAGCTGGAACTTATAATGCTAATAATACTGATAAAAGAAGTTATCATTATCTTTATGAATATGATAAAAATAAAAATATTTCCAATGTTGTTGAAGGTATTTATAAACCCGAAGATAATTTAGTTTGTAATGATGGAGCTTATGCTCCACATACAGGAGGTATGAATACGGGTCGAATAGGTGTCGCTTTGTGTGCTATGGCAGGATTTAAGAGTCTACAAAATCCTGGAAATTATCCTATTGTAAAAATACAATTTGAAAAAATGTGTTCTCATATTGCCTATTTATGTAAATTATATTCTTTAAAACCTTATGATTGGCAAACTCATTATGAAATAGGACAAAAAATAAAAAATGGTATTATCAAGAAAACTAATTTAAATATATCAAATATTGGAAAAATTGATATTATTTGTTTGCCTTTTGAACCTTCTATTAGTCAAAATCAAGTAGGCAATTATATTAGAAATAAAATTCAATGGTATTACTTAAATTCAAAATGCTGATTTTTTATTAATCTTATGTGTAGTTAAGTGTTTAATATTTTTCATTTTAGTTTTAGTTTAGATTTAAATTATAATGAAAAATTTAATTAAAAAAATAATTATATTATTAAATATATTTTTAATTTTCTCCAATACATTAGGATATTGTGTCGGATTTAGTGCTTATACTAAAAAATATAGTGACATGAATACTTGTGATTTTAATATAAATTTCTTTTCTAAATTTTATGATAAATATTTAGATAATTATATATATATTGCATTAAATAATAATCATGATATAAAATCTGCTGTTTTAAAAATAGAAAAATATCATCAACTTGAGAAGTTAAGTATATCTGATGAGCTTCCTCATCTGCATGTTGCTCCTTTTTATAATGGAATAAAAATACCGCATATAAGTAATTTTCGTAATTATGAAAGTAATGGTTTTATTTTACCCTTTTTTTTGAATTATGAAATTGATTTACTTTTAAAAAATAGAAATAAAACTCAAAGTATAAAGTTACTTAAAAAATCCTGTGTTTATGAACATAGGCTGGCTATTTTAAGTATAATTTCAAATCTGGTTTCGACTTATATCAATTTGATTTATTTAGATGAATTAATTTCACTTCAAAATCAAATAACTGAAATGAGTTATAAAATTTATAAAATGGAGGAAAAAAAAGAACAAAAAGGAGTTTCAAATAGTATTCAAAAATTGTATAGTCAACAAAATTATATAAATGAAAAAAATAATTTGGATAATTTATATAAAAAATATAATACCCTAAGAACTGCTTTTTTTATTCTTCTTTCGCCTGATGGATGTGACATTAATGATTTTAAGGTTAAACATTTATCAATTTATGAATTTGATAATGGAAAATATAAAATTCCTAAGTATTTGGATTCAAATATTATTTTTTTACGTCCTGATATATTATCTTTAGAGGAACAATTAAAATCGTTAAAAATTGATGTAAAAGTGGCAAGAAAGGAATTTTTTCCAAGTTTTAAGCTTTACGGTGCTTATGTTTTTAATACATTTGGAGTTGGAAATTTTTTTTCTTGGGAAGCAACTCTTGCATCAATTTTAACAGGTGCTATTGTTGATATTTTTATGGGTGGGAAAAAAATAGCTAATTTAAAGTTAAAAAAAAATCAATATGAACAACTTTTTGAAAACTACTTTAAGTCAATATTGAATGCTCAGAAAGAAATTAATGATAGTTTGTTTGATTTAAAAGAAAATAAAAAAATTGAAAATCAAACTTACCAGCTGCTTTTAATGGAAAATAAAAAGTTAAATTATGAAGCTAAGAAATATAAAAAAGGAGTTATTGGTAATCAAGATATTTTACAAAAAAATATTGAATATTTAAAATTAAAAAAATATTATTTGGAAACTAAAACAGCAAAACTTATTAGTTTAATTTCATTATTTAAAGCATGTGGAGGTAATATTAATTGAACAATAAAAAATTAAAACTTATTTTAATAATTTTGTTAATATTTATTATTTTCATATTGTCAATTTTATTATATATGA
This sequence comes from Candidatus Gastranaerophilales bacterium, assembly GCA_944322675.1. Classification (GTDB taxonomy): domain Bacteria; phylum Cyanobacteriota; class Vampirovibrionia; order Gastranaerophilales; family Gastranaerophilaceae; genus UMGS1477. Next base: position 11,647 of record CALUPO010000006.1, on the reverse strand, counting down.
ATTATAGAAATAAACTTAAAAATAAGGATAAAATAATATTAAATGGTAATATTGAGATAAGAACAGTTGATCTTGCATTTAAAGTAGCGGGTCGTATTGAAAAAATGTTGTATGAAGAAGGTGATGTAGTTAAAAAAGGAGATTTGCTTGCTATTTTAGATAATCGTGATTATGAAGCGTCATATAACAAATCTAAGGCTTTAATATTACAATCTAAGGCTTTGATGACGAAAGCAAATAATGACTATAAAAGACATATTGAATTATGTGAAGAAAATATTACCTCAAAACAACAATGTGATACTTTTTTGGAAAGAAAAAATGAAACTTATGCACAATATATGCAAGTGCTTGCTCAAAATAATATAGATAAAATAAATTTAGATGATACAAAATTATATTCTCCATCTGATGGTATAATTACAACTCGTATTGAGGAAGAAGGAGCTATTGTTAATCCTAATCAAAGTATTTATACTTTAACTAAAAATTATCCAATATGGGTTCGTGCTTATGTCAATGAAAAAGATTTAGGTAATATTCAATATGGCACAAATGCTATTGTAAAAACTGATAGTATAAATCCTAATACAGGCAAACCAAGAGAATATAAAGGAACAATAGGTTTTATTTCGCCTGTTGCAGAATTCACCCCAAAAACAGTTGAAACTACAAATCTTCGAACTGATCTCGTATATCAGATAAGAGTTTATATAGATAATGACGATGGCTTCTTAAGACAAGGAATGCCTTTAACTATAATTATTGATACAAAACATTAAATTAAAGATGAGTTCATTTTTCTTTCCAATATTTGTCGCGAGTCTTCATAACCTACACGTCCCATAAGGGCATAAGTGTAATTTTTTGCTTGTTCAACACCGGGTTGATTGTATGTATCAATATTATACAACTCACCTGCAATAGCTGTTTGTACTTCAAGCATATATAAAAGTTGACCTATATGATATGCGTCTATTTTTTCAATGCTTATTGTTACATTAGGGCGTTTATAATCCGTTAATGCAACTTTTGTAGCATCAGCTTCAGCATTTAAAAGATAATTTATAGTTTTACCACCTAAATATCCAATGCCAGTATAATCAAATATCTTTGGTATTTCTAAAGTGGTATTAAAGTTTTCAACACGTATAAAGTTTATTATTTTATTATTTGGTCCTTCATTAAAAAGTTGTATTTGTGAATGTTGATCTGTTGCTCCAACAGCTTTTATTGGTGTTTGACCAACATTCACAATATTACCATCTTTATCTGTTTCTTTACCTAATGATTCAGCCCAAAGTTGAATATACCAATCAGCAACATATTTAAGTTTATTTGAATAAGGCATCATAACAGAAATATTTTTACCCTTTTCTCTATCAAGCAAATAATGTATTAAGGCATTTTGTGCTGCTATATTATTCCATATATCAGTATTTTTTAAGGCCAAATCCATATCCTTGACCCCTTGCATAAGTTGATCAATATCAATACCAACAAGTGCAAATGGAAGTAAACCTACAGATGAAAAGACTGAAAATCTTCCGCCAACATCATCAGGTACAATAAAAGTTTTATATCCTTCTTGATCTGAAAGTTGTCTTAATATACCTGTATTTTGATCTGTTATTGCAACTATATTTTTACGATAATTTTCATCAAGTAAATCCTCAAGTTTATTTTTAATTATCATATATTGTGACATTGTTTCAGCTGTTGAACCGGATTTTGTAACAACACATACCAATGTTCGTGTTAAATCAAGAATATCAAGTAATCCATTCATTTGGTCAGGATCTATATTATCAAGAAAAAATAATCTTGGTAAATTATTTCTTTTTTCTTTGGAAAGTAAATTCCAATAAGCTGGAAGTAATGACTCACACACAGCCATGCCTCCAAGTGCAGAGCCGCCTATTCCAAGTACCAGCACATTATCAAATCTTCCTTCGACAAGTGCTGCATATTCTTTTACATACCAAACAGTTTCTTCATTATAACCAAGATTCATCCATTGAAGCATTGAGCCTGGTTTATCTTTTATTGAGTTTAAATGCATTATTATTTTAGAAATTTGATTTTTATAATTTTGAAAAGCAGTCTCAATATCTATCCCGTTTTCCTCACCAACAATATCGGCTTTTATATTATTATAATCAAATTTTAACATTTAATACTCCCTCATTTCAAATTATATATATGATGATATTTATTTTATTATAAAAATATTGCTTATTTTGTTAACTTTTGTAAAAATTATTTGAACTTTTGAAATTATATAAAACTTATATACTTTATATAGATATAATAAAATAAGGAGGTTTTATTTATGTCATCAATGAGCGTACAGGGTCAAAATAACAATGTTAATCATACCAATCAAACTAAAAAGACCAAACAAAAGGCTAATAATAATCAACAAACATTTGGAGGTATCTTAAAAGATGCCGGGTTATCTATTTTTCAAGCAGGAGTAAACGGTGCTGCAAATGTAGTTGGAACTGCTGTTGGAGAACAAGGTTCAAAACTTGCTCAAGTAGCTGTAGATTCAATATTTGGTAAAAAATAATATCAAACCTTAAGGTACATATCGTTTACAATTGTTACAAAAATTTTCATTACGTCTTAATTTTGCTGAACAAAATGGACATATTTTATATGTTTCACCTTCTTTTGGTTCAAAATTAGGACGTTTTATATTTAATTTTGAATCTTTTAAAATACAATAACAATTTTTTAAAAATGGTATTAATAAAATAACTAAGAATAAAAATACCCATAATTTAAAAAATAATATAAATAGTATTAATAAAATAAATCCGCTTATGCAACCGGGTGTAACTCTAAAAATCAATTTTTAACACCTCCCATAATAGTCTTTGGTTTACTTATAAAAGGTTCCTGTAAATATAATGGCACAACATTGCCGTATAAAAATTTGTTATTTTCTGTTTTATTTAAAAGTTTTTTATATGTTATTTTAAGTAATTTTTCACCTAAATCGAAATTATGCAATTCATAATTTAAAGCATTGTCTAGAATATTTGACATCTTATCATCAGTTATAACATTTGCATTTTGTATTAATCCAATAACATCTTCACATTTTACCATTTTGGGAGCCAATATACATTTCTCATTTTCAAATATAGAAACAAATGCATTATTTTTTCGAGCATCAAGTATTATTGCTATTTTTTCATTTTTATTTCCTAAACTTGATAAAATTTCAAAAGAATTAACACCAACAAGAGGTATATTTAATTGAGAAGATATAACTTTTGCTATTGTTAAAGAAGCACGAATACCTGTAAAACTTCCAGGGCCAACATTTACACCCAGTGCATCAATATCATTTAAAGTTAATCCAAATTTTGACAACATTTTAACAATAGCTAAAGTAAGCTGTGCACTTGCAAAATTATTGTTTTCATTTTCTATAATTTTTGAGTATAAAATTTTATTCTCTTCACCCAATGCCATATAAAGTTTATTTAAAGCTGTATCAAAGCATAATAGTTTCATTATTGCTTAAACCTCTTATTATTGAATTATATTTTTCAAATTCTGTTTTAAAAATAAATTCACGTTTTGTTTCATCAAGGTAATTTATCTGAAGATTTATACATTCAAATGGAGTTTTTAAATTAGAAAACTGTGCCCATTCAATAAAAGTAACAACATTTGAATTTGTATATTCTTCTAACTCATCAAATATTGATTTTACCCCTTCATTTTCAAGTCGGTATAAATCAAAATGATAAATAGGCACAATACCTGTTTTGTATTCATTTAAAATAACAAAACTAGGACTAGTTATTTCTTCTTTTACTCCAAGTGTTTTTGCAACTTCACGACAAAAAGCAGTCTTGCCTGCACCAATGTCACCATATAAACAAACACATCCTCCTGTTTTCATAAACTGTGCAAATTTTTTAGCTAATTTTTTTGTATCATTTAAATTATTTGCTATAAATTTATATTCAATCATAATTTTAATTCTACCATAAAATATGGAATTTATATATTATAAATTACTTGAGTATGGTAATGATTTTATAAATTTTTCCATATAATCCCAATCAGGTTTATCTCTATCAGTTATAGGTAAATATAGTGTTTCGTTTATAATTCGTTCTTGTGCTCTTTTTCTTTCATACGCATATTTGTCAATATAAAAATTTAAAATTGTTGTTAAATAATTTGCAGTATATAAATTTAAAAAATTATTATACTCTTTTTTTATACGAAGAACTTCTACATGATCTGAACCAATAAATGGCAGTTCTTGATAAAAGCATTTACCATCTGTTGCACTATCAATTGTAAAAGCATTACCTATTTCTGAAAATTCAGAATGAAAACCACTTATGCCATTGTTTTTGTTTGATGTTGTAACCCAAAAATAGTCTCCTTCTTTGAGTTCTTTTTTTGTTATTTTCTTTTTACAACCATATGGCTTCTCAAATATATCTAATAGTTTATATTCTTTATACTTTGTTTTTTGATTAAAACTTTTAATAATAGAAGATTTATCCAATGTTTCAAATAATGTTAATAATTCCGTATCATCAATTTTTTCAATTAATTTTCCCATTTCATATTTAGCTTTAAAAATAACATAAGATTTAATTGTTTTTTCAAAATGACTTTGATTAAGACATTGCCAGTCAACTTTTGAATATGCTTGAATGTTCCATTCAAAGTTATTTTTTATGGTATTGTGGCAAAACGTATAATTATCAACATTTTTTACATTATTATAATATGGTGCATCAATATTTTTTAACAAATTTTGTTTTATTTTATCCCATTTATGATATACATCACGTCGTCCTTGTTTTTTTGCAAGTTCAAATCCATCATCTTTTAAATTATAAAAAACTATTTTTTTATTGAAATTATGTGGAACATGTGTTTGTATTACAATAATTGAACTTCCTGTTGATGCGTTAGGTTGAAATAAATCTTTTGGCATTGAGATAACAGCTTTTATTGTGTTATTTAACAAAAGCTCATTTCGAATTTCCTTCTCACTCATAAAAGTTTGAGGTGGTGCAATCATAACTACATATTTACTGCATATTTTACACATTTTCGTTAAAAAACTAATTTCTTTCATCCAAGGTTTTTTATTTTTATTTTTATTATTTGAATTGCTTCTAAAATTTGAAAGTTCTTTATAGTTTGTGAAACCACCTGAGTATGGTGGATTTATAAAACCAATAGTTGGTTCAATTCCGTTATTTTTAAGTTCTTCTAATTCATCATCAAAATCTTTTGTAAAAAAATCTGTGTTAAATATAGTTGATTTGCCATCACCTCTAAAAAGCATATTTGATATTGCAAGAATAAACATATGCGGTTTTATTTCGTTTCCAATAAGTTGTTCTCTTTTAACAAGTTCTTTGTCATTTTCGTTATTTTGTAATGATAATAACTTTCTCATCCCTGAAACCAAAAAAGCTCCTGTTCCGCAACAACAATCAAGTATTACATCATTTTTCTTTATTGGTACAAGTTCAGTAAATAAATCTGTTATATGTTCAGGTGTTAAAACTATTCCTGATTGAACATCCACAATACCTGCATATCTTAAAAATTCCTGATAAAATCTGCCTATAATATCATAACTTTCACAACAATAAAATAATGGAATTACATCATTTTTTAATATATCCAATATCGTTTTTATTATATTTTGAGATATTAAAATTTTTTCATTTTTAAAAGTTGATATTTCTGAAATAATTATATTAATTTTATCAAGTGGAATATTTTCACCTGAAGTACCAAGAATTTTTTTTATAATTATTTCTATATAATCAAATAATTCACCAGGTTCTTTATTTACATATTCATCGATAAAATCATTTCTTACTTTAGTTGATGGAAATAATGATATTAATAAAATGCTCAATAATGTAGGACGTTTATCTTCTTTTATATCATATAGTAAATTATTTATTCTTGTGGAAGCTTGGGTTATTTTTTTTATAGCTTCTTCTTTATCTATATTACGAATAAGATACTCATATTCTTGTTCATTTTTTATACTTGAAATATTTAAATCAATAATGTTGGCACCTTTTATTAAATACGTATCAACTTTATTTATTTCAGAATATATATCACCTGAAATAGCAAGTCCAAATATATTAAAATTTTTAAAAAATACCAAGCTGTTTTGAATATATGATGAATTAAAATTATATATGACATCTTTTGGATATAAAAATTTATTGAAAAATTTTAAATAATGTTTAATGTCTGATTTTGCATTTTCATGTTGAGATATGGATGTTTTTAACTCAAGTAAAATTAATATTTTTTTTTCTTCATTTATATATATTAAGTCAGGATGTCCATCTTGACCATTATTTTTTTTAGAAGCATGTTTTAGTAAACTATTTATATAACTATTTTTAATTTCTTCTTCCCAAGTATAACTATATTCTTTATTATCTAAATATCTAATTAAATTTAAAAAAGTTTTATCATTACGGGGCATATTTCACTCAAAAATTAATTTACACGTTATTTTATAATACAAAAATAAGATTTATTTGTCTAATATTTTATATTTTTAATTTTTTATAGGTATAATTATAATATGTTATATAGATATAAAGTAATAGTAAAATTAAAAAATGGTGTAAAAGATGCTAGGGGAGAAGCTGTTTCTACTGTTATAAAAAATATAAATTCAAAATATCAATGTCCTAATGTTTCTGTAGGTAAATATTTTGAATTTGATATTGAAGATATTGATGCAGATATAGCTAAACAAAAAGCTATAAATATTATAGAAGAAGTATTTATAAACCCTATTCTTGAAACTTATTATATTCTTGAGGTTGAAACTTTATGAAAGTTGGGATTGTTGTGTTCCCTGGAACAAATTGTGAAGAGGATACATACAGAGCTTTAAAATTTTTAGGTTTTAATTGTTCATATATATTTCATAATGAAGATATTGTTAATTTATTTGATTATAGAATGATAATTTTGGCTGGTGGATTTTCATTTGGTGATTATATAGCATCAGGAAGACTTGCAAAATTTAGCCCTATTATATGTAAAATAAAAGAATACATTGAAAATAAAGCAGGTCTAGTGCTAGGAATTTGTAATGGTTTTCAAATTTTATGCGAAGCTAATTTACTTCCTGGTGTTTTAACTTTTAATAATAACAATAAATTCATTTCAAAATCTGTTAATTTAAAATTAAATTATAAAACTTGGGATTTGAATTTAAATTTGCCAATAGCACATTTTGAAGGTAATTTTTATGCTAATAAAAATGATTTTAAAATTATTAAAGAAAAAAAAATGGATTTTTTAAAATATAATCAAAATATAAATGGTTCAATGGATTTTATTGCAGGATTGTATGATAATAATAATTGTATAATTGGACTAATGCCTCATCCTGAGCGTGCTATTTTTGAATATTCAAAAAGTCAAGATGGCAGGTTATTTTTTGAATTTATTAAAGAAAATATTTTACTAAAAATATAAAAAATGAAAAAAAATATATATACTTTAACAAAAAAGGAATATAAAACTATAGTAAAACGTCTTGGACGTGAATTAAATGATTTTGAAATATTGATATTTGCATCGATGACAAGTGAACATTGCTCTTATAAACATTCAAAAAGATATTTAAAAAAGTTAAAAAATAAAAATGTGATAATGCAAGATCAGAATGCAGGTGCTGTCAAGTTTGGTAATAATAATTATATATTTTTTAAACTTGAATCACATAATCATCCAAGTGCAGTAAGTCCATATGAAGGAGCTGCTACTGGAATTGGTGGCATTGTTAGAGATATTTTAACATTAAACTGTAAATGTCTTTTGCTTGGCAATTCGATTAAGTTTGGTAATTTTGATAATAAAAAAAATGAAAATCTTTTTAACGAAGTTGTTCGAGGAATAAGCACTTATGGGAATTCTATTGGTATTCCAACAGTTTGTGGTGAAACACAATTTTTAGATTGCTATAATAACTATGCAATTGTTAATGTTCTTGCTTTAGGTGTAGTAAATCCAAATGATGTTATATTATCAAATGCTAAACCGGGTTTGAAAGTTGTTATTTTGGGTTCAACAACAGGTAGTGACGGGGTTAATGGTGCTACTTTTGCTTCTAAAAGTTTAAATGATGATATTAATGATGAACAAAAAAATGATAAGCTATCAGTTCAAATATCAGACCCTTTTATGAAAAGAAAATTAATTATGGGATTAAAAGAGATATTTGATAAAAAACTTGTTTATGCATCTCAGGATTGTGGTGCTGCAGGGATTCTTTCATCAACTTCTGAACTCGTGTCAAAAGGTCATTGTGGTGTTAATCTATACTTAGATAAAGTCCATTTGCGTCAAGATGAATTATCACCACAAGAAATTATTTTATCCGAATCTCAAGAACGAATGGTTATTCTTGTTGAGGATTATAATATTAATCAAGTTTTATCTATAGCAAAAAAACATGAAATAGGAGTGTCTATATTTGGTGAAACCATAAAAGACAAAAAATATAATGTTTATTTTAATAATGAATTGTTGGCATCATTACCACCAAATATATTAACAAATGCTTTTGAGTATAGATTAAAAGTAAAAAAACCAAAATATATTAAAATTTTAGAAAAAATAAAATTTGAACATAATAATAATTTAGATTTAGAATATGATATATGTAAAATTCTTTCACATCCAAATTTTAAAAATAAAAGCCATATATTTGAGCAATTTGATTCTACGGTTGGTAATAAAACAATAATTGGACCTAGTATGTGTGGTGGAGTGTCATCTATTTATATTGATAAAGATAATATTTTAGGTGTATCCATTGATTCTAATCCACAGAAAGTGTATCTTTCACCTAAAAATGGTGTCGAGCTATCATTTATAGAATCTTATAGAAAACTTGTTGCTCGTGGTTTTAATCCAGTTGGGGTAACCAATTGTTTAAATTTTGCTAATATTGAAAATGAAGACATTAGTTATCAATTTGTAAAATCTGTTGAAGGATTGGCTAATATTTCAAAAAAAATGAATGTACCGGTTGTTTCAGGTAATGTTTCAATGTATAACGAAACAAATAATAAATCTATATTTCCTACAGTTGTTTTGGCTATGGTTGGGCATTTGGACAATTATAAATCAATCATTAATAATTCTTTTTCTGAAAAAGAAACAATATTTTTGCTGGGAAAGCCGATTGATGAAAAAATGAATATTGGTGGGAGTTTTTATCAATATGTTTTGCAAGATAAAGTGGTGGGTAAAATTGATAATATAAATTATAAAGAAGAAGTATTATACCGTGATATAATATTTGATTTAAATAAAAAAAATATTATAAATGCTATTAGTCCTATTCATACAGGTGGATTATTTGCTGCTTTATTTAAAGGATTGTTTAAAAATAAACTTGGATTTAAAGGGACATTAATTTTTAATTTTCCTCAAAACGATTGCTATAAAGAACTATTTGGTGAAGCCTCAAATCCAAGATATTTAATCTCAACAACAAAACAAAATGAGTTAAAAGAAATTTTTGATAAAAATAGTATAGATTATAAAATACTTGGGGTAACAAATGTAAATGGAACAATATCATTTAATGAAATGACATTTGATAAAAACTCATTTTATAAAGCATTTAGAGATACTTAAACATTACCTGTAGAACTATTTCGGTCATCTTCAAGTTGTTTAATATCAATTTCAATATCGTCATTATGGGAGGTATAAGTATAAGGTGTTTCAATGTCAATATTAACATCTGTATCAACCATTTCAATATTATCTTTTGAATATTCTTTTATTTTACCATCTTCAAGTTTGACATATATTTTGGAATTTAAGAAATTAAGCTGGCAAACTTTTCCTAACCCATCAGAAGTCATAACAACAGAACCTATTGGCGGCATTCCTTTAGCAGCTTCAATATAATTTGAATACTCATAATTTAAACAACAAAGCAGCCTTCCACAAGTTCCTGATACTTTTCCCGGAGTTATTGGTAAATTTTGGTCTTTTGCAAGTTTTATGTTAGTATTGTCAAACTTTCTTAGAAAACTGCAACAACAAAATTCTTTTCCACAAATACCAACACCTTCCATAATTGAAGTTTCATCTCTAACACCAATATGTCTTAAGTCTATACGTGTTTTTTTAAATGTTTGAGTAAGATCTTTTAATAATTCACGAAAATCAATACGTTCTTTTGCTGTGTAGTAAAATGTAATTTTACGCTTATCATAAGTATATTTAACTTTTACAAGATTCATACCAAGATTGTGTTTTGAAATTAATTCAAGACATTTGTTGTATGCAATATTTTGCTCTTCTTTTAATTGTTCAAGTTTCAAAACTTCATCTTTATTTAAAATCTTAATAACATTTATAAATTCAGGTTTATTTTTTTCCCAAATTGCTGAAACTTTAGAACACACCTTAAACACTTGTGCAACTTCTTCACCTTTATCAGTCATGACAACGACATGATCACCATGATTTACATTCATGCCATTTTTTAAATTTAAGGCATAAAATTTATTTTTAACAAGTCTTACTGCATATTTAATCATATAATAATATTCCTTAAAATATTTTAACATAAATAGAGAAAAATGGAACTATTGATATTTATAAACTTTTGATGAATATATTAAAATTTGTAAAAAATATTTAAAAAAAAAGGCAATTTTTTTTGTTTATTTGGTTTAATAATATAGTAAGCTATTTTTTTGTAAAAAATAGAATAAGGAGAAACATTTTTATGCTGAGTCCTCAATTAACAAAATTTATTCTTAGTTATCAAAATGACAACAAAGAAGCTTGTAAAAAAGATAATAATAAAACTTTAAGTTATGATTCAACAAAAAAGACTAAAAGTGTAAAATTTATGACAAAACTTGGTTTTGTTCCCGTTCATGTTGATAAATAATGAATATAACTATTATTGCTGTAGGAAAAATAAAAGAAACTTATTTTAAAGATTCCATAAGTGAATATCTTAAAAGATTAAATTCTTATTGTAATTTAAAAATTATTGAAATTCCTAATGAACCTATACTTGATGAGAAAAACTATGAAAGATATAAAGATATTGAAGCAAAAAAAATACTTCAATATTTAAACTTATCATCTTACATAATTGCATTAGAAATACAAGGTAAACAATTAGATTCCGTTTCTTTTGCAGATAAAATAAAATCAGTGTCAAATGACGGGATAAATGAACTAACTTTCATTATAGGTGGAGCTAACGGGCTTAATGAAGTCGTATTAAAGAAGTCTCATTTTAAATTGAGTTTTTCTAAAATGACATTTACACACCAAATGACAAGAGTTATTCTTATTGAACAGATATACCGTGCTTTTAAGATACTAAATAACGAGAATTATCATAGATAGTTTTTATTAATCTATGGTTTAACAGGTCTTGCCATACAACCAAAATTATTATTGCAAGCTTCTATTTTTGTATATTGTGTAACTATATTATCATTTTTATCTTTACAGTTGCAATATTTTGAAAACTCTTCTCCTGTATATTCCATTGCTTCACAGTATGTTAAAGGTTTATCATTTACTTTTTTTATTTTAAATGTTACAGGAT
>CALUPO010000005.1 GCA_944322675.1 Candidatus Gastranaerophilales bacterium | reverse complement strand
TGATTTAGATTTTATTGAAAATGCTTACAAACAAGAGATACAGTTATTAAAAGAGGTAAAGAAATATGGAAAAAAAGCAAACTAAAAAGAGAAACAATTGGAAACAAGCATATAATAGATTGGTAAAAATGTCAGAAGAATGTTATTTACCATGTATATTATTCTTGATACAAGATATATTTCCAATGATGAACGAACAAATGTTTAACTACGTGTGCCGTAACTATTCTTTAAAGCCGGAAATAATTTTAGAATTTGCAAGTAAATTAGGGATAAAATTAAATTTTACAAAGGAAGGGAAGCCGGAATCTAAAACTGAAGACCCGCAACCCGAAGATATTGATCCTGACTATAAGGTAGGCTATAAACATCCGCCTAAACATACCCGGTTTCAAAAAGGCAACAAAGGTAATCCTAAAGGCAGAAAGTCTAAGAAAGGTAGACCTATTATGGAATTGCTCTTAGAAGAACTGGATAAGAAAATTCGTATTAATGAAGGTGGCGAAACTAAAGAAATCTATAAAAGGGAAGTAATAACTAAAGATTTGTCCAAATCTCTAATATTAGGAAAACCGATTCCAAGAAATAACCTAGATTTAATAAATCATTTAGATCAATATGCCGCAAGAAAAGAGGTTGTTGAAAAAATCTTTAATGATGAGAATAATTGTTGATTCTATGTATCTTTTGAGTGAGTAATATTCTCAAAGGATTAACATTTATGCTTGCAAATTACGACAAATACACAAAAAAGGAGCTTACTGAACTTTATGAGAAAGAGTTCGGGAAAGCTCCTTTTTCATATCTAAGCAGAAGCTTTTTGACAAAATATCTTATTTATAAAGAACAAGCCGGCAAATACGGAGATTTGACCACATCAACGCAAAAACAGCTAAACAAACTTATTCAGGGATATCAATTAAATAAAAATATAATGGATAAAGATATTAAAAAAACAAAGAATTTCTATATACAGACAGGTACAAAACTTGTACGGGAATTTAAAGGAGAACGCTATGAGGTAATTGCGTTGGATAAAGGTTATGAATTTAACGGAAAAATATACAAAAGCCTTTCTGCAATAGCAAATGAAATCACGGGCACAAGATGGAACGGTAAAATATTTTTCGGAGTAAAAAAATGAAAAAATTCAGATGTGCAATCTATACCCGCAAATCAACAGAAGAAGGATTAGAACAGGATTTTAATTCTCTGGATGCCCAAAGAGAAGCCTGCGAGGCTTATATAAAATCCCAGCAGCACGAAGGCTGGATTTTGATAGAAAAACAATACAACGATGGTGGATTTTCCGGCGGAAATTTAGACAGACCGGCATTAAAAGAACTGTTTAATGATATAAAAAATGACAGAATAGATATTGTAGTTGTTTATAAAGTAGACAGACTAACCCGTTCCTTGCTTGATTTTGCAAAAATTGTCGAACTTTTTGACGCACATAGTGCAAGTTTTGTTTCCGTAACACAAAATTTTAACACAACAACATCTATGGGCAGGCTGACATTAAATATACTGCTTTCCTTTGCCCAATTTGAAAGAGAAGTAACAGGAGAAAGGATTCGTGATAAAATTGCCGCATCAAAAAAGAAGGGAATGTGGATGGGTGGTCGTGTTCCGATAGGATACGAAAGAAAGGATAAAAAACTGATTATAGAAACAAGCGGTGCCGCAAAAGTAAAGAAAATATTTGAAAAATATATTGAATTAAAGAGCGTTCCTAAACTGAAAACTTATCTTGCCTGTGAAAATATCAGAACAAATACAGGAAAAAACTTTGATAAAGGACAGTTGTACCATATTCTGCAAAACAAAACTTACACAGGGAAAATTGTGCATAAAAACAATGTTTATGAAGGAGAACATGCTGCAATTATTGAAGAAAATCTGTTTAATCTTGCCCAAGATTTACTACAGGCAAATAAAGTTGATGAAAGCCGAAAACATAATGCCTCAAACTCACTGCTTGCAGGTAAAATATATGATGATAAAAATAATCGGATGACGCCGAGTTACAGTAAAACAAGAAATAAAAAATACAGGTATTATGTTAGCCAGCCGGTCTTAAAATTCGACAAAACAAAAGCCGGTTCTGTATCAAAACTTCCTGCTGAAGAAACAGAAAAATTTGTAACAGATGAGATAAGAAGCTATTTTTTTGATACAAAACAGATTCAGAATTATATTGCAGAACTCTCTGTTTTAGAGCAAAACCGGATTTTAGAAGCAGTTAAATCCGGAAAATTTGATAATTATGCTCTTGTACGTTCTGTTTTAGAAACGCTAACTGTTTCAAGAGAATGGACAGAAATGATTTTATCCAAAATCAGGATTAAAAAATTTCTTTATGATTTAGGTGGAAATATTTGCACAACTTCAGATTTCAATGAACAAGCGGAAGATTATCTGACAATAAAACGGGATATAAGAATAAAGACAGGCACTTCTAAAGGCAACAATACTTTGATAATCCGAAATGATAAAGCCGAACCACCTCATATAAACGAAACACTTATAAAAGCGATAGTTAAAAGCTTTTACTGGCATAAACTGTTGTTGGAAGGCAAAGTTAAAAATACAAAGGATATTCAGAAACTTGAGAACCTGAAAGACAACAGTTATATAAAACAGGTTTTAAATCTGAGATTTCTCTCTCCCCGAATTATTGAAGCTATATTAAACGGTACACAACCACGTGAATTAACAATGACAAAACTATTTAACATAAAGACTTTAAACTGGAATGAACAAGAAAAATTAATAATGCTTTAACCGGATCATCCTGCAAACCCTATTTATATATACCCGCCATTTTTTATAAATTTCAATAAATACATAAATTATCATTTATCGGATAATTATTTTAATTGTCATTTATTATTGCAGTGAGGGGATTTTAGGGGCAAAATCCCCAAATTCCCATTAACTTCCCATTAGCGTGTTTAAAATTCCCATTTCTTACTTTTGAATTTTTGGCTAAACTTCTTGTCCTATCTGCTTTATAAGGTGTTTCGGTATATTTACATTTTAGCACTTTTTTATTTTTTGCAAGTTTTTATAAAATTTTTAGAATATAATAACATTATGGATGTATTAACAAAAGAACAACGTAGCAAAAACATGAAATCTATTAAAAATAAGGATACAAAAATAGAAGTAATCCTTAGAAAAGCTTTATGGGCAAAAGGATATAGATACAGAAAAAACTGTAAAGATGTATATGGAAAACCGGACATTGTTTTCAAAAAAAACAAAATTGCAATCTTTTGCGACAGTAAATTTTGGCATGGATATGACTGGGAAAATCAGAGTAAACGAATAGGTACGAATTCCGAATTTTGGATCAAAAAAATTGGTGGTAATATCGAACGTGATAAAAAAGTCAATGAAATATTAATGTCTCAAGGTTGGACAATATTAAGATTCTGGGATGACGAAATAAAAAAAGATATAAATCATTGCATTAACATAATAGAATCTAAATTAATTAATTCCTGATTGCCCTGCAAGTTCCTGTTCTATTGCATCTATATCCCATGAAATATCAGGTTGACCTTGTCTTGCATAGTAATTAGAAAATCTTGCAAGTATATTTTTCAAATATGGAGAAGCAATTTTTGCAACAGATTTATAATTTCCATTCTCAAGTTCTGCTATCTCAATCATTTTTAATCCCTGAAAATTAATTAAACCACCTTCAAATATTTTACATTTTGGTAAGCAATGGAACATATTATTTTTATTTTCTAAAGCACATTTACGCCTATTTTTTGCAGATTGTGATGTACCCGGAAAATGTTTTGTAATATTTTCAATACAGCAAAGTTGTATTGAATCAGCTTTTCTGGTGCCATTATGTAGTGCTAAGTCGCATGCAGGAGTTATTACTATAAATTTATTATCATGATTGTCTTGTATAATAAGACCAGGAGATAATTCTTCATTTAATAGTGGCGAAATATACATTTCAACAGAATATGTTTGTTCACAGTCTGTATGTAACATATCTTCCAAACAGTGGCTTATAAAACGAAGTAACGCAGTCTCAGTCTTAGAAGAATCTTGGGCAGCTAAATTTACCCATTCTTCCATATTGTACCTGATATTACTGTTATAAATATCAGATAAAATCTGCTCTATTTGCCCTTTCCCGCCTAAAAGATTCATAAGACCGGTTTTGTATATACTAACCAAAAAATCCAGAATTTCCTCATCAACATTATCATCCCCTTTTGTAAAAGTTTTTAAAGCATATTTATTATCATTCTGTGAATCTGTACCTGTATATATCACAGACGGGATTCTTTCTAGTGCTTTTTGCATATTATTAAGAACGGTATAACCTTCATCCGGATTACCATTAAGCTTTATATCTATAATTGTTGCATCATATTCATTTATATTTTTCTGATTGAAATCTTCTAGTGTTAAAACAGCCTCATACTGAATATTGTAACTATGTTGCTTGTTATAACGGGTTATTGTTCTTTGAAAATTTGTAATATTTTCCTGTTCATCTTCTAAATGCAAGATTTTAAAACTAATCATTAATCAATTCCTTTGTTTCTAATTTAAAATGTGCACCATGTTTATGACTAACGGCTTTTAAAACTATATTATTTCTTGAGGCCGCTTCACCTGCTAACGCTAAACCTAAGCCGCTACCGTTGCCTTTTGGCTTGGATGTATATCCCGGTTCAAATATCGATCCGCTTTCTATTGCAGATTCAGGAATTTCTTCTCCTGTATCAATGATATCCATTTCAAAGCCAGTATCTTTCTTTTGAACAGATATATCTATAATTTTATTTAAAGAATTATTTTTTTTAATCCAGTATATACTATTTTCAATCAGATTTGTAATAATAACAACTAAATCTTGTTCCCAAGCAAAATATACTATATCCGGTTTGCAATCAATAATTAATTTAATATTCGTATTTTTGATTTCATTTTGAAATATATTTACAGATTGATTTATAACCTTTTTTATATTTATTTCTTTTTTAGAGCCTCTGTTTTTAGATGAAAGAGGATCTAACCTTCGAAATAAATCTGTTAATAATTTCGTATTTAGTTTATAGTCTGATAAAATATCTAATAAATTATTTAAATTCTCTTCTGTATAATTTTCTTTTAATTCATTCGCCCAGTATTCTGTATTTTTAATTTGATTAGAAAAGAAATTTAAAGGTTTTCTGGCTTCATGTAGAACGATATCCATTATTTTCCCAAGAGTTGCCTGACCTTCATATTTAGCGATATATTCTGATATAATATTGTATTGCTGCTCTTTTTCTTTTTTTGTTTTTGAAATTACGTTTAAAACTTTCTTTGTTGTTTCTTTAGATATATTGTCATTACGCAATACCTGCTCGATTTCTTTTTCGGTATTTGTATAATCTAATAAAGTTTCTGTATTTTTTGTTGTTTTAGTCTTTTGCTTATCAATGAATCGTTTATAGTCAAAACGTTTTCTTTCTAAATTATTTAAAACAGCATTTGTAATATCTACAAGATTGTTATAAGCTTCATTTTCTTTCAATCCGTCACGTGCACTTTTTTCTTCCAGCCCAGATTTATCTTCACTTTCAATATTTATAACACCTATAACCTGATTATTACCAATGATAAAAGAAGGATTTTGTACACGTTGTGTATCCAAATGTAGCCAATCAAACCCGGGATCACCTAAAGGTCTTATCCTAAAACCATTTCTGTATACACTTATACCGGAAGCTGCGTCTAAAATAGTTTTTGTTTCCTGAACATTGAGATAAGCTCCATTTTCATTGGTTAACCCCCGCCCAATAAGATTTCGTAAAGAATCTGTTTCCCGATCATATACTTTAATATCAAATTCTACGTTCCCGCATTTTACATCTTCATTTAAAATTATATCTTCCTCTACCAATTTTCCAGATTTATAATTCTGATATTTAAAAATACCTTTTCCATCTTTTGTAAATTTACCAAAAATCCTATAGTCATAAACATCAAAAAAAGGAAAAGGCTTAATCGGAATTGTTTTTTCTTTCTCTGCATCAAAATTTTTAAGATACAAAGTGATTTCAAAAATATCATTAGAATCTTTATTTGGAGAAAGCATTTTCTTTAATTCTTTTATTAATGCATTGATATTAACAAAATTACCAGTCCTGTCTTGCTTTACCCAATATTGTAAGTGTTCTATATCTCCGGTTGTTATAAGTTCTGTTCCGGAGTGTTCAGAAACTTTTGAAAAATCAACAAGTATATTGACTTCATCTAAATATTCGTACTTGTTAAAGTCATCCCAATTTATGTATATTTGTGATTTGTTTCCATTTTGGTCTACTGTATCCATCAACAAATCATTTCCAATTAATGATACTGCATAACGACCAACTCCCTTTTTCCCCTGCATTATGCGACCATTTGGACTTTTCTTTTGTTTTTCTTTGTTATCAGTTGAGGGAACAAGCCATTTTTTTAATACATCATCCTTTGTCATACCATGACCAAAATCTTTTATTTTTATAAGTAATTTATCTTTGCTTTCCGAGATTTCAAAATATATATCAACAGAAGGAGAATCTGCATCATAAGCATTTTTTACCAACTCAATAATTGCAGCCTGAGGATCTTTTATTAAATCCTTACCTATTGTAAACAGATGACGTCCTGCTGGACGTATTTTATATAAATTATTTTCAACCAATCAAACTATCCTTTATATATTGTGCAATTTTTTCTGCCAAAACAACAGGAACGGCATTACCTATTTGCTTATATGCAGAAGTTCTGCAAACTGCATCTTTTATTCCCTCAAAGTAGAAATCATCTGGAAAAGTCTGTATGCGTGCAACCTCTCGAGGTGTCAAAGACCGGTTTTGTTCAATATCCGGATGAATATAATAATGACCGTCTTTTGCAACATGAGCAACGACGGTATGTGAGTAAGTAAGATTTCCCGCAACAACTTTAAATCTGTCAGTGAAAGAATTTTTATTTTTGTGCGTCTGTAACCCTAAAGGAATATCATTATAATTTAATCTGCCTGTTTCATTTTCCCATTTTTTTACAGCAAGTTTGTATATAGATAAATCTTGCTGAGTATTTGGGCGTGCCATTTGAAATGTTAATGGCGTTTTAGAGTCACGTATTTTTAAATTTGTTAATAATTTGTTTGATTTTTTTATGTATTTGCATGACTCTTCTCCTGCCTTTATTTTAGGTAAATCCTCAAATAATTCATTTATTGTAGATTTACATGGTTGCTTAGGGATGTTAAGATCTATTTTTTTGCAGTCTTTTTTATTTCCCAAGATAATTACACGTTTCCTGTTTTGTGGTACACCATATTCTTTTGCATTTAATACATAAAGAGTGCATTCATAACCGACATCTTTAAATAAATTTAACATATTATCCAAGTGCCGCTTACCATCGGGATCTTTTGCAGAAAGTAGTCCCGTAACATTTTCGAAAACAAAATGCTCAGGCTCGTAGTGTTTTAAAAATTCGGCATAATATTTATATAAATAGTTTCTCTTGTCATTAAGCATATTTTCTTTTTCACAGGAACGTCCAATTAATGAATACGCCTGACAAGGAGGTCCGCCGATGATAAGGGACAATTTTTGTTTATTTAATTTTTTATCAATATCGTTAAACAGATTCTCCAAAGTATTCTCTGCAATTTCTTCATTGATAACAGAATCAATTACTTCAGAAGGAACCAAAGAATATAAATCATTTCTTGAAATTTTCTTATTTAGATAGTCATAATACAACATAAGTTTATTGTGTTCTTTTAGCCAGTGATAGCACATTCTGGTTTTTAGGGAATTTGATGCAGCCTGATCCATCTCAATGTGTGCAACAGGAGAAAAACCCGCACGTATAAATCCTTCGGAAAGTCCACCACAACCAGCAAATAAATCTAAAAAGTTTAAATTACTTCTGTATACTGATTTTTTAGGCATATTTAACCTCCCTTCAATTTTATTATATATAAATGCCCATGTCAAGTTATTAAGATACTGAAAACAGTATCGTGATAGAATAGTGGTAGCTATAGGAGAATAATGCTATCTGGACTACCAGCACCACCATTTAAAACTAAAACGAACCCATTCTGTTTTGCAGGCGGGTTTATTTTTGTATATAGGATTGATTAAAGGTCAGTCGTTTCAATTATCTCATCTATTGTCATAGATTTCACTTTATTAAAAAATTGTTCTTGTTTTAATTCATTCCATGCTCTATCAAATTGTTCATGTCTAAGACTCCATTGAGTTTGGTCGCTTGGGTTAAAACATTCTGCAACAAGTTTCTTGCAAGATAGCCAATATTCATTTACCTCTATGGTATTTTTATTAGAGATAAAGGTAACCATATCAAATATATGCAAGAATGATAAATACAAATCTGTGGCTGATTTTTCAATGTTATTTATGGCATATTCTAATTCTGCTTTTAAACCAGAATGTACAATTTGTCTTAAATGTAATATATATAATTCTATAAAAATGTCTTTTAATATCTTCTTAATAATGAAATCATTTAAGTTTTTTAAATCATGAATTTTAATTTCCCCATATAATTTTATTTGGTCTGTGTATTCAATAATTCCCTTATTAATTGTAAAAGTATAAAAACAGTCGTTATCTGGCTTCATTTCACTTTGTACAGAAACACTATTGGGGCGTACTTTGCTATTTTTTTCAACAAGTTTGAGCCATCTATTGTCGTCTTTAGATAAGCTCCTTTGATATGCCCATAAAATAAAATCTGTTATTTGCATACCTGCATTGTTTTTTTCCACTTTTGTATAATAAAGCTCTGGAAAATACAAAGGCATATACATAATATCACTCATATTGTGTATTATATATCTGTGCTCTAAATTAACATGCTTTTTTATGATACTATCTTTTAAATTGGTTCTATTTTCATATATAAGATATGTTTTTTCAGGAGAGTTTAACCCTGCAATACTAGCCCAAATACTTCTTTGCATTAAATCTTCTTGATTATTAGATTTTACAAGTTCAACGCAAAACTCACCATCTATGTTCTCAATTTGTCTACAAATTGCACTATGAGCACAAGCATAATCTTCTGAAGCATGAAAGTACTTTCTTTCTAAAGTTCTATCATCGCAAATATTATAGTCTTTATCATTATTGTTTTTATATTGCTCTAATGTTTTTAATGCCGATTGAATAATATCATTTTCAATTACTTTGTTTGTAATTAAAGCCCCATAGCCAATCCAAGTTTCATTTTTTATTTGAAATTCCGTTTCATCTAAATAAATATATCGTACCATATTGGCATTTTATCATAAAGCAAATGAACTTCTAATGCTGTACGATGCTAAAATTCTCCAAATCTCTTCCCCCTTTAAGGTCAAGTAATCCTCTGGAATAGATGTAAAAAAGTTTTTTCCGATACCCCTTTTTGCAACTATATGAATATAACCAGATGTGTTGAGTTCGTTTATAACCTCAAACATGCCGGCATGGTCTTTGTTTATGAGTGCTTTTATTGATTTATTAACATCTTTAAGGTTTGTATTATTCCTCTTTAAGTCATAAAGAAGGGTTAAAAGCTCTTTTTCGTATTGTTGGTATTTTTCCATTATATCACCCGATTTTAATAAAATATTCCGCTTAGGATTTTATATGCAAGCTTGATTCCATCTTAACTTACATTCTTTAACACAAACTGCATATCTTCTCACAATTCTTTTGGCTCTTTTTGTGAGTTAAACATATGTAGTATTTTACATTTTTTCAAGATTTTCAGCTGTGGCTTTTGCTACTTTCTTGTTCAACTTTTCAATCTTTTTCCTGGATTTTTTATATTAATAAATTTCTCTATACATAACTATATTTAAATGCATCCGCAGGGAAATTACATATAGGCTGCAAATAATAAAACTTGAAAATTAATAAAATAAGTAGTACAATTATATTATAAATTTTAAAATCAGGAGAATTATAAACAAAATGAACCAGATAATAAAAGTTGCATGGGATTTAAATGAACAAACCGATAATAGATACCGCCTTGTTTACGAAATAGCCGAACTTGCAAAAAGACTTGTTGATGAATATCAGTTGAAACGTCCAAAAGATGAATTTGGATTTGATGATTATAATTTCGATAATTCAATAAAAAAAGAAAATCCTGTTGAACATGCTATTATGGTAAAAGCTTCAGAAGTCGATGAAAGTCGTCTTGTTGGATAATTTTATTAATTTAAATTAATAATAAAATAAAAAGTATAAAGTATGGAGGGCATAACATTTATGGAAGGCATGGAATATGTATTTTTAAACGGTGAATTCAAACCAATTGATGAAGCAAAATTATCAGTCAAAACCCATGCTTTTTTATATGGAACTTCTGTTTTTGAAGGTATACGTGCTTATTGGAATGACAAAAATAATCAGTTATATGTCTTTCGTATGAAAGAACATTATGAACGCATTTTAAATAGTGCAAAAATAATGCATATGCAAACCCCTTATAGCATTGAAGAATTGTGTAACTATACAATTGAATTATTGAGAAAAAATCAACATAAAACAGATGCATATATTCGTCCTACCATTTATAAGTCATCAGCAAAAAAAATAGGCCCGCATTTAGATGGTATTGAAGATTCCACTATGATGTTTACAATGGAACTTGGCAACTATGTTGACATTAATAACGGTTTAAAAGTTTGTGTTTCAAGTTGGAAACGCTCAGATGACAATGCAATACCTCCTCGAGCCAAAATAAGCGGATGTTATGCTAATACAGCTTTAATTATTACAGATGCTAAACTGGCAGGTTTTGATGAGGCAATTGTGTTAGGTCCCGATGGACACGTTACCGAAGGTTCTGCTATGAATCTTTTTATTGTCCAAAAAGGCAAACTTATAACTCCTAAAATAACTGATAATATTCTGGTAGGTATAACACGGAATACAATAAAAGAACTTAGCTGTGACTTAGGCATTGAAGTTATAGAACGTGAAGTCGATAGAACAGAACTTTATATTTCAGATGAAGCTTTTTATTGCGGCACAGGTGCTCAAATAAGCCCTATTGTATCTATTGATAATCGTAACTTAGGTGACGGTAAAGTTGGAAATATAACTAAAAAACTTCAAAATGCATACTTTGATGTGGTAAAAGGAAACAATAAAAAATACGAAAAATGGTGTACTCCTGTTTATGATTAGTTTTTTAGGCAAATGTGTTGAAAATTTTTTTACAAGTTTAAGATACATAAAAAAAGGTAATTTAACTATTAAAGAGACAATTGAGCAGGCTGCATCCATAAGCTATGATTCAATGTCAATAGCTTTAACAATAGTTTTTATAGCATCAACTGTTATTGCACTTCAAATATCAAAACAGTTTTTAATGTCAGGTGCTGAAGCTTACGTTGGCGGATTTATTGCTGTTGCTATGATTCGAGAAATAGCTCCAGGCTTTGCAGCCCTGGCTATAGGTGCAAGAGCAGGAACGGCAGTTTGTGCACAGGTTGCCAATATGCAAGTAACTGAACAAATAGACGCTATTAAAACATTAAAAGTTGATCCTGTTGGATATTATTTTGCACCACGAATTCTTGCCGCTGCAATAACTGTTCCTATGGTTGTTATATTAGCTGAACTTATTGGTATTATTGGCGGATTAATTATTGCATATTTTACAATTGACTTACATCCTTATCGATATTTAAACTCTGTTTGGCTCTTTATACAACCTAAAGATATTTATATCAGTCTTTTTAAAGGAATTGCATTCGGAATTGTTATCGCTTGTGTGTGTGCCACTCAAGGATATTTAACAAAAGGCGGTGCTGCTGATGTTGGAATTTCAACTACTAAATCTGCTATTAAATGTACTATTTATTTGCTTATTGCCGATTTTATTATTAATTTAATATTCTATATATAATATTTTAGTTATTTTTATGTTCTTTTTGTAAATTTTTGTAACAATTAGCCCCCCCCCCGATAAAAATTAAAATTTTTGGGTTTTCTATATATAGAAGTGTTATAACTATAGTTATAAAATCATAGGTAAAAAATGAACAATATAAATCCTTTTTTTAAATAATAGAATAAATTCAAGGCAAAATGTGGCAAATCAAAATAATGGTGCCTTAAATTATAATGTTCGTTTTGGAAATGGTCAAAACTATGATAGCTTTGAATCTTCTTCAAATGAAAAAACTAAAAGCTTCTGGCAAAAATGGAAAGGCATTATCATTGGAGGTGCAGGCTTACTTTGTGTTTCTATTTTAGGTGTTATCGGGTATAACAAAGGC
The DNA here is from genome assembly GCA_944322675.1 of Candidatus Gastranaerophilales bacterium. Lineage (GTDB taxonomy): Bacteria > Cyanobacteriota > Vampirovibrionia > Gastranaerophilales > Gastranaerophilaceae > UMGS1477. The sequence goes on along the minus strand of CALUPO010000005.1, from coordinate 118,263 downwards.
TGGTTTAAAAAAGTCGGTGACAAAATTAAAGAGATAGCCGGAAAGAACTCTTCAAAAGCAGCTTCAAATGCTCAAGAAAATGTTCAAAATTTAGAAACAAATTTAAAAACTTTAAATATTAATAGCAATCAAAAATTTGAAGGTCGAACAATAAGTGAGATGATAAAAAAAGGTAATGTTAAAAAAGCAGAACTTCAAGCGGTAACAAAAGAGTTAAGCAAAAAAACTAAAACAAAAGAAAATCAAGCTGCAATAATTTTTATTCTCAACCAACTTCGTCAACATTTAAGTGATGAAATTAAAGGCTTTAATAAAGATAAAGAAATTAGTGAAAATAGTGAAAATAGTGCAGATAAAGTATTAGAGACAATATTAAGCGAAGAAGAACCAAAAGCAAAAGAACCAAAAGCAGAAGAATCAAAAGTCAATAACAGAGAAAAAACAGAAGAATCAAAACCATCGGCAGAACCGGTAAGTCTATCGGGCGACAATGTAATCAAAGAAGAAGGAGAACACGTATTAACAGAACAAGAAATAACAGAAGAAGAAATAACAGAACAAGAAATAACAGCAAAATACATTGAGAAGCTTAAAAAAGCATGGGATGATTTTAAAAGTAGTACAAAAGAAGAAAAATCCAGCAAAGTAAGTGATGTTGCTTATGCATTTATTGATGCTATAAACGCATTACCCAATAATACAAATATTAAAGATATAGCACTTGAAACTTTAAACCAATTCTATAAAGAAGATTTAATCAAAAATTCTAATATGATACCTGTGATAAAATTACTTTGTCAAACTGTCAGAAATCGTAATAGTCAAGATTCAAAAGAAAATCAAGATTTAAAAGATAAAACTAATAATATTACTAATAATATTTTATCAAAAATTCAATCTTTAATAAATGATTCTTTAATAATAAATGATACCTGTGCATACTCTATAGTATACTCTTTTATCACAACAAAAGATTTGGAGTCTATAAATCCCGACCTTTATGAATCTATATTAGATAAATGTTTTAAGATTCAACATGTTTTGGTGGATACATTGAGTCGAATAGTTACAAAGGATAATTATAAAGACAAACTTAATCTTGACTTCATAAGTAAATATATGCAAAAACATAAAACTGAAGGAGAAAATAGTACATATTCAATAATAAAAGACGATATAGAAGAAGAAGAAAAAGAAGAAATAAAAAATAAAATAAAAGAAATACTATTAAATAAAGATAGTGAGGAGATACAAAACGAAACAACAAGGAACCTAACAGCAAACCTTAGCCCATTGGTGAATTCGACCACATCGAAACCATCGGAAGCACCGGTAGAACAAACCCAACCGACAGAATTAATACCATCGGGTGGCGGCAGTGGCAGAATATCGGACACATCGGACATACCGGACAATACATACCATGAATATGACTATGACAAAACCAACTTTACTTCCTTTAACGTGAAAGCAATAGATGAAATGAGACAAAAACAAATACAAAAAATAAAAGAAATCAATTCCGCTAATGTAGAAGAATATAAAGAAAACACCATTAACTTTTTAAAAATTGTTGATAGTAATTTTGAAAAAATTAAAAATAATCCAATACTTCTAAATAAGATATGTAATTATTTAACGTCCATATTGAATCAAAATAACTCAATATTATATTTAGCTATTCATAATAATGAAGAAGGAAGAGGGGTATTTAATAATATATTTTATAAACTAAGTGCAAAAGTAGAAGAACAAAGTACAGGTAACGAATACATGGAAGATTTCTTTTGCGATTATTTTAAATGTTGCCAATATAAGCTATACAAAGCCGATAAAAAAGAGAAAAAAATAGCTCTTGAAAATGTTATAAAGCTAAAACAATTAAGACATAATACAAATATGTCAGATATCAATCTCAATTTAATAAACGATTTCTTATACTTAGGTCTTTGGAACTTCAGTAAAAAAGAAGATAAAGAGACAGATACAGCTTTATTTAATCAATTTATAGATTTTACATTACAAGATAACACTACTAAACATTACGCCTTAAGTTATATTATACAAGCACAAACAATGGGATATGAACTTAAAGAAGAATATAAAAACAAACTGTTAAATATGATAGAAAACGTACAAAAGCCAGAACTATGGTCATACTTAGATAAACAAGCGACAAACATAAATAATATGCGACAACTTGGATTTTATAACATTGATAAAGATGGTACAATATTTCAAGCACTTACAAAGAAATTAAAAGAATTGGACCCAGGTAATAAAAGAAAATTTTTATTTTATGAAGAGCAGGAAGAAGTTACACCAAACAGAAATTGCGAATTTCTAACACGTGTTAAGAACATACAATTATTCAACAACTTCTTAATCCAAAATCCAAACATCAAAACTGTTTATTCAATAACTCAGGACGATCTTGCTAATATGTTAACTAAGATAATAAATACGCCAAATTTATCAACAGATGACCTCAATGAAATGAGACAAGAATTAGAAAATTTAGAAAAATCAATAGCACAATATAGATTATTATTGAGATCTAATCCAGAAGAGAGCAAAATAATTGGCATAACAAAAAATACAGTAGATAATTTAGTAGTAATAAAAAAAGAATTAGAAGAATTAATAGTTTTTTTAACCAATGAGCAAAAACAAGATAATGAAAAAGAAGAAAAGATAAATAGAATAAAAACATGTTGCGAAAAAATAACTAGCAATGTAGAAAGAAAAACTAAATTTGATTTTGATATTGATACTTATCTTGAAGCTCAAGAAAATACAAACGATGAAGACAACACTAAAAAATATGACTATAGCTATATGATTCAATCAGCTCATAGCAAAGTAAATTCTAATTATGATTCCAGTGACACAAATGTTCTTTTAATAGCCCTTAATAGCTATGTCTATAGAAACAATTTTTCAAAAAACATAACAAATTCTCAAGAATATAAAAACTTCCGCAAAATTATTAGAGACAATATGGAACTTATAGATGATAAAACTGCTGGTGTTGGAACAATTAATGGTACCCTTATTGATAAATATATTGAAAACTTTAGTTACATACAACAATGACAATAAACATAAATTTATCTTGCTTAATTATCTTCTTTTGTTGTACAATAAAAAAAGCTAATTAAACAATCTTTAAAAGAAGGTGAAGCAGGTAATGAATGAAATTTTAAAAAAAACAGCTTTTGAAATAAGCACAATGATTAAAAATAAAGAAATTAAAGCAGTCGAAGTTCTTGAAGAAACATATAAACGTATTGATGAAGTTGAAAATAAAATAGGTGCTTTTAACTCTCTTACTCGCGATGAAGCGTTTAAAACTGCAAATGAAGTTGATAAAAAAATTGAAAATAATGAAAATATTCCACTTCTTGCAGGTGTCCCGCTTGCTTTAAAAGATAATATAAATTTAATCGGTTCAAAAACAACTGCTTCATCAAAAATACTTGAAAATTTTGTTTCACCATATGATGCAACAGTTACAAAAAAGCTAAAACAAAATTTAATTCCAATAGTTGGAAAAACAAATTTAGACGAATTTGCAATGGGCTCATCAAACGAAAATAGTGCTTTCAATAAAGTACACAACCCATGGAATCTTGAATATGTTCCTGGAGGCTCATCAGGCGGTTCGGCTGCTTCGGTTGCTTCTCTTACTTCATACCTTGCACTTGGTTCAGATACGGGCGGTTCAATTAGACTTCCGGCTAGTTTTTGTGGTGTATGTGGAATGAAACCCACCTATGGTAAGGTTTCTCGCTATGGACTTATTGCATTTGCATCATCTTTAGACCAGATAGGCCCTTTTGGAAGAAGCGTTAAGGATATTGCTGCCGCTTTAAATATTATTCAAGGCTGTGATCCTTGTGATTCCACTTCATTAAATGTTGAAAATGAAGACTATTTGAAAAATATTGAAAATGATATAAAAGGTCGTAAAATAGGTGTAATTAAAGAACTTGTTGGTGAAGGGCTTTCAAGTGATGTTCAAAGTGCCATTCAAAATAGTATTGAAGTTTATAAAAAACTTGGTGCTCAAATTGTTGAAATATCCTTGCCATTGCTTAAACACTCTATTGGTGTTTATTATATTCTGGCTACAGCTGAAGCCAGTTCAAACCTTGCTCGTTTTGATGGTGTAAAGTATGGTTATCGTGCTAAAAATTGCGAAAATCTGCTTGAAATGTATACAAAAACCCGTGCCGAAGGTTTTGGTGATGAAGTAAAACGACGTATTATGCTTGGAACTTATGCTTTAAGTTCAGGTTATTATGATGCATACTATAAAAAAGCACAACAGGTAAGAAGGCTTATTGCTGATGATTTTAATTCTGCATTTAATCAAGTTGATGTACTTCTTTCAACAACTTCTCCTACAACTGCTTTTAAGTTAGGAGAAAAAGCTAATGACCCGTTAAGCATGTATTTAACCGATATTGCAACAATTGGTGCAAATCTTGCAGGTATTCCGGCTATTTCAATTCCTTGCGGATTTGATTCAAATGGGCTTCCAATCGGTCTTCAGTTATCCTCGAAAGCACTTTCTGAAAGCTTATTGCTTAACACTGCTTTTAATTTCGAAAGAGAGACAGAGTTTAATAACCAATTTGCGCCACTTTAATATTATTTATAAGTCTTTTATAAGTAAATATATGGTTAATATTCTCATTCGTTTCGCCATTATCCTGCTTTGACTTGTCCCATTTAGTCAAATTGGATGATTTTGAAATCTTGGGATATGGAAATTTTTTATTTTGTATTTCTTTTTGTGCATTCAAATCCTTTAATGAACAAGCATAGCCGGTTACACAAGATGCAAATACACTTAATGTTCCACTTAACATAAAAATAAACAATAATAATGCAATAAAGATTCTCAATTTAAAATTCCTTTATTTCTTAACTTATTATTATTATTGTAGACTTATTTTTATTTATTTTAATTACACTTGCTTACTATTTTTACAAAAAAACAATTAGTCATTTGGACAATCTATAAGTATTATTCTTCTTCACAGTCAAGTTTTTGAAGAAGTTTTATAACTCCTAAAGCCAGTTCTTTTTTTACATCAATACTTGCAAGCCTTAAATATTCCATAGCTTCGGATGTAAGTTTATCTTTATCGTACCATCTTCTTAAATGAAACTCAAACATTTCACGAAAGTTATTATTAATTGTAACACCTTTAGTTGAAGCTTCCTTGATTATAAAATTTGAACACACTTCTTTGGCTTCGGGAGTAGAATTTTCAAAAAGACTAATAGCTAAACTTAGCGTTGGTTCACAATCATACCATCTTTTATTGTACAATGCATTCATTATTATTTAACTCCCTAATTAACAACTTAAATTTAATATACTTAATAATATAATATAAAAACATACATTTTGTGTCAAATTGTTGTTATCCATATTTTTTTCTAAATTATATTACATGTCCTCCGGACGGGGTTACTCTGTTTAACTTCGCCTATTGCACTTTGTGCTGTCGGTTTTGGCTTTTTTTTCCGCCTGAGGTATCCGCCCTCATTTCATTCGGGCGTCTTTCCTACGGCGGGAATTAGTATTTATGGGGGGAGGCAAAGCCTCCCCCCCCCATATCCCCCCACACACGAAAGTTAATGTCCTCCGGACGAGGTTACTTTGTTTATTTTTTTTAAAATTTATTTAAAATTAATTTAATGTCCTCCGGACGGGGCAACTGTCTTGGATTTGCTCCACGCTCACAGAGTCTCACCTTTTGAGCTTCGCTCAAGTCGGCTCGTTCTGTTCGCTATCCGGATTCGCTTCACTCCATCCGTACGCAAATCCGCTTGTGTGGACAAAGTTGCACAAAACCATACCCTAAAGGGCATCCTCCCTTGTACGACTCAGCCTTTTAGGCATCGTCTACAAGAGGAGCTACAACCCACTTGGTTTTCGTATATTCACACGACTCAACTTGAGCCTCCTTAACTCGTGCACTTTGTGCACTTAAACAAAAGGAGGCTTTGACACTGTTTCGTCTGTGACTATTACTCAAACCTGCGTATGGGTTGCCGTTGTTGACTTTATTCTCCAACTTTTTTATTCTCCCTTTCCTTTTTAATCGTAAAGTTTGGGGCGAGGGTGACATCTCATGCCCCCTCTCCCTCAAGGGAGAGGGCGGGGGTGAGGGTGGCAAAATTGTTAAACTTCAACAAATTAAATATTTTAATGTCCTCCGGACGAGGTTACTTTGTTTATTTTTTTTAAAATTTATTTAAAATTAATTTAATGTCCTCCGGACGGGGCAGCTTTTACGCAAAAGTTGCACAAAACCGCAACCCACTTGGTTTTCGTATATTCACACGACTCAACTTGAGCCTCCTTAACTCGTGCACTTTGTGCACTTAAACAAAAGGAGGCTTTGACACTGTTTCGTCTGTGACTATTACTCAAACCTGCGTATGGGTTGCCATTGTTGACTTTATTCTCCAACTTTTTATTTTCACTTTTCCTTTTAAGCGTGAGGGCGGGGGTAAGAGTCTTTTCCTATCTCCCTCTCCCTTTAAGCGTGAGGGTTAAGGTTAGAGTGACATTTCATGCCCCCTCTTCCTAAAGGGAGAGGGCGGGGGTGAGGGTGGCAAAATTGTTAAACTTCAACAAATTAAATATTTTAATGTCCTCCGGACGGGGCAGCTTTATTTATTTTTTTCAAAAAATTAAATAGTTGAAAAGAAAGTATAAAATTTAAGGATAAAGACCATGATATCACCCGGTTATCCTAGCTTAAGAGAATATTAAATTGAAATTATTATATACTATCATCATATAGAAAAGGTAATTAATGATGAATATTATCAAAACATTTTATCGGCTTAAAGCTCTTATAATAAAAGAATTTAAAACAACTCTTCAAGATCCTAAAAGTCGTTTTATAATAATTATGCCTCCTTTACTTCAACTTTTTATATTCGCAAATAGTGCATCAATGGAAATAAGAAATGTTAATTTGGGAATTTTAAACTATGATAAAACTCAATTATCCTCATCTTTTTTATATGAATTTAAAAATGCCAAATTTGTTAAAAGTTATGTAGAAGTTAACAATATTAAAGATCTTAACCATCTTATATCTAATGGAAAAATAAATATGGGTATTATTTTAAATAATAATTTTTCAAAAGATTTTAAAAATAATGAAAAAATTGCAAAAATTGAAGCAATATTTGATGGACGCCAAACCAATGTTGCAAATATTTTATCAGGTTATACCAATATAATAACAAGCAATTTTGTAAGAAAAGAATTAAATATACAAAGTAACAAAATTCAAGTTATTGAAACAAATTTTTATAATCCTAATCTTGAATTTATCTGGTTTACAGTTATTTCACTTGTAGGAATATTATCTGCAATGACAGGTCTTGTTTTAACCTCACTTTCAATAGCTAATGAAAAAGAAAAAGGAACTTTTGATGAAATATTTATATCACCGTTGTCTGCTTTTGAAATACTTATAGGCAAAATGATACCTCCTTTATTGATTGCTTTATTTGTTAATATATTTATGTCAGTAAGTGCAATAATTTTTTATAAAGTTCCTTTTTATGGTTCGATAGTTTTATTTTTAGTTTCAAGTATAATATATATAATGTCAATATTGTCAGTAGGTTTATTCCTTTCCTCAATTTCAAAAACCCAACAACAGGCTATTTTTTTGGCATTTACATTTTTTGTCCCTGTTGTCATGACTTCTGGTTATATTTCTCCAATTGAAAATATGCCGCAGTTTTTTAGACTAATAGCCTCAATCAATCCGCTTAATTACTATTTAGTGATAATAAAAGGAATATTTTTAAAAGATATAAATATATTTCCGGTTATAAAAAATCTTTTTCCACTTATAATAATGACCATATTAATGATGATTTTAACACATTATATTTTTGAGAAGAAAAATTTTGAAAATTAAAGTTATTTTGTTTTTTTAAAGATATGAAAATAAAAAACTTAATAAAAATTTACAAATTAAAGCTATAAAGTGATATAATTTATTTTTAAGGCAAAGCTTTTAATATTTTGAATAAGTGCTTACAAAATAAAAACAAAATACTGTATAAACATGCAAAAAGGCACAATAAAAATGGTTTTGGATAAAAATTTGTACTTGATTATAAAAAATTTTTGAAATAGTATATTATTATAAAATAAAAATAAAAGAGGTTAAAAGGTGTCAAAAGACGTAATAGAATTTGAAGGAACAATATTGGAATCATTACCGAATGCGATGTTTCGTGTGATGTTGGAAAATGATCATGAAATATTGGCACATATATCAGGCAAGATAAGGAAGAATTTTATAAGAATATTGCCAGGAGATAAAGTGAAAGTTGAGATGACGCCATATGATTTAACCCGCGGAAGAATAACATACAGGTTAAAATAGACTTGATAAGTAAAAGAATAAGAAAAAAGGAAATACAAAATGAAAGTTAGAGCCTCAGTAAAAAAAATATGTGACAAATGCAAGACCATTAAAAGAAAAGGTGTTTTGATGGTAATATGTGAAAACCCCAAGCACAAGCAAAGACAGGGATAGTTTAAGAGAAAGTAAACGCAATTAAAAGTAAAGGAGAAATATAAATATGGCAAGACTTGCCGGGGTAGATTTACCTCGTAACAAAAGAATGATAATAGCATTAACTTATATTTACGGTATTGGAAAAACAAGAAGTGCCAAGATATTGGATGCTGCTAATATATCATATGATTTAAAGACTGACGATTTGACGGATGATGATTTAAAAAAGCTTCGCGATGAAATTTCACATTATTCAATAGAAGGTGATTTAAAACGTGAGGAATCTCAAAATATAAAACGTCTTTCAGAGATTAATTCGTATCGTGGTTTACGTCACCGTCGTAAGCTTCCCTGCCGCGGTCAAAGGACAAAGACAAATGCACGTACCCGTCGTGGAAAGAAAACAGGACCTATAGCGGGTAAGAAGAAATAAGGGATAACTAATATAAAATAAATTAAAGGAGTAATATAATAAAATGGCAAGACCAACAAAACAAAAGAAAAAAGAAAGAAAAAATGTGCTCACAGGTGTTGTGCATATTCAATCTACTTTTAATAACACAATTGTTACTTCGACTGACACGCAGGGTAATGCAATAGCCTGGGCATCAGCAGGAGGATGTGGATTTAAGGGTGCTAGAAAGGGGACGCCTTTTGCAGCACAAAGTGCAGCTGAGATTGTTGCGAAGAAATCAATGGATCAGGGTATGAAAAAAGTTGAGGTATATGTAAAAGGCCCTGGTTCAGGTCGTGAGACTGCTATTCGTGCGATACAGGCAGCAGGGCTTGAAATTACATTAATTAAGGATGTAACACCAATCCCTCATAATGGATGTCGTCCGCCGAAGCGCAGAAGAGTGTAGTGTAAGAATTATTAAGATAAAAATAAAGGAGTCAAAAAATTGGCGAGATATAAAGGACCTACAAACAAGTTATACCGTAACTACGGTGTTAAAGATTTATCTAATAGGAAGTTAGTATCATCATTAAGACAAAATGCTTCAGGTCAGCATGGTGCAATGAGAAGAAAGCTTTCAGATTATGCGATTCACTTAAGAGAAAAACAAAAGATACGTTATACGTATTTGGTAAGTGAGAAGCAATTTGCAAAATATTATCATATGGCGGCACGTAAGAAGGGTGTTACAGGTACTATATTATTACAATATTTAGAGTCAAGGCTTGACAATGTTGTTTTCCGTGCAGGTTTTGCAATTACACGTAAGCAGTCAAGACAAATGGTGAACCATGGACATGTGCTTATAAATGGAAAGCGTGTTGATATAGCATCATATTTGGTAAAACCCGGTGATGTTATAACATTTAAGGCAAAGAGTTCCGATTTTATGAAAACCACTTTAGAATCAATTGATATGGCAATTGCTCCTGATTGGATGACAATTGACCGTGAGGCTCAAAAAATAGTATTTGAAAGAATACCGGAGCGTGACCAGTTGGATCCTGATTTTAAAGAACATCTGGTAATTGAGTATTATTCTAAGTAGTTTTAAATTAGGAGAAGAATTAATGGATTTAAGGATAAAATGTATAAACACAACAACTGATTCTGATGGGTCACAGTACGGCAAGTTTGTAATTGAACCATTGGATAGGGGTTTTGGAACAACAATAGGTAATTCGCTTCGTCGTGTATTAATTTCATCACTTGAAGGTGCAGCTGTCACATCAATGAGAATTGAAGGTATTACACACGAATATACATCAATCCCCGGGGTTGTTGAAGATGTGATTGATATAATGCTTAATATGAAAGGTTTGGTTTTTAAAACTGAAACACATGAAGCACAACATATAAGACTTGATATTGATAAACCGGGTCCTGTTCTCGGGTCGGATTTAAAATTGCCTTCAGGTTTAAAGGTTGTAAACCCTGATTGGCTTATATGTACTGTTGCAGAGGGTGGAGAAATCCATGCGGATATAATTGTTGAAACAGGAAAAGGTTATATTACAAATGATATAGTTAAAGATACAAAAGGTCAGCTTCCTATTGACATGCTTCCTATTGATGCGACATTTATGCCGATTAAGCGTGTAAGTTATAATGTTGATGCTGCCCGTGTTGGTGATTCAATGGATTATGACAGATTGACACTTGAAATATGGTCAAATGGAAGTATTGAGGTGACAGCTGCTTTATCACAAGCTTCGCAGCTTTTAATAGAACAGTTTAGTCAAATTGCAGCTATAACAGGACAACCTTCTTTGTTTACTGATGTAACTTCAAATGATATTATAGAAGAGCCGCGTGTTGAAACCCCTCCAACTATAACTATTGAGGATTTAGAGTTATCAGTTCGTGCATATAACTGTTTGAAGCGTGCAAGTATCAATTCTTTGCCTGAATTGTTGAAAAAATCTGAACATGATTTATTAAATATTAAGAATTTTGGTAAAAAATCATCAGATGAAGTTATTGAAAAATTGCGTGAATGCGGGCTTGACTTAGCTCCAAATCCGGAAGGGTTTGATTCTTCATTGGTTGAATAAAAGCAAGTATAAAATAGAAAAAAATAGATAAAGGATAATAAAACAATGAGACACCAGATAAAAAAGCACAAATTATCAAGAGCGCAAGACCAGCGTAAAGCATTATTGCGTTCATTGGCAACTCAATTGTTTTTGCATGGTGAAATAAAGACTACAATGGCAAAAGCAAAAGCTTTAAAGTCGTATGCTGATAAAGTTATTTCACTGGCAAAAAAGGGTGATTTAAATTCACGTCGTATTGCGTTGCGTTATATATATGATATCAAAACTAACCGTTATATGGATGTTGAAACAAAAGCGGTTGTTGATGAAAAAGTTGAAGGTAAAAAGCTTATGGAAGAAACTATTTTAAGAAAGTTATTTACCGAAATATCAAATAAATATTCAAATCGTAACGGAGGCTATACACGTATTTATCGTATGCCAAACCGTCGTGGCGACAATTCTGAAATGGCATTAATTCAATTGAGTTAGTTGATTTTTTAGGATAAAAATGTCAACACGATATAAAATAGAAATTGAGTATGTGGGGACGAATTATTTTGGCTCACAAAAGCAGGTGAAGGTTGATACTATTCAATCAAAACTTGAAGAAGCTCTTTGTACGTTGACAAAACAAAACATAAAAATAATCTTATCAGGCAGGACGGATAAAGGTGTGCATGCTGCTTTTCAGGTTGCACATTTTGATTGCGATTATAATATTTATAATAATGGTAAGTTTTTGCACTCGTTAAACGGCATATTGCCGGATGATATATGCGTAAAAAATATTGAGGAAGTATCAAAAGAATTTCACGCACAAAAAAGTGCAAAAAAAAGGCATTATTGTTATACTATTGCCAATCGGAAGGTAAGAAGTGTTTTTGATAGACATGTTTTGCTTTATCCTAAACCTCTTGATGAAAATCGGATAAATCAAGCCTTAAGTTATTTAATTGGTTGTCATGATTTTTCGGCTTTTAAAGCAAGCAACTCACAAAATCCTGCAAAAGTATGTAATATGTATGAAGCAAAATGTATTCGAGAAGGTGAATTTTTAAAAATACACTTTGTCGCAGACAGGTTTTTATACAAAATGGTAAGAACAATTATTGGCACAATACTTATGATTGAAAAAAATTCTTTTAACCCGTCGAAAATGAAGGAAATTCTTGATTCAAAAGTAAGGAAAAATGCCGGTATGACAATAAGTCCGGATGGACTTGTTCTTGTTGAGGTTATATATTGATATAACTTTAACTATTTGAAATAAAAGAAAAATATATAATGGAGGCAATATAATGAAAACTTATTCAGCAAAGCCTCTTGAGGTTGAAAGAAAGTGGTATTTAATTGATGCCAACGGTCAGACTCTAGGTCGTCTGGCTACTACAATCGCTAATATCTTAAGAGGAAAAAATAAACCACAGTATACACCAAATGTTGATACTGGTGATTTTGTTGTGGTTATCAATGCAAAAGGTATCACTGTTACAGGTAAAAAAGAAACAGATAAAATTTATTATTCACATAGCGGATATCCTGGTGGTTTAAAATCTATTAGTTTTAAAGACTTAATGGAAAAAGACCCGAGAAAAGCTATTGAAAAAGCAGTTAAAGGTATGTTACCACATAATACTTTGGGTGCACAACAGTTTACTAAATTAAAAGTTTATGCTGATGATAAACATCCGCATGAAGCTCAAAAACCCATTGTGTATAATGAAAGTGAGGTTAAATAATGCAAGAGAATGAAATTATAGCAACAGGTAGACGTAAAACCTCAATAGCTGTTGTAAAATTGGTTCCCGGCAAAGGTCGTGTTTTTGTAAACGGTAAAACTCTGGATGGTTATTTTGGTAATCTTCCAATTTTGGAAATGATGATTTATCGTCCTTTGGCTTTAACTGATAATCAGGAAAAATATGATGTTAAAGTTAAGGTTATTGGCGGTGGTGTTTCATCTCAAGCCGGAGCTATAGCTCATGGTATTTCACGTGCTTTACTTAAAGCAAATGAAGAAAATAAAAATCTTTTAAGAGCTGAAGGACTTTTAACACGTGATGCTCGTGTTAAAGAACGTAAAAAATATGGACGTAAACGTGCTCGTAAAAGATTTCAATTTTCAAAACGTTAATATATTTACAAATTTATATTTTCAAAGTTTCCGAATGTTTGCAAACATTCGGAAATTTTTGTATAATAATATTATACAAATAAACTTGTGGTTTATAATTAAATGAATTGTCCTAATTGTAATTCTTGTATGATAATGGTCGAAAGAGAAGATATTGAGCTTGACTGGTGCCCTTCTTGTTGTGGATTCTGGTTTAGTTTAATTGAATTAAAATTATTTGCTAAAAAATTTAATATTGAAAAAAATGTGCTTGGATTTTTAAAATCTATTGATTTAAAAACAAAAGAAAAAAAACGTTATTGCCCTAAATGTTTAAATAGTATGTATAAAGTTAATGTAAACGGAATTATTTTGGATAAATGTGTTAATAATTGCGGGCTTTGGTTTGATAGTTATGAGTTATCAAAATTTATTAATTCATTATCCTGTGAAAAGTTGTCAGATAATAGGACAATTAACTTTTTAGGTGAGTTTTTTAATGTAAGATAAATGAAGGTGAGTTTTTATGACAAATTATATTGTTCTTTTTTCTATTATAGTTATTATTGGCGGTGTTATTTATATTTATAATAGCCTTGTTACGAAAAAAAATGCCGTTAAAAATGCCTGGGCTCAAATTGACGTTCAGCTTAAACGCCGGGCTGATTTAATCCCTAATTTGTTAGCTTCTGTTAAAGGGTATATGGAACATGAGAAAAATGTGCTTGAAAATGTCATAAAAGCAAGAAACATGGCTTTAAGGTGTGATGATAATGATATTAATTCAAGAATAAACTTTGAAAATAAATTATCCGGCTCTCTTTCTTCACTTTTGGCTGTTGTTGAAAGTTATCCCGAGTTAAAAGCAAATGAAAACTTTTTGCAATTAAATGAAGAGTTATCTTCAACAGAAAATAAAATCGCCTTTGCACGTCAATTCTATAATGATTCAATTATGTTTTATAATAATGCACTTGAAGTGTTTCCAAATAACATAATCGCTTCATTTTTTGATTTTAAACGATATAATGAATTTAAAATACTTGATGAAAAAGATAAGGAAGTTCCAAAAGTAAGCTTTTAAATGGTATGTGGGAATTAATAAACAAAAATAAATTAAAAACATTTTTATTTGTTTTTTTAATGGCATTGTGCTTTGGGTTAATGTCTTATTGTCTTGCAAAAACTTTTGAATATTTTAACATCAAGTCATATTGGGTGTATATAGTTGTTTACGGATATTTTTTTGTTACTTTATTTATTGCAAATAAAAATGCAAAGGATGTATTTTTAAAACTGTCAAATGCAAGATATGCACATCGAGCTTATTATCCAAAGTTATATAATATAGTTCATGAAATGTCACTTGCTTCAGGGTTGAATCCTGTTCCTGATATTTATATTCTTGATGAAGATTCTCCAAATGCCTTTGCAAGTGGAAAAGATCCTAAAACTGCTTCAATAATTGTGACAAAGGGTTTACTTGCAAGGTTAAACCGTGATGAGCTTCAAGCTGTTATAGCTCACGAAATTTCGCATATTGTAAATCGTGATATACTTTATCTTTTGTATACGTCTTGTATGTTAGGATGTATGGTTTTTATTTCTGATTTATCAATAAAAATGATAAGAGCAAGTTTTTCAGGTAGACGTTCTTATAAAAATGGAGGAGCAATTATATATATAATTCCTTTTGCGTTAGTATCTATTTTTATTGTCGGGTTATCAAAAATATTTTATTCTTGCCTATCAAAGAAAAGAGAATATTTAGCAGATGCTTGTGCCGTTCAATATACGAGAAACCCAATTGCTTTAGCCAATGCTTTAAAAAAAATTGATGAAGAACAAACATATTTTGTAAATACAAATTCAATCACTTCGTCTATGTTTATTGTAAGTCCTTTGAATAATAAAAATAATACTCATCCGCCTATTGAAAAAAGAATTGAAATTCTTTTAAAATTAAGTTCTTGTAATATTGCCGCTTATAATATGGCATATCAAATTGTTTTGGGTAAAAAATCAAATATAGTAAACAAAAAAATTATAGAAAAACCAGATTATAGCAAAATTATTCCGATTGTTGCAACGGCTGTGGCAAGTCAAAGTGTAAAAGATGAAATTTTAAATCATCGTAAAGCTTATGACACAATGTTAAAAACAGAAAATTATATTTTTATAAAATGTGATTGTGATACAAAATTAAAAATTCCGCAAGAATTAAAGGGTAAAACAATTCCTTGCCCGCACTGCAAGAAGACGCATATAATAAAATAAGGGACTTATGTACAACTTTACACAAAGCGGATTTGCGTACGGATGAAGCGAGAGTCTTGTTCTTTCTCCCTCTCCTGCTTAGCAAAAAATTTCATGATTAAATAGTAACAGAAAGGTTAAAACTTATCCTCTTCCAGTCATAAAGACTTTGCTTAAGATTGTTTAACCTTTCTGTTTTTTTAACAAGGCTTAAGAAATACTCTTTACTTCAATACTTGAAGCAGGATTGCCTGTTGAATTTAGTCACTTAGATAACAATAGGAGTTTATCATGAAAACAAATCAATTAATTAGTAGGCGTTGACACTCACAAGGATACATTTGCCCTCTTTGTTAACGGAAGATTTAAAGAATTTAAAACTAACCCTCAAGGTTTTAAACAAGCTGTTAAATGGGCAGGTTCTTCTTACTGGGCTATTGAAGGTGTCTATTGCTTTGGATTCCCTTTCTCCAGATTTCTTCTCGATTGTGGATGCGAAGTATGTGATATTAACCCACTTTTAACAAAATCTTGCAGAACCGCTCTTAATGCTTGAATATGTTATTCGCAACAAGAGGTGAACAATTACCTTTTAAAAGCATATTACGAAAAAAAATTGAAAGAAGGAAAATCACCAAGATACGCTAGAAAATGTTTGGCTAGGCAATTAACTAATATCGTATTCAAAATACTAAAAAACAACACTGCTCCAGGGGAACCCTAATTCTCCCCTGGTTGCAATGTTAACTTTTGTTAAATTTTACTAGAAATATCTCTTTAGTGTGAGGGCTGGGGTGAGAGTCTTTTCCTATCTCCCTCTCCCTTTTGAGCGTGAGGGTTGGGGTGAGGGTGACAAAATTGTTAAACTTAAACAAATTAAATATTTTAACATCCTCCGGACGGGGCAGCTTTTACGCAAAAGCTGCACAAAAAACCCACTTGGTTTTCGTATATTCACACGACTCAACTTGAGCCTCCTTAACTCGTGCACAATGTGCACTCAAACAAAAGGAGGCTTTGACACTGTTTCGTCTGTGACTATTACTCAAACCTGCGTATGGGTTGTATATTTTAATTATACTCAACAACATTTAGCTTATTTCAACACTTGTCTTTTTCAAGACTTATTAAACAATTGTAGGAAAAAGTCAACAAATGTAACCCATTCGCAGGCACGAACAATTATCACTTAACGAAACAACAACAGTCAGCCGTCTGTTTGAGTGCGAAGCACGAGTTTAGGCTGCTTTAGTTGAGTTTAGTGAGAATGTGAGTGCCAAGTCGGGTTACGGTTTTGGGCACTTTGTCCACACAAAGTGCCTCCGCCTGAAAGGCTTTAATTTTCTTTAAATATTTAAAATTTTCTCAAAAAATTATTTAAAAATATTTTAATGTCTTCCAGACGGGGTTACTTTTGAAGTCAAAAGTAACCAAAACCTTTCAACCCACTTGGTTTTCGTATATTCACACGACTCAACTTGAGCCTCCTTAACTCGTGCACTATGTGCACTCAAACAAAAGGAGGCTTTGACAATGTTTCGTCTGTGACTATTACTCAAACCTGCGTATGGGTTGTATATTTTAATTATACTCAACAACATTTAGCTTATTTCAACACTTGTCTTTTTCAAGACTTATTAAACAATTGTAGAATAAAGTCAACAAATGTAACCCATTCGCAGGCACGAACAATTATTTTTTTCAAAAAATTATTTAAAAATATTTTAACGTCCTCCGGACTGGGTTGCTTTGTTTAACTTCGCCTGTCGCACTTCGTGCTGTCGGTTTTGGCTTTTTTTCCGCCTGAGGTATCCGCCCTCATTTCATTCGGGCGTCTTTCCTACGGCGGGAATTAGTATTTATGGGGGGGAGGCTTTGCCTCCCCCATATCCCCCCACACACGAAAGTTAATGTCTTCCGGACGGAGTAGTGTCTCCGCCTGAAAGGCTTTATATTTTTATTATTATTTAAAAACTATTACTCAAACCTGCGTATGGGTTGCCATTGTTGACCTCATTCTCCAACTTTAGATAAAATGGTAGACAATACCATTGTTTTAATTTTTTAATATATTAAAACTATAAAAAAACTATAAAAAACGAGATACATAAAAATTGTCATCATTTTTAAGTTTGTTTTTTATTTTACTTATTTCTGCATTCTTAAATTGTGGATTATGTGATAATATTTTTGCGACTTTTTCACGAATCGTATAAAAATCGTTCATATTTGCACATATTGAAAGAAGTTTTTGAAGATTATAATTATATGTTAACTTTAAATTTGAAATAGCTTCTAAATTCCAATACAATGGAAATAATTGCTTATTTATTTTATAACCTTTTTTTATATCACTTGCATTAAAGTTATTTATAATTTCAAAACTATTTTTTACAATTAAGTTTTGCAAGTAATATTGATCATCAAACTTATTTAAAATACTAATAATTAAACGACATATAGAAGGATTTATGTCATTAATGGCTCTTTGTATAAAATTAATAGCATATTTATTTTGGGTTATAAATTTATGTGAATTACCATTTAGATCATCATTAACAAATTTTTCAATAATAAAAGCACATGCCTCTCGAATGTCGTTATTGTGCTCTATTAAATGTGACAAAAATAAAATAGCATCATCAAATGTATTTAAAGATTTAAGATTTAAAATATAAATGGCTTTATTTCTTTCATCATTTGATTTTAATTTTTCAATAATTTCATCATATTCAAAATTTTTTGACGCAAGAATGAATGCATCTTCAATTACATTAGAAGAAAGTATAATATTTTTATTATTTACCATACTTTTAAATATTATCATAAATTATAATTTTTTAAATTAAAAAATAGTTTTAAAAGGTGATAAAATATATTATTTATGATTGATAATAAAAATATTAAGGTGATAATAGATAAATAGGAAACATTACAATATGGAAGCAATAAAAAATTTTTTTATGGAAATTTTTATGTTAAAAGAAGAATCAAATACACATATAGGGCTTACAAGTTTTAAAACAAAAAAAACATATAAAATAACTGACCCTAAAATTGTTAAAAATAAAAAAGATATCAAATTGTCAGATCTTATGAAGGGAAATTATTAATCTTCATCAATATAATCAACTATACGGGTAATTTTTTTATCAAGACGTGAAATTATATCTTCGATACTATTAACTTTTGCATTAAGTTTTCGAACACCATCCATTTCTTGATTTATTTGTTCAAAAAGATGGTCTTTTTCTTCAAGTTGTTTTGAAATTTCAATGTTTTTTTGCTCGTTTTGTTTTAATTTTTCTAAAATTTCATCTAATTTTTCATCATAATCATTACTTTTATTCATTTTGTTTTGAATATTTTCAATTTTTTCATTAATTAAATTGTTAGTTTCTTCATATGAAGTTTGCAATTCTTCAATGGTTTCATTAACTTTATCAAGGCGTGACATAAGATTATTGTTAAACGAATTTTCAACATCTGCAATTTGTTCACTTAAATTATTTACTTTAAAGTTATTATCATTTATTGAAGCTGTTATATTATCAAAAACTTCGTCAAAGCTTCCTATTTTATCTTCGACATTTAAGCTTATTTCCTCATAGGAGTTAAGTTTTAAACTCATGTCATGAATTGAATTATCAATATTTGAAATAACATTTTCAATATTGTTTAACCTATCTTCAAGTGATATACGAACTAGATTTAAATCTTCACTTTTTACATTTGATTCAATATTTTTTAAAATATCTTTAAAAATGACATCAGTGCTATCAATCCAATTGCCAAGATAAATAAAAGCTTCATTTATATTATTTATACTACTTATTATTATATTTTCATTCTTCACTAAATTTGAAAATTCATTATTTAGTTTTATAAGATTATTAATATGATTTACAATTTGTGATACAAGATTTTTAAAATGTTCAATATTTTGGCTGAATGTATTTTGTGCTTCGTCTGCTAATATAATAAGTTTGTTTGTACGTTTTGATATGCTTGAAATATCTTCGTTTGTTGACTCAACAACTGAGGTAAGATTTGTTATTTCACTTTTTATAAAATCTGAATTATCATTTTTAAATTCTTCAATAATGTTACTAACATTTGATAATTCACTTTTTATAAAATCTGAATTATCATTTTTAAATTCTTCAATAATGTTACTAACATTTGATAATTCACTTTTTATAAAATCTGAATTATCGTTTTTAAATTCTTCAACAATGTTACTAACATTTGACAATTCACTTTTTATAATTTGTTTATTTTCATCTAAATTTTGACTTACTGTTCCCAGAAAGTCATTTAAAAGCATATTAATTTTTATGATGTCATTTTCAAGATCAATAAAAGTGTATTTATATCCATTAAGATTATCATCAAGTTCATTTGAAGATTTGGAAAAAACATCATTTATACGGTTAATACTATCCTTTAATACTTCTATATTACCTATATTAGATGCTAAAGGTGTCAATTTTTCGTCAAGTTTTATATATGTTTGACTTATCTTTTCATTAATTTCATTTTTATTTTCATTATATGCATTTAAAATATTTTCTTGTTCTTCAATAAAATTGAAATTTTGAAAGAAGCCTGCAACAGCTTCAATAATTGTGTCTTTAACCTGCTTTATTTCATCTTGAATATGATTTGTATTTGTTGTTAAAACTTTTTCAATAGCAAGTGAAAGCTTAGCAATATTGGAATTTATTTTATTACAATAAGCAACATCCTGCTCCTTTAAGTTATTAATTGCACTTGAAATTTGTGGCAGTTTTTCTTTTAAACTTTCAAATGCTTCCTTAAAATCAAATGAATTTTGATTTTCTTCAATATTTTGTATACTTGTTAAAATAATTTTTATTTGGTTGAATAAATTTTCAACATTGTCTATATTGTCATCTATTGATGTGTGTGTTATTAGACTTATTTTATGATTTAATACGTTTAATATTTCAAAGATATCACTTTGTGTTTGATTATTATATATATCTTCATTAACTTCGATGGCTTTGATTAAATTTTTTATATCGTTGCTTAATATTTGACAAGTATCACTATCATTATTTTTGATGCTGCTTTTAATCTCGGTGATATTTTGATTTAAAATATTTAATGACTGAATAAGTTCATTATTTTTTTCACTATGTTGAAAATTATTACCTGTAGTAATATCTATATTATTTAAAATATTTTTAACTTCAGATATATTTTTACTTAAGAAATTTAGATATTTTAAAACTTTTTCATTTTCAAGAGTATTTTCACTATTATTGATGATATTATGAACATCATTAATTTTTTGACTTATTGTTGTTAAAGAATGATTAAACTCATCTTGTTGAATGTTAACTACATTTTTAATATCATTAAAATTTTGATTAAGGTTATTAATAGACTCAATAATTTCACCATTTTCATTGATATTAATCAGATTTTTAATATCATTAAAATTTTGATTAAGGTTATTAATAGACTCAATAATTTCACCATTTTCATTGATGTTAATCAGATTTTTAATATCATTAAAATTTTGATTAAGATTATTAATAGACTCAATAATTTCGCCATTTTCATTGACATTAATCAGATTTTTAATATCATTAAAATTTTGATTAAGGTTATTAATAGATTCAATAATACCAGTATTTTCTACTATATTTATATCTGATTGGTTTTTATTTGTTTTAAGTTCAAGTCCAATTTCATTAATTGAATTGTTAAGTTCACTTAATTTTTCACCAAGTGGGATTAAAGCATCATTTAAGTTTAATTGTAATTTATTATTATCTTCAATTTCATTATAATTACAATTTGATTTTATCTTTTCAATAATATTATCTAATTTTTTGATAACTTCATTATGATTACTATTGCTGGCGTCAATTTGATTTTTTAATGAAGGTAAATTAAGGATGGTTTCTTTAAGAGAGTAAAATTCATTTATAATATTTGAAGCATTAAAAGTTATAGCATCTTCAATTGATTGAGTTTCTTCAACAAATGAAAGGTTTTCAAAAAAACCGGCAACTGCAGAAATAATGCCGGCTTCAATTTTGGAAACGGCACCTAATATTTTTTCAGTATCTGACGAAATTTTTTCGTCATTTAGAAATTCATTTAAATTCTCATTATCATAGTCATTATCAAACATATTTTTAGAAAATTACCAAAATGTATTTATATAAATTATTTTACCAAACAAATAAATATATGAAAGTTTAGAAAATTAAAAAAAAATAAAAAATAATGAAATGTGTTGATTTATGGAGGTTTTAGAAATTTAGTATATTTTACAAAAATTAACATTTAAAAAAAAGCTCTAAAAACTCGGTTTTTAGAACTTCAATAGAAAAAATTTAGATAACTAACACTCTCATTCTTTTATTTAATAGCTATCAAATGGCTTCTTTGCAATTTATAATTTTCGTTGTTTACTGCCTTTGCTTCAGCTATAGCCATTGATCGCCTTTTTTTTGCACCCCTTAAAATAAATTCAACACCCTGTGAAGTATTTGATAATATTTTTGCATTTCGTGACTTATACATTGGTCTTTATCCTATAAAATATGATTTATATTTTTATATACGACCAATTTCAAAAAAACTTTAGAATTTACATTAAAATTATTACAATTTCTTAACAATAACAAAAGTATAATACCCAAGTGTTGTTTTAAAATAAACGAATGGGGAATTTTAATAGCGATTTAAATATCTATAATAAGTTTATAAATACATATTCCACTCTCACTCGTAAACTATTTTACTTCAGGTTGGCAACAAAATGCCGGCCTTTTTTTTATTTTCAAATTTATTGTAAAGTAACACATGGTTTGATTATATTGTAAAGATAGTTTGATTTTTTCGGTAACTTATCTTTAAACTTTTCTCAATAACAATGTCTATTTACAATTTTGTTTATTAGAATGTCTATAATTATTGACATACAATATTTTGTACTATAATGAAATCTGTATAGTTTAAAGATTAAATTTTATTGTTTTTATAAACCAATTTAGTTTAAAAGTAGACGACTAAATATAATTATGAAGTTCGAATATTGTCCGATTTGCGGAAATAAATTAATATTAAAAAAAGCCGGCGATGACGGCTTAATTCCTTTTTGCGAAATATGTAATCATTTTTGGTTTGAATTATTTCCTGCTTGTGTAATTGTCTTGATTGCAAATCAATATGATGAAGTTGTTCTTTTGCGTCAGTCATATCTCTCTGACAAATATTCGAATTTCGTTGCCGGATATATGCAACCCGGAGAAAGTGCAGAAGATGCAGTAATAAGAGAAATTAAAGAAGAAATCGGTTTAGAGATTTCTGATCTTAGATATGTTACATCACATTGGTTCAATTTAAAGCAAATGCTTATGATTGGTTTTATTGCAAAAACGAACAAAAAAAAATTCAAATTATCAGAAGAAGTAGACTCTGCAGAATGGGTACCAATTGAAAAAATCCCTGAAAAAATTTATCCTGAACATCCTGATAATGTTGCATATATTTTATATAGAGAATATTTAATGCAAAAAAAATAAAGAAAAGGTACAAGTTAGTCGGTTGGGCATACCTGCCAAAAGATAAATTGGACATTAAAGTACAACCGATTTAAAGATTATTTTATAAGATTTTAGGGTTTATCCTGTTTGATACAGAGAAAATCGATAATCTTTAAATTTAGAATATATTTTAAATTGTTAATATTTTTAGATATTCTTATTTTAAATATCTGTGAATAAGATATAAGTATTTGACATATCTGTCTCAAGTGGAAATAATATAAATACGTAATATGTGTTTTAAATTTGTATTAACAACTATAAGGAGGTCGTTATGACTAGTATTTTTGACGGCAAGGTCGCTATTGTTACAGGTGCTAGAACAGGAATGGGCTTGGAAACTGCAAAAGAATTTGCAAGAAAAGGTGCTGCCGTTGTGTTGGCAGGACGACATGAGCCTGTTGAAGAAGCAAAAAGTTTAAGAGATGTGGGATTTCAAGCGATATCAGTTGTCTGTGATGTTGCAAAAGCCCAAGACTGCAAAAGAATGGTAGATAAGGCAATAGAGGAATTCGGACGCCTTGATTTTGCGTTTAATAATGCAGGTGTTATGACGGATACAGTTTTATGTACTGCCCAAATACCTGAAGAAGAATTTGACAGGGTTGTAGGCATAAATTTAAAAGGTGTATTTAATTGTATGAAATATGAACTTGCAGTTCTTGAAAAATAGGGCGAGGGCGGTTCTATCATAAATTGTTCTTCTTATGCAGGCCACATTGCAATATACGGAAGATGTGCTTATGTTGCATCAAAACACGGAGTTAACGGTTTAAGCAAAAGTGCGGCTCTTGAATATGCCGATAAAAATATACGTGTAAATGCATTATGTCCGGGTACGATATTAACCCCTATGGTGCAGCGTATGTATGATGAGAATTATGATGATATGGCTGCATATGTTCAAAAAATACCTATGAAAAGAACAGGCACCCCTGAAGAAATTGCTTCGCTCGTTACATATCTTTGTGAGCCGGGTTCAGCATTTATAACCGGTCAATGTATTACAATGGACGGCGGATACTCAGTACAATAAGCGGAATAAAATAAATAGAGGTAAAAATGGAAAATTATATCCCTACACTAAATTATAAGCACGGTGACAGATGTGTACCGATTCCTTATTCGGAGAGGGAACTTCAAAGTGTTGTTGCGAAACCTTTTGTCAAAGTTTCTGACAAACAGTCGGATTTGGAGGGTGTTTGTTTCGACAAGACCGGCAGAACTATGTATTTTGTAAATTGTCCGGAAAATCATGTGTGCAGCCTTAATATGGAAACCAAACAAATAAAAGTATTATGCGAAGTAAATAAATATGCTCCCGGAACCTGGATAGCTTCAGTAAAAGTGCATAAAGATGGCAGACTGTTTGTTCCGTATTTCACACTGGATCATAAAGACGGCGGTATATTTTTTATCAATCCTGACAGAAGCGGATTTACACAAGTGGAAGCCGCAAAAGGACTGGTTGCCGATGATATTTCATTTGATTCAAAAGGCGGTATGTACATAACCGATATGAGTGGATTGCCGACTGAACTTACGGGAACGGTTGCATATATTCCGGCAGACGGAAACAAATGTCATACAGTAATAAGAAATCTTGCAGCACCAAATGGTATTGCATTATCTTCCGATGAAAAGGTTCTTTGGGTAACGGATACGCTAACGGGTAACATTATACGCAATGAACTTACAGAAAATGGAGAAATCTTACCGTTTTGTCAGACAGTTGTATATTGCGTCAAAGGGCATTGTGGACCTGATTCCATTGAATTGGATGAAGACGGGAATGTCTATAATGCCATTTATCCTCAAGGGCGTGTAATTGTTTATAACCAGAACGGATATCCTATCGGGCAGATACTTATGCCTGGCAGAGATGAAGGACAACTGCTCAGCACAACACATGCGACACTGCGTCCGAATACCCGTGAAGTTTATATTTGTACAAATGGCACTACAGGCACGTGGATTTTAAGAGCAGGCGGATTTGCCAAGGCTGATGCTAATGCATTCTTTATGAAATAAACATTAAGGAGCTGATAATATGTTAGATTTCGATTTTGAAGTAAGGACAAAAGTACATTTTGGGAAAGGAAAAATTTCGGTTCTTCCCGAAGAAATAAAAAAATACGGCAGACATATTTTCTTTTTATATGGCGGTAAGTCTGCAAAACTGACAGGTGCTTATGATGAGGTTCATAGATTATGCGAAGAAAATGGCATAAAAATAACCGAATTTACGGGAGTTGAACCTAATCCGCGTCATACGACAGTAGATGAAGCTGTTGCATTACTTAAAAAATGCTGAGCTGATGTTATTGTTGCACTCGGCGGCGGAAGTGTAATAGATTCTGCTAAAACAATGAGTTTTTCTGTTTATCATGAAGGAAGTTGCTGGGATTTTTTTGAAGGCAAAGTTAAAGTTGAAAAGACTATACCGACAATAGCAATTCCGACCACGGCAGCAAGCGGTGCCGAAATATCAAATGCAAGTGTAATAAGTAATATGCAGCAAAAGAAAAAACTGCATGTTCGTTCTGATATGACACGCCCTGTAGCACTTATTGCGGATCCGACATATACATATACTCTGCATCCGTATCAAACGGCGTTGGGGATTATGGATATTATGGCACATTCCTTTGAGGGATATTTTAGCCAGTACGTCGGCTCTATACAAGACGGAGTATCAGAGGCTTTGCAGAAAACCTGTATTGAACATGGCAGAAAAGTTTTGCTATGTCCGTATGATTACGAATCAAGGGCTCAATTATTATGGGCATCAAGTATAGCTATCACTCATTTTCAGGATCAGGGAAGAAACTTTCTGGCACCGATACATAACACAGAACACGTATTAAGTGCATACTATGATATCCCACATGCAGCAGGTATTGCAGTTCTTGCGATTGCCTGGTTTAAGTATATTTTAGGAGACAAAACAGTTTCACGCCTTGCAAGATGGGGAAGAAACGTCTGGGGTATTACGGATGAAACAAATGAATACAATATAGCAAGAAAAGCAATAGAAAAGTTTGAGGCATTTGTAAAAGAAATAGGACTCCCTACAAGAATCATAGAATTAGGTGTCGATATCCCGGAAGAAGCACTAAGCGAGATGTCTTATGACCTTTATCCCACAGTTCCTGCAAAAGAATGGTTTAAACCTCTTGAAACTGCAGAAGATATGATTAATTTTATGAAAATAGCTTATTGAAATGCTGAATAAATATAAATTTTTAAAATCCTTATGAAATACAGAATAAATTGTTTTTATTTCATAAGGGTTTAATTTTTTTATTAAAATTTGGTTGAACAAGCCATCACGTAATAATCATTGTTGTTAAATTGAAATTCTCCTATATTAATAAGATGTACTTTTTTTTATGTGCAGCATAGGAACGATAATTAATTTTATTGATGAATGTTGTAAGAATAGGATATTTACTTTGCATTAACTTCAAAGATGAATAAAATATTTTTTCAAATACGCCGCTTCCTCTTGCAGATTTATCAACGTAAACAGGCCCGTATTGATAAGAATTTTCTTCTGACAATCTTACGCTGTCCAAATAAAATTCAGGAAGTTTATTTTTCATGTATTCAAATATGGGCCATTTTGACCAATATTCCCAAGATGCAGCCATTACAAAAGCAATAATTTTGTTATTCTCTTTTGCAATCATAACACTATTTTCACTTAAAATTAATTCATTTCTTCTTTTGTCATATTTGTAGTAACAAAGCCGTCAAGTTTATCTTCTTGGGCTATTGAATTAAGATGATATTTTTTCAACAATAAAAAAATATCATCTACATCTTCTATTATTGCCTGTCTTATTTCCATTTTTATTTTCTACTATAAATTATTATGAGTATGTTTGGGTCTTAACAAAAGCATTTTTGTATCTTTAATCGCTATCAACCCATGCGGAATTTTTGCGGGCATAACAATTATCTCACCCGCTTTTAATCGAAAAGTATTCTTTCCGATTGTTATATCCGCACATCCTTCAATTATCTGGGCAACTTCGTCATTCTCATCACAATGGACACTTCTTAACTTACCCGCCTTAAAAGATATCAAAATCAAAGAACTCTGTTCGTTATCAAAAATATATTTTTTGTTAATTTCATCAGAATATTCTATATCATGTAAATTTATTATGTTTGACATCAGCCTAATATATCCTTTAAGTCATTTTTAGGCGTTGTGATAGGTTTTATCTTGAACTTA
Source organism: Candidatus Gastranaerophilales bacterium (assembly GCA_944322675.1). Classification (GTDB taxonomy): domain Bacteria; phylum Cyanobacteriota; class Vampirovibrionia; order Gastranaerophilales; family Gastranaerophilaceae; genus UMGS1477. Next base: position 90,987 of record CALUPO010000005.1, on the reverse strand, counting down.
TCAACAAGGAAATTCAAAATATTTGGTGAAACAAATGCCGGTAGATTTGGACCAAGCCTTATATTTTCAATGCCTAGATAAAGCAATGTCAAAAGAATACAAACGGCTTTTTGTTCATACCAGGAAATAACAAGCGATAAAGGCAAATCGTTAACGCTGCAGTCAAAAGCCTTAGCAAGTTCAACAGCAACTTTTATTGCCGAATAAGCATCATTACACTGTCCCATATCTAATAATCTTGGTATTCCGTTTATGTCACCCAAGTCTAAATCATTAAAACGATATTTGCCGCAGGCAAGAGTTAAAACAAGAGTATCCCTAGGCGTTTGTTTTACAAATTCGGTATAATAATTTCTGCCTGTTTTTGCACCGTCACATCCACCAACAAGAAAAATATGTTTTAATTTTTCTGTTTTCACAGCATCAATAACCTTGTCTGCAACAGAAAGAACAGTGTTATGCCCGAAACCGACCGTTAAAGTATCTCCGCCGTTTATGCCTGTCATTTGTTTATCTTCACTGTAACCGCCAAGTTCAAGTGCTTTATTTATAACAGGTGTAAAGTCTTTATCCTCGCCTATATGAACACATTCAGGATACTGTACAACAGAGGTTGTAAATACTCTGTCTTTATAGCTGTCTTTTACAGGCATTATGCAGTTTGTTGTAAATAAAATTGCTCCCGGAAGATTATCAAATTCTTTTTGTTGATTTTGCCATGCTGTTCCAAAATTACCCTTCAAATGGCTGTATTTTTTAAGTTCTGGATAGGCCTGACAAGGTAACATTTCTCCATGTGTATAAATATTAATTCCTTTATCTTTTGTCTTTTCTAAAAGCAGTGCCAAATCATGCAAATCGTGTCCGGTAACAACTATAAAAGGGCCTTTTACAATATTGGTTGTAACTTTTGTCGGAACAGGATTGCCGTAAGTTTCTGTGTTTGCTCTGTCCAATAACTCCATACATTTGAGATTTATTTCTCCTGTTTTTAAGACAAGAGTTGTTAATTCTTCAACTGATAAATCTTTAGATATTCCCTGCAGTGCTTCATAAAAATATTTGTTGACTTCTTCGTCTTTATAATTAAGAACGGCAGCATGATAAGCGTAAGCCGCCATTCCTTTTATACCGAATAAAATAAGCGATTTTAAACTGCGGATATCTTCATTACAGTTCCAGACGCTATTTATGTCAAATTCTAAATTGCAGGAAATTTTTGACTTTACTTTTTGAGTAAGTTCTTTAATTGATTTATTATTAAAATTTACATTAGTTATTGTTGCAAAAAGCCCCTCAATGATTAAATTTGTGTTTTCATCATTCATTTCGTTACAATTTGCAAGTTCAATAACAGCACTTGTTAATTCATCCTGTAAATTTGCAGTATCCGCAGATTTTCCGCAAACTCCGAAAACTGTGCAGCCTTTGCATTGAGCGGTTTGTTCACATTGAAAACAAAACATTTCCATAATTAATACTCCTTTATAATTTTACGTTATTTATCTTGTGATTTGACATGAAGTCAACAAAAGTGTTATTAATTGATGTTAATAATGGTTTCATAATACAGCAGCAGCTGTTGATTTTTTTAGAGGCAAATAAACAATTTTTAGGGATAAATTTCCCTTCTATGACTTCGTAAATATCTATTAATGCTGCCTCTTCTTTTCCCGAACAAATTTGAAATCCACCTTTTGGGCCTTTAACCGATATTAAATATCCCGCTTTAACTAGTCTTTGTAGAACTTTTGATAAATGATTTGGAGAAATATCAAAATGCTCGGATATTTCCTTTAATGAAATAATCTCATCTTTTCTGTTAGCTATATAAATCATTGCATGTATGGCGATTGCAGTTGCTTCCGATAATTCGATCATAAATATCCTCTTTTTATATTGGTATAATAGTACTAATATGCCAATATATCAAGGGGTATTTTCAATAACTATATCATCTGCGTTTTTATATTTTGATTTTTCTATTTAGAAAAATTTTATTTAATTATCCCTTAATATACATGACAATTATATAATCCGATTTTTATATTTAAGCTATTTTGTCATCCTGAATTTATTTCAGGAGCTTAAAGGGATTCTGAAACAAGTTCAAAATGACAGTGAAATACAAAATGGCTTAAAGATTTTGTCGGACTTACTTTTAGAATAACTTTCTGTATGTTAAGAGATAATTGCGAATATTTTTAATACCAGCCGAAAAGAGTTTTACCATTATCCAGTAACTTAATTTTTTCTATATCTTCATTTGTAAGATTAAAATCAAAAATATTAATGTTTTCTTTTAATCTCTCTGTTTTGGAACTTTTAGGAATTACTGAAACTCCTGTTTGTACCAGATATTTTAATCCAACTTGTCCCGTTGTTTTACCATATTTTTCTCCTATTTCTTTCAATAGAGGATTGTTAAAGAAATTATTTTTTGCACAGGCAAAGGGACTCCACGCCTGCATATGAGTTCCGTTTTCGTCAAGCAGTTTTTGTAAGCCTTCCTGACGGTAAAATATATGACACTCAACCTGATTAATGGCAGGTATAATGCTACAGGATTTGATGAAATTCAGGTACTGATTTTTATTAAAATTTGAAATCCCAATAGCACGAATCTTGCCTTCATTGACGCCTTCTGTCATTGCTTTGTACATTTCAAGGCTTTGGCTGTAGGGTTCATGGATGAGCAGTAAATCAATATAATCTGTTTGCAGGTTATTTAAGGATTTTTCTATATGTGATTTTGCTCGTTCATAACTTGTGCTTGGAGAGTAAAGTTTTGTTGTAAGGAATAAATCTTTTCTATTATAATGCTTTATTGCATTGCCGACATATTTTTCGTTGTCGTACATTTGTGCCGTATCAAAGAGTGTGTAACCAATATTTATAGCTTCAGATACACATCTTTCACACTGTGTCCCTTTCAGCATATAGGTTCCAAGTCCCAGTACCGGCATTTCTATTCTGTTGTTGAGTTTAACAAAATCCATAAAACCTATCCTTACTTAATAATACTGACACTGCATTGTTCCGGTTGAATTGTTCTTTGGTATTTTACATCAGGAATGCCAAGCAGCATTACAAAATTTAGGGTATATTCTTCCGGTATTCTAAGCATTGAATAAAATTCCGGTGTGTTTAAAGCCGCATCGTATGCAAGCCCGCACCACAAAGTCCCGATGCCAAGACTTTGGGCATATAAATCAATATAACTCAATGCAATAACAGGATCGATTGTATCACAACTTTGAGCGGCTTTTGATTTATCAACAGAAACGGCAATCAATCCCGTTGCATTCCTAAAAATAAAATTGCTGTCATAACCTTTTTTATCTGTTATAGAACGTATCTCATCCATTTTTTCTTTTGTTTCTACAATAGAAAAATGCAGACAATCAACATTTCTGCCTGTCGGAACAAATGGCAGCATTTCTATTATCTTACTAATTTTTTCCGGCGGAATATCTTCATTTTTGTAATATCTGATACTACGCCTTGATTTAATAAGACTTAATAAATCATCGCTATTTCCATAGTTTATCTGTTCGGAATTTTCAGGATTTTTATCACCGAAAGTGAGTGCTCCCATTGGACAAATTGCCAAACAATGCTGACAGCCGAAACAATCTTCTTTCCCGTTTATTCTGTATTTAGGAAATTTTTCATCATCAAATTCAAGACAGCCTGCAACACAATCCTTTAAGCATAAGCCGCAATGAATACATTTATCTTTATCTATAACAATTTTCTTATCCATATTAAACCTCTGGTTTCCGATATTTCTATTATTCACGATTTTTCAAAAATAGCAAATACTTATATTAAATATATAGATATACTTGACTTGTATATCTGGGAAAGATATTATTTATGTATGGAAATCAGAGTATTAAAATATTTTCTAGCTGTAGCAAGAGAAGGCAGTATTACAGCAGCAGCAAACTCTTTGCATCTTACGCAGCCGACACTTACAAGACAATTACAGGAATTAGAAAAAAAGTTAAAACAAAAACTTTTGGTTCGGGGAAGATACAATGTTTCTCTTACTCCGGAGGGAATGGTTTTAAAAAAAAGAGCTGAAGAAATTATAGAAATGGTCGAAAAGACCGAAGAAGAATTTTTATCTATAGGGGATACGATTAGCGGGGAAATATATATAGGTTGTGGTGAAACCGATTCAATGAAATATATTGCTGAAACCATAAAAGAAATTCATAATGATTATCCGGATATAAAACTTCATATTTACTCCGGAAACTCCGAAGATGTTATTGAAAAACTTGATAAGGGAATATTGGACTTCGGTATATTAATTCAACCCGTAGATCTTTCAAAATATGATAATATTACACTGCCTGAAAAAGATGTGTGGGGTGTTGTAATGCGTAAAGACTGCCATCTTGCTAAGAAAAAATATGTAACACTTGAAGACTTATACGGAATTCCGCTTATAAATTCAAGACAGGCGATGAAGAAAACATCTTCACAAAATGATTTTATTGACTGGTTTCAAGGTAAATTTGATGACTTGAAAACCATTGCAACATTTAATCTTGTGTATAATGCTGCTATATTAGTAAAAGCAGGAGTAGGCTGTGCAATTACGCTTGATAAACTTGCAGATACTTCAAATGACAGCCTGTTGTGTTTCAGACCTCTAAAACCTAAACTTGAATCCAGTCTTGATATTGTCTGGAAAAAATATCAGGTATTTTCTCCTTCGGCAAAATTGTTTCTTGAGAAATTACAATCAACACTTCATAGTGAAAAGAATAGTAAAGTTAAAAACGGCTATTGTAACTGATTAATTTTTTTATGTTACTATATATTTTATGAAATATGTTGATATAAATTCACTACAATTAGAGGAAAAAATGGGTTAGATATTATGGATCTAATTGGTGTACATGATTTGATGGATAATTTTAAAAATTCTGTCGCAGAAGAAATCATCGAAAATTTTGAGATGGGCGAGACTTTACCTTCTATGGCTTTTGGCTTTCAGTATCATTTTTGAACATCTTGATTATTTTCAAAAAATTAATGAAGATGTTGTAATTATTCAAAAACTAATGATTGCTGAAAAAGATGGTAAATTGCCTGAGTTAAGGGTATTTGAACCTAACACAGAAGTTTTATCAAACTATTATATAAATGTAATGGATTCGTATCTTGATGAAGCATATGATGTTAAGAATTGGGTTGAAAACAATTCTTTCGAAGATAAGTTTACATTTCTTTCTGAATTTTGTAAGTTAAAAGACCTGAACTCAGAAGAAGAAAAAGAAGTATTACACGAAACAATTTCTGATTGGAGAATTATTACAGGTGATAAGATTGCAGATTATATTTTAACAAAAAAGGCAACAGAAAATTTGTTTCAAGAAGAAGTAAATAGTTTGGTTGATATAGCATTAAGCTATAATCAGAATTGTGTTGAAGCATTAAAACTTAAAGTTGATTATTATTCATTTACAAATTCCCAATGATAACCACTTTATGTTTTTTGTTATATTAATAAATGTTTTTTCATTGTTTTCGTCTCTATATATTATATATTCATCACTTTTTATGTAATCAGTAAGCCATTTTCTAGCCTGCGGATTTGTTGTTCCATTTGTTATAAACAACTTTTCATAATTTGAATTTCACGAGTTGTTTGTTTGCGTTCACGTTTTGGCTATGGTTGTTCTTCAATTTCTAAAATCGGCTTAGGTTCAATTCCTAAAACCTGAAGTTTATCTTTATTGAATGTCTTTTTAATTTGTTTAACAAGCCGGCTTTTAATTTTCTTTTGCCTTTGATACTGTTGCTTGTATTTCTCCATATCTTTTACAGTACCTAAGATATGTGCCATCGAATGCATTTTTTAAGTCCTATTTGTCACGTATAAAAATTCATCTTTTATTGAATAAACATAAACAGGCATGCTTGTATTAATAGACACTATTGAGCAAAACAGTTACAATATCAAGATTTCTCTTGAGTGTATATAATCAGCAATGAAAACGACCGTTTGTATAGGAATTTACCCGACTATATAACGCTTGATAATATGCCTTTAAACCTTCATTTTGTAAAAGAAGGAACGATTTTAACACCAGAATCGCACTCCAGCGAAAAATTTATGCACCTTATAAAAGTGGGAATGGCAAGGCAATATGTTCAAAATTTAAGTGAAGAAGTTAAAAAAGGTTTAACCCAAAAGGCAAAAGAAGGATATGTTACAGGCAAACCTCCATACGGTTATAAGAAACTGGATAAGAAAAACAGTGTAATAGATGAAAAGACAGCACCTTATGTTGTCAGAGCCTTTGAACTCTATTCTAAAGGTGATGTTTCATTAAGACAATTATCAAGCCGATTGTATGATGAAGGCTTTATATATAAGGACACTACTCCCAAAGCATATAAAACACAGATTGAGCATATACTAAAAAATCCTTTTTATTATGGCGTTGTGCAATACAAAGGGGAGTGTTATGAAGGTAAGCACCAAGCATTGATTACAAAAGAATTATTTGACTTAACACAACTCGCTTTCAGAAAGGATAATAAACCTAAACACATGATAGCTAGAAATTTCTTATTCGCAGGCATGATAAAATGTTCAAAATGCGGCTGTAACTTGTCAGGAGAGATTAAAAAAGGTAAATATATTTACTATTCTTGCACTGGCGGCAAGGGAGAATGTGAGCAGCAACATATTTATATAAAAGAAGAAACTATTGAAAAACAGCTATTACAGGCTCTTTCAAGAATTACAATTACTGATGAACACAAAGAATGGATTTCAAGCGTCTTAGCGGAAAGCTTCAAAGATGAACAAAGATACACAAAAGAGAGAATAAATAGCTTAAATACACAGAAACAAAAGTTAAGAGAGCGGATTGATAAAATCTATTTAGATAAGCTGGACGGCAAAATTTCCGAAGATTTTTGGCTGGATAGACATAATAAATGGACACAGGATTTATTCGCCATACAAAACGCTATAACCGCCCATGAAAAAACAAATATAAACTTTATTGAAATGGGTGCAAAATTCCTAAAAATTTGTAATGAGGTTGAGGATTTATACAAAGTTGCAGACAATAGTGAAAAAAGAGAGTTGCTAAATTATGTACTTCAGAACTTATGTATGGATGGCGAAAGCTTAAGCTATGAGTACAAAAAACCCTTTGACATATTCGCCAAAGGATTAAATCGTAATAAAAAACTCCTCGAATTATCTGAAGATAGAACTTTTTGCATAGATATATTTGAAGCAATGACACAAACATCATGCGACTTATTGCGTAATATAGAAGATTTTATGCAAAACATTGCTTAATTATTCTCATATTTTATTTTCCTATTTTACTAGATTACAGAATTACCAAATATTTACCATTGGTAAAACCCTTAAGCCCTCTCTATGAGAGGGCTTTCTGCTTTATATGTTCACCTTTTGTTTCGGTAAAACAAATAAACTGAAATAATCAAAATATGGGACAAGAACCCCTATAGTTAAAGATAAGAGGTAGGTTAATCCTACAGAAAGGAGACCAAATGTCAGAATCAACTAAAGTTGTTACAAGTATTAGAGTAACAAGTAATGAAACAAGGACAAATTCTTATAATGGTGAAAATTGGAGGGATAAAATAACGCAAGATGTTATAATTTCGCTTCCAAATTGGCTTGTAATTTTATTGAATGAGTATGAAAAAGAAGAATACATCGAAACAAATAAATTTATAGCAGACTCAATTTCTGATTTTATCAATACTTCAAATCTTGATAAAGATACATTATCTATAAGTAATTCACCAAAATCTGATATGGTTATAAATTTACCTTTAGATACTGTGAAATTACTAAACTTTATCGCAAAAAAATATGATGTTCAAATCTCAGATATAGTTTTTACAGCTCTAGGGCACATCATTCCTGTACTAATGACCTACATTGAAGAATGTGGAGGTTATGATGAGAACTAAAGTAAGAGAAATCGGTAATAAAACCAGAGAAAGATATAGAGCAACTGTTGGAAGAATGGGTATTAAATCTAATGACCATAAAGGTTTTCCTGAAAGAACTATCCTTTTAAAGGATTTATATTTGCTTGCAGATGATAATGAAGAATTAGTAACAGACCATTTATGGAAAACTGTAGGTCAACAATTAAAAAATCTCGATTTGAAAGAAGGTGATGTTATAACCTTCAATGCTAGGGTAGGTTCTTACAAAAAAGGTTATAAAACTAAAGTTACTGATTACACATTGAAGTATATGACGAAAATTGAAGTAATTAGAGAAGATAGACCTCTCCAAGAAGGAGAAAAGACATCTTCCACAGAACCTACGTGGAAAGAACTTTGGGAAGCACAAAGGGCAGCCAGAGAAAGACGATTTAAAGAAGAAATGGAAGAATACTGTAATTACTGATGATTATATTTTAAAGAAAGGAGTGGTGAAAGATTCTCCATCACTCCTCCCTTCTCTTTTTTGATTAGGGGAATGAGAGAATCGGAAGGGAATTATATAATGGAGAATCTAGAGCTTAGCTCAAATAGCAATAATGCTAATAATATCTTAAAAAGTCTTGAATATATGCAATATGTGTTTCTTGAAGATGACTTTGAGAACTCATTTAAGTTTGAAGATATAGCTGATGAAGATTTAGAAGATGCAGAAATAAATAATCATCCTATAACAAATAATATATTTCTTAATGTACATAACTTAAACCATGATAATAATAAAATAATAGATAAAGAAGAAAGATGTATTATTAATCTTATTAATCCTCCTCATGCATACAGGGAATTATCTATTGTATTTGGATATAACAATATAAAACAAATACTGAAAGCTAAAATAGAATATCAAACATTAATTAATAAGTTAAGATATAGAGGTAAACATAAAGTACCTTTAGATGTTAATGAATTAAAACGTGTTGTTTACAAATATATTAATACTGTAAAAGACTTAAACCAAAGACCATTTAGTTACTTTGATGAAGATGTGGTAACAAGTTTCATCAACTACTACAAAGATGGTTCAATTAATAGCATTGTTTCTTATTACATTAAAAAAGCACAAGCCAAGAATAAAAACAATTCAAAACTGGATAATATCATTTTTACTTTTAATGTTGATTCTTTTAGGTCTATTCATTTTGGTATAACTCCTGATAACTTTAACTTCAATCCTCATGATGATAGAGAAATCTTTATTCTTGACTATATAAGAATGTATTGGGAACTATATATGCTACTTGTATTTACTCATATTTGTAATATTTCACAAAAAGATGAAGAAGCTTATTTTATCAAGTTCTACAAGGTAATAACACTAGCCGTTTTTACTGGCATGAAAATGTTCTTACAATTAGAACTTAATAGAAGCTATGGAGAATTTTATGAGGAATTAAAAGGATTTAAGACTAAAGACAACAAATATTTATCAGATTCTGGCACAAAAGAAAGACAACAAATTACCTTTAAAATAAAGAATTCAGATTTCTTAACTGAAGCATATAAACAGGAATATCAAGGTGCAATATACATTGATAAAAGAATCGGCGAAGTTAAAAACGACAAACATATAGATATTTTATTAACAATTATGAGAGGAAACAATGATAATAAAGCATTATTTGAACTCACTATTTCTGGACAGTATCCTTTGGGAAGAATATATAGTTCAGATACTAACCCAGAGGTCAATATAAATCTCAATAATATGTATGCCTATGGATTATCTATAATGCAGCCTATAATCTATTTATTCAGAACGTGTCTAAATTATTCAAAAGACTTAGAAATAAAGTCTTATTATACTGAACTACAAACTTACCTTGAGAAATATAAAGGTATAAAGACTCATGGATTAGTTCCAAAGTTATTATCAGTGATACTTTTAGCAATACATAAAAGACCGAATGAGGAAGAATTAACAACAATTCTCAATAAGTATTTTAAGACAACTGATAAAGCACAAAAAGCTGAATTTAGAAAGCTATATAAAGACATTGAAACAAGCCTTGCAAAAAAGAAAGATAGGTTGATAGATAAGATGAGAGAGGAGTTGTGGAGAATTGTTTGGTAATATTTTAATCGATAAAATAAGATTTTCTAAGAGAATAGAGTTTATTGGCAATCCTTTTGTGTTGCAACAAGAATTAAAAAATGAATTACAGAAACATTTTCTAGAGAATGCATTTAATGTTAATTTTGACAAGAAGATTTTCAGGGTTGATTTTAATCCTACTAGATACTTGGATGAAGTAACTGAGGAAAGTTCAAAGAAACCAAATTTAAATCTCGATATGATTAATGAAAAGAAATTACTTGGACTTTTACAATACATTTACCACTTCTTGGATGATTGTAATGTAACTTGGATTGATATTACAAAGAACCTTATTGTAGAAAATCCTGTAAAAACTTATATTAAAGCTCTATTCGGTAGAAAGTTTAAATATCCATATAAAGTTAATGATGAAAATTCTGATATTAATAACTCTAGTTTGGTCTTAAGTCCATTAAAAAGAAAAAAAGATTCCAATTGCAGGAACTTAAATAGGCAAATTACTTTTTATGACAAAATCAAGCAAATCCAAAGCAAAACTAAAAATGCTAGATTTATTGATAATATTTGGCTTACAAGTGAAGAAATTGCTCAAATTCCTTCTTTGAATTATGAAAAAAATAAAGGAAGGTTGTACCTTGATAACATACACGGACTAAATATTCTCAGATGTGAGCAAAGGTATAAATATACATCAAATATTAAACGGATAACACATTTCTTGCTTAATTCAAAAGAAGAAAATGAACTAAGAATATCTACGCTTATTTATTTACTGGAAGAAGGAACTCTATATAATAAATTAGATGAGTTCTATACTGAAGAACTTAGAAAATATGTGTTTTTTGATACTATCGAAGATATCGAAGAATCTAACAATAAGTATATTCCGATAATAAAAGACCTTGTAGAAGAATATGATGAAATAGATTTAATGGCATTTGAACCATTATTTACAGAAATTGGATATAAAGATAAATTTCACAGAGCAATAAAAACTATTCAACAACAAACTTTAGGAATTTATTATAATGAACTCTATAATAAGTTTAATATCTAAAAGCAGCTCCTAGTATGCCTTATAAGGCTGGCATGTGTTTTGAGCTGGAGAAATTATGCAAAGCAAATATAAGTCCTCTTAAAAACGATTCTAGTGCGCTCTCGTTTAATATTTAATTATCCTAGAGCTTTAATTGGTTTTATTCTGCTAATTTCATCAGATATTTTACGTTTTGTATTTCTGAGTTCATAGTCTTCTTGATACCTCAAGAAATAACCTTGAGAAAGACCAAAATAAGTGGTCAAACGTAAATCTGTATCAGCTGTGATTCTTCTTTGCCCTTTTATTATTTGATGAATTCTATTTGGAGGGACGAAAATAGCATTGGCAAGAGCATTTTGTGTAAGGTTATATGGCTCAATAAATTCTTCCTTGAGCATTTCTCCGACTGTTGTTAATTCAATGTATTTAGTCATTTTTACCTCACAAATAGAGTATTACCTATTAATATTATATAGTACGTATCACGTAATATCAACCCCATTAAAGTACTATTTTTACTTAAGTTGATAATATTTAGTGATAATCTACTATTTCAACATCAAAAGAATGGTTATCAAGCCATCTAAAGCATATTCTATATTGGTCGTTTATGCGAATTGAATACTGACCTTGCCTGTCTCCAGTCAGGGCTTCTAAACGATTGTTGGGTGGAATTCTTAAATCTTCAAGTACAGTTGCAACATTAAGCATCATAAGCTTCCTTAAAGCTCGCTTTTGAATATCATGTGGAAGCTTCTTTGAAAACTCTTCATGCCAGATTTTTTCTGTTTCCTTGCAATTAAAAGATTTAATCATAGATTTATATTAGCATAAAGTCGGTTGTTTATTTATAGGTTCCGACTTTTCTTCCGTATTTGTCATATTCGGTAATTCTTCCAGAAGAGTCCTTTTTAAAAGAACCTACTTTTTGACCGTACTTATCGTATTTTGTAGTTACGCCATTAGAATTTGTCTTGTAACTACCAGTTTTCTGTCCATACCTATCATAGGAATTATACCCAGAAGATGTCTTTTTATAGCTTCCTGTCTTTTGTCCATATTTATCATACTTGTTATAACCAGAGGATGTTTCCTTATACGAGCCAGTTTTAGAACCATATCTATCATATGAATTGTAGCCTGAAGTTGTTTGCCTGTAAGAACCGGTCTTTTGCCCATATCTGTCATAAGGATTAACTGCAAAAGCTACATTTGTAAAGAATAACATTAATAATAAAACTAAAAATTTTCTCATATACCCTCCAATGTGCTTTATTTATTATAAATTTCTGTAATAATATCTTGTCCTTCCTTGCTTATAAGATTTGTTTTTCTTTGAACAATTTCCTTGAATTCTTCAATTGATATGGAATTTTGACTTAAATAATTAATTATTTGTACAGCTAATTCATATTCATTAGCTTCTTGTCCATCTTCCAGTAATTGAGTAATTAATTCTTTTAGAATATCAACATTATTTACAACTAATTGGGGATTAAAAATTGAAACGATATTAGAATATATTCCTACCGATTTAGTTGCCTGTAATTCACTATTTATAAATTTCAACAATGGAGATAAAAATATCTTATTAAATTGTTTTTTAGTAAGCGTTTCACTAGCTATTTTTAAGAACCTAATGCCACTTTTAGGGTCACTTTTGTATGCTTCTAATGTACTATTTTTAATAGTGCTAAAATCTTGTTCTGTGGCTTTTATATTGTACTTATTCAATAATTCCAATAATGAATATGATTTCTCTAAGTTATCAGGGTTAAAATATTTGGAAAAAATAAAGGTTTTAAATTCACTTTTATTTAGTTCCGTATGATATTTTTCTTTTATTTCTAATAATGTTTTTAAATCATCCATTTTATCATCTTTTTCTCTTAATAACTTCTCATAACAATCTGAAAGAGAATCTTGCATTAATTGAACACAAATTTTTCTGATTTCTACAAAATTGAATAAAAATTGTTTTGAAGCCTGACAGTCTATTATTTTTTCAACATACTCTTTGTTGTTTAATTCTTCTAGTCTATTTGCAAATATTTTCTGATTATCCACTGATTGCAAGCATTTTCTCAATATTGCATCATAAGATGAATCATTTACCACTGTTATAAAACGCAGAGCTTCAATTAAAAAATCCATTGTCATTTGAGGTTTATAAGACATTAGATTTTGTATAAAGTTATACAAAACATTATTGAATTGACTTATTTCACTTTTATCAAAAGAAGAATCGTCTATCAATTTAATAGCCATATTTAAACCATTTAACAGATTTTCTTTATTGTAATATACATTTATTTGCGAATAGATTTCTGAAATTATAGTATTTAATCTTTGAGCTAATACTTTTTTATTCTGTTCAGGAAGTGTTTTTCTATTGAAGTTTTTTAAGCAATTATATACGTTTTCTGAAAAAGAGTCTTTTGAAATTGATGTTATAATCAAATTTATAAAAGATGACGGAATTAAAGATAGTTTACCCTGTTCTCCCAATATCTCTACATACTTTTGCATAGGTTCATCAATTTGTGATATTTCGCTAATATCTCTAAATACTTTACTTATATATAAGTTGTCAATTATTTCATTATGCCCCAAAACATTTTTAAATAATTTTATTTTATTTTCACAATCTAAACATTGTTCCTTGTTTATGTTTTTGTCTATCTCCTGATTTAACCTCAACACATCTGAAATTTTTTGTTTAACTTTATCTTTGTTAAAATCTCTCATTTCTTTAATATATAGAACTATTTCATCAATTACAGTTTTGTTTTGATTAATAAAATCAATAAAGTTAATATCTTCTAGTGATAAGATATCACCTAGGTATTTTATCAACATATTTTTATTATTTTCTTTTAAATTTTTAGATTGATATAAAATATTAAACAAAGATGATGCAGTTTGTTGTAAATATAGTTTTTCATTATTATCTATCATATTCTGTATTTCATTTTTTATTATAATCACAGAATTGTCATTTATGTCTTGTATTAACTTACCTTGTTTTAAATTATTGGATATAGATTTTACATCTATTGCATCTTTCATATATATAAAAGACATTATCGATGGAATGTTTTTAGGTAAAAGGTTTTTAACTCTGTTTATAAACTTTGAATATTCTTTACAATTTTTAACTGAAAATAAGTCAGGAGTTACAATTAACTCTGATTCAACATTACTCCATTTTTGTTTTATCACCATCATAACCGTAAACAAAGTTAAATCTTTTAATAAAAAAGTATGTTCTGGGTCAATATTTTGAGCTAATTGGTAATTTAATGAAAAATCATTAATAAATCTTTTTATTTGTCTAGGAGTAGCCCCATTATAACCATAAAATAATATTTGCTTTATTTCAGAAATATTTGTTTCAATATCCCTATATATAGATAATTCTTTTAATTGTTCTTCGATAAAAATATCTCTATCAATTTCTTGCAAATGCGGGATTCTTATATATGTATTAAATAGTTTATCAAAAAACTCATCTCCTACTTCATTGCAGAATTTTTTATCGGCATTATCATTATTATCTTCATTGTCGTTATTAATAATATTGTAATTTAAGCTTATATATTTTTTTATTGCTATATCATCACACGGAATTATATAAAAGCAATTTTCTTTATCCATAAAAGTTTTAATTGCCGATAATGTTTCATATGCATATTGGGGTTCGCATCTATCTAAATTATCAAATATAATAAGCATTTTTTTATTTGTTGTTATATTTTTGACAATATCAGAGAATATTGCTTCAAATTGTTCAGGTGAAAAAGTTGGTTTATATGCATACGTTTTAATTTTTTTACTACAGAATACAGTTTTTACAAGATTCTTTAGCTGTGATTTTAATAGATATACAAAGGCTAATGGAGCAGTTACAAAGCCTAAACCTGAAAATATGGGAATACTTAATGATTTTAACCAACTATTGTCATTAAAATAACAAATTATTGATATTATTAATATAATCCCACTTATAATTAATAGCGATATTAAGATTGGTTTTATCTTTTGCCATATTTCTTGCCAATCGAGTTTTATTTCTTCATTGAATTCTGATTCTGCATATAATTTTTTTTCTAAAGTTTCTTTGTTCTTATCAATATAACCATCTTTATAAACATCAAGTTGTTTTGCTTTTAATTGAGAATCTATATCAAATAATATGCTTCTCATTAAAGGGTGACCTACATACTTCCAAACATCAACATAAAAAGTAATGTAATCCTCTTTTAAATTGCTTATGATTTTATCAACAATATAACTTTTACCACTTCCCCAAGAACCAAATAATCCCAAATTAAAAGATGACTTTAATAAAGTTTCATTTTTAGCTATATCAGTAATTGTTTCAGCAATTTTTGTGTGTATTCCAAAACTGTCTTTAGCATTATGGTTATTATTAGAATCTTGTAAAAATAAGTTTTTAGTCATACGCAATCCCCTTTAATAAAATGATGATACTATAAACAAGCAATTGGTAAAAATATACTTTACATAAATTCAATAATTATGCTTGTTCATGTTAGTATAAATACGAGGGTAAGATGGCATATACAAAATACCATGCAAAATATTATGCAAATGAATTGATAAAACAGTCGGCATCTAATGATACTGATAGAATTTCAATGTCACTATTTAATGCTTGTGTTAATTTAAACCCTCACCAAGTTGAAGCTGCATTATTTGCATTTAAATCCCCTTTATCAAAAGGAGTTATACTTGCAGATGAGGTAGGACTTGGAAAAACAATAGAAGCAGGTTTGGTCTTATGCCAGTATTGGGCAGAAAGAAAGCGGAATATATTAATAATATGTCCTGCATCCTTAAGAAAACAGTGGAGTTTGGAACTATACGAGAAATTTAACATCCCTAATGTTATTTTGGAATCTAAAACTTACAATGAATATGTAAAAAATGGTGTTATAAATCCTTTTGGCATCAAAAATAAAGTGATTATAATGTCATATAATTTTGCAAATGCAAAACAAGATGAAATCAGAGAGCAAAAATGGGATATTGCAGTTTTAGATGAGGCTCATAAATTAAGAAATGCATATAAACCAAATAATAAAGTTGGTCAAGGCATTAAATTTGCTTTAAAAGATACAAAAAAAATGTTATTAACAGCAACACCATTGCAAAATTCATTATTAGAGTTATATGGTTTAACCTCTATTATCAGTGAAGAAATATTTGGCGATATATCTTCCTTTAGACAACAATATGTTAATTCTTCTACTGGTTTAAATGACTTAAGGAATCGATTAAATGTATTCTGTCAAAGGACTCTAAGACAAGATGTTACAGAATATGTCCCTTATACACAAAGAAAACCAATAACATTTCCTTTTGAAACAACAAAAGTTGAACAAGAATTATATTTAGGAATTTCAAAATTTTTACAAAAGGACGATAGTTTTTCTATACCTAATTCACAAAGAACTCTGATTACAAACGTTGTAAGAAAATTATTAGCTTCATCTTCTATCGCTGTAATAGGAATTCTAGAATCTATTAAAAGCAGATTGATTGCATTGAAAAATAAAGAAATCTCAGAAGATTCACTTATAGAAATTTCAATAGATGAAGATACTAAAGAATTATTAGAACAAGATTCTGAAGATATTGAAAATGACGACACTGAAATAATGAGAGAATCAAAACAGTATTCAGATGAAGAAAAAGCAAAAAAAATTCAAGATGAAATTGATGAGATAGAAAAGTATATTGAATTAGCAAAGTCTATTAAAACAGATTCTAAAACAGTTCATTTAGTTGAAGCAATAAATAAAGGTTTTGAAGCAATGGATGTTGACGCTTCAAGAAAGGCTTTGATTTTTACTGAATCAAGAAGAACTCAAGAATATCTAAAAAATTATTTAGAGCAAAATGGTTTTAATGGCAAAGTTTTGATTTTCAATGGTACAAATTCAGATAGTGAATCTAAAAAAATATACCAAGAATGGCTAGAAAAAAATAAAAATTCAGGAAGAATTAGTGGTTCAAAGACTGCGGATACAAGAAATGCTATTATAGAAAAATTTAGAGATGATGCAGAGATTTTAATAGCAACAGAATCAGCTGCGGAAGGTATAAATTTGCAATTTTGTTCTTTAGTTATTAATTATGACTTACCTTGGAATCCTCAAAGAATTGAACAAAGAATTGGAAGATGCCATAGATATGGACAAAAACATGATGTTGTTGTCTTAAACTTTTTAAATAGCTCAAATGAAACTGATAAGCGAGTTTACTATTTATTAAAGGACAAATTTAAATTATTTGAAGGAGTGTTTGGGTCTTCTGATAAAGTGTTAGGTGCACTTGAATCTGGTGTTGATTTCGAAAAGAAAATCATGGAGATTTATCGTTCTTGTAGAACACCTAAAGAAATAAGCGATGCATTCGATAAATTGCAAGCTGAAATGGATGAGCAAATAAAAGCTCAAATGCAATTAACAAAACAAAATGTATTAGACAATTTTGATGAAGATGTTCATACTCGACTAAAAATAAAATTAGATGAAACAAGAGAAAAACTCAGTAGATTTGAAAAATTATTCTGGCGAACAACAGAAACTATTTTATCTAAAAATGCTGAATTTGATGATAAAAATTTAACTTTCAATTTATATACATCTCATATTCAAAATGCAAATATTGGTAACTACTATCTAATATCAAAGGAAAAAGATAAAGAAAATATAATTGGTAGTTATTTATATAGACTCTCTCATCCATTAGGTGAATATGTTATAGATGAAGCAATATCAACTTCTACACCAGATGCAGAAATTGAATTTGATATAAGCAATTACCAAAAGAAATTATCAGTAATAGAAAATTTACAAGGGAAATCAGGTTATTTGGTATTAAGCAAACTAAATATCAAATCTTTTGAAAGTGCTGATTATTTATTATTTAATGCTTTTTGTGACGATGGAACAAAACTTGACCAAGAGATTTGTGAAAAGCTATTTAATATTTCTGGGAAATTTAAACAACAAATCGTCATTCCAGAGTCTATAAACAAAGAATTAGATTTAGATGCTAAAAGACATATAAATTCAACTATTGATACAAATCAAAATTTAAATAATAGCTATTTAAAAGGAGAAATCGATAGGTTAAACAAATGGGCAGATGATTTAATAGGCAATTTAGACAAAGAAATTACTGATGAAAAACGAAAAATGCGAAATTATTTGAAAGAAAGCTCCCAAGCTACAAATAATGCTGATTATATAGAATTTCAAGAAAAAGCAGATGCTTGTAGAAGAAAAGTTTCTAAACTTCGTAGAGAAATTGATGAAAAGGAAGAAGAGATAAACTTTAAAAGAGATGACAATATAAAAAAATTAAAAGAACAAATGAAAGCTGATATTAAAACGGAAACCTTATTTAAAATCCGTTGGAAAGTGGTATAGGTGGGAAATGAGTGAAAAACTAAATGATTTAAAGAAGAAATTAAAAGAAATATTTCAATTAGATCAAACAGATTTAGATTTCGGTATTTATCGAATAATGAACGAAAAGAGCTCAGAAATTACCGATTTTTTAGATAATAAACTATTACCACAAGTAAAAGAATCTTTTAGTGATTTAGCGAACGAAGATAAAGCTTCTATACAAAAAGAACTAAATGAAGCAATTGAACAAGCAAAATCATTAGGAGCAAACCCAGATGATTTACCTAAAGTAAAAGAATTAAAAGCCCAATTATCATCCTCAGTTGATTTAACAGTATTAGAAAATGATGTATATTCTCACTTAACAAACTTCTTTTCAAGATATTATGAAGGCGGAGATTTTATGTCTTTAAGAAGATATAAAAAAGATGTTTATGCAATACCTTATGAAGGTGAAGAAGTAAAATTACATTGGGCAAATTCTGACCAATATTATATTAAGACCTCAGAAAATTTTAAAGATTATACATTTACAATAGGCAATGATGAAAGCAAACAAACTGTTCATTTTAAATTAATAGACGCAGAAACAGAAAAAGATAACAACAAAGCTGATAAAGAACGCAGATTTATCCTTATAGATGAAAATCCTATAGAAATTATTGATGGTGAACTATATATTAAATTCCAATATACAATTGATGAAAATAAAAAAGACCAAAAGAAACATAATGAAGAAACAATTTCAAAACTTTTACCTGAATTATCAAAAAGTGAATACACTGATTACACCAATTTATTAGATAAGAAACCTACAGAAAAAAACAAAGATAGAACATTATTAGAAAAACACCTTACCGATTATACTGCAAAAAATAGCTTTGATTATTTTATACATAAAGACTTAGGAGGATTTTTAAATAGAGAATTAGATTTCTATATAAAAAATGAAGTCCTAAACCTGGATGACTTAGATGAAAATAATATCAAAAAATCTCTCAATAAAGCTAAAGCAATCAAAAAAATTGCACAAAAAATAATTACACTATTAGCTCAACTTGAAGAATTTCAAAAGAAATTGTGGTTAAAAAAGAAAATGGTTGTAGAAACAAACTATTGCCTAACGTTAGATAAAGTAGATGAAAGATTTTACCCTGAGATTATTTCAAATGAAGCACAAATACAAGAATGGGAAGAGCTATTCAAAATCTCAGAAATTACTGCTGACTTAACAAAACTAGGCGGTGATACATTGCTAAATGGCACAGATAAAGATAAAAAAATAGAATTCTTAAAACAAAACCCATATCTTGTATTGGATACTAAATTTTTCTCCCAAGATTTTAAATATGATTTAATCTCAACAATTGAAAATTTAGAGGAACAAACAAACGGGTTATTAATTAATGCAGATAATTTTCATGCTCTTAATTTATTGCAAGAAAAGTATAGAGAACAGGTAAAATGTATCTACATAGATCCACCCTATAATACAGGAAGTGATGATTTTTTGTATAAAGATAAATATAAAGATAGTTCTTGGTTATCATCATTATTAAATATTAATAGATTAGCTAGAAAAATATTATCAATTAATGGTATATTTTATAGTAGTATTGGAGATAAAGATGAGTTGAATAGAGAATCTGCATATTATTCTATTGTGTTGGATTATGTGTTTGGACGTGAAAATTGGGTAGACCAATTAATTGTTGTCAAAAGTTCAAATGGTCAAGGTGGGAAAGAAGGCTTTGCAACAAATCATGAGTATATTTTTACATATAAAAATGGAGCATTAAATAAAAGTTTTCGAAGTTTAATGCCAAGTGCTGAATTTATAAATAAATTTGATAAAAAAGATTTACATGGGCAATATAAAATGGATGGCTTATTAAGAAAGAAGGGAGATGGACAAAGAAGAGAAGATAGTCCAGGTTGCTTTTATCCATTATATTATAATCCTTCTAATGGTGATGTATCTTTATCTTATAAAGAAAATTATAAAGAAGTTTTGCCTAAGCTACCGAATGGAGATGATGGTAGATGGACTTGGAGTAAAGAATTTGCAAAAGATAAAGAATATCGCCTATATGCAGGTAAAGAAGGAACTATTTACATAAAAGATTATTTAACTGATGATTTAAGAGAAAAACCTAAAAGTGTCTTGCTGAATAAAAATGGATATTTAACAGATACTGCAACTGGAGAAATAAAAAAAATATTTGGATATAAAATTTTTCCAACGCCAAAACCATTGCAACTAATTATAGATATAATAGATAATGCAACTCTACCGAATAATCTTGTTTTGGATTTTTATTCTGGCTCCGGAGTTACAGGGCATGCTACTATTGAACTTAATAGAGAAGATGGTGGAAATAGAAAGTATATTCTTTGTGAAATGGGTAAATATTTCAATACAGTCACAAAACCTCGTATTCAAAAAGTTATATATTCAAAAGAATGGAAAGATGGAAAACCTGTTAATAGAGATGGTGTTTCTCAGATTTTTAAGTATATGTCATTAGAATCTTATGAAGATGCGTTAAATAATTTAAACAAAAATAAGAGACAATTCACGTTAGGACAGGATGTTGAAGAACAATATAAATTGTCCTATATGATGGACTTTGAATATTCTAATAGTATATTTAATCTCGAAATGTTCAAAAATCCATTTGACTATAAGATGAATATTACAATAGGTAATGAAACAAAGTTAGTCAATGTTGATTTAATTGAGACTTTCAACTATTTAATCGGGTTAAAAGTTTCATCTATGTATAAAAAAGATGGCTTTATTGTTATAGAAGGTACAAATTTAAAAGAAGAAAATATTCTTGTAATTTGGAGAAATATAGAAGAAAAATCTAATGAAGATTTGGATGAGTTCCTAAAACGCAGAAAAATAAATCCTTGTGATTTTGAATTTAACAAGATATATGTAAATGGCGATAATAATTTACAAAACCTTAAAACAGATGAAGAAAACTTCAAGGTAATGTTGATTGAAGAAGAGTTTAAAAATCGCATGTTTGATGTAAAAGAAGTTTAGTATAGGGTAAATTATTATGGCTAAGAAACAAACCAATAAAATCAAATTTCATAAGAAATTAATACTATTCAAATTTATTTTAAATTTATTTAAAGTGGATTCTATTGATAAATTAGGACAAAATCTGAAAGATACCTATTTAGAAGAAATTGATATAGAAAAACAACAAACAAAATTCTTTCAAGTTATAAGTAACAGATTTGTTTTCGATGAAGAATATCTCACTGTTGCTCAATTAGAAAGATATGATGAAAATATTATTGCTCATACGAAACATATTAATGAAAACAGGGAAACTCCAATTAAATGGAAGTATTTTCAGTATTTGGAATTATTATTTACAGAAATTTATTTAGATAAATATTTTTCTAATAAAGAAGATTTGCTTATAAGTTTAAATGATTTTAGAGAACGATATAACAAAGAATGCCTAGAAGGTGAAGAAATTTCTGAATATAGCGAAAATGATTTAAATAAAATTGCATTTTGGGCTGCAACTGGTTCAGGCAAAACTTTGTTATTGCATATGAATATTTTGCAAATTCAATATTATATGAAGTTGCATGGCAAACAAAAAGATTACAATAGAATAATCCTAGTTACTCCTAATGAAGGTTTATCAGTACAACATAAAGAAGAATTTAAGCTATCTAATATTGAAGCTAAAATATTTGACAAAACTTCTTTAGCGCAAGTTGGTAAACATATTCAGATGAGCATGTTCCAACAACAGAGCACTGGTTTTGGAGTAGATATAATAGAAATTACTAAATTGGCTGATGAGACAGGAGATAAGACTATTGCTGTTGAAGCATTTGAATCAAATAATATTGTACTTGTTGATGAAGGTCATAGAGGAGCAAGTAGTTCCAAAGATGGTTCTTGGATAAAAAGACGTAATGCCTTATCTAAAGATGGTTTTTGTTTTGAATACTCTGCAACATTTGGGCAAGCAGTAGTAAAAGATAATGATTTAACTAATGAATATGCAAAATGTATTTTATTTGATTATTCATATAAGTATTTTTATGAAGATGGATATGGTAAAGAATATCAAATCTTAAATCTCGATGATGATTCGGATGAAGATAGAAAAACTCAATATCTAACAGCTTGTCTATTAACTTATTTTCAGCAAATGTTACTATTTAAAGATAAAAAAAATGAGTTTAATCCATTTTTGATAGAAAAACCTTTATGGATATTTGTAGGTGGCAGTGTTAATGCTGTAAGGACAGAGAATAAAAAACAAGTATCCGATGTTGTTGATATTTTGTTATTTATAAATGATTTTGTGTCAAAGAAAAATAAAACTGTTGAATTTCTTGACAATTTATTAAACGGACAAGATGGCTTTTTAGACAGTCGAGGACTTTCTATTTTTGAGAACAAATTTACTTATTTAATCAGCAAAAAGTACATTGGAGAGACTTTATATACCGAAATTTTGCAAACTATATTTAATTCAGAACAACAAGAAGCTAATTTGTATATCGAAAATTTGAAAGGTGTAGATGGAGAAATTGGCTTAAAAATAGGAACAAATGATTATTTTGGAGTTATTAATGTTGGCGATAATGATAGTTTGATAAAATTGTGTGAAGCTAATGGTTTACATGCAACATCTGTAGAATTTTCGGATTCTTTATTTCATGGGATAAATAAAAAAGATTCTAAAATTAATCTATTAATAGGTTCTAAAAAATTTAGCGAAGGATGGAGTTCTTGGAGAGTTTCTACTATGGGATTGATGAACATAGGAAAAACTGAAGGAGCTCAAATTATTCAGTTATTTGGTCGAGGCGTCCGTTTAAAAGGGGCTAATTATTCTCTAAAAAGAAGTGATTATCAAGACTTTATCAGTAAGAAACCCGAATATATTAAAACAATTGAAACTTTGAATATTTTTGGCGTAAAAGCAGATTATATGGCAACTTTTAAAGAATATTTAGAATTAGAAGGTTTACCTACTGGAGATAAAATAGAATTCACATTACCTGCTATATCTAATTTAGGTAATGTAAAAACTCCTTTAAAAATGCCTAGAATAAAAGAAGGTATTGATTTCAAAAAAGATGGGGGACGTTTTGATTTAGATTTACCACCTAGGGATTTTATAAGTAGACCAATAGAATTGGATATGTACTCTAAAGTTCAATTAACAGAATCATTAGAAAGATTTTCTTCGGTAATAAGTAAAAATGAAACAAAATTAGACAAAGAAAAAATGGCTTTTATCGATTATCAAGAAATATTTTTTGAACTACAGAAATTAAAAAATGAAAAAAATTATTATAATTTAAATCTTTCTATCGATAAAATAAAAGCTATATTAGAAGATACATCTTGGTATAAACTCTATATTCCACAAGATGACATTGATTTTACAGATTTTAGAAAGGTTTTAAAATATCAAGATATAGCAGTAAGATTATTAAAAAAATACTGTGAAAGATATTATACAAATAAGAAAAATGAATGGGAATCTCAATACCGTGAATATGTTGAAATAGACGAGAATGACCCTAATGTTGTATCTCAATATAAATTGTATATTGAGGATTCAAAAAAAGATATTATTGAAAAACTAGAACAACTTAAAACAAGTATAAATAATAGAGAATATGAAGATATTGAATTTAGAGGTTTGAAAACTATTGGATGGGATAATCATTTATATACTCCATTAATATCATTTGAAACTAAAAATGGTATTAAGATAACTCCTGTTCAATTGAATTCCGAAGAGATACAGTTTGTTGAGGACTTGAAAACATATTTTGAAATAAATAAAGATTATTTCGAAGATAAAGAATTATATTTATTAAGAAATCAAGGAAAAGGTCGAGGCGTAGGATTTTTTGAAGCAAATAATTTCTATCCTGATTTTGTAATGTGGCTCATTTATAACAATAAACAATATATAACGTTTATTGACCCAAAAGGATTAATGCATATTTCAGGACTTTCAAATCCTAAAATACAATTCTATAAAGAAATAAAAAATATACAAGACGAAATGAATGACGAAAAAGTTGAATTAAATTCTATAATACTATCTAATACCAATTTTAAACAACTTTCTTTGGCAAAAGATGGTATTTCAAAAGAAGAATTTCAAGAAAATAACGTTGTCTTTCAAGAAGATTCTAGTTATATAGAACAAATTTTTAGCAAATTATTCTAAACATTTTATATGTACAAATATTTTAATTATTCAAATGGTATTTCTTTTATGAATAATTAAATAAAATTATTAATATGGTATAGTACGTTAATGAAAAATATATAAAAAGCTATTTTTTTATCGTAATTAATTTGAATAAGAATACCAGTGGATTTAACAGAACAAAAAGCCCTGTAATAGTAATCATTACAAGGCTTTTTAATTTTATGCCTATTTCCTTCTTAATATTTTATTCTCATATTATTTCAAATAATCAATTTATTATATTTTATACTGAATAAAATTTTATATTTTAATTCAAAAGATATTAAATATTATATTTTATTTTGTAGCAAATAAAGGAGAAAGACATGCAAAACTCAAAACTAATAACTGTAAAAATCGATGAGGAATTAAATGCACTAATTGAAAGTGTATCAAAAGAATATAGTATCAATCTAAGCAGTTTAATAAGAAGGCTCTTACTTAATGAATTAAATGACACAAATAAATATAGGAGGATTTAAAATGTATAATTTAGATGAATTAACAGTAGAAGATTTAACACGCATGAAAAGGTATATAGGACAACTAAACTTTCTTTTAGATGAAAGCACTATGCAGTTATATACCTATTTAAAATCAATAAATGAAGGTGAAGCTGTTATTAATCAAATTAATTTGCATGAAATCAAAACTATTTTTTCTGAAGAATTATTCAAAGAAGCACAAGAAAGACATATGTTAATTGATTTTTATGCCGATATAAATGAGAATGGTGAGTTGTGTAATATCAAAGAACTCACAGTATATGATAGATATTTACCATCTTATTAAGATAAAGGAAACACTCTCTGTTACTTGAGAGTGTTTTTATAAGGAACAATAATGCAAATTCTTTTATTACTATTATAACAGTCCATGAAAAGTACACTTTTTGTGGACTATTTCTTTGAATGTAAAATCAACCAATTTCAAAGGTGATTTCCTACAAAAAAGGTACACAAAATACACCTAAGTTTTTATGGATTAAAATCTACTAATAATTTTTAGATATTCTTTTTGCGATTCCAATACCATTTCAGATATGAAGTTTACAAAAGGAACATAATTCCCATGATTAGAATCTTGCAATGCTGAAATATAATCGGCTCTAACTACTGGTGGAATTACAACAATATTATAACCACTTTGCAACAATGCCAAATTCATAAGCAATCTTGCAACTCTCCCGTTGCCATCTAAAAACGGATGTATATTAACAAAAATAATATGAACCATTGCAGCATATTCAACAGGATGCAATGTTTCTTTTAGATGTGGTAGAGAATTAACAAATTCAGCCATCTTTGCATTAAGTTCTTCTGGTTTTGGCAATTCAACATCAGAACCTGTGATAATAACTTGACTGGTTCTATATTTGCCTGCGTTTACTTCATCAATTTGGTTGTAAAAAAGCTTATGTAGTGATTTTATATCTTCTTCAGTAAAAATAGCATTTTGAGATAATTCCACAATTTTATCAAATGCTTTTGCATGTCCTATTGCTTCATAATGCTCTTTTAATGATTTACCGCCAATAGTTATGCCATCTTCAAGCACTACTTTTGTTTCAGCTAAATTAAGAGTGTTTCCTTCAATAGCGTTAGATGCGTACGTTAAACCAATTTTATAATATTCTTTAATTTGCTTTAGAGCATCCTCAGATAGCGGTCTGTGCTCATTAATTTTTGTTCTGTATTCATTATTATCTTTAAAGCGATTGTTATACATGGAATTAACCTCTTCTATATCATACCACAAATTTAACCATTAATTTATTTGGCTGGAATACTTATAAAACGTACTTTTTGCGATGTTACACATGGACATTACATCTTTAACTTTAATCAAACCTTGCTTATAGAGTTCATAAGCTCTGATGAAATCTTTTGGAATCTCAGATTTAGGTCTTCCAAATTTAACACCATTTGCAAGAGCTGATTTAATACCTTCAGCCTGTCTTGTTTTGATATTCGACCTTTCTTTTTCTGCAACATAACCCAATAACTTTAATACAATATCGGTAATCAATCTCCCGGTTAATCCGTTTTGATTGTCTCGTGTGTTTAAAATAGGCATATCTAAAACCTGAATATCAACTCCCTTATCAATCAATGTTTCCCACTCTTTACAGATTTATGTATAGTTACGACCAAATCTATCAATCGAGTGAATAATCAATAAATCGCTTGCTCTTAATTGTGCTTTCATTTGTTGGTATTTTTCTCTACCTACAAAGTTTTTGCCAGAAGCCTTTTCTACGATTATTTCATCTATTTTCAAACCTTTAAGAGCATCCAGTTGTCTATTCTCGTGTTGTTCACGAGTTGAAACTCTTATATATGCAAATATTTTACTCATTTTTAATCCTTTCTTTTTGCCGTAGGAAATTTTTAGATTTCCCATAAAGTTTACATCCTGTGGCACAATCATAGTTTATAGACAAGGTAGTCAATGCCAAATGGTTTGATATGTATAACTGCTTCAGCTTTATTCTTAAATCTGAAAATCAAATCAAAATCATCTGTAATTTTAATAGGTTCTAAACCATATAGCTCTAACTCTTTTAAAATCAAATCTTTATAGAAATCGAAATCTAAATCCTCGTCTTTATCGTATAAATGACAATATTTATAATAAGACAAGATAATTTCAGATTGAGTTTCTTTGACTTTTTTGAGTTGTTCTTTAAACTCCTCATATGTTTTAATCTTTAATTTCTCTATCTTTTTCATACTAACAAACCCCTTTTACTGACTTGATGAAATCATTTGTTAATTCAAATTTCTGATTTCCAAAAGTCATATTTTTAACACCGCAATCTTTCAATCGTCTTAGTATTCTTTGCAACTCTGCTTTTGTAAATGAGTCATTAAAAGCATATAAATAATCAATTAATATTTTTATTTTTCGTTCCATTATTAATTCCTTTATTTTATATAAGGGGGAATTAATCCCCCTTAAAATCATCTATGCAACCAAATCATCACTTGGATTATCTGATATATTAAACACATCAGTATCTTTATTTGAGTCGGATATTTCTTTAATATCATATTGATTTATAAATCCTTTCCACATTTCTAAGAATTCTGGATAAGCATACTCTCCATCACAAGAGATTTTAACGTATTCTTCACCTGTGTATAATCTCTCAAATGGCTTATCTCCAATGTATTTACTTGTATTGTAGTCATACTCACATTCTTCATACCCTACAATAAAACCAATCTTTAAATCTTCAATATCTAATCCATAAGGCTCTTTATCAGATTGTTTTTCTTTTATGTCGATAATCATTCCTCCATTGTTATTATCAGTTTTATTGAAATATCTTTTTATAACTTTCTTATCAAATACATCTGGAATTGATAGACTTCCCTTTCTGAAATTCCTTTCTAAATACAGTGAATGCTCGCAATCAATAATCTTCATAAAATCCTTTAGAGTCTTTTCATATTCTCTATTTGTAACCATTTCCATAAATGCTTTAATAAAGTTATTGTGCATAACTCGACCTATGCCCCATTGATGGTGGACTAATCTTATATTTACTTTTCCATCACAGTATGTTCTTTTGATTAAAAATGCTGTTCTTTGTCCCATTGTTATAAATCCTTTCACATTAATTTATTACTTCTTAACCATTACCCCTTTAAGGGGTAGGGGATTAAATCCCCTTATAATCAATATTCTGATGTTAGGTAAAACGTAAATTTAACAGGTTCTAATGCTGATAATGATAAGAAAAACTTATATGTTGTTGTTTCATTTCCATTAATAGGTAAATCAATGTATGGTATTTCTTGCTTGATAATCTCTATATGTTCTTTATAATCATTACCAACATATCCTTCTGTAAATACTTCCATGTAGCCTTGATGGTTTTTGTTTAGAACAATCTCTACTGCATAAAATTCAAAACCTTTTTCTTCATAAGATTTCATAATTGTTGGCATATATGAAACCATATTATCGACTATCCAAAAAGCATCTAGTGTTTTCTGAAAATCGAATATACCTTGTGTGTAATTCAAACATTGGCAATATGGTCTTTTAAATAATCTATCACTACCATAATTTCTGCTATAAATCTTTTCTACGGTATTATATGTTGCTGTCATTTTATAATCCTTTCATCTTTTACTATTGTTTAACTGTTACCCCCTTAAAGGGGAGGGGACTAATCCCCTAAGAAATCGTGAATTTCCTATATGTAGTTTGTTTGATAAAAGAATTATATAGTTCTAGATATTTCTTCTTAAAAGCTGATGTATTAAAGTTGTTTCTAACAACATTAGTAAATCTGATTGTAAATGCTCCGACTTCTAACTCCTCAAGTCCTGCATTATCAAGTAGTTTCTTTAACTCAGCTTCTTTTTCTTCTCGAAGTTCCTTTAGTTCTTTCTCTTTTGTTTCATAAGCTTTAATTAGTCTGATTTCATTTTCAAGGTTCAAGTTTGTTGTGATAATTTTGTTTTGCATGTTTTTGCTCCTTTTTATTTTGCCTAATAACTAGAAGCAGCACTGCTTTCGGTCTAATGATGCATCGTTTTTCTCATCTTGTCAAGTGATATTGATAGAGCTACATGTAACAATTTACAAGGGTTTTAGATTAAATTCTCACAGAAACTGTCCAAAATTTCTGAAACTTTACCCCCTGCAATGCAATTCAATGAGTAAATAAAAACTAATTAGTCCATTTAATAATGGTCTCTCCACAATAGCCCTTTTCCCATATAAACCAAGCATAGGCAATAGCAGAAGATGTATATGTATCAAAATCGCCATTTTTTGCACAATTAATTCTTGAACTTGAAATATAAATAGTCTTTGGAGGATATTTATTGAATAATTCTTTCCTTGCTTTCCCTTCCAAGAACAGGACTTTAAGAAACATACAGACTTTGCGACCAACATCAACCTTGCTTAAAGCATGTTCAACGAACTGCTGTGCATACTTATATGGAGGATTGGTAACAATATCACCGTTATTATATGGCTCTTTATTAAGCAAGAAGTCTTCAACATCTCCATAACCTCTATCAATTAAATCTGTAGCTTTACTTAATTTCCTAAAAGACTCAAATACCTTTGCCAAGTGTCCTGCTCCACAGGCACATTCCCAGATGTTGGCTAAATCTGGTTCAACTTCTAATAACAAATACCCTGCAATAGGGTCTGTTGCGTAATAATCATTCTCAGCCCTAATTTTGGATATTGAATGATTTGTAGCACCGATATTTCTAAATATGTCTTCTTTCATGTATAAAAATGTAATGATTAGTACATTTCAATTAACTTGTAAGAATTGTTTCTGTTATAATAGCCTTATGGTTGATTTATCAAATTTTGAATTATGTATATTATTAGATTTGTATTATAGGCATAATAAGCTAATTTCAGTTGATTCTGCTCCAGAAAAACTCGGAACTTTATTGTAAAAAATTAACTAACTTGTATCAGAAAATAACAAATAATGGGAACAAGTTTTTAGAATTAAATAAGGATAAAAAGTGTTTAAGTGGGATTTATCGTGGAATAGAGGGAGCTTATAATTTACAACTAAAAACGTGTAATATAGATGAACTAGAGAATTTTTTAAGAGAATATGGTGAATATTGTTCTAATGATGAACTTCATCCATACGAAGAATATACGTTTCTAGCAAAAATAAGGGAATTCGTAAATTCTATTAATGCTAAGCATAATTTAACCCATTATTATATTAATAATAGTGAGATTATCCCAATTTTGTTGTATGGATTAACGAAAAATGAAATTATCTTAAAAGAACTTAAGTATGAATTATTTCCTCCTAAAGAAATGATACCTCATACATCTGCAATAAAGTTAAAACACCAAAACTATAAAGGAAATCATGAAAATGATTTTGGATTTGAAGCTGTAGTTGATATTTCTAAATTTTATAATAACTATAACCCCAGAACACAAACTGATGCTAAAAATCCAGATGAATTATCATTAACTGAACCCCAATGGAGAATATATCATGTTCTTTCTTGTGTTGTTGATTCTATTAAACAATTTGAGCCTTATTCAATAGAAAAAGATATATTTTTCAGAAGCAAAGCATTTAGATCCGAAAGTACATTTGATAAAGAAAGGTCTTTATTTAACACTCGTGTTCGTCAAATTCTAAAAAGAACAAAAAATAGCAAACTTCGTTTAATTGATTTAAATAAGCAAAACAAAAATGAATTTAATATAGATATGGTATTATATCGTGAGTTAAGCAATAAAATAGAACTAACACCCCCTTTGAAAAAAGAATATGAAGATTTTAAGAAGTCTCTCCTTTAAACATAAAATTACTTTAATCTTACCAAAAGTAAATTCATTGAACTAGAAACAATAAGCATTCAAGCTTAAATACTTCCCAGTATCTTTTAGTAAACATAAAACAATTTTAGACTATGAATATAGGGCAAAGGAATAGTTCCTTTCAATAATTTAAAGGTATATTCATAGTGAAAGAAACTGGTAAAAAAGTTAATAACCAAACACTTTATTCTTCAGAAATTGAAGAATATTCTTTCACTGTTGGAAAAGGTAAGAAAACCACCAATGTTATAGTTAAGCTAGATATTAAGCCTGAAGATGATATTTCAGAAGAACATATTGCAAAAGGATTGGTTCAATATCTTAGTGTGTTTGAAGAAATTATGACCTGGCAATATGAAAATGACGATGCTATAATGCAATGCAATGGAGAATAAAAATGGAAAATGCAGTTAGTTATGTGAGAGTATCCTCTGACGACCAAGCAAAACATGGATTCAGTATAGGTCAGCAGATTACCAACAATATGGAATTTGCTTTAAAAAATGGTTATAAAATAGTTAAGACTTTTAAGGATGAAGGTATTTCAGCCAAAGACTTAAATAGACCTGGTTTGCAAAGCTTATTAGAATATTGTAGTGATGAAAAGAACAAAGTAAAAGCTGTTATAATATGGAAATTAGACCGAATATCAAGAAATGTTGGTGATTATACGGCAACACTTATTCCATTCTTTGTAAGTAATGATATAGAATTACTTACTGTAACTGATGCAAATGGTGAAGGACTACAAGTTGAAGCTATGCGACAGGTTGCAATGGTATTTGCCGAGTTTGAACGAAAAACAGGTGCAATAAGAACAAAGGAAGGCATTAGGGGGAAAGTTGCAACAGGGCAATATCCTAATCATCCACCTTATGGTTATAAAAATATTGAAAAACCTGGTAGCAGATATAAAGAAATGGTGCTAGATGAAGAAAATGCATTTTTTGTTCGCCAAGCATTTACTATGTGTTTAAATGGAGATTCTTCTCGTACAATTGCTTCTAAATTATATAAGATGGGGTTTAGAAACAAAAAAGGAAATAGAGTTTGTAAATCCTCAATCGACATGATACTTCGTAGATTTGCATATACTGGGAAGTTTTATTATGATGATGTCCTCGTTGAAGGTACTTATCCTCCAATTATTGACGAAGCTACATTTTATGCCGTACAAAAAAGACTTGATACCCCAAATAAAGGTAGACAAACTCACACAGAATTTCCTTACAATGGTTGTATTACTTGTGCAAAATGTGGTTGCTACTTTACAGGAGAACGACATAAAAAAACAACCAAAAATGGTGGAGTAAAATATTATATCCATTATCATTGTACAGGTAATCGTGGTGGAGATTGCAAAAAAGACAGTTATATCAACGAAATTAAAATTAATGAAGCTTTTACTAATGTTTTAAAATTAATCACGGTTCCAGAAGAAACTAAACAATTGGTTATAGATGGATTAAGAAAAGTTCATGCTCAACAAAATTCAAGTTATGAGACACAAAAAAAGATTATAAGAAAGAGAATTGATAAGATAGATAAAATGATAAAGGAAGCATTTGAAAGTGGGTTTGGCTCATCTGAAAGTCTAAAATTAAATATACAAGAATGGGAAACTGAAAGAAGAAAATTAATTCTTGAAGAGCAAGAAGTACTCAAAACTACCAAGACCTTTTTTGAGCAATCGAACCAATTATTAGAATTCTGCAAAGACTGTCATAGTGCGTTTCTTAAGGGAAATGCCGAACAAAAAAGAAGGATTGTAAAAATAGTATGTTCGAACTTTTCTTACGATGGCGAAAACCTAGTCATAGAGCCTATATAACCTGACGGATAAATTTGAAATAGGGAATTGGGTACAATTTAGGTGTTGTTTAAATTTTATCCACTTCCTCAAGTTTAAGAAAATTATCCTTTTTATCCTTTTCTTATCCTTAGAATTATCCTTTTTTCCTATTTGTTTTGGAAAATTTACCTCAAACTCCGACAAGGTTTGAGTTTTTGCAAGGATAGAAAAAGGATAAAAACTTCCGAGTGTTGTGAAGTTAAAATTATTATTGGCTTAGTTAGATAACCATTCTTTGGTGCAAAAAATTGCACCCTACCAGCTAATATATTATATTAATCTTTCATTGATTTCATTTTCAGTAATTAAATGCAATGTTTTTGATTTAGAATTAGTCTTAATATAATTTTCATTAAAACGATTTATCGTCCATATAATTTTTTGTTTAATTTTACAGTCATCTTTATGTTTAGAAAGCATATCAAGAAGAATGGTTTTATAATTTTCACTTTTATATAATCCAAAAAAAGGAAAAGTATTCAGTGTATAAAAATAATCTCTCTCGTTTATAAAAAAACTAGGCAAAAAGTCCCTGATTTCTTTTTTTGCAATTATCCGAGGGTAAATGGCTAATTTTTCTTCCATTTCAACAGCTTCTACTAGTGCTTTACCATATACAAAAGTTTGATTTTCACAAAGATCCCCTATAGTTATAGCTCCTCTTGCTAAATAACCTAGTTGCAATGTTTTATTATAAACATTTCCTGCAATACGTATAATTTCTTCAATTTTATCTTTTTGATAGGAATTATTTCCTACAATTTGAGCTCCGACTAATATATTATCTGAAAATATTTTTACAAAAAATTTTCTTTGTGAAATAATTTCCGACATTCTTGTATTTAAAAGAGCTTCCTCATGAATTGCTTTTAAATCGTTTAGAAAATTTTCAGGATTATCATTAATGTATTTTTTTGCACCTAAAATATCTATATAAGCAATGCAATATTTATGAAAAGTAAGTTTTAATAATTCATGCATAAAATTTTCTTTACCCATCAATACATCCTTAATTATTGTTTCACATAAAAATACTTTTTAGCCCGTCTAAAACCTTTATCAACGGCTTCTTGAACAGTCCAAGCAAAGAACTCGCCTTTTTGGTCGCCAATAATTGTTCTATCATATTGTTGGTCAAAAGGAAGATGATAAATTTTTTCTTTATTATTAATATTGCATTTTATACGTGGAAATTCTTCAAGTTTTTTATTTTGAATAACTTGTACCCCTAGATATTCTGCAAATTTTAATGCTGTTTCAGATAATGTTGCAGAAGTTATAAAGACAGGAGTTGCTTTAAATAAAGAATTATTTTCAATATTATATTGAACTGTCGTACCAAATAACTGGCAAATATGGTTTTCGTGTATTTCTTTATATTTTGACCAATTTTTACATTGAATAATCAATATTTCATTGTCTTTTTGTGCAATTAAATCCCTGCCTTTATCTTCTAGTCTATCTGTAATACCTGTATAAGTAACTTTATAACCTTTTTGCTCGTACTCATGTCCGATGAACATTTCATAATCACGACCAATCGCCCATTTATTCTTTTTACGGGATTCGATATATCTATCTAAAGCAAGTTGGTTGCGAGTGTTTTCATCTAACGAACTATACTCATCTTTACTAATCCAAGATTGTACATAGTCGTAATTTTCTTTAACTTCTTCAATTGTTTCAGCTTTTTCTGCTGAATAATATTCTAAATAATTTTCTAATTCAGGGAATAAACTAAACAACATATCATATTCATAACGCATTAGCTTGTATTCTTTAATATATTCTTTTGTTTTTTGTTTTAATTCTCGGACATCTTGAGCTTTTTGATGTGCTGGGTGTGATTTTGTTTCAAGATGTCGTGCAGTTAATTCATATTCAAAAGTTTTTAGATCTGCAATAAACTGTCCTGATTTATTATAAGATTTTTGGATATTTTCAACTAATAAAAGATTTTGTGAATCTAATTCCATTGCATATTCTTTTATTTGTTTTATTTCGTTATCTTTATCTTTTTTAAGTTCTTCAATTGATTTTTTTAATGAAGATATGACATAAGATTGTTTCTTTTCTATTTCCTCCTCTTTTTCAGAAATTTTATTTTGAGCGTATATAAAAGAAAAGGCGTTTGTTGCAATTATTGCTGACAATATGCAAATGTAACATTGAGAATCATTTGAAATATTAGGATTAAATTTTTCAGCTACATAAAGAAAAATTCCACCCACAATTAGTGCACATATAATTTCAACACCATAAATAGTCCATAAAAAATGAAATATTATAAAGTCAAAAATCTTTTCTCCTAAATTTTTATTTTTCATAAATAACACTCCAATAATAGTTTTCATTATGATAACATGAAATAAACAATGTATTTAATAATAAAGGTTTCATATGTTTGCAAAAGAATATAATTTTATTGATGATTTTTTTATTAAAAAATATGAGGAAGTAAATATATATTTCAACAATCAAGTTTCCTATGGACTTTCTAAAAACTTAATGAAAGGTTCTACGGCTAAAGATTTATTTGAAATTACAATTAAAAACTTTTTTAAAAGTATTAATGAAGAATTAACAACAGAATTAAATGAATATAGGCATAAAAACAAATTTGAAAACAGTTTAGAATGCTATAAAAGAAATATTATTGAAATCAAACAAGAAATTTTAAAATATCTTGATAAATATCTAAGTAATTTTATAAGAACACAAAAAGAAAAAGATTATATTTATCAAGTTTTAAATGTAGAAACAAATAATTCTATAAAAAAATGGAGCTATATAATAGAGAAAAAAAGAAAACCAATTTTGATGAAATTTAAAGATTTTTTAGAGTTAATAACTAAATTTATACATATATAATTTCTCATTTCATCTGCTACTTTTTCTCAAACTACAAGTATAATTAGAGCCTAATCCAATATTTAAGGCTGTCATTAAAAACAGCCTTTCCAATAAAAAACTCCTCAGGTTGGACTCGAACCAACAACCTACCGGTTAACAGCCGGTTGCTCCGCCATTGAGCTACTGAGGATTATTTATAATTTTATTATACATAAAAAAACTTAATTGTAAAGTATTTTTTAATTTTGATTTATGTTTTTATTGATATCTTGATTTAATTCTTGATTTATACCCTTATTAGTATCTTTAATATCCTTATCTGCTTCTATGTCTTTATTTATGTCTTTATCTATATTACTATTTTCATTGTCAATTATAACATTTTTATATTTCTTATCGCGAATAATCATAACACCATCATCTACTTTACGGAAAGAATTATCTTTTTCAACATAATTGGTATTTTCCATTTGAACACCATTAGTTTCCTCACGATATGCACCGCCTTTAAAATTAGTTTCATTATTACGTGTTCTAACACCACCTAAATTATTACCATCATATAATATAGTTTGAGGCTTTAAAGGTTGATATTCAGGATATTCCACATTTGATGATTGCACTTCTTCACAAAAACTTAAATTACTTGCTAAAAATAATGCTAAAACAACAAATAATATTTTTTTCATTTTTTAGTTCCTCCCTTTTTCTTTTCAAAAAACAATTTATCACAAATTTAAATAATATTCAACAAATTAATATTAGTATTTATACATAATTATAATTTTCCGTTGGATATACTTAAATATAAAAGAAAAAGAATACTTTTTAAAGTAAAAAAGCATATTGTAACTGTTTTATTTATTTTTAGTGAAATTTGCTATATTAATCCCTTAATATTCCTCTGGATATTAATCAATTAGTGAATAAATTTATTTTAAAAAAATAATATATTGTTTATATGATTGAGAAGATTAAAAATTTTTTTATTACAAAACCTAATTTTTTAAAAACTTTCTTTATTTTGTTTTGTGTATTTTTAATATATTTTATATTTAAAATTTTAAGCTATACATATATTACAGTTGAATATACAAAGCTTCGGCCTTTTAGAGGATATCCTCCTGTTATTTATAATGGTTTTAAAATAGGTCGATGTATAGGCATTCGTCCTAATAAATCCTATACAAAGTCACGTATGACACTTGTTTTGTTTCCAAAAGATTTAAATTTACCAAGAAACACATATGCCGAGTTTAGAAGAGTCAAAATTAATGATAAAAATCGAGATTTTGTTGAGCTTATTTATCCATCATCACCTTCACTTGAAAAATTAAAAACTAAAAACATTATCAAAGGAACATCAATGTTTCAAGTAGAGGAATTTTTTCAAAACCAAAATCCTGAAGATTTGAAAAGTATTCAAAGAGATATTGCAAAAACTATTAAAGATCTTGATAACACTATTTTAAGTCTTGGTGATTTGTTCAAAACAATGCAAAATTTGGCTGTTCAAAACCAAAATAACTTATATAAAACAACTCAAAATATTAGCAATGCTTCAAATAATTTAAACCAGATTACTTCAAAATTTAATTATGCTATTAACCAAAATGAACTTGAAAATACATTTTCACAGCTTAATTCTTCACTTGGAAATATAAAAACAACTACACAAAATTTAACCATATTAACAGATTCAATTGATAAACAAATTCCAACCACTATTAATTCACAAATCATGCATGTTGATAATATAATAAATAATGTTGATGATATAACCTGTGGCATTAAAAATACCTTATCCAAAAATTTTGGAGGCTTAAGAATTATTTTTGGTAAAACCATAAATGAAGATGATAATTGTAATTGCAATAAATAACTTTATATTGTAAGTTTAATCATGTATAATTTAATCATTATGAATTTAAAAAATATAAATGACTTTGAAGATTTTAAATTTATTTATAATGATATGCTTCAACAATTTCCAAAGTGTGAATTAAAATCATTTGAACATATTAAATCTTTATTTAAAACAAATAAATATAAAATTGCCGTTTTTGAGGATAATAACGAAATAAAAGGTTATATTTTGTATTATTTAAGTGATTTTATATGGGTTGATTATTTTGCAATTTTTAAAGATTTCCATTCAAAAGGATTTGGAACTTTGATTTTAAATCAAAGTTTTGAAAAATATAAAAATTTAAAATGTGTATACTTTGAAGTTGAAAAGGAAGATAAAAAAGATATTAGCACAACAAAACGTTTAAATTTTTATAAGCGGCTTGGTTGTTTTGATTCAAATATAAAATATTTCCTTCCAAATGAAATTTACAATGATTATGAAATGAAACTTTTATATAAGCCACTTAGTATTCAAAATATAAATCGGAATTTAATTTTAAATCATATTGAAGAATCTTTTAAAGTTTTATATTCAAATATAAAAAATGTTAATTTAGTTTTTGACAAAATAAAACACCATTGTTAAATAATAATGGTGTTTTATTTTTTAATATGTTAAAATAACCTCTTATTGTTGTTCTAAAACAATTGTACGGGTTTTTAAATCACAAACGCTTGAAGGTCCAAAGTATTGTATTGCACCAGGGAACAAGTACTCATCATTTAAAGCCCAAT
Organism: Candidatus Gastranaerophilales bacterium; assembly: GCA_944322675.1. Lineage (GTDB taxonomy): Bacteria > Cyanobacteriota > Vampirovibrionia > Gastranaerophilales > Gastranaerophilaceae > UMGS1477. The sequence continues at coordinate 52,454 of CALUPO010000005.1, read as the reverse complement.
TTTCACGATTTTGCTTCAAGATGTTAAAAACAGGACCGTTTAAATCCACAAGAGCTTTTTGAATTACAGGTTTGTATTTGCCGTGACGTTTTTCCATATTCATCATCATGGTTAAAGGTACGCCGCCTGCAACCCAGTCTTTTGAATCTTTTGTTAAGTTTTTTATGGATGATAAATATCCTGTTAAACCAAAATTTAAAAGTGCAAATGCGTTATAACCAAGTGAATAACAATAGTCAGCATCAAAATTTGAAGGAAACGCACAGCGTCCTTCGTAACCAAAGAAATGAGCCTGGTCTTGAAATTTGCCGTTAAATTTACCTTCTTCTTTCATTTTTCCTAATTTAGTTTTAACCATTTCAATTAGCAACTTTTCAGTTTCAATTTTTGAAACTTGAACATTACCATGAGGATCACGGTCCATGAGCAATTGTGCTTTAATTAACCGGGGTAATGAAGCAAATACATGTTTATTATTAGCCTCAAGTTCATTTTCGATAATGGCAAATTTTTCTTCATTATTAGCATTTATATAATTAGAGTCTTTTTCTAATTTAGCCATTAAATCGTTCAAATTTGCGATCATTGATTTCATTTCGGGGATAAATTCAATTAAGCCTTCAGGTATTATGGCAATACCAAAATTTTTGCCCATTTGAGAACGTTTTGCAACAATGTTGGCAATATAAGTTACAATTTGGTCCAGTGACATTTTTTTATTTTCGACTTCTTCTGAAATTAATGTTATATTAGGTTGTGTTTGTAAAGCAGCTTCCAGTGCAACATGGGATGCACTTCTTCCCATAATTTTAATAAAGTGCCAGTATTTTTTAGCACTATTTGCATCTTTTTGAATGTTGCCTATTAATTCTCCATAAGTTTTTGTAGCTGTATCAAAGCCAAAAGAAATTTCAATTTGTTCATTTTTCAAATCACCATCAATAGTTTTTGGGCAACCAACAACTTGAATGCCTGATTTTTTAGCACTTAACCATTCAGCAAGCATACAAGCATTTGTATTTGAATCATCTCCTCCAATTATAACTATACCTTCAATATTAAGTTTCTTGCACACATTTAATGCTTTTTCAAACTGTTCTTCTGTTTCTAACTTTGTGCGGCCTGAACCGATTATATCAAACCCTCCGGTGTTGCGATATTCGTCAATTTTCTTATCATCAAATTCAATATAATTGCCTTCAATGATGCCTGATGGACCGCCTAAGAATCCATAAAGTTTGTTATTTTTATTTGCATTTTTTAAAGCATCATATAATCCAGAAATTACATTATGTCCGCCTGGTGCCTGTCCGCCTGATAAAATAACACCTACATTTTTTTGAGAAGTTTCATTGTTTTCATTTTGATTATATGAAAACTCAATAAAAGGTGCTCCATAACAATTAGGAAACAATTTTGCTATTTCATCTTCATCTTTTACAGCTTTTGTTTTTTCACCTTTATTTAGTTTTAAGGATGCAATTCCATGTTTTAACGATTCCGGTAATTTGGGTTGGTATTTTAACCTTTCTTCTTGAAGTGGTGAAAGTTTTTTCATAATCTTAATTTCTCCCTTAATTTTTACTTTTGCATAATACTTTTATTTTTTATTTTATCATTAAAAAAAATATATGGTTAAAAAATAAATTACTTGACATAATTTTATTTTTGTAATAAATATAATAAAAAGTAATAAATTAGGATACACTAGTCATGCAAGTAGGTTTCAATACAACTATACGCCGGTGTTTTTCAGTATATAACGATTTACATAAGCTTGAATCGGTACAAAACAATTTAAATAAGTTAAAAGAAGTTCAATTATTTAATGAAAAACAACAATATAGAAAACAAAAAGAAAGTTTATATCAAAAAAGTTATTCAAATAGTTTTTTGAATAAAACTTGTGAATGTCATTATAAATATTAATAATAAGGAGAGTAAAATGGTAGGTAATGTTTCAGCAAAATTAAATCCACAAATATATGCGGGAAAACAAAAGAGTTTTTTGAAAAAAAGCACAACAACCCGTTCGCTTAAGGATTTAGTTTCTAATAAAAATATGCTAAATTCATCTAAAACGCAAGATGTATTTATTAAAAGTCAAAACTTATTATCAAATGTTAAAAGTCCAATAAGTCCATTGAGTCCTGAAAGTCCCAAAACACCAAGAGAAATGGAGGTAAGTCCACGTGAGGTGGAAAATAAAACGCTAAAAGATTCTTCTTCACAATCCCCTCTTCCTCCTTATGAAACCTGGACTTATACTTATTATTATATGGATAAACAGGTTTCAAAAAACGAATATGATGCAAGAATGAATTATATTAATTATTGCTCTAAACTTAATATTTAATTTTTGTAAAATATTTTTGAAAATAGACTTGTATAAAAACTGCTATGTGATAAAATTTAATTAAGATTGTTAAAATATTTGAAAGGACATCTTGTGGTATCACAGTTGAAAGTTGATAGTGGTTGTTTATCGTTGATAGAAAATAATGAAAATTATATTGCTAAAAATAGTAATGAATTTTCACGATTTGAAAAAATTGAAAAAGAATTAGAAAAAGTATTTAGAGATGAGATAGAATCCAGTGATTCTATCTTAATTTTTATATCTGATAATTTAATTTCAAAACTTGCGATGTTTTTATCAGGTGAAATAACCCGCTCTTGTGCAGTTGGTATTTCAGGTCAAACAGCAAGTGGAAAATCAACAATAACAGAGGAAATAATAAATACAATATTGGATTATGCAAATAGACGCAAGATAGAAAATTCAATATGCAGAATCAATACTGATGATTATTATTATGACCGCTCCGATTTGGTGAGGTATTATGGAGGTTTTGATAATTTTGCTCGAAATTATGATTTGGATTGCCCCGAAGCTTTTGAATTGAATCTTATGGCAAAGCATATTTATGAATTATTAAGCGGCAATAATGTTTTCACTCCAAAATATGATATGTCAGGCACTGCAAAAAGATATGATAATGTTCAATTTGTTAAAAGTTCAAAAATAATAATAACCGAAGGGTTGTTTACTTTGAATGAAGAATTACACGATGTGCTTGATTTTAAAATTTATGTTGATATTTCAAAAAGAGTCCAAAAACAAAGATTTTTTGAACGTGCTATTAAACGTAATCTTGGTGACTCGGCTAATTCTGTTTATGAAAATGCATTAAGCAAGGCTAAAATTTATATTGAGCCTAACAGTAAATATGCTGATATTATTCTTTCAGGTGAGGCTAAGTTAACTAAATATAACGAGTTTATACTTAAAATATTAAATATAATTGATAAAATATATTATAAAAATAATTGTACTTTAAAGGTAATATAATTAATGAAAATTTGTTTATTATGTGGAACTTTTAACCCGATTCATAACGGTCATATAAAAATGGCGGAATTTGTTGAGGAAAATTTTAATTTTGATAAAATAATATTTATACCCACTTATATTTCGCCATTCAAGCAAGATTTAGACGAAAATATAGCACAAGATAGATTAAAAATGGTGCAAATAGCAGTTAAAAACAACGAAAAATTTGCTTGTAGTGATATTGAGTATAAAATGAATAATGTTTCATATACATACAACACAATTGTTGCTTTGTATAAAAAATATCAAGGTCAAATTGAAGGCAGAATAAATTTTATAATTGGATATGACGCCTTTTTGAGTGTTGCTAGGTGGCATAAATCAAAACAATTGAAAGATATTGTTAAATTCCTTGTTTTTCCACGGAAATTAGATGATAATATTAATGTAAATATAATAGATAAAAAAATTGAAAAATTGAAAGAAAATGACTATGAATTTTCGATTTTAGATTTTGCTCCTTATGATATTTCATCAAGCCAGATTCGTGAAAATGTTAGAACAAATAAGTCAATAGATTATATGGTGCCTGAGGAAGTTAAAGAGTATATTTATGAAAAGAATTTATACAAGTAATGATGTTGAAATATATAAAAATTGGCTAAAGAAAAATTTAAGCGAGGAAAAGTATATACATTCAATTGGCACTATGGAACAGGCACTTGAGCTTGCTAAAAAATTTAATGTTGATTATGATGAAAACAAAATAAAAATAGCGGCTTTGCTTCATGATTGTGCCAAATGCTTCACAGTTGATAAATTAAAAGAGCATCTTGAAAAAAATGAGGATATTTGTGTTGATTTTGATCTTGCAAATTATAAAACTTATCATGCTCCTGTCGGATGTTGTGTTGCGAAAAAGGAATTTAACATTGATGATCAAGAAATACTTGATGCTATAAAATATCATACGGTTGGTCGTGTTGGCATGAGTGATTTTGAAAAAATAGTTTTTCTTTCTGATAAAATTGAGCCAAAAACAAGAAATGCAGATTTTAGAAAAATGATATTAGAAGAACTTGATAAAGAAAATGGATTGAATCGTGCTTGCTTATTGTGTTTTAAATATACAATAAAAAGCCTGCTTGACCGTAATTTGCCAATATGCAAGGAATCAATAAACGCTTATAACTATATTTTGTCACTTGTGACTGCTGATAAAAATTAATAAAACTTTACATTTTTTGCTAGCAAAAAATTTTTTTAGAGTTTTTATATATTCAGAAACGAGAGAAAAATTAGTTTATGCATAGTGTTGGTCAAACGTATAAAGATTATAGAAAAGAATTACCAAAATACAAAGCTTGGCAAAAGCAACGTGATATTTATAATGCAAAAAAAGAATATCTTTTTAAAACCAAACCTCCAAGTGAAGAAGAATTAAAAAAAGCAAAAGCAAAAGCTGACATTTTATTTAATGCTGTTGATATTATGGATGATTATTCTCAAGAGAAAGCACAAGATACAGAACAAACCATCCAAAGTTTTCAACGCAGTGCTTTAGAAATTGCATCATATATTGGCTATGTTTTAATGGGAGCTATTGGATATAGTAAATTTGGACAAAATATTACAAAAAAAATTATTGAAAAATTTACAAAAAAAGCAATTTCATCTAAAGATTTAAATATACTTCCTCTTGCTTCTGCTGGTTCATGGTCAATATTAGGAACGTATTTGGGAATGATGATTGGTCAGATACCTTTTTCTATATTTAGTGCAAAATGCGAGATTGCAGCTTCAAAAACTGCAAGATTTGAAGCAATGAAAGATGAATTAAATGATTACAATCAATTTGCAATTTTAGATAAAAATCAAAAGGAAGAAGTCGATAATTTAGTCAAAAATATCAAGCTAACTAAAAAGGAAAAACAAAATGCCAAATTACAAAAACCATTCCAGATGCTTAATCCAATTAAAGCATATAATACTGTTTTAAATTTATTAAATGAAAAAGATGAAATAAATAAATTAAGAACAAAATATTTTGATGAGATAAATAAAGAGATAAAAGAAAATTATAATAAAAACTTAACTGAAAGAGAAATTTTAGAAGCCAAAAAAGATAAAGAACTTCTTACTTCAATGATTGAAAAAATTGATATAAAATCGCAGGATTATTCAGAAAATACAGAATTATTGACTCTAGGTGTATCTATTGTTGCAAATGGTTTATCAGCTCTTGGTATGTTTAGTTTGTCAAACTTAACAAAAAATATAAAAAATAAAACTTTAAAATTTTGTATTTCTTATCTTGTACCTTTAATAAGTTCATTAGCAATAACTTCTTATTTTACAAATCTTGAAAAACTTTCATCTCAAATTGCTCGATTTAAAGCAATTGAGGAGATGAGAAATAATCCTGCAAGTTATATTTATTATAGTGATGAAGAAATTAATGCAGTTGATGAAAGCAAAATAAAATTAAAAAAAGAAGAAAAAGATAACATTTTTAAGTTTATACCTAAAATTATAAAAGAATATAAAGAATATAAAAAATACGTAAAAGAAAATGATGATAAGGATAAAAAATATAATAAAGCATTAAAACAAATAAAAATAACCAAAGAGCAGGAAAAAGAAGCAGCAAAATTTCAGCGTAATACATTTTTTGCATTTAATAAAATAGATGACAATTCTCAAAAATATTCAGAAAATATTGAAGCTTTCTGGGAAATTGTTTCAAATCCAATAAAATTGATATCTGTTGGTATTGGAGCTAGTCTTGGAGGTAAACTTGCTAAAAAAAATGATATTTTAAGTCCAAATGACAGTATAAATGTAAAATACATAGCAACTTTTTTAGGCTCAGCAATGTTATCTATAATTCCGGCATTTATTCTTGAAATGTTTGCTACAAAACAACAAAAAGAAGCATCTCGTGTTGCAAATTATAAGGCTATTGAGGAATTAAAAGATTATCAAACTTTTGCCTGAAGTTAAAGTATTTTTTGAGGAACAAATTCCTTTGCGGCTTTAAGTTTATTTTTTCTTTTTTTTCTTCGCATTAAATCAACAAAAGCTTCAAGACGGGTTATATATCCTGCTTTTCCTGTTTGTTCATCCATAATAAGAGTTAAAATGGGGATATCAACATCTTCACGTATTTTTGGAAAAATATTTTGTGACATAATTTCAGGCATACAGGTAAAAGGGCTTATATGAATAATGCCATCTTTACCCTGTTTATTGGCATATATTACATCACTTACAGATTCAAGAGCATCCCCTCCAATGTCGCGTTTCAAATATGGTTTGGCAAGACGAAAAGCACGCTCAAGATGAGTTTCACCTTTTTTCAAAAATTTGGGAATTATAGCATCTTTTAAAAAACTTGACACTGTTAATGTTCTTCGAGTTTGAACTCCCATTTTGCCAAGTTCTTTTTCAATATTTTGATTTGCAAAATAATCAAGAACTAAAAATATTTCGCCTGTTATATCAACATAAACAATATCACGTTTTTTATCAATAGGGGTTTTTCTTATATTATTAATTACTTCTTTTTTTGCATTCTTAAGTTCTTTTAATGTGTTGGCTTCATAGATTAAATGTAATCCTTGTTTAAAAGCACGTTCAGCTGTTCCGGGTTTTATTTCACGTGCACGGTAGAATGAAAGTATTTGTTCAAGTTTATCAAGTACAAATATCTTTTGTATCATAATATTTATGGCACTTAAAATAACAAAAGGATTACGAACCGGAGTAAGTTCAACTATAAACTTATATAATCCTTTTATTCCGTCATATAGTTGAAGTTCAATATAATTGGACTCATATCCCATATTTTTTAAATTATTTTTTATACTTTTCCCATACTCACCCAAGCGGCATATTCCAGGTGATCCAATCATAGCAACGTAATCAGCACCTGCTTCTATTGCTTCAACAAAATTTCCCAAAATAAGTTTATAAGGCAAGCATATAGATTCCGGTGAATTTTTTGTGCCTATTGATAACGTTTTTTTGCTTGTATATGGTGGAATAAAAGGCTCAACACCAAGACGTCTTAAACATGTTGCCCAGGCTATATATATTGTGCCCATATGGGGGAATGCAACTTTTAACTTTTTTTTATCTTTATCTTTATCTTTATTTTTTGCTTTATTCATAGTAATTATTTTTTCTTATAATTTTAAAATATACCCGCCTTTTTCACAATTGATAAGAATATCCCGACTTAACTTTGCTCTTAAATTTTTTATATATTTATAAACGTAATCCCTTGGAAGAGACAAAATTTGTGCTAAATCTTTTGCATAAACAGTTGTATTTTTATTTTTATAAAAATGTTCAAACACCATTTGTTCTCTATCTGTAAGAGGTTTATTAAATGATATTTCATTATTTAAAATTGATGACAGGTTTTCTTTTGCCGGTTTATTTTTATTCTCAATATTATTACTTATAGAATTTTTATTTATTGACTTATTTGCCATTTTTTCAGGTTTAACAATGTTCAAAGGTTTTTTCTTTATACTTGGCATATTTAAATTGGATGTAATTTTTTCGCCATTATAACGGTTAAAATACGCATCATTGGATTTATTGGCATAAGTATCATTTTCTTTTCCGTTTTTTTCAAATACCATATCAATAATGTCATAAGTTTCTTTTTCATTTTGGATAACCTTGCCAAGTTTTTCAGCATACTGTTCCAAAGTACATCTTTCAAGTGAGCTTCTCCAGCGTTTAATGTCCTCTTTTGTCAAATAATTTGGCATATTTTGTCTCCTCGCAATTACATTAATTAAATACACTTACTAATATTAACATTGTAAAATATTAACAAAATTGTTTATATTTGAAAACCTTATGTTTAATTTACCACAGTTAAAATAAAAAATCATAAAATATTTAGATATTTAAACAAATATAAATTTTTTTTAAATATTTATATAATAAATATATAATATTTATTGTATAAATCTCAATTATTTTTCTTGTTAACAAAACTTAACATTCCTTGTTATCATAATCATACTTTGGGATTTGAAGATTAAAAAAGTGCCATAATAAGCTAAAATAAAGGGTTAGGGGTTGCGTAAAATTTTTTTTGTAATAACATTAAAATAACAAGTAGCAAATCCATAAGCGAATTGAAACGTAATAAGCAGATAAGAGCAGAGGAGAAATTGAAGATGAATATTAAAAAGCTACTTAAGCTCATCTTGATAACAGGAATAATTACAACAACACCAATGTGTGCTATGTCTCAAACCGGTAAAAGCACAAATGATAAGGTTACTACGGTTAAACAGTATATTGTTAAGCACGCTTTGGATTTAGGTATTGACCCCGCTTTAGCTTTAAGTATTGCAAAAGCAGAGTCAGGTTTTAGGCATGAAGCACGAAGTGCACACGGTGCAGTGGGTGTTTTTCAACTTATGCCACAAACTGCAAAAAAAATAGGGTATAATCCTTATGATTTGAGCGAAAATGTGAAAGCAGGGCTTGTTTACTATCGTATGATGTATTCAATGTTTGGCTCAACCGAACTTGCACTTGCTGCTTATAATGCAGGGCCAGGCAATGTTAAACGATATAAAGGTGTTCCTCCTTTTGGTGAAACTAAACGATTTATTTCTAAAATTATGAGTGAATATAATAGACAAAAAACAACACCTGATCCTATGATATCAAAAGTGAAAAATAGTCGTAATCAAGCCAAAAATAATGATATTGAAAAAACAACTATTGCTCCTATTGGTAAAATAGAACCGCATGATCTTGTGCCGCTTAATCCTTCAAATGTTGCTTCTAAAAAGCAAAGTAATAGTATTATTAATGACGAAGTTATTGAACTTATTAATACTACACCTGATGGCGGGAATGTAAACTCAACGGTTAATTTTTCTACTATTAGTATGTAAGTTTTGTTTTAATACTTTATTTTATCCAATGTGGTAATATTTATTTTTAATTTACCTTAATATAATATTTTTAGGATAATTTATAAAGGGTTATTATATGAAAAAGTTACTAGCTCAAGTAGTTGTGTTGTTTTTTGCATTTTTAAATGTCTTTTATCCGGCTTTATCCAATGCTGCATCATGTCCATTAAATTGTGATGATAATCAAAATTTACAAACAAATGCCGATTGTGATTCTTGCTGTCAAGAAAATAATAATTGTGAGAAATTTTTCCCAAACAAGTGTACATTTGATACACAAAGGGAAAAAATATATGCCCAGCTTTGCCTTACTGAAACACAAGTTTGCCAGATTCAAAGGCTTGATGATGAATATGCTTTAAGATTTAAATGTTATGAGGAAAAAATTTGCTTAAAAAAACGTAAACTTCAAGAGCTTGAAAAATGTTCTCCTTGTTCTTTTGAAGCTAAAGAACTCAAAAACGATATAAAACAGTTTAGAAGAGAATTTAGATGTGAGCGAAAAGAATACGAAAAAAGATTTTTATGTCTTCTTTCAAAAAGTCAAAAAAGAGACTATAAACGTATGAAAAAAGAAATAAAAAAATGTAATAAAGCCTTAAAAAAAGCTAAAAAACAATGTAATGTATGTAATTAAAATTTTCTTTAATATTCAATTCCTTGACGTGCCATAACACCTACATCAAAATAATGTTTTATAGGTTTCATTTCAGTAACAAGGTGAGCCAAAGCTATAAGTTCCGGATGTGCACGACGTCCTGTTAAGACTATTTCTAAATTCTCAGGTTTATTTATTAAAGCTTGCTTTACATCCGAAACTTTTATCATTCCTAAATCAATACATATATTTATCTCATCCAGAATAATAAGCTGGTATTTGCCAGATTGAATAGCTTCTTTTGCCTTATCCCAACCTTTTTTTGCTTCTTTAAAATCTTCCATACAAATATTGTGGGAGTATATTATTCTATCCATTCCATATTGAAATACATCAAGATTATTTTTAAATTTATAAGATGAAGCTATTTCTCCATAAGAAGTTCCTTGATCTCCTTTGGTAAATTGTATTATTAACACTTTCCAGTTATGTCCCAGAGCTCTTAATGCCAAACCTAATGATGCTGTTGTCTTCCCTTTTCCATCTCCTGTATAAATTTGTATATAGCCGTGGTCTAACACAATTAACTCCTTCTTTACAATTTACTCTTACATTTTTATTATTTTTTTAATAAGATCATTTTAAAATAATTTTATTAAATCATATAAATATAGTAAAACAAATCTATTTAAAATGGTCAATTTTTTTAATCTTCATGCTTTTTTTTTTACATTATTTTTTTTATAATCTCATGTCTTTTATTGTCCTTATTGTATTTTAATTGTTAGTGATGTTTATATAAAAAATTTACATTAATTTTTATTAAGAATATATAAAAACTACTTGATTCAAGCATTATATAAGTTTTTTGAGGTAAAGTAATAATTAATATTATTTGTTATAAAATTAGATATTATGAATTTGTCAAGTTTTTATTTTTTAAGTTTTAGAAATATTTATTTTACTTAAGTTTTATAGCAAGTTTTATTGCTTCAATCATACTTGATTCATTTGCTTTATTTTTACCGGCTATATCAAAAGCTGTGCCGTGTGATGGTGATGTTCTTATTTTAGATAATCCTACCGTTGTGTTTACAAGTTTATCGAAATATAACAACTTAATTGGAATTAGCCCTTGATCATGATAGCAGCTTATAAATAAATCATATTTTTCAATATTTTTTAAAGTAAATAAACTATCAGCACTAAATGCACCTTCTATATCAATTCCCATAGCCTTTAATTTACCTATAGCTGGATTTATAATATTAATTTCTTCCTTTCCTAAAAGTCCGTTTTCACCTGCGTGTGGATTTAATGCACACATTGCAATTTTTGGCTTTTTTATTTTAAAATTATTGATTAATATATTATTTATGTTTATTACATTTTCCAAAATCATATTTATATTTATATTTTTGGGAACATCATTTATACTTAAATGCCTTGTAAGAAGAAGAACACGAAAGCTATCCCCTGCACAAAAAAGCATTTGTGCTTTATTTTGAAATTTAGAATCATTTTTTAAATATTTTTGTAATATTTCAGTTTGACCGCTATAATGAAATCCTGCCATTTCAATTGCTGTTTTGGATGTTGGTGATGTTATAATTGCCCCAATATCATTATTATTTGCAAATTCAATTGCTTTTTTTAGGGAATAATATGAAATAACTCCGGAATTAACAGCATTTTGCCCCCATAAAACCGTCTTATCCAGATTTTTTATATTTTCATCTTCCTCTTCATCAATATCAACAAAGTCAAAATTAAAGCAAGGTTTAATATTCAAATATTTAATATGAAAATCAAAAACAGATTTTGACCCAAATAAAATATAACTTCCCACATCTTTTAATTTATTTAAAGCTTTTAGAGTGACTTCAATGCCAATTCCATTTATATCACCTAAAGTTATTCCGAGTTTATTGTTCATCATGACAATCAAAATATTTTATGATATCCACAATTGTGTTTGCATTTCCTAAATTTCCTGATTTTGTAACTATAAGTTGAGCTTTATAATCCATACATAAAGGAATGGCATAGGTAACTTCGTCAATAACCTGAAGAATTTCGCTATTTATAGCATTACAACATTCAAATGAGGTTTCGCCGCCAATTAGTATTAAAATAGCACAGGCTTTATTAAGCGTTAATTCAACAAGATTTGCAAGATAACCTGAAATTTTTGTCAAAAAACTTTCATAGGATATTTCATTATCAAGTAAAAATTGCTGAAAATTTTCACGATCTTCAATTAAATCTGAAGTATGAACAAGAACATTTTTACCCTTCAATAAATGCGAAGAAATACGTTCAATAAAATCTTCACTTACCCCTTTAATTATATCCTCAAGTTTAAGGGAATAAGAATATAAACAATCATCATATTCATCTTTTAACTTTGCAATTTGTAAAGCAGTAAGCTGGGTTGCACTTCCTGAAACTATTAATTTTGGCTGCTTTTGTATTTTTATATTAATCCTGTTATTTTTTACATCCGGAAGCCATATATTGCTTAATGCCGAAGCAAATCCTGCAGCACCAACAGGAAGAAGATTAAATGTTGACTTTTTAACCGAAAGTGCTATTTGTTCAAGATCAATTGATGATTGAGCATCTATTATAATAACTTTAATACCTTCATTTATAAGCCTGTGTATTTCTGTCAAAATTAAAGCAGCACCTTTAACAACAGTTTTAAATTCAATAACTCCGATTTTTATATCGCATTCAAGTTCTTTAAATTGATTTTTTAAAATAGTAGGTATATGTGATTCATAAATTGGGAATTTAGGATCCCTCGCCAGTTCTGTTCTTTCGATGGGCACACCTTTTAGAAGGTGATAACTTCCAATTGTGCTTCTGTTTTCTTTTGGAAAAGCCGGCACAATAATTGCTGCATCATTATTTAATACATCCATTATAGCCTTTATCTCAGCTGCAATATTACCGCGTAAAGTTGAATCTATTTTTTTATAAAAATATTCAACATTAAAATTATCATAAAGTTTTTGGCAGGCTGATTTTGTTTTTTCATAAGCAGTATTAATGTCTGCATTACGTGTTTCAGTTGAAATAGCACAAGCCTGTGCATTTTTTAAGTTTGCATCGTCAAGGGAACTTTCGCTGTTTAAAACAATTCTTGTATTACAGCCACGCATATGAAACTGCAATGCAGTATCATTTGCACCGGTTAAATCATCAGCAATAATGCCTATTAAGCTTGAACCAAACATAAAACCCAACTTTCAATTTATTATTCTAATTTCATTATTGCACAAAAATATTTAATTTAAAAAACTTATCCTTCAGCTTTTGACCCCAACAAACGTAAATTGTTGCCGCGTATTAGATATCTTGTTCTGGTTTCACCTTGAGGTGTTGTCCAGTTGCTAACCGTAAGTTTTCCATCGAGTGCAACCTGCCGGCCCTTTTTTACATATTCACCTGCCACCTCTGCTTGTTTATCCCAAAATTCGATATTAAACCAATCAGTCACTTCGGATTTTGTTTTTGTATCCCATCTGTTTACTGCTAAAGAAAATGTTGTTTTAACTTTACCTGATTCAAAATATTTCATTTCAGGATCTTGACCACATCTTCCCACTATTATAACACTATTCACGTTTTCTCCAAATTAAATTTATCATTTTTTACTTAAAACAATATTAATTATTAATTTAAGTTTATCATTCTTTATCATTTTTTGCAACTTTTTTTAGTTTAAAGCAATAAAATAATTTTAAAATAGGAAAAAATTAAAATTATATTATACTTAAATGCAATAATATTGAGTGGTAAATAAGTATATAAATAACTTTTGTGTATAATAGTTTAATTTTCTAGCTCCCATTTAACGCTTAAAATACAGTCACCTAGCTTTTTATCAACCTCAACAAGTGACTTCTCACCATCTTTATACGTTATTTCAAAGCGGTTTATGTTGCTATCCTTACCTACTAATGCACCGGCCACTAATCCTACCGGCCCTAATAATATTCCGCCCACCAGACCACGTGCAACTGAACTTCCTATATCTTTTGATTTTTCAGCCGTTAATAGTTCAATTTTTTCAACATTTTCTTTTGTTATTTGGTAAGATTTAAAAAATCCATACGATATTGATACAATATTATTTACGTCTTTAATTAAATACTGTCCTTTAAATTTACCTTCAATTACTTGATTCTTTGCTTTTGCCATAATAAACCTCCATTTAATTTACAAAAAATTATAGCATAAAATAAAATCTTGTAAATACATGTGTATACTGTATTATAACCTTATTTTGTAATATTAATATTACATATAAATATATTAGTAAATATACATAAACTAAGAAATAATATTAAAAGGAAAATTAAAACTTTAAGAATAGAAAGTAGATTTATTGCAAAGAAACTTGCTAAATATCTTAATCAATATGTTACAAGAACATATATCTTGCATAAAAAAGAAAAAGAATTGCAAGTGGTATATCATTTAGCTAAGTTTTTTTTAATTTTAATGTTTAAAGTGTCTTATGCCTGTTGTTATCATAGCTATATTATATTTATCAGCTTGTTCAATAACATCTTTATCCTTTATACTACCGCCGGGTTGGATTATAGCTTTAATTCTTCCTTGAGCGGCAAATTGAATGTTGTCAATAGCCGGGAAAAAGCCATCAGAAGCCATAACAGCATCTTTTGAACCGTCACAAGCTTTATTTAAGGATATTTCACAACTTTCAACCCGACTTGTATTCCCGCCTGAAATACCTAAAGTTTTAAAATCTTTTGCTATAACTATTGCATTCGATTTTACATGTTTTACAACTTTCCAGGCAAAAATTAAATCCTCAATATCAGAACTGTTGGGCTTTGTTTTTGTGACAACTTTAAATGTTTCTTTATCAAGTTCTTTTAAATCATGGTTTTGTACAAGAGTCCCGAAGGGAGTAATTTTTATTTCTTTAGATATTATTCTTTTATATACTTCAAGTTTTGTATTTAGTTTTATAAGCCTTAAATTTTTCTTCAAACGTAAAAGTTCAAGTGCATCATCATCAAAATCAGAAGCAATAATAACTTCAAGAAAAAGCTCTTTTAAGTGTTTTGCAGTGTTTATATCAACATTTTTAGTGAAAGCAACAACTCCTCCAAAAGCACTTATAGGATCACAGTCAAGTGCTTTTTGATATGCCTCATAAGAATTTGCACCAAGTGCTACACCACAGGGTATGTTGTGTTTGATAATTGCACAACAAGGAACATCATAAAATTCACTTGCTATATTTAACGCATAGGTCATATCAAGATAATTATTATACGATAACTCTTTTCCGTTTAATATTTCATAATCTGCAATTTTATTTTCAAAAAATGGCAATTCATATAGTAATGCATTTTGATGAGGGTTTTCTCCATATCTTAAATTCTTTATTTTTTTTATATTTAAATTTAAATACCTGTCATCATCAAAAAGTTCACTTAACTTATTGCTTATTAATGCATCATATCTAGATGTTTCATAAAAAGCTTTTGTCGCAAGTTGTTTATTTATATTGTATGAGTTTTCTCCATTATTATTTTTAAGATCCTCAAGAACTTTATTATAATCATCTATACAACAAACACAAGTCACATTCTTAAAATTTTTAGCAGCAGCACGAATAATTGCAACTCCGCCAATATCAATATTTTTTACAAGTTCATCAATATCATCCGATTCATTTGATATTGATTCAAAAGGATATAGATTAACAACAGCCATTTTTATAGGCTTAATATTAAGTTCATTTAGACATTGTAAATCGTCAATTTGTTTTGGGTCTGCAAGCAAACCTGCATGAACTTTTGGATGAAGGGTTTTTACTTTGCCTTCAAGTATTTCCTTAAACCCTGTTATATCCTCGATTTTTATACATTTTATTCCGTTTTCATTTAAATAGTTATACGTGGAACTTGTTGATATTATTTCAAAATTATATTTTAATGTTAGCTCTTTTGCAAATTCAACCAATCCATCTTTATTATAAACACTTATTAAAGCAACATTTGTCATTTGATACATTTTCTCCATTTATCTTTAACTATAGTTATATTATTTTTAAATATAAAACAAATTGCAAGAACACTTAAAACAATGATTATTATACTAACAAAAATAGCAACAGGAATGTTATTAAAAACATAAAGAACAGAATCAATGCGTAAATTTTCAATAAAAATTCTTCCAATTGAATACAAAATTAAATAAACAAAAAATGTTACCCCTTCATATTTTTGAATAAAACGTCTCAAAACAAAGTAAAGAACAAAAAAGCATAATAAATTCCATAAAGATTCATAAAGAAATGCAGGGTGAAAGTATTCATAATCAAGATATTTCAAATCGCGATAAAAAATAGGCACAAACATTTTCCAGGGCAAATTAGTGGGCAATCCGTATGCTTCAATGTTAAAATAGTTTCCCCATCTTCCTATAGCCTGTCCCAAAAGCAAGCCATAGGCAAAAACATCTGCATAAATAAGAATTTTTTGATGTTTATATTTTAAATACAATAAACCGCCCAAAAAACCACCCAGAATAGCACCATGTATTGACAATCCGCCAAGCCATATTGCGGGTATTTCACTTATATGATGGATATAATATTTATAATCAACAATAACATAATAAAATCTTCCTCCAAGTATGCCTGCTATTGTTATTATTGGAAATAAATCACTTAAAATTTTTAGGTTCAATAAATTTTTATAATGCTTAATTGCAATATATTTTGTTACAATATATCCAAAAGCAATAGCAAAAGCCATTATCGCACCATAATAATGAATTTTAATAAAACCTAAATTTAAAAATATCGGGCTTGAAGGGCTTTGCATTTTTTATTGTTTTTCATTTAATTTGGATAGTTTATCCTCAAGTTCTTTAATTTTTTGACTTACATCATTATAATCTGAGGCTTCTTTTTCATTTTCTAAATATAATTTATAATTTTCAATACTTTTTGAAAGCAACTCTTCTTGTGATAGTGTTATCTTGCTTGTTTTATCGTCTTCTTTATCATTGTCATTATCATCTTTATCATCTTTAATATCATCCGTTTTATTTTCGTCGGATAAATCTTCACTTAACTCATAAAACATATCTTCATAAACAATACCTTTTGAGAAATAAGAACTTGAAAAATCAGGTTTTAATTTTAATGTTTCATCAAATTCTTTTAAAGCATTTTCGTATTCTTTTGCATTTAAGTATGCAATTCCAAGGTTGTAATGTGTTTCATAAACTGTGTTATCCAAATCTAAACTGGATTTTAAGCGGCATATTGCAGTTTGTGTGTCTCCATTTTCAAGATATTCTTTGGCTTTATTATTCAATTCCTGAACTGCAAAATTGTTAATGCAGGCTGTTGTGATTACTGATATAAAAAGTAAAATTAATATTGAAAGTAACTTTTGCATAATTTATTATCTATCCCAATTTTTATTTAACTTACAAATTATTAATGTAATTTTATCCCAAAGTATATTATTTTTCAAGTATTTTTAAATGGATATTTGATTTTTTTGTTATTTTGTTAAAGATTATAAAATTTATTAATTTTTTTTTACATATTGTTAATTTTTGTAATTAAAATATTGCTATATTATAATATTAATGTTAATATAAAAATGTGATAGAAAGGAACGGTCGATTTTACTCCGTTTCTTTTTTATTGTGTAACTTAGTTTCGGGTATATAAATTAAAAGTATGTCAGATAAAAAAGAATTAATAATTAAAATTACACCATTGATTGAAAATACACTTATGCGTTTTGGTTTTATACCTGTTGAAATTGATTTTGCAAAAGAATATGAAAGGGATATTTTAAAAATATTCATATATTCAAAAACAAAACCTGTAACTATTGATGATTGTGAAAATATCTCAAGAAGTTTGGGTGATTTTCTTGATGAACTTATTGATTTTAAGTATTCACTTGAAGTGTCCTCACCAGGCTTGACACGAAAGTTAAAATCTGAAAAGGAATATTTAATATTCAAAGGAAAAAATATCTTAATAAAGACAAAATCCAATAAAATATTCCCGGATTATAAAGTTGAAGGAAAAATTTTGGATTATAGTGAGGAACTTGGTGTCTTAATTGAAGAAGTTCATACAAAAGATAAATATTATATAAATAAAGATGAAATTAAAAGCAGTAATCTTGTATTTGAGTAAAATAATAAATTAAAAGAGGAAATAATATTATGATTAGAATAGGAATGGCACTATTTGAAGCAAGTGAAGAACTTGAACGTGAACGTGGAATATCAAAAGAAGTAATAATTAATTCATTATGCGATGCTATGGTTGCCGCTTATAAAAAACAAATAAGAGATAAAGATGCTTCAAATATAGAAGCTATTTTAGACGAACAATCAGGTGAAATAGGTGTATTTCGTACAAAAGTTGTTGTTGAAAATGTTGAAGATGAAAATACACAAATATCACTAGACGCAGCAAAAGAAATAGATGAAGATGTTGAACTTGAAGATGAAGTTAAAATTGAAGTGACACCTGATGACTTTGGACGTATAGCTGCACAAAGTGCAAAACAGGTTATAACTCAAAGAATTCGCGAAGCTGAAAGAAAAAATGTTTTAGAAGAATTTATGAGTAAAAAAGGTACGCTTGTTACAGGTATCATTCAACGTGTTGAAAATAGAACAGTTTATGTAAATATTGGCAAAACTGACGCTATATTGCCTCAAAAAGAACAAATACCCGGTGAATTTTATAAACCCGGCAACCGTATACGTGTTTTTGTCTTGAATGTAAAAGATAACAATCGTCTTCCACAGGTTATTGTTTCACATGCACATCCTGAAATAGTTCGTGAGCTGTTTGAACTTGAAGTGCCTGAAATAGAAGATGGTATTGTAGAAATAAAATCAATATTCCGTGAGGCCGGTTTTAGAACTAAAATTGCCGTTCATTCAAATGATCCTGAAGTTGATTCTGTTGGTGCTTGTATAGGACCTCGTGGAAGCCGTATACAGACAATTGTTAACGAATTGAAAAATGAAAAAATTGATATTGTTCGATATTCTGATAATCCTGTTGAATTTATAGTAAATGCACTTTCGCCTGCTCGTGTTTTAAGTGTTGATATCTTAGCAGACGATGAAAATGCTCAGGAAGCACTTGTTGTTGTTCCTGATGATCAGTTAAGTCTTGCTATTGGAAGGGATGGGCAAAATGTTCGTCTTGCACATAAACTTACCAATTGGAAAATTGATATTAAAAGTGAAACTCAAGCTAAATTATTCGAAAAAAATAATGATACTCAAAATGTGGCTGAAGATAATTTTGATGAATTTAATGATAATAATCAGGAAGATTCAACAAATGAAAATTACAATATTGATGATGAAATTCAGGAAGAATTGTCTCAAAGAGCTTTTGATGAAGATGATTTTAACGAAACATCACAAATTGTTGAAGGTGATGAATAAATAAAAAATAAAAAATTGTCGAAGTGGCGGAATCGGTATACGCGCACGTTTGAGGGGCGTGTGGAGCAATCCTTGAGGGTTCAAGTCCCTTCTTCGACATTTAACTTTTTAGAGCCTTCGTTATGGGGCTCTATTTTAGTATTCAAGCGACTTTTGCGGGTTCCAATTACTGTTATTTTGGTTAAATTCAAAGCACTATTTTTGAGGGCTTGTTTAGCTTGCTCTGAGCGTGTTTCAAGGGTTCCAGTCAAGGTTTCAATGTCTGCTGAAAATTTTTGTTTTTTAGCAAGTTTTAATTGCCTCAAATGTTCAAATACAGGTCTCAATTTCACTGTTAATTTGTTAGTATCTTCATCATAAGTAATACTTTCCGTAATAGTATTTAATATCAAACGTTTCTCATCCAGTGTTGCTTTAAGATAAAGCTCTGGAATACGATTAGCAAAGTCTATTAATATACTGATACGTTTAGTTGTATCTTTGGAGTTCTCTGCTAGGTATGCTATATTTCTAGCAATACTTTCCTTCTTAGCTTCTAATTTGCGTAGAATTTCACCTCTGGTAATATCGCTAATATCATTATTCTTCTGAATTAAATGCGATGTAATGCTATCTACAACTTCATCATATTGCTTTCTAAGTTCCTCTATGGACTTATGCTCATATTTCTTTAAGTCATCAATAGCATTGAATATTTCTTTCTTGATAACTTTAATTTCTTTTTCTGTAATATCAAAACTATCAATTACCTCTTGAATTGCTTCATCAATCAAATTTTCATTGATGTTCTTTTCTTTCTGATGTGCTTTGGAATAATTTGAACAATGATAATATACATAAGTTCCGCTATTGTGGGCACCTTTTTTAGTTATGCCAACCATACTGTAACCGCACTTAGCACATTTAATAAAGTTTGAATAATTATAAACCAGACCCTTAGGACTCCGACTCTCAGAACCTTTTAAGAGTAATTGAACCCTATAAAATAACTCATCCGATATTATCGCTTCATGCTTACCGTCATAAACTTCACCTTTATGAACAACTTTACCAATATAAACTGGACTTTTTAAAATGTCTTCAATACGTTTTTTGGGGTATGGTCTACCATTACCGTCAACAAATCCATACTTTGCAAGCTCTTTACCAACCCTATCATAGGAGAATAATCCCGTTGCATACAACTCAAAACAATGTTTAATGTAATCTTTCTTCTCTGGGTCAGGGATTATAATTCCATGCCTGTGCTCATCACGAGCATTCAAGTATCCAACAGGAGCTTTCCCCAGCTGATAACCATTCTTGGCTCTAGAACTTAAAACAGAACTCGTTCTATCTTTGATATTATCCAGTTCATCTTCTGTTTGACCTATATATACACCCAGAAGAACTTTTCTTTCTTTTCTAATATCATCAAAATTTTCCATGATACTGGCAATTGTACAATTATATTTTTTAATTGGTCTTAGAATGTCAGCAAAGAAATCCTCTTGACACCGAGAGAGTCTATCTAGTTTCCAAACAACAACATATGCTACTTCGTTACGATGTTCTTTTATATATCGAAGCATGTCCCTTATGCCTTTACGATTCATATTAGACCCGGTTTTACCTCGGTCTTCAAAATAAACAAATTCGCAACCACTTTTCTTCGCTTTAAGTTCGCATTGTTCACGTTGCATATCAAGGCTAAGTCCGCTACTAGCCTGTTCAGCAGAACTTACTCTACCGTATCCTACTACAATTTTTCTACCTTTGTTGTTGAGATTTTTCGTCATTTTCTTTCTCCTTTACTATTATATCATTATTACTTTTATGGTTATCAATTCTGATACCAATTTGTGTTATTGTAACCATTAACTGTGTTAATAAGGCACTATCCACGGCAACATTAACGGTCTCATTATTAGGTACAAAATCAATAGTGATTTTCTTAGCCATTTGCACCTTCTTTTTCCGTTACTATTTGATAATAACGTTGTATTCTATTAAGAATATCTAACATTATTGTTATAGATTTGGGTTTTCTATAGACAAGATAATTTAAAACATTTCTTTTTTGGTTGGATAATCGATTAAATTCTTCTAATTCTGTATCACTAACGTTAATATATTCCGTTTTAATATGACTACGAACAATTGCTAAATCAAAATTGTTTTCTTTTAAGATTTGAATAAATCGTTCTGCAAGAAATATTTCTTTAAGTGTTAATTCATCTGGTTTTATTACTAAATCATGTAGCCATTCAAGATGTTCTAAAAGTACATTGGCTTGACCTGAAAACAGTTCAAACATCAGTAATATAGTAGGAGTTTTACTGTTCAATACTTCATTTAAAGAAAGTACACAATTCTCATCTTTGCTTATCCCAAGATATTTTCTTGCATCTTTTAACTTATAGAATTTTGCTTCAAATCTTAATGTTCTTTGGGCTAGTTTTTCACCTTCTGCACCAATACCAATTGTGTATCTAGTTGCTTTTGAACTTCTTTTAACACTACAATCAAGTTCTTCCCCTTTAGAGTAGACAATTAGAGAAAAACCTCCATTTTGAGCTTTAGGTTTTAGTATTAAACCATGTCTTTTATATTTTGCTATATTGAATCTATTTGTTGAAATTGGGAAGAATGAGCTTAATCCATCAATATATCTCTCAACCTGTTGCTTGGAATCTAGTGCTAAATCAAGACATACATCACACACAAATACTTGTGCGTGCTTTATAAATTTATCAAGATTAAAACTAACAACTTGTAAGTTAAGAACTTTTTGCAATGCTTCCCTTATATTATCTTTATTAAGACTTCCAAGAACACTTTTGCTATGCATCCATTTACCTGATAAATCAACCACAAAATAACCATTACTGATATACATATTTAACATGCCAATAGTGCTTTTAAAGTTTTCATATCTGATACGTTTTTTTACAGTTTTGTCTTTTAAGATATCAACAATTCCATTGGGTATATTGGCACTAGAAGTAGTTGTTTCTTCTTTTATAGGCTCTTTATAAGGCTCAGGTTCAATATCCGATTTAAATTCATTAGGTATAAATACATCAATTTCATCAAAACAATCATTGGTATTATCTTGTTTTTGAGTGCTACTCTGTATTTCATCCATTGCATACAATGCATCATGTAATAAATCCCATTTAAGCTGCTGGTCTTGTGTGTATGACGGTGGGTCTTTAGGATTTTCAACATCTTCCATTTTTAGATTTTCAAATCCAACAGTTTCTCCAAATTGAATTAAGTTTAAAGCAATTTTGAGACGGTCAAACTCTATTCTTTGAGATAAAGTATGTCCTGCCTTAATAAGATTATTTGCACTTCTGATTTGTGTTCTAATAGTACTTAGAGCTGGTAACTTATCAGCAATCAAGTCAAAATCATTTGTCTTTGTATCACCAGTGCTAGATATATCATTCAATATATTAATTGATTCATTTTTTGTATTATTATTCTTTGACATTTATTTCCTCTTTTTGGGTTCCTATAAATATAAAATCACCTTAAATCTAAGGAACTAAGGGGAAAAATGCTTCCTTATTTTCACAAAACAGAAAGAACTGTCGTTATCTAAACAACAGCTCTTTCTGTAAAGTCATGTAACATTTTAAACTTGAAACTAAGGCTTAGTTTGGCATTCTAAGATGAAAGCTTTTTGAAGCTCGTAATAATCCTCTCCTCTCTTCTTCTTGATAATTTTGACTTTTTTATCATCTGTACATTTTATTTTTCTATACCAAGCATTTAATTCTTTAACAGCATTGTTTAAAACGTCTGTATCTTTTTTACTATATCCAAGACCTAAAATTTTTCTTATATTATCCTCATATATTACCTTTTCGCCATTTCTAACACGCTTTTCTATATGAAGATACATACTCAGTTGTTGTGGAGGATAGGTTATTACAGGTTTGTGTAGTTTGGTTTTATTATAATTCTTTAAGTACCACTCCATATTTAATTCATAATGACAAACAAAATATTCTTGCCAGTATTCAAAAAGACCATCCCATTCATCTTTATCATTTGAAGTATACTTATATATTCTAATAGGGTAAGGAGCATTTTCTGGTTCAGCTGTATCAATCAATAATTCTCCTATAAAATCATTATTAATAAAGTAATTTGCCAATATAACAGGAGCAAATTTTATTTCATTTAGTTTGTATTTTGTTATATCAACTCTGGCATCCTTTACCAATAGCATTAAATCATTGTGCAAATGTTCAAATGTTTCAAAAGTATTAATATCGCCAGGCTCAATCAACTTTTTACTCTTGTACAAATTCACATATTCACGAAGAACATTAATAAGAGATTCTCGATTATTGTTTATTATTGTTATTGCAAGCGGGCATTCTGAAAGATTATATATTATTCCTGAATCGCATATGTTCATATCATCAAGAGCAAATTTTATACTTCTAATATAAGTTTTTAATTCTTCTTGAGACTCTCTATCATAGCAATAAAAAGTAATCTCTGGCTTTATTAGAAGACTTGTTAATAGTGTTAAAGCTATATTATCTATATAATTCAAGAGCATCTCCTATATGATTTTCAATATTATCTTATTTACAATTATAGGTAAAAGTTTCACAAATTGCTGAAAATTTCCGTGTGATGTTTAGTTTATGTCTTAATCTTTATTGCTGGGTGCCTCTATCTGCGTTTTGGGAATTATTTTTAATTCACAATTAAAGAGGTCTAAAATTTCCATGACTTCAGCAAGTTGAAAAGTTGCGTTAGAAAACTTCTTGACAAGACTAGGACGGCAACCTGACCTCCCCAATTTTTCATGCATTAATTCAGCAAGTGCTGATTTTGTCAAGTTTTGTTCCTTCATAAAGTCATTCATGAAATCTCTTACCCTATTCTTTACTTCATCTGGGACCTTGTATTTTGGAGGAACTTTTATTTTTGTTTTTCTCATTCGGTTTATCTCCAATTCTAATTATAGCTTATTCATTAGTTTTATCTTGTCAACATTAAGTTTTGCTGCAGAAATTATACCATAAACTTGACAAGATAGCAAAAAGGCTACATCATGAAATTGCAAACAGCGTACGGGTTTGCAGTAATACAAAAGCAAATATAAGGAGCAAGACAATGCAAAAAATTATTACAACAAACCTAAACTTAGAAGAAGAAATTAGACTTATCAAAAGCTATGAAGCAAAAGAAAAAGAGCTCAAAGAACTTCGTGAAGAAAAAGAAGCTGAACTTAAAAAGTTATTGGATAATGCTGGCTTAGAAGAATTAGAGGTCGGAGCATTCACAATAAGATTCACAAATGTTGTTAGAAACAATTTCAACACATCGGCATTTAAAAAGAAATATTTAGAACTATATAACTCTTTCATTAAGCAAACCAATTATAGAAAATTCACAATTTCATAAGGGGATTATTCCCCTTCCCCTTAGGGGGTAAAAGTTAAGTAATAGTGATATATGAAAGGATTTGAAAATGATAGCAACATATAACGATGTTAATAAAGTATTTAGCAGAAACTTTGGCTCTGAAAGATTATACAAACGCAATTATTGCAGTAACCTATTATATACAGAAGGAATTTTAGACTTTGCACAGACTTTGGATGCCCATTGGCTGATTGATACCGTTATTTCATACATGCCAGACATATTAAAAACATATGAAACAGAAGAAGAGTCATTCTTTGTCGTTGAGATTGTAGTAGATAAAAATCATCAAGGTTACTTTGAGATTTATAGAGAAGGTTGGATTGGTAACAATTATCACGAATGTATATCAGTAGCTAAGCAAATTATTCCGTTTATTGATTTGCCTACTAAAGACAATGAGGAGATTACAACATATAAATTCTTTTTAGAATTAGCATCGGTAAATCCAATTGTTTACACCCTGCTACTAAGTTCAGAGCACTAATTTCAAGGGGGATAATTCCCCCTTATATAAAAAAAGGAATTAAAAATGGGAAAAATAGAAAAAGTTAAAATAAAAACATTTGAAGATTTCAAAGAACAACTCAAAAAAGTTAAGGAATCACAGTCAGAAATTGTTTTATCCTATTACAAATATTGCCATCTGTATGATAAGGATGAGGATTTAGACTTTAATTGCTATAAGGATTTGATTCTAAAAGAGCTTGAGCCATACGGTTTAGAACTTATAAAAATTACAGATGATTTAGATTTGATATTTAAATTCAAGAATAAAGCTGAGGCAATTATCCATATCAAGCCTTTTGGAATTGATTTAATCATCTATAAAAAGTGATTGTGTGGCAGAAGGTAAAGTTTAGCTAAATTCTGAAAAATTAATTTAACAGCACAAATAAAGGAACAACAATGGAACAAAAAGAAATATTAGAACTATTAGAAACAACTTATGCACTTGTAACAGTGTTAAAGGATATGCTTTGGAATTATGAGTCAGTAAATCAAAATACAAATCGTAAATTTAATGGAATATTAGCATTGATTGATACTATTGAGCAAAATACATACAACATAAAAGTATCTATTGAATGCCTTTAATTGGCATACTCCAATTTAACACAATATAGATTGTGTTAAGTCGAAATAAAACAACTCAAAGTCAAGCTATACAAGAAAAAGCGACTAAATAAACAAACTAAATAACAACTTAATTTAACACATTGGTTCATATAATAAAATTTAATTTAACATAACAGCAGAAAATGAGGTGATTAATGAAATATGTTCAACCTATTAGAGATAAAAATAAGATTGAAGAAATTAAAACCTATCTAAAGGAAAATGGTAGCCGTGATTTGCTACTTTTCACTATTGGAATAAATACTGGTTTAAGGATATCAGACCTTTTAAAGTTAAAGGTTGTCGATGTTAAAGGAAAATCTCATGTTGAAATTAAAGAGCAAAAAACCGGGAAAATTAAACGATTCCCCCTTTTGGGTAATCTACAATCAATGATTGATGAGTATATTAAAGGTAAACTTGATAATGAGTACTTATTTAAGAGTCGCAATGGCTCAAACAAACCAATAACAAGGGTAATGGCTTATATTATTATCAATGATGCTTGTAGAAAAGCTCAAATAACAGATAATGTCGGAACACATACTCTAAGAAAAACTTTTGGATATCATCATTATCAGACGTTTCACGACGTAGCTATTTTGCAATATCTTTTGAACCATTCCAGTCCATCCATTACCTTGAGGTATATCGGAATAACTCAAGATAATATAGAAAACACATTAAGACAATTTGAACTATAAATCTAACATTGCTCCTTAAAATGCATAAAAGCCTTGTAATATTAACCCTTACAAGGCTTTTGTCTTACTAAATCCACGAATATTTTCTTCCAAATACAAATTAACCCAAAACAGAACTGTTTAAAGATTTGAAAATACGTCATATACTCAAATCAAAGTTTTATTTACAAGTCTAAGCACTATATCTAGCAATAATTGATTGAATATTTCCTACACATTTTATTTATAAAGATATAATTGCATGGTCATTTATAGTTTTGATTAAATGTATAATCTTGTCTGAATCATTGCTCGAAAATACACCATCAATTCCATCTGTATTTGAATAAGTAAAAGGCTGTTCATATAAAATACTTAAATCTAACATTGTGCCATTAACTCTCAAATACTCTATTATCATTTCTATAAATCTTATTTGATTAGAATTAAACTTATTGCTATCTAAATATTCGGCAAAAACTTCTTTGATAGATTCAACATCTAAACCAATTATCTTTCTAATAAACTCACCAAGACCTAATCCCCCTTGAAGATTATGAAGGCTTTCAATAGAGACAATATCAGAGCTTTGTTCTAAAATCTTTTGCAATTGTTCTATATCAGCGTAGGTTAATTTTTTATTATGTTGCAATTTATACAAAGCTAACACATCTTTATGCTCTAGTAAAAATGCTTTTACTTTCTTTTCATATCTTTCCATATCAATACTTGGTACTGGATTTGGTACTGTTTGGGGTTGAATATTTGTTATACTTTCATCCTCAAAATTAGTTACAACCATTTCTCTTTGTTCTTTATCTAGAAATTTAATTAAGTCTCTGAGTCTTATTCTTACATTTTCCAAGTCTGAAATTGTTACATTGCACCAAAAGTCATCAGTCTGAATTTCCTGTATAATTTCTAATTCTTTGTTTATCATAGGAATTGAAGATTTTTGCTCTAGCTTGCTTGCTATTTTAATCAAGTCTTTTTGGTATTTTTCAAGTTTTTTCGCATCTTTACCATATATTGCCAACTGTGAATTTAAAATCATTAAATCAAAATATTTACAATTTTCTTCTTCATCTTCATTGTTATTTGGCAATTTAGATAACTTTTTTTCTATGTTAATGAAGTCTATATCATCTATATTATCCCATCGTTCTCTAGCAGAAAAACTTTCTACGGTTTCTAATTGTCTTCTTACAATGAAATTATCTCTATCCATTGTTTTAACAGTAGAACATAAGTCATCTTTAATTTTTTTAGATAACAGTCTTAATATCTCATCATCATCCTTTATTTTTTCTGCCAATTCTAATTTCTTTAAGAATACTCTTTGAGAAATAGGCATAGTATCGGATGTCTTTGCACCATCAGGATTCATATCAAAATATTCGAAATTTCCACAAGCATCAAATATATAGAATTTTTCCTTATTTTTATTTAAGCCAAATAAGTTAGGACATAATCTTGTTCCTCTACCTATCATTTGATGAAATTTAGTTTTTGACCTAACAACTTTAAAGAATACCAAATTAACTACTTCGATAACATCTATACCAGTATCTAACTTATCAACAGAAATAGCTATTGTTGGTTCTTTGTCTTTGTCTGAGAATTGGTCTATTAAATTCTGTGAATATTTAGTTTGATGAGTTATAACCCTAGCAAATTCACTGTTATACTTCTTATAATTTGCGTTAAATCTTTCTTCAATAAATCTTGCATGTTGTTCATTTGCTGCAAATATTATAGTTTTCCCTAACTTATCGCCACCATTAACTTTAATACCATTAGTCATTAAACATTCTAGTATCTTATCAACAGTATCAACATTAAAAAGCCACTTGTTTAATTCAGAGGCATTTATCATAGGAGGAAGCGTATCAGTTTCTTCATCATAAAACTTCAGTTCATATTCTTCCTTTTCATCAGGTGATAAATCATAATACTTTATACCTTGTGTCAGGAATTTTGTTCCAGTGTTAAAACTTTCAAATGGTACTAAATACCCTTCTTTGATAGCGGTATCATAGTCATAATAATCAGTTGGTACACCTTTTTCCAATTCAAACACTTTATAAGTATCTTTATCTATATCATCTCTTGGAGTTGCAGTTAAACCCAACATCATTGCATCGAAATAATTAAATATTTCACCAAATTTCTTATATACACTCCTATGAGCTTCATCAATAATTATCAAGTCAAAATGCCCAGCGGAAAATATTTTATTATCTCCCTTTTTGGCATCTATCAAATTCATCATTGTTTGATATGTAGATATAACAACTCTATTTGTATAATCATTATTATTGGACTTTGTTATATCAACAGGATTTAGTTCTGGTAAATGCTTGGCAAAATTCCTTTGAGCTTGTACTACCAAAGAAGTTCTGTCTGCTAAAAACAAAATTCTCTTTGCCCAATTATATCTGGTTAAAATATCTACAATAGAAATTGCAACTCTTGTTTTACCAGTACCTGTTGCCATAACAAGCAATGACTTTCTACTTTTGTTTTGAAAGTTTTCACATACACTTTTGATAACTCTTTCTTGGTATGGTCTTTCTGTAATAGTCTTATTTATATCAACATTAATAAGGTCTTTTTTTATGTTACGTCTTGTTATTAGTCTTTCTAATGCTTCTTTTGAATAAAACCCAGCAACTTCTCTAG
This sequence comes from Candidatus Gastranaerophilales bacterium, assembly GCA_944322675.1. Classification (GTDB taxonomy): domain Bacteria; phylum Cyanobacteriota; class Vampirovibrionia; order Gastranaerophilales; family Gastranaerophilaceae; genus UMGS1477. The sequence goes on along the minus strand of CALUPO010000005.1, from coordinate 23,153 downwards.
GAGGATAATTTTTGTCATCCCAAATATAGTGTTTATAACCATTAGAATAGAAAATTATTGGTCTTTGTCCAAACTTTTTTTCTAAACAATTCGCATATAGTTCAGCCTGTTCTCTTCCTATTTTGGCATCTTTTGTTGTTCTTTTAGCTTCAACAAGTCCTAAAGGTTTACCATCATCACCCCATAAAACGTAATCAACATAACCTATACCAGATGAAGAGCTGTATGTCTTTGGCATGCCAGATACTTCATATTCTATTGCATCAGGTTTTGTTATATCCCAACCTACTTCTTTTAATAGAACATCAATCAAATACTTTCTTGTTTGAGCTTCATTATAGTTGTAATTACTAGGCTGGTGAACTTTGTTCTGTTCTTTAATTTTTTGGATTTTCTCCAGTAACTCTTGGTTTTCTTTTATTAAGTCTTTTTCCGCTATCTCTTCTTGTTCACGAGCTTCAATAATCTTTTTTAATCGTTCTATCTCTTGTTGTTCTTTGGTTTGTGTTGGAACTTTTGAAGCATCAAATTGCAAACCGATAACAGGCTCAGCAACTGAATATACCCTATATAACCAATACAAGAAATAAAACAATTCATAAGACGATTGTAGAGCATCTTTAGAGGTTAATTTACCTATATCATGTGCTGCAATATTTCCCAGCTTTTTAACTACATTAACCTTTGGCAATAAAGGTGGTGGTAGCAAGTTCTTAAAGCTCTGCTCATAAATTAAAGAACTTAAGGAAGTATCGTATGGCAAAATCAAATCACTGTCATTTTTGTACATCCAAATAACAGCTTTTTCCAGAGCTTTTCTATTGGTAAGACACGCAAATACAGGCTTTGCATAAACAAACTCTTCAGCTTCTTTAGCTAATTCATATATGTCAAACCATTCATTTTTTAGGAATTCAAAATTGCTCATACCAGCACCTTATCTTACAGATAAGTATAACACAACTTAAGATTTAAGCGATAAATCTTGTCTTATCTTTCTGCCAAATTCTATAGCTTCAAAAAATTTAAGATAATTTTTTCTTAATTTAGAAGCGGAGCCAAAAAACTTTTGCTCAGAAGCCGTAAGGCTTTTGCCACATGATAGTTTATTCTTTATTAGTTCTAAAGTGCATATCAAATCTGCTGCTTGAAACAGTTTGAAATTATTAGGTTCTATACCTCTAAAATCAATATTTTCACCAAACATTGCACCAAAGATAGCAACTAAAGTTTTATTTAATTGAACCTGACCGTTGTCATAATAAACTATGATATTTTCAAATTGTTGAAAAAAAGAATAATTATTTCTAATGAATGATGACAACTCTTTTGTAATCATTTTAACTATATCCATTTGATTCTTATACGTTCTTTTATCAACAACAATAGTTTTATACGAAATATCAACGCTTCTAACAAAATTAAATAACTGCCTAAAAAGTTTACTTCTTAAAGAAATATCTGTATCTTTGTAACTTTTTTCTTTTCTTATTAAAGGTGCAGTATGTATATTATGTCTCTTTAGATTGTTATACTCCAAAAACTGGTCTAATTTTTCAACCTGTTCTGTAATAGAACATTCTTGGTTGTGGAAAATAAAAGATATAATATAAAAAGGACAGTGTTCTTGATAATCGCCAAAATCTCCTGATTCATCAATGAATATACTTAGTTCTCTCAACTATCATTCCCTTCTGTCAATTTAAAAGGCAGGTATAACACCTGCCGTGGTGGACCGAGATATACAAAGATACCAGCCCATATTCATTTTACAATACTTTTAAATATTTTGCAATACTTTTATTTCTTTTTATTTCTTATATTCTTCTTCTATAGTTATTCCTGATTGTTTATAGATTAAATTAGCAAAGAATTTCTCCAAGAATTCTTTATTGTAAATATTCTCTTTTACATACTCATTCAAATATTCAATTATCTCTTGAGCTTTTTCGGTGTAAACCATGGATTTTTCTATTTGTGCAATTCCTTCTTCGTAGTTTTTTGGTTTCCATTTATAGTGAATAAAATAGTTACGCGTATCAAATATCATTTTTATGTCTTTTTTAACCTTTTCATCAATTTCAGGCAAATCAAAGAGCGACCATAATAAATCAAGCCTACTATCGTTTGTAAACATCTTAATCAGTTTTTCAGTTGTGCCATCATCTAAATTTTTAGTTATCGCTAGACAATTTATTAAATCATTAAACCAATGCTCTATATATGTTGCATACAATACTAGACTTAAAAAATATTCTTTTGTGTCATAGTATTTCTTTGCTTCTGTTAATATTGTCCCTAAAAAATTAAACCTATGTTTGTTTTTGGATTCTCTTTTTCCATTAACTAGCCATTCTATAGTACTATTAACATCAAAATCGCACAAAAAAGTAAGTGGATATTTCTTACACTCTTCTGATTTTGGCACCATATTACACCAAGCCTGATATGCAACAAATGCTAAGTGTTTTTTATATTTGTCAGGATTTGTTTTATATCCTTCTATCCATTTGCTTAATATTTTGTCTGCATTTAATTGGGTAGTGAATTTTGGCATATTATAGTTTTCCTTCAAATACTTGATTTTGACATTGGAAATTCAAAATTGACCATACTTATTACCTCGAAATATTATATTGAAACATTATTTCTTAAGTTTTGGGACAATCCAAAGTGAAGAATTCCCATTACCGCATAACTTAAGAGCTATATGAAGTTCGTCTCTTTTCCGTTCAACGCTATAAACTTCTTCTATATAATCTACATAATTCTCTTCTTTGAGAATTTTGATCATCATTCTTTCACATTGTCTTTGGAATTCTACAAGGTTCTTTTCAGTAAATATAGTTTGTGCCTGCTCATTTCCATAAGATGTACCTTCATATATCTTATATTTGCCTTTTGGAGTGTTTATATACTTTATCAAGTGTTGCAATAATGCCTCTTCACCTTGAACACAATTCCCTATATTCTCTATGTAATTAGATTTGAAGTCAATTCTGTAGTCTTTAGGATGTTTACTTATGTCTTTATTGGCATTTGGATTTATTAATGGTTTTTCTGGTCTCCAAATATACTTCTTAGGTTTACATTCATTCTTCGTCCACTCGTATATATCTCTTGCCCAATAACCAATAATCAAAAATCCTATTTGTTTGGTTAATTCAACAAAGTTTATTTCTGGCATTATAATTCTCCTTTAAACGCTTGTTGCATAAGCGAGTTAAAGAGGTTGTCCATCTGTTCGATTACTTTTTGGTTCTTTTCCTTTTGAGCTTCGACTTTTTGGACTATTTGGGCAAATTGGTTTTGAAGTTCTAGTGGTGAAATAATAATATCTAAATTACCCAGCATTTGTTGATTTAAACTTTTAATATTACAACCATGACCGTCATGACTAAAAGCATTTTTCATAGATTCTGTTTTTAATAACATTAATAAATAAATTGGATTCATATTGCTAGTTAATCTACATCTTATACAAAAACCACTAAATACTATTTTTTCTTCGGTTTTAATTAGTACAGTTCTACCGACTAATTCTTTACTACCATTAGACCTAACAAAAACTATATCATTTTTCTTTAGATAATAATCTTCACTTGGTTTATTAGAAACCTCTACTACATTGAAATTAGTACTATCAACTATAAAATTATTATCTTTAAAATTTGATACACCTAGACATTTAACTTTGAATCCACTATCCCCCTTTAAAAAGTTAATACCATTTTTTAATGTAGCAATATCATTTAATTTTTGAGTTGGGAAGTCTTTTGGATTAGTAACAGGGTCGCCGAACATGTCGATGAAAGTTGATTTTAGGAATTCATCCAGCTTTTCGTTTGCAAGCTTTTTCTTTGTGCGTATCTCTTCTGCCTTATCTAATATCTTTACTATACGTTGCTGCTCTTTAATTGGTATTAATGGGAAATTAATATCTGTTAAATCACTTAACTTAATATATTTTATTACCCCACCGATAGAATTATTCCTTAATGTATCAATATATTCACATAAAAAATAATACAAAAATCTCACACTTAATATGGCTTTATCTTTTGATTCAATAATATATGTTCTTTGATAAGCATTAAATTTACCATTGTAATATTTAATATTTAAGTCCCCATTACCAGCAATCAAAACACTCTCGCAATCATAAGCGTAGGTATTTATCGTTAAAGGTTCAACAGAACATGTAAAAAATGGATAACACCCATTCTCATTGGCTGCATTTGCATTCAACTTACCTGTTCTAATATCTACCAAAGAACCTAACTTTATAAATTCTACCACTACAGCATAGCCTCCAATTCAGCCAAGCCTTGTTGGACTTCGGTTTCAAGTGCTTGTATCTCAGCTAAAATTGTTTTTGGTGAGTCGTATTGGACTTGTTCATATTCTACTTCTTTGTACTTGTTGATACTTAGGTCGTAGTTATTCTTTCTAATCTCATCTACATCCACAAAGAAGTGTTTAGCTTTTTTATCTGTATTATCTTCATTAAATCTGTTTTTGTAGGTTTTAATAATATCAGGGATATCATTTTCATCTATTGGTGTGCGGTTATCGTTTAGTGTAAAGCCATAGTTTTGCATATCATAGAACCAGACTTTATCTGTACCGCCTGAATTTGTCTTAGTGAATATTAAAATTGCTGTTGACACTCCTGCATAGGGTTTAAAAACACCTGAAGGCATAGAAATTACCGCTTGCAGTTGTTGTTCATCAATAAGTTTTTTTCTTATGGATAAATGAGCATTTGACGTTCCAAACAGTACCCCATCAGGAACTATGACGCAGGCTCTACCGCCTGATTTTAGTATTCTAATCATCAAGGCTAAAAACAGAAGCTCTGTTTTTGTAGTTTTAACGGCTGATACTATATTTTTAGCGATAGTATCTTCATTAAGTGAACCTTTAAATGGAGGGTTAGCTATAACACAAGTACAAAAGTCAGCTAAACTTGAAACATCTTCAGATAATGAATCTTGATATTCTATATTAGGGTTTTTGTGTCCGTGTGTCATCATATTCATTGAGGCTATACGCAACATAGAATAATCAAAATCGTAACCATAAAACATATTTTCGCTAAAGTGTTTGTTAAACTTTGCATCCATAAATGCTTCAGGATATTTTTCTCTAAGGTATAGAGTTGCACAAACTAAAAAGCCTGCCGTACCGCATGCCGGGTCGCAAATAATATCATCCGGTTTAATATCAGCCAATTCCACCATCATTTTACCAATATGCCTTGGGGTTCTGAATTGACCGTTTACACCTGCTTGAGCTATTTTAGACAAAAGGTATTCATACAAATCCCCTTTAGTATCAATATCTTTCATCTCTAAGTTAGAAATCATATCTACGGCAGTAGCCAATAATCCGGGAGTTGGTATCATAAATACCGCATTTTGCATATATTGAGCAAACTTATCACCACCCAAAGTCTTAATAAAAGGAAAGACTTTATTTTGGACAACATCAAACATCTCACTAGGTTTCAAGTCTTTAAACCTCGACCAACGCATTATTTGAGAATCTGTATCATCTTTAAATATTGGTTGCTCAATAGGCTTTTTAAACTTTAGAGACTTTCTTTCTTCCAGAGTATGTTTTTCATCAAGCTCTTTGATAAAAAGGAGATATGAAATTTGTTCTATCACGGTTAGGGGGTTTGATATCCCGTTAGACCAAAATGTTTCCCATAGTTTATCAATCTGTGATTTTTGCTCTAGAATAGTTGCCATAGTAGAATTCTCCTTTGTTGTATTTTACTATAAAAATGCAGTTTATGGTATTTGCAGTAAAAATTCTAATATTCACATATATGCATCAAACGCAGCTAACATTAATAAAAACAACCTCTTTAACAATGTAGCTATATATTATGAAAATAAATATTAAGATAAAGTTAAAACTTCATTATTTACAGGTCTGAGGATTCCTCTTTTTGTATCATGTTGGTCTATAAACTGAACTCGTGTCATTACTTCTTCTTCACCAATAATATCATCAATATTACGCATCATTTTTTCTTGTGCGTCTTCACTATGATAGTAAATTTTTATAGTAGCATTTTTATTTGCTGTTAATATGTGCCTTAATATTTTATGGTCTGTTTCTTCTAACGAATGCCCGATAATATGAAAAACTGGTTTAATTTTCTGTTCTTGGTTTATTAGTTTTTTCAACAAATCTTGATATGACTCAATTGTTCCGTATTTATGTCGTTGATAGTGTTTTTTGAATATGTTGAAATCTGGAGAAATAGCTGCATAATCATCAGAACTTTTAAAAGTCTTTGTTCCAAGTACAAGTCCGCAGTCATTACTATTTTGAACTTTGCCATGTATGAATATCGTTTCAATACTATATTCAGTATTAGGATTTCTGCTGTGGTCATACAGTTTAAAACATGTATCAGTATAATTAAAACTTAAAACACATAATCTAGTATTGCTTGTTGGTAAAGTTAGTATATATTTATCATCTCTAACTAATTTAGTCATAATCTCATTGCTTAGATATTGTTCAAAAGCCTTTGTAAATTCTCTTAGTTGGTCATATAAAAAATTAATAAAGTATCGAGGTTTTTCAAAGTATACTTCATATAAATTATTGTTAGATGGAGATAAAATTTCATAATTATTTGTTGCTTTGCATTTAATATTATTTGGTCGTCTGAAATACTTATCCTTAAATTGATTGAAAGAAAAAGATAACTCAGATAAATTACATGTCAATACTTGCGGACAAAATAAAGATACAGTTCCGCTATTTGTAGCTGTAGGATGCTTATTTATAATTTTTACAATATTGAGAATTTCATTTTCTAGGTCTATCCAAGTATCTCCAGGTTGCTTTTGTCTTTCTATAAAATGTTTCATCCAAAGGTTAGTTTTTAGACACCGTTTATAATCAAAATATGTTACCGGATTGGATGCTTTCATTTGCTCCTTGCAAAAGTCCAAAAAATCCTTATATGAAGTTTTTAAACCATGTGCTAGGTCAAAACCATTCCCTATAATCAGAATATCCATTCATATATCCCTAAAAAATTTCAACAATACTATTATACCACAAAGGTAATTCCAACTCTTATGAGCACTTAAATCCTAAAAGATTTCTCATATTGTAATACTCTTGAGTTGATTGTTTCATGATTGATATAAGTTCACTATATAATGTCTTTGAACTGTAGCTAAAAGGTTCCATATTCGGGAGCTTATCGACACCATAAAAAAGACAAGCGGCACAAAGCCGCAATCTTTTTTATTATGTCAGGTGACTTTCACTTGTATTTTGCTTAGCTTGAGCAAAATACAAAGGTTCAGTCGATAAATCGACATACCTTCGCTGTAAGGCTCGAATTTCATATTCTCGCCTACGCTCAGGTAAAGTCCCTTCTTCAACATTTTTTTTATTGCTATTATTGAAGTTTGGAAGTTCAAGTAACTTCTAATTCTTTCATGAAGCTAAATAGTGTCAGCTTCATTTAAAATCTTGATAAATTTTTTGATAAAAAGTTCAAACTTTGCCCCGTCAAGTACATCATAAAAAAGATAAGCGGCATAAAATTGCTTTTATTTTTATAAATTATTTGCCATAACTAAAGACTATATACAATCTTATATGTATTACAAATCAATATTAATTTTATATTCATCATCAATAAGTACATAATTTGCATTATATTTTATGGCAAGATTTAAAAACTTTGAGTTATCTTCTAAAAGATTATTCATTGTACAACATTCATCACTTAATCGGTTTTCTATTAAATTTGCATGTTTTTTTATGTCTGCAAAGTGTTTTTTTATATAATCTTTGGTCATTATAAGACAATAGTATTTAATGTATTGTATATATTTCTTTTCAAAATCTTTAGCCCAATCAAATGGAATATAGCATCCTTCAATAATAAGGTTCTGATTGTTTTCTATGATAGTTTTAATCATTTCACTTATAATCGGCCATAAAAAATTTACGAGTTTATCATCTTCTTCTGGGGTAAGCTTGAAATAGCCGCTACGAATTAATCCCATTTTTAAATGGTCTATTGAAAAATAAGGGTACTTATATTTTTCAAGCAATTTTTGAGCAAGAACAGTTTTGCCCGTATGAGATGCTCCAGTTATCAAAATAATCATAATATCACAAATCCAAAACTTATTTCTTTGTTTTATTATACAACAATTCAAAAGTTCATAAAACTAGAGATGATACAGTATCACACACACTTCAGCCCCAGAACAAGCCTCATGTTGTAATATTCCAACGGCAGAGTCTTTACAATATTAACGACACAATAAAAAGATAAGCGGCATTATGCCGCAAATTATACTTTTTCTATTTAAAAAATTAAAAAAAGTTTTTAAATTTATTTTATACGAACAACACGAAATCCGACATTTGAATAACCTGAATTTTGATTACGGCTTTCCTCTCTATATTCAGTCCGGCAATCTGTTCTTTTGGAATTCCAAGCTCCGCCTTTAACAGCTTTTGTATTTTGTTTTCTTGTTGTAGATGTTCATTCCCATACATTGCCCCACATGTTTATGGCACCGCTTGCAGATAAAGTGCTTGAATATGCATAAGCGGGAGTTAAACCCTTATTTTCACCTGCATTGAATTCAGCATCTTTTGGCATGTGTCCTGCTGCTTGCTCCCATTCTTTTTCAGTAGGAAGCCTGTAATTTGCTAAGTTATCAACTTTAGATAGCCAATTACAATATGCAATTGCATCATTATAAGAAACATTTGTAACCGGATATTTTGCCATATTCTCCGGCATTACACCGTTTGTCCAATTGGATGGGGCTTTTCTCCCGGTTGCATTAACGAATTTTGCATATTCTTCATTTGTAACTGTTGTATATCCTATAGAAACATTTTGAGCCGCACCTAAAACCGGTAGGTATCCATCTTTTGACTCACGAACGCCAGGTCTTAAACGAGTGTCTGTGAATCTGCTTAATGTTTGCTCTATACGATTTTCTCTATCTTTAATCATGTCATTGAAAATTTCTTGCATTTCATCAATTTTAGCTTGTTCCCTTGCTGTCTGTTTTAACTGTGTAAGTTTAGCTTTTTTCTTTGCAAGAACTTTATCATAATTAAGTGCAATTTGTCTTCTTAAAGCCTGCTTATTTTCCTCTGTAGGATTCTTACGATATGCTAAGATTAAATTTCTTGTGATATCATCAAGTGCGGGTCTTTCTTTTTCTATTGTTGTTGAATATTTAAAAGATTTTGCTTCAGGATTGACTTGCATATTAGAAGCTTGAGATAATAATGAAGTGCACAAAACTAAAGTAAAAGCTATATAAAGTTTTTTCATATTTATTATCCTTTTTTTTAATTTTGTCATTATAATAAACGGCAAATATTAAAATTAATATTTATAATAACAAGACCTTAATATTTGTAATATATCATAATAATTATATACTGTATATTTTTTAGACTATTAAAAATTTTTCAAATCAAGCTCTTTTTCTTATTGTTAAGAAAGTCATTAAAGCAAATAAAGTATAAAATTATTAATATCTTTTATTTTATATGATATAATTTATGTTGAAGTTAAAAAGTGTGTGTAGGGGTTTATGCTGACATTTTTACAAACGCATATTGATGAAGTGATACGGGTTATATTTTATATTGTTATAACTTCTTTAGGGATAAATATTATAGGTAGGTTTTCAAAAAATTTATCCCAAATATTAAAACAAAAAGATTCGAATAATTTATTATTAAGATTTTTACCACTTTTAGATAATGTTATAAAAGTTGTGTTTTTGTTTTTTGTAGTCATAATATTTTTAAAACGTTATGGTATTGAAGCAACATCACTTCTTGCAGGGATTGGTATTGGCGGTTTGGCGATTGGTTTTGCTGCTAAGGAAACTATTGCAAATCTTTTTGGTTCGGTTGCTTTAATATTGGATAATGCATATAAAGTTGGTGATTATATTTATATAAGTCAGGATATTATGGGAAAAAATGTTGAGGGTACTGTTGTTGATATAAATTTACGTTCAACAAAATTAAGAACAATGGACAATTCTTTAATTATAATTCCTAATAATGTCACTGCCAATCAGGTGGTGTCAAATATTTCACGCAGAAATAAACGACTTATAAGTGAAACTATTACTTTAACTTATAATGTTAATAAAGAAATTATAAAACTTGCTATTGAACTTGCTTATGATATCTTAAACACAAATCAAAATATTGACAAAGCAAATATGCATGTTTCACTTGAAAGTTTAGGTGAGTATTCAGTTAATATTCTTATTCTGGCTTATTCAAATAAGACATCATATTATGAATATTTAGATGTTAAACAAGAATTATTATTTAGTATTTATGATAAATTTAGTGAAAATAATATAGATTTTGCATATCCCACAAAAACAATTGAAATTAAGAATAAAACTTCAAATATAGTTTAAAATATACAACATAAAGGATTAAATTGAATGGATACAAAAATACTTAAAAATTCACGTATAAAGAAGAAAATTAAAATAGGTAATGTTGAAATAGGCGGACAAAATGGAAAAATAGCTGTTCAATCAATGTGCACAACAAATACTTGTGACATAAAAGGTACATTAAACCAAATTGAGGAACTTTATGATGCCGGGTGCGAAATTATACGTTTGGCTATATTAAATAATGATGCTGCCTGTGCTATAAAAGATATAAAGAAAAAGTCACCTATACCAATTGTTGCTGATATTCATTTTGATTATAGGCTCGCTTTAACTGCAATAGATATGGGAGTGGACGCATTAAGGTTAAATCCGGGGAATATTGGAAAAGATGAAAATGTAAAAAAAGTTGTTAAAAGTGCTAAAAGATATAATATTCCGATACGTATTGGAATAAATGCCGGTTCTCTTGATAAAAAATATAAGGAACGTGAAGATTTAAGTTTAAGTGAAAAAATGGTTGAATCCGCATTGGAACATATAAAAATACTTGAAGATAATGATTTTGACTTAATAAAAGTATCACTTAAAGCATCTGATGTAAAAACAACAATTGATGCTTATAGATTAATTGATAGTAAAATCAATTATCCTCTTCATCTTGGATTAACTGAAGCAGGTACTTTAAAAACAGGTTTGATAAAATCATCTCTTGCATTTTCTCCGTTGCTTCTTGAGGGAATAGGCGATACAATACGTGTTTCTTTAAGTGAAAATCCAATTGAAGAAGTTAATGCCGCTTATACAATTTTGAGATCTTTAAATCTTCGAAATGTTGGTATAAATTTTATATCCTGTCCAACATGCGGAAGATGTAAAATTAATCTTATTGATTTAGCACATAAAGTTGAAAATAAGTTTAAACACATAAAAACCCCTTTGACAATAGCTGTTATGGGATGTGCTGTCAATGGCCCCGGCGAAGCCAGTCATGCTGATTTTGGAATCGCAGGCGGAATTGGCGAAGGTTATATATTTAAAAAAGGTGAAATTATTAAAAAAGTTAAGGAAGAATTTTTATTAAGTGAATTTGAAAATATTCTTAATCAATATTTGACTCAATAAGTTTTTAATTTTGTTGATTATTAAAACTATTTTAATTATATTTTTACATAAGGGATTTATATATTAGCTTACACTAAGTTTTGTGAAAAGTTGTATACAAGTTTCAATATTTCGATGTCTTCCGGATAATTTTCTCTCTCTCCATTTTAAGCGTTAGGGTTGGGGTTAGGGTGTCAAAATTGTTAAATTTCAACAAATTAAATATTTTAACGTCCTCCGGACGGGGTTACTCTGTTTAACTTCGCCTATTGCACTTCTTGCTGTCGGCTTTGGTTTTTTTCCGCCTGAGGTATCCGCCCTCATTTAATTCGGGCGTCTTTCCTACGGCGGGAATTAGTAATATATGGGGGAGGCTTTGCCTCCCCCATATCCCCCCACGTGAAATTTAACGTCCTCCGGACGGGGCAGCTTTTACGCAAAAGCTGCACAAAACCTCAACCCACTTGGTTTTCGTATATTCACACGACTCAACTTAAGCCTCCTTAACTCGTGCACTATGTGCACTCAAACAAAAGGAGGCTTTGACAATGTTTCGTCTGTGACTATTACTCAAACCTGCGTATGGGTTGTATATTTTAATTATACTCAACAACATTTAGCTTATTTCAACACTTGTCTTTTTCAAGACTTATTAAACAATTGTAGGAAAAAGTCAACAAATGTAACCCATTCGCAGGCACGAACAATTATCACTTAACGAAACAACAACAGGCAGCCTTCTGTTTGAGTGTGAAGCACGAGTTAAGGCTGCTTGAGTTGAGTTTAGTGAGAATGTGAGTGCCAAGTCGGGTTACGGTTTTGGGCACTTTTTCCACAAAAAGTGCCTCTGCCTGAAAGGCTTTAATTTTATTTAAATATTTAAAATTTTTTTCAAAAAATTATTTAAAAATATTTTAACGTCCTCCGGACGGGGTTACTCTGTTTAACTTCACCTATTGCACTTCTTGCTGTCAGCTTTGGTTTTTTTCCGCCTGAGGTATCCGCCCTCATTTCAATCGGGCGTCTTTCCTACGGCGGGAATTAGTAATATATGGGGGAGGCAAAGCCTCCCCCATATCCCCCCACACGAAATTTAATGTCCTCCGGACGGGGTTACTTTTGCAGTCAAAAGTAACCAAAACCTTTCAACCCACTTGGTTTTCGTATATTCACATGACTCAACTTGAGCCTCCTTAACTCGTGCACAATGTGCACTCAAACAAAAGGAGGCTTTGACAATGTTTCGTCTGTGACTATTACTCAAACCTGCGTATGGGTTGGCATTGTTGACCTCTTTCTCAAACTTTTTTATTTTCCGCTTTCTTTTTTTAGGGGGGTAAAGATCTTTTCCTATCTCCCTCTCCCTAAAGGGAGAGGGCTGGGGTGAGGGTGGTTTTAATGCAGCTTTGTTTTACAATTTTTTTAAGAATTATTTAAAAATATTTTAATGTCCTCCGGACGGAGAAACTTTGTGTAAACTTGTATATAAGTCCCTTATATAATTTTATAATTCTGCAATAATAGCTGCTTTAAAGTTTTCATGAACTTCCTCAAAAGCAAGAACAACAACATCGTAAATATAAAGTTTTATAATATTATAAAAAACCTCACGTATTGATATAGGAACAAAAATAATAATCCGGTTTAATTCAAGTGATGCTGATGTCTTTTTTATTTTTTGAGTTAAATTTTTAAGTTTTTGTTTGCTTATAAGACTAGTTTTACTATTTTCATCAATATATGATTCAAAAGTTTGGCATAATTTTTCTCCAAGTTTAAAACCGTATATTGTATTATTTTCATTGGCATAACGTCCTGATATTTGGGCTTTTAAAGCTATACGAAGTTTTTTTAGTAAGTCATCTTTTCCGCTAAAAGCAATAATATCATTTATTTTTTCAATAATATAAACAATATCCCGAATACTTATATTTTCCTCAATTAAAGATGACAATATTTTTTTAACTTCAGCCACTTGAAGTTGTTCTGGAATAATATTTTCAACAAGAAAGAAATTTTTTAATGCAACTTTTTCCAAATAGCGATTTACATCATTATAATCAAAAATGGAGTCTATATTTTTTTGACAAACTTTGTATAAATTTGAAGCTATAACATCTTCAGGTTTTTTACCTTTTTTCCAGAAATCTTTAGCTTTAGCCTCATCAATCCATACAATTTTTTTTAAAGTTAAAGGACAAGTTTCTTTTATTGTATTTTCGGGATACTTAAAAAGATTTAATTCATCCCGGTAAAACATCAAAGAACCACAACAAACCACACTTTGAAAAACAACAACATTGTGTATTTTTATATTATAACTATTCAAAGGTAAATTATCATCTATTTCAAACTTAACTTTGGGTATTATATATCCAAGTTCTTCGACAAATTTATTTCTTATGTTAACAACGCTTGAAAGTAAAGGGGCTTCACAATCCGGGTCAATAAGTTTTAGAAGTTCACTTGTCAAAGATATAACAATTTTTTCTTCTCCTATTTTGGATTCAAGATAATCAGGCGAAACGACATCTTTAAGTTTTTGTTTGAGTTCATAAAGAAAATTTAAATAATGTGAAATTTCATCATTTAATTCATTTCTTCTATAGTCATTTGTATTGTCAATTTGTGATTTAACCGAGGCTATTTTATCCCGAACTTCTTTGATTTTACTTTGAATTTCAACACAACTTTGATATGGTGATTCATTTGTTATCATAAGGCGATCAAGTTGTGTTTTTATACCAAGTGAATCATAAACATCATTATTTTTGTCATTGTTAAAGGTGCCTGTTATCTTTTCTTCATAATCATAATCTGATTTTTCTTTCATAAATATAACACTATATTCATATTCACCATTATGTTCATATTCATTTATATTGAAAATATCCCAACCTTCATCACTCATTTCATTAAGTAGATTTTCAAGTTCTTGTGGATCATCAGCACTACAGTTACGAATTTTATATTTAAAACTTAATTTATTATCATCCATAGATTATTATATTCCGGATATATTAACTCAATCAAATTATAACACAAATATATTGATTATTTAAATACAACATAAAATATATTCTTATGTTAAACAAGAACAAAAAAAAGATTTCAAAAATAAATTTTTGAAATCAATATGATAGATCATACAATAAAATTATGAAATTAATTAATTTTTATTTTGCATAACAAGATTCATATACAAAAAACAATTAGCAGTGACAGGGTCCATATTTGTAAATTCAAACCCGCATACTTTTGTTTGTTCATCACACCTTGCGGTTTTTCCATCAACTATCAGATTGAGTCCTTTATATAATATTTTAAAGCTAACTATTTCATCAATTTGAATTTCGCCATCAGTTAAAGCACCAAGACCTTTTGTTGATATATCAATAAGTTTAATAATATGAGGTGATGAAGAATACCATTCAATTGATTCATCCACTTTAAACCTCAAAGCTTGACGATTTAGTGATGCCGGTGGAAGATTTTTGGAATCCTTCTGATTTGATGAACTGCTGCGACTTATGTTTTTATCATGCAACACCTGTGTTGGCAAAACAGATGAGCTTGAATGGGTTCTGCTAAATGATATATTGTTTGAAAAAAAGCATGCACTTAGAATATATATTAATGTTATCAATATAAATTTCTTAATAATTTTCATAAAAGTCTCACCTTAATACTTCTTATTTTTTATATCGGCCGTTTTTTTCAAAACTTTAATAAAATATAAAAAAATTTACAATTTTTTTTGATATAATATTATATATATTTATATCGGTTAAAAATTCCTATGATATGTCCAAAATGCAAAAGTAATGTAGATGATAATTGCGAAAAATGCCCTCAATGCGGTGTTTTGCTTAAGTATCATTGTCCTAAATGCAATACTTTGAACCGTATTAATAACCGTTTTTGTCAAAACTGCAAAACAGAACTTATTGTTTTTTGTCCAAATTGTAACGCTGCAAATTTTTCAGTTCAAAAAAACTGTCGTAAATGCTCTCAAAGACTTCCAAACACAATAAACCGACCTAAGTTGACAATTAAGCAAAAAGTTTTTAATTATTTAAATGATAATAACACAAAAATTATAGGCATAGGCGGTATTGAAGGCAGTGGTAAAAGTTCTTTAAGTAAAAGTATTTATCATAATCTTTTTAAAAAATATAATATACTTTATGCAAATTTAGATTCATATACACAAATTGCACCTTACGGGCTTCTTGTTAAGCTTATTTTAAATTATTTTAATTTCCCTTATTTTATACGTGATATAAATGAATTTAAAAACCGGCATGTTGAATTTTTTAAAGATATTTTTTTGGATTTAAAAAGTGATGAAATTGATATTTTTATTAACATTTTATATCCTCAAGAATCTGATACCTTTGAAAATATTTTAATTAATAAGCAAAAAGTTCACAATATTTTTGTAAAAATTTTTACCACAATAACTTCAAGTTCCCAAACACTTATTCTAATTGACGATTTTGACCTTGTTGATGGTTCATCATACGAATTTTTAAATGAATTTGTAAATAATAATTATTTTATTGAAAGTCTTAATAACAAAATAATAATAACTTATAAAAATCATAAAAATATTGAAGCATGTTTATATTGTAAAAATCTTAACGAAAGCAATTATAAAAATTTGACACTAAATAGTGTAAGTGAAAATGAAACTTATAAAATCATTGATGCTTTGTGCGGTGGAAAAAATATAATACCGCAACATATAAAACATAGAATTTATGAATTATCCTTTGGTTCAAAAGCTTATATTGAGGAAGTTATTCTATATTTAAAAGATTTAAATATGTTTACTTATGAAAATAATATGTGTAAAATAAGCGATGAAATAAATAATTTTATTTTTCCTCAAAATATTATTGAAATATTAAAAATACGTTTAAATAATTTAAATGATATTTCCAGAATATCATTAAAAGCATTATGTATGGCATCATTACTTGGCAATTTTTTCAATATAAATATTCTTTATGAGTGTGTCAAGACAAATAGCAAAAATTTTAAAACTATAATAAATTTTCTAAAGAGTAAAGGATATATAAAACAAATTGACACTATAAATTATATGTTTAAAAATTCTACAATCTGGCAGATTATTTTTGAATATATTAAAAATGATAAGAAATATAAGTTGTATAATTCTGTTATATTCAAGGTGTTAAATAGATATGTTTTGTCAAATAACGTATTAAAAGCACTTATTGCACAAAATATCGGTGATGATCTTGCATTTAAATACTGGGAAATAAATAAAAAACAAAGTGCTTTTCTGGGTGATACAAATGAGTATGTAATATGTCAAAAACAGTGTTTAAATTTTGTGAAAAATCTTAATTTTGAAGGTAAAGCAACGTACCTAAATGAAAGTGAAATAGAACTTGGAAAACTTTTATATCAAAAATCTCCTGAGGATTCAATAAAGTATTTATCAAAAAATATCGATATTGCTAAAAAACAAAATGATTGTGTTAAAGTTGTTGATTTGTCTTCTTATTTTGTTGAGGCATGTAAATATAGTCAAAATTACCTTGGGCTTATTGAAACAATTAATCTTGTCTTAGAAAATATAAATGAAAACGGATATGAACTTGAAAAAGCAGTTATCAAATCAAAACAGTTGACAGCTTTATTTAATATTGGAAATTACACTGAAATAATTCATCTTGTTGAAAATGAAATTATACCATCTGTTGAAAATGCACTTTTAAATCCCGGTATAAATAAAAAAATACCAAAAAATATTTTATTTGACACCTGGTTAAATGCAAATTTAAAACTTATTTATTCACTATCAATTTGCGGCAGCCACAGGTTTTTGGATAAATATGACGATTTAATTGAAACAATAAAGTTAAATAAGATAAAAAATAATGATTTTGAAGCAAAATTAAAAGTTGCTTATGCTTTTTATTTATCTTTTGCAGGGGATGTTATAGAATCAGATAAAATATTAAATGAAATAGCAAAAACAGCTTATGAAAAAGAAATAGACCCCAAAATATTATCCCATGTGAATCTTGTATTAATTATAAATAGGATTCTAATTGATGATTATGAATATATAAACAAACATTTGCTTTCTTATACTATGTTTGCAAATAATACAAATGATAAATTTTCAAAAAATATGTTTAAAGCAATTCTAGGTGTTACATTAACAAGTAGAAATAATAATAAAAAAGCTTATGATATAATTGCTGAACAGTTAAGAATATTTGTTGATGAAAAAATAGCAATTGGTGCTTTATTTTGCTGGTATTTAATAGCAAAATTAAGTCTTAAGACAAATGAATGTGAAAAATCACTTGAAATAGCAAAAAAGGCATTATCAATTGCTAAAAATCCAAAAATAAATAATTATATTTTTATAATACTTTATAAAATACTCATTGCAAAAATATACATTTCTACTCAAAATTATACAAATGCCAAAATGTATCTTGAAAAAGCACTAAGATTGGCAACTATTGAGGATTTAAAGTATTTAAATTTACAAATTACCATAACTTATGCAACAATTTATGAAAATATGTTAAATAATGATGAAAATGATAAAAATATTCTTATAAAAAACATATGCAATTTGTATAAAAAGGCATTAAAAACGGCACAAAAATTAAATATAGAAAACATAATATTTCATATTGAAGAACGACTTGAAACTTATAATTCAGTTAGTATGTAATTTAACAAAATTTAAAATGTCATTTTTTAAAGCAGGGTTTGAATAAATAAGAGAAACACCGTTTGAGCCTTTTGGGTATAATTTTATTAAATATTCATTTTGTGCATATTTATTTACATCTTGAATTCCCTTCATTGAATGTCTGTCATTTAGGCTTGAAACTGCCATAATATTGGATTTAAGGGATGTAAGTTTTATTGGTATATAAAGACCTTTAAAATTAAGTGTTGGAGATAAAAGAACAAAGGCTTTTGGTTGTAATTTTAATTCATAGGCTGTTAAAATGGCTGTATTGGCACCAATATCTCCGCCTATGAATACTAATTTATTTTCGTTTATATATTTATTGTATTTTGCAAATAATGTTTTGTAGTAATCTGCAATATCAGTGGGATATTTTAGAAATGTTGATTTTGGGAAATATTGCCATGTCCTTGTTATATTATTTGAATTTTTAATGCTCAAACCGTGTCCACGCATATCAATGGTGAGTACATTATAATTTGATGAAATGAATAAATCTATTAAGGGTTTAAAATCATTCTGACATCCGCCAAGCGAATGCAACATTATAACTAATGGCCGTTTAATGGCAGGTTTTGATTTATAATAGTATAAAGTTCCATGGATAATAAAGTTATCCTTTGCATTAACCTCAACTTTTTGAATAACGTTTCGTGGTTTATATGTTTTTTTTGTTTTTGCATTTGAAGAATTTATACATAATATATTAAAACAAAGAAATACTATTAAAATATAAATTAATAATTTTTTCATAAATTTTTATCTTGTTTTTATTTTATACAAAGTGTCAACAATAATAGGATCCCATTTTGTGGCAGCTTCACTTTTAATAACATTTAAGGCTTCAATATTATCCATTTTTTTTCTATGCGGTCTATCAGAGGTTAAAGCACAATAGGCATCTGCAACGGCAATTATACGTGATCCAAGAGGGATACTATTGCCTTTAAGACCGTATTGTGAATCAACGCCATCGTAACGTTCACGATTATAGTGAATATATGGAATAATTTCCGACAGAAAGTTAATATTCATAAGAAGATTGACACCAAAATTTGTGTGGTCATTTAATTTTTGCCATTCTTCTTTTGTGAGTTTTCCTGATTTTGAAAAAATATTTTGCGGTAAAATAATTTTACCTATGTTTTGAAGCAGCCCTGCATAGTATATTAGGTCTGTTGTTTTTTCATTTAATTCAAGTTCTTTGCATATTTCTTTTGACAACAATGCAACATTTTGAGCGTGATTTGTTTTGTATTCACTTTTTTCATTGACACTTTTGGCAAGTGTTTCAACAAAGTTTTGCTGGGCAAGACCTAAGTCACAAATCATAGATGTCAACTCTGCACGCATATGTTTTAGATCCATTTCATTTGAATTTTTATCTTTTATCATTAAAATAGTTTCATTTATTAATTTTTGAAGATATAAAGATGTCGCAAATAACACACTTAAAACATTTGCAAGATTTAAATAATGTTGTGCTATAACTTTGTCATTATGTAAAATGATAATCCCTATATGCCCAAGGTTGTTGTACATGGGAATTAAAGCTGTAAATTTTAAATTTTCAATTTCAAGATCTTTATCAAATTCAAATTTAATATCACCAAAATTTAAAACTGATATTTCATTTTTTTCAAAAATATTTTTTATGTTTATATTACTTTCATCAAATTTTATACCGGATTTTTTCTCATCCAATTGAGAAGATAAGCTGTTATTTGATGTTCCGCATAAAATCAGGTCATTTTGGTCGTGATTAAAATTGTGCATAAGTTTGTTTGATAAAAGTATATGGCAAACTTTTACATCAAGCATTTTTGTTAAACTTGAGGCTATTGAGTTATAAATAAGGTAATCTTCTTTTTGTTCCAAACCTAGAATGTTTAATGTGTTACTTATTGAATATATCGAAATAAGTTCGTTAAGTTGTGTTTTTAAATTATCGATGGATTTGTCTTTTTTCTTATCATGTTTTGACATTTTTTGGACAAGTTCATCTGATATTAAATGTTCAATTAAAAAATCACCCATATTGAGAGCAAAAATTTCTTCCATAGGGTCAATATCAATAAGATTTGTGCTGCGGGCAAACAAAGAGGCACCTTTTTGTTCATTTTTTTGTTTTTTATTCATAATTTTAACCACCAGTAAAACTTCTCTTTCTTTATATTTATATTATCGGCTATAATTGCAAAAACTTTTAGTTTTTTTATAAAATTTTATACTAATTGTTTACAAATCTTAACTAAAAGTATAACTTTTAATATAAACTACATTGTTTACATTATGGAAATAATATAAAAAATATTATATTATATTTGTTATAAAGTTGGGGAAAACAGGGATTTATTTTTTATGTATAATGGCGTTAATAATAATGCAGGCAATGATAATTTGCTTAAATTAAAATTGCATTTGGCTTATGGAACGACAAATGTTTTATCTGCGGATAAAATATCAAATGATGCAGCAAAAGATAATACTTCAAAATTGTCAAATGACGAAATAGTCGACGAAAGCAGCATTTCAAATGCAGCTTATAATATTTTTGAAAGAGAAAATGATATAAAGAAATTTAAAAATCTTTTATTTCAAGATAAAAATACACTTCTTGAAAATGCAAAATGTATAAATTATGATAATGCAAATCTTGATAATGTTTTAAATAAAATAATTGATAATGATAAGTTTTATAATGACATTTTTAGTTAATAATGAATGAAAAAATTATTGAAAAGGATAATCCGGAAAAAACTAATATTGATAAAGCTATTGAGGCAGCAAAAAATAACGATTATGTAAATGCAATAAACATACTAAAACTTGAACCTGAATCAAATAAAAGCTCTTATGTATATTCACTTATTGGAAGTTATTATATTAAGTTAAATGACAATGATAATGCATTAAATAATCTAAATGAAGCATTAAAAAAAGTACCGGTGTACAATGGTGCATATTTTTTGCTTGGCAATCTTGAAATGATAAATGGAAATTATAGTCGTGCAATAAATTATTATTTTATTACACTTTTAAATCAGATTGATTATCCTTGTGTGAATTTAAATATTGGGGTTGCTTATTCAAAATTAAATTTATATTATCAATCTTTGAAAGCCTATGAACGATATATTAAATATGATGAAAATTATGATTTAAATGAATATAAAGAAGTTAAAGAAACTTTGAACCGGAATATTGAAATTTCTAAAAAATATATTATGAAAGGAAAAGAAGCTTTTTCTTTAAATGATTTTGAAAAGTGTGTGAAACTTTATGCCAAAGCTGTTAAACATTATCCTTCTAAAAGTGTATTATTAAATTTGGCTAATTTATTTTTTGCTGATAAAAATTATGAAAAAGCTCTTGATTATTACGAAAACGCTTATATATTAAGCGGCAGCAATAAAAGTTTTATTTATAAAATGGCATTGTGTTACGATAAGCTTGAAAAATACGATTATGCTTATAGTTATTATGATTTGTTTATAAATTCAAATGAATCAAAACTTGATTATTCAAATATTATACAAAGAATGCTATATATAAAGACAAAAGCATTTGATGATGAAAGTGTAAATAGACATCTTACAATTGCTCAGGAATATGAAAATAATGCAAATTATGAACTTGCATTGTCAGAATATACAAATTATTACGTTTTGACACACAGGATTAATAGTAATATTTTACAAAAAATAAAAGATTTAAAACAATTTGTTAATCCTGATAAATATTATATAAAAAATGCTTTTAAGGCTATTGATTGTTTTTTTGAAAAACGTAAATTTGATGAAGCTGAAAAAATATGCAATAAAATTTGCAAAGTTTCAAAACGTGTTTCATCAGATTATTTAAATGCACAAAAATATAAATATAAAATAATACTTGCACGTGGCGGTCATTAAAATTCAATATTGTAAAGAAATGTTAATTTAAAATAATATAAATTAATAATTAGCTTTATTTTGTGTTAACAAGGATAAAAAAAACCTGAGTTTTTCTTTTCTCAGGCATTACTAGATTTGGTATGGGGAAAAATTTTTATTGAGGAACAACTCTATAATTCATTAAAGCTTTATTTGTTCCTGCTATTATATTCATTGATTTCCAGAAATCATCCGGATTCAATGTTGATTTTGCGTCTAAATTTACTGTTAATTTTTCGCTATATATTTCAGCTAATCTTTTATTCATGTCTTGATTAATTGTTTCTATTGCCATCTTTTTGTTTCCTTTGTCTTACATATATATAAAGTATATAAATTTTGTATAATTTCAAAATTTACATTTTTTTTTACAAAACTTAATAATTAATTTTAGGATTTATATATAAGTTTAGACTAAGTTTTGTGTAAAGTTGTATACAAGTCTCAATATTTTAATGTCCTCCGGACGGGGCAGCTTTTACGCAAAAGCTGCACAAAACCGCAACCCACTTGATTGTCACAGCTGTGCTAAATTCAACCCGAACAGCCTTAACTCGTGCTTCGCACTCAAACAGACGGCTGTCCGACAATGTTTCATTAAGCACTGCTTGTTCCAATCTGCGTATGGGTTGCCATTGTTGACCTCATTCTCCAACTTTTTTATTATCCCTTTCCCTTTAAGCGGGAATTGTTAACATTTCATTGCCATATTAGGCAAAATAATGTATAATATTCTTAAAAGAAGGAGGTTTTTAATGTCAATATGTCCCCATTGCCAAAGCAATAAAGTAAGAAAAAACGGAAAAAAATAGAGTAACCCAACGTATGCTTTGTTCAAATTGTGGCAAAACATTCCCACAAAAGCCTAAACGTTACACAAAAGAAGATAAATATAAAGCTTTAATGATGTAT